>NZ_JBIRPD010000003.1:227266-595443 GCF_044332485.1 Streptomyces sp. NPDC017056 | reverse complement strand
CGGCCCCCGGCGGGGGGGCGGGGGGGGGGGGGGGGGGGGGCGGGGGGCGCGGGCCGGGGGGGGGGGGGGGGGGGGGGGGGGGGGGGGGGGGGGGGGGGCCCGGGGCCCCAGAGCCGCCCGGCCCAGCCCCCCGCCCCCACGCCACCCGGTCCCACCCCGGCCGGCCCCGCCCCGGCCGCGTCCCGGCCCCCGGCCCCGCCCTGCCCCCCACCTCCCCTCCCCCGCCTCCCGTCCCATCGGGGAGAATGGACGTCGTCACGTACGGCTTACGGCAGGAGAGCGTCCGCGGTGTCCCAGAAGCAGGAAGTCCCGTCGGCCGGCGGCGACCGTCTCGACCTCCAGGCCGACTGCGGCAGCTGCTTCGGGCTGTGCTGCGTCGCGCTGCCCTTCGCCGCCTCGGCCGACTTCGCCGTCGACAAGCCCGCCGGCAAGCCGTGCGGCAACCTCCAGCAGGATTTCAGCTGCGGCATCCACGCCCGTCTCCGCGACAAGGGCTTCTCCGGCTGTACGGTCTTCGACTGCTTCGGTGCCGGGCAGAAGGTCTCCCAGGTCACGTTCGGCGGCCGGGACTGGCGCGGCGCGCCGGGTTCCGCGCGGCAGATGTTCGACGTGTTCCCCGTCATGCGGCAGCTCCACGAACTGCTCTGGTACCTGACCGAGGCGCTGTCCCTGCCGCCCGCCCGCCCCATCCACAAGGATCTCCGGCGTGCGCTCAAGGAGACCGACCGGCTCACCCGCGGCAGCGCGGAGGCGCTCGCCGAGGTGGACGTCGCGGCCGTACGGCAGGACGTCAACGCCCTGCTGCTGCGTACCAGCGAGCTGGTCAGGGCTGGCGTTCCCGGCCGTAAGAAGAACCACCGGGGGGCCGACCTGATGGGCGCCCGGCTCAAGGGGGCCGACCTGCGGGGCGCGAATCTGCGCGGGGCCTATCTGATCGCCGCCGACCTCAAGGGCGCCGACCTGCGTGCCGCCGACCTGATCGGGGTGGACTTCCGCGACGCCGACCTGAGCGGCGCCGACCTGACCGGCAGCATCTTCCTCACCCAGGCCCAGCTGAACGCGGCCAAGGGCGACGCGGCGACGAAGCTGCCGCCGACGCTGAGCCGCCCCACTCACTGGTAGCGGCTGGTAGCGGCAGGTAGTGGCTGGTGGCGGCTGACAGCGACCGGTAGCGGGGTGGGGGCTCAGGGCTGCGATACGGACCGGCCCGCGGTCCCTGCTTCTTCTTCCCCTCGGGCCCCGTCCGTCTCCGTCTCCTTCTCCTTCTCCATCCCCTTCTCCGTCTCCTCCTCCGGAACCAGCCCCAGCGCCACGTCGCGTGCCGCCTCCGCCTCGCGGCGGAAGAGCCGGAACCACATGAAGAGGACGAACCCGGCGAAGACGAACCATTCGCCGGTGTAGCCGAGGTTCTGGAACGCCTTCAAGTCCAGCCCGCTGCCCTCCGCAGCCGCCGGCGGCACGGCCCGCAGCGGGGCCTGCGCGTCGGTGACGGTGACCCAGGCGTCGTAGACCTCGTACGGCACGATGTTGACCAGCGACGCCGCGCTGATCATGCCGAGCTGCCCCTGCGGCAGGCCGCCGCCCGCGTGGACCCCGTCCGTGCCCTGATTCTCGGACGCCTGCAGGGCACCGGTGACGGTCACCTCGCCGCTCGGCGGCGCGGGCACCTTGGCCCGTGCCTCCCGCGCGTCCGCGTCGCCCGGCAGCCAGCCCCGTACGACCGGGAGGGCCTTGCCGCCGTCCGTACGCAGCAGCGTCAGGACGTAGAAGCCACGCTTCTCGTCCAGGGTGCGGTCCGGTACGAGCAGCTGGTGCGCGGTGTCGTAGCGGCCGGTCGCGGTGGCCTGGCGGCCGGAGGTGACCTTGTCCACCGGCAGCAGCTCGTCCAGCGGCCTGGGCGTCGCGGCCTTCGCCTCGGCGGACCGGTCCTCCTGCTGGTGGTGCGTGTCGACACGGTCCTCGAAGCGGCCCAGCTGCCAGCTGCCCATGAAGACGCAGAAAGGAATCGCCAGTACGGCGAACACGTTGATTCCCCACCACCGCGGGGTCAGCAGGAATCGGTACACATCGCCAACGGTACGGGGAGCGCCACCGGGCCCGGACGGCGGGGCCGTTCCGCTCCCGCCACAGCCCGGCCCGCCACAGCCCGGTCCGCTACGGCCCGGTCCGCTACGGCACGCCAGGGTCCGGCCCACCACGGCACGGTCCGCTACCGCCCGCCGGCGCGGCCCGGCCGCCCGGGCAGTGGGCCGCCGGTGGGCCGCCAATGGGCCGCCGGGCGCTACTGGGCCGGCAGCGCCCCGGTCCGGTAGACCGTTCCGGCGCAGGCGTCCGGGATCTTGACGTCGGCCGCCGCGGGCTCCCCGGCCTCCGGGGTGTGGTTGAGGACCACGCCGCCGCCCGACGGCTTGGAGCCGCCGTTGCCGGGCGACCCTTCGTTGCCGCCGGCCTGGCCGCCGCCCGTGGTGCTCGCGACGCCCTCGCCGGAGGACGACGAGGAGGAGCCGGGGGACTCGCCGGGGTTCTTCGGCGGGGCCGGTGTCGGCGTGGTGCCGGGTCCGGCGCAGCCGGAGGCACCGCCGCCCGCCGCCGGGACCCACGCGAACTTGACCTCGTACGCCTGGCCCGGCTTGAGCACCAGGTTCTCCGGCGTGGTGATCGGGTCGGGCAGGCCGGGGGCGTCGTCGCCTGCCGTGTGGTCGACGACGGGGACCTTCGAGCTGCTCGTGCCGCCCTGGGGGACCACGCCCACCTCGCCACCACCCTCGACCGAACACGCGGTGTCGGAGGTGTTCACCACCCGGAACGAGCCGTAGACGCGGCCCTTGGAGTCGGCGGGGCCGACCGAGCTGACACCGTTGCCAAGCTGTGCGCGCGAGCAGGCGGGCGAGGTGACGTCCATCGTCCCGGACGGGTCGGGGGTGGTGCCCCCGGCGCCCGGCGGCTTGCCGTTCTTGCCCGGTTCCTTGCCCGGCCCTGCGGTCTTGCCCTCGTCGGACTTCTTGCCGCCGTGGCCGGACGGCGGCTTGCCGCTGCGCTCCGTGCCCTCGCCGTGCTCGCCCGAGGTGCCGCCCGGTGTGCGCTGCGTACTGGCGGCGTTGGCGGGCCGGTCCTCGGGGCCGTCGGCGAAGTCGGCCACCTGCACCATCGCGGGGATGGAGGTGCCGCCGAGCAGGACGGCCGCGATCGCGCCGACCACGGCGTGCCGACGCCGGCGGCGCCGGGCCGGTACCGCGCGGCGCAGCTGGTCGAGCGAGTCGGGGGCGGGTTCCAGGTCGCCGACGGCGGACCTGAGCAGCCGCCGCAGCTCGTCCTCGCCCACGCCGGAGCCGCTCGCGCCGGAGCCACCCATACCGGAGCCACCCATGCCGGGACCGCCGAAGCCGGGGCCGGCGTGGCCGAGGCCGTCGTCGCCCTGGCCGGCGTTGCGGCGTTCCTCCGGGTTTTGCTGTTCTCCCTGCTGGTGCGGTCGCTGCGGGTTCTCGGCGTTACGTGGGGCCTGCGGGTCGTGCGGGTCCTGCGGGTCGTACGGGCCGAACTGCTTGCCACTCATGCGGGAGCCTCCATGGCGACGCGCAGCGCCGCGATACCCCGAGAGCCGTACGCCTTCACCGAACCGAGCGATATCCCCAACGTCTCGGCGACCTGGGCCTCTGTCATGTCCGCGAAGTAGCGCAGCACCAGGACCTCGCGCTGCCGGCGCTGCAGCCCCCGCATCGCCTTGATCAGCTGATCGCGCTCCAGCAGGTCGTACGCGCCTTCCTCGGCGCTCGCCATGTCGGGCATCGGCTTGGAGAGCAGCTTGAGCCCGAGGATGCGGCGGCGCAGGGCGGAACGGGAGAGATTGACGACTGTCTGGCGCAGATAGGCGAGGGTCTTTTCGGGATCACGCACCCGCCCGCGGGCGGAGTGCACCCGGATGAAGGCTTCCTGGACGACGTCCTCGCACGAGGCGGTGTCGTCGAGGAGCAGCGCGGCCAGTCCCAGGAGCGAACGGTAGTGCGCGCGGTAGGTCTCGGTGAGATGGTCGACAGTCGTGCCCGCAGCCATCGCGTCGTCAGTATCCCCACGCTGGGAGGAGATCTGCGCGGGCTGCGCGGCGGGCCACGGGGCGATCACCGGCATGCCTCCGGGCATGCGGGGCCGCAACGGGCGCACCGCTGCGCCACCGGAGCCCCCTGGGGCGATCGTGATCCCGAGTACCTCTGCCACGCCTGTTGGACACGTTTCCCCCCATCAGGGTTGTACGCGTAAGACACCGCTTTTGATGGCGAGTCGAATGCCCTCATGCGTACCAGCTCTTCCCCAATACCCCATTTGTCCCGCAGGTCCATGGATGCCCTTGAGGGGCGGCCACAGAGACGCCCCCCACCCAACTGCCGGTTGCAGCAAGGGGGGAGCGAATAGTCGAACACACCGTCGGACCAGTTCAAGTGGTTTGGACCAACGATCCGCTCACAGGACCTTCACACTCCACTCAAGGTATCTCCTGTGCGGATCAGCGACAGCACCAATCGGGGCAGAGCCCGTCGTGAAATGCAACATCGCCGCGGGGAACGACGCTTCCCGGCCACCGGGCGGCGACTACCGGCCACGGCGCCCCGCCGCCGGTTACGCCGCCATGTCCGCCGCGATCACTTCGGCGATCTGCGCGGTGTTCAACGCCGCGCCCTTGCGCAGGTTGTCCCCGCACACGAAGAGCTCCAGCGCCCTGGGATCGTCCAGGGACCGCCGCACCCGCCCGACCCACGTCGGGTCCGTACCGACCACGTCGGCAGGCGTGGGGAACTCGCCCGCCTCCGGATCGTCGCAGACCACGACGCCCGGCGCGGACGCCAGGATCTCGTGCGCCCCGGCAACCGTGACCTCGTTCTCGAAGCGCGCGTGCACGGCCAGCGAGTGCGCCGTGATCACCGGCACCCGTACGCAGGTCACGCTGACCCGCAAGGCGGGCAGCCCCAGGATCTTGCGCGACTCGTTGCGTACCTTGAGCTCCTCCGAGGACCAGCCGTCCTCCTGGAGGGACCCGGCCCACGGCACGACGTTGAGCGCGACCGGCGCCGGGAACGGCCCGAGCGTGTCGCCCATGGCCCGCCGCACGTCGCCGGGCGTGGTGCCCAGTTCCGTACCGGAGACCGCGGCGAGCTGGGACCGCAGCGTGTCGACGCCCGCCGTGCCCGCCTCCGAGGCGGCCTGGTACGAGGAGACGACCAGTTCGCTCAGCCCGTACTCGGCGTGCAGCGCGCCCAGCGCGACGATCATCGACAGGGTGGTGCAGTTCGGGTTGGCGACGATGCCGCGCGGGCGCACCCGCGCCGCGTGCGCGTTGACCTCGGGGACCACCAGCGGCACGTCCGGGTCCAGCCGGAACGCGGCGGAGTTGTCCACGACCACCACGCCCTTGGCCGCGGCGACCGGCGCCCACTGCACGGCGACCTCGTCCGGTACGTCGAACATCGCGATGTCGATGCCGTCGAAGACCTCCTCGCTCAGCGCGAGGACCTCGACCTCCTCGCCCCGCACGGTCAGCTTGCGGCCGGCCGAACGGGAGTGGGAGTCCCCCCTGCCCGAACGCAGCTGAGAGCTCGGGGCGGCGATGAGCCGGATCTCGCCCCAGACGTCGGCCCGCTCGGAGAGGATGCCGAGCAGGACCGAGCCGACCGCGCCGGTGGCGCCGACGACGGCCAGATGCGGCTTACGGGCCGCGCGGTCACCCGCGCGGCCCGTAGCCGTACCCGAGAAGGGGGTCGTCATCGACCGGTGCCGCCGTACACCACGGCCTCGTCGCTCTCGCTGTCGAGACCGAAGGCGCTGTGTACGGCCTGCACGGCCTCCTTGACGTCGTCCGCACGGGTGACAACCGAGATGCGGATCTCGGATGTCGAGATCAGCTCGATGTTCACGCCCGCGTTGGACAGCGCCTCGAAGAAGGTCGCCGTCACGCCGGGGTTGGTCTTCATGCCCGCGCCGACCAGCGAGATCTTGGCGATCTGGTCGTCGTAACGCAGCGAGTCGAAGCCGACCGACGGCTTGGTCTTCTCCAGCGCCGCGATGGCCTTGCGGCCCTCGTCCTTCGGCAGCGTGAAGGAGATGTCGGTCAGCCCCGTCGCGGCGGCCGACACGTTCTGCACGACCATGTCGATGTTGACTTCGGAGTCCGCGATGGCGCGGAAGATCGTCGCCGCCTCGCCCGGCTTGTCCGGGACGCCGACGACCGTGACCTTCGCCTCGGAGGTGTCGTGCGCGACGCCCGAGATGATCGCCTGCTCCATGGGCTGGTCCCCTTGCGGTTCGTTGCTGACCCAGGTGCCGCGCAGTCCGGAGAAGGACGAGCGGACGTGGATCGGGATGTTGTAACGACGTGCGTACTCGACGCAGCGGTGCAGCAGCACCTTGGAACCGGAGCTGGCCAGCTCCAGCATGTCCTCGAACGAGATCCAATCGATCTTCCGGGCCTTCTTCACGACCCGGGGGTCGGCGGTGAAGACGCCGTCCACGTCGGTGTAGATCTCGCAGACATCCGCGTCCAGCGCCGCGGCCAGCGCGACGGCGGTGGTGTCCGAGCCGCCCCGGCCCAGCGTGGTGATGTCCTTCTTGTCCTGCGAGACGCCCTGGAAGCCGGCGACGATGGCGATGTTGCCCTCGTCCACGGACGTCTTGATGCGGCCCGGCGTCACATCGATGATCCGTGCCTTGTTGTGCACGGAGTCGGTGATGACACCGGCCTGGCTACCGGTGAAGGACTGCGCCTCGTGACCGAGGTTTTTGATCGCCATCGCCAGCAAGGCCATGGAGATCCGCTCTCCGGCGGTCAGCAGCATGTCGAACTCGCGCCCCGACGGCATCGGGGACACTTCCTGCGCGAGATCGATCAGCTCGTCCGTCGTGTCGCCCATCGCGGAGACCACCACAACCACCTGGTTGCCGTTCTTCTTGGCCTCGACGATTCGCTTGGCAACGCGCTTGATGCCCTCGGCATCCGCAACGGATGAGCCGCCGTACTTCTGCACGACAAGGCCCACGTGCGCTCCTCGCAACTGTCTCTTCGGGAGTTTCCTCCCGGACCCCCGGATATGGGGGTACTGCGGTCGGCTCAGTCTAACGAGCAGGCGGAATCCGCCTCGCCAATACCACATGGTGAGACATAGCGCTCACGTCACGATCGTCGTGGACCGGCGTGGGCGCGCCGTTGCGCCCGCTCGGCCAGCACATGCCCGCTTCTCACAAGGGCACACGGAAAGGTAAGCCAGGTCACACGGGACCCGGCGCCCCCTCGTACGGCCCCGGTGGGCCCCGCCTCAGACCTCGTACGGCCACGCTGGACCCCGTCGAGCCCCGCCTCAGACCTCGCGCAGCCCCAGCGGCCCGGCGATCTCCGCCGCCATGACCTTGCCGGCCTCCTCGGCGAGCCGCTCCTCGTCGCCGTCCACCGCGCCGCTGTCCGTGTCCAGGCCGTCCAGCTCGTCCAGCGGCTGGTCGAGGCGTACGTGGGCGACCAGCGACTGCAACGCGCGGAGCGCGGCGCTCGCCGTCGGCCCCCAGTTCGACAGGTACGAGAACTGCCACCACCACAGCGCCTCGCTGACCCGGCCGGCGCGGTAGTGCGCCAGGCCGTGCCGCAGGTCCGTGATGAGGTCCGCGAGGTCGTCGGAGATCCGGCACGCGACGGGCGCGCTGCGCGGCACATACGGGTCGAAGACCTCGGAGTACACGTCCACCGGGTCCAGCAGCCGCGCGAAGCGCTCGCGCAGCTCGTCGACGTCCGGCTCCGGGCCGACGTCGGGCTCGTACCGCTCGTCCGGCACGATGTCCTCGTGCGCGCCCAGGCGGCCGCCGGTCAGCAGCAGCTGGGAGACCTCCAGCAGCAGGAACGGCACCGCGCTGTCCGGCTCGTCGCCCTTGGCGACCTCGGTGACCGCGACGATGAAGCTCTCGATCGAGTCGGAGATCTGTACGGCGAAAGAGTCCGGGTCCTGCGTTGCGTTGTGGAGCGTGGCATCAGACATCGAGAAGTCTCCTCCCTTCGAAGGCCCGCCCGAGCGTGACCTCGTCGGCATACTCCAGATCACCCCCGACGGGCAGACCGCTGGCCAGCCGCGTCACCCGCAGGCCCATCGGCTTGACCATGCGCGCGAGGTACGTGGCCGTGGCCTCGCCCTCCAGGTTCGGGTCGGTGGCCAGGATCAGCTCGGTGATCGTGCCGTCCGCGAGCCTGGCCAGGAGTTCCCGTATCCGCAGATCGTCGGGGCCCACGCCCTCGATGGGGCTGATCGCCCCGCCGAGCACGTGGTAGCGGCCGCGGAACTCCCGCGTCCGCTCGATCGCCACGACGTCCTTGGGCTCCTCCACGACGCAGATGACCGCCGGGTCGCGGCGCGGGTCCTGGCAGACCCGGCACTGCTCGTCCTGCGCGACATTGCCGCACACACTGCAGAACCGGACCTTCGCCTTGACCTCCATCAGCGCGTTCGCGAGCCGGCGTACGTCGGTCGGCTCGGCCTGAAGAATGTGGAAAGCGATCCGCTGCGCGCTCTTGGGACCGACGCCGGGCAGCCTGCCCAGCTCGTCAATCAGATCCTGGACCACGCCTTCATACACGGAACGTCTTCTCTCTCTTCTGCCGTGCTGCGTACGCTAGTTGGCTCCTCCCCGAAATGGGAGACCAATCCCTCTAAGTCTTCGGCCCCGAAACCACGGAACCGCGGTCCCGGACACGGGGCCGGAGCCGTTCCCGGAGCCGGCGCCGGAGCCGTTGCCGGCTCTGCCGCCGGCTCCGCGGCCCCTCCGGCTCAGAACGGGAGGCCGGGGATGCCTCCGCCGCCGCCCAGCCCCTGGGCGAGCGGGCCGAGCTTCTGCTGCTGGAGCTGCTGAGCGCTGGCGTTCGCGTCCCGTACGGCGGCCAGGACGAGGTCCGCGAGGGTCTCGGCGTTCTCCTCGGCGGTGCCCGCCTCGGGGTCCACCGCCTTCGGGTCGATGACCAGCCCCTGGAGCTCGCCCGATCCGTTCACGGTCGCCTTGACCAGGCCCCCTCCCGCCGAACCCTCGACGGGGGTTTCGGCCAGCTCCTGCTGGGCCGCCGCGAGATCCTGCTGCATCTTCTGGGCCTGCTGGAGCAGCTGCTGCATGTTGGGCTGACCACCGGGGATCACTACGTGACTCCTGCCGTACGACAACGATTGGTGCGGTAGCCCGAGCCTACGTGCTCGAACGGCGCTACGCCCTACGCCGTACGGAGGAGCACGAGTGTGCGCCGGGTCACCGGCGCGGCGCCACCCGCTCAGTGCTCGTTGTTGAACTCCTCGACCACCGTCGCCCCCAGCTCGCGGACGATCAGGTCGTGGCCGCTCAGCGCGGAATCGACCAGGTCAGGGTCGTCCTCGGCCGGCATGTCGTCCTCTATCGACACCGACGAGGGCTCCGGCTCCCGGTACCCGGCCCCCGCCGCCGCGCCGCCCGGGCCACCCGAAGCACCGGATCCGTACGATCCGCCGCTCCCGCTGCCTCCGGCGCTCCCGGAGCCCGCGTAGCCGCCACCGGAGGCCGCGTAGCCGCCGCTGGAGGACCCTGCCGGCGCCACCGCCTGCCGCGCCGCCTGTGCGCCCTGGCCGCCGCCACCCGTAGCGCCGCCACCGGCTTCGTACCCGGAACCGCCGTCGTACCCGCCGGCGCCTCCGGAGGGGCCGCCCTGGGCCCCCTGGCCACCGGCCGCACCGCCGGCCTGCGACGGAGCCCCGGAGGCACCGCCGAAACCACCGCCGCCGCTGTTGCCAGCGAAGCCGCCGCCGAAGCCGCCCTGCGGCGCGCCGCCGCCGGAACCGCCACCGCCGGGAGGATTGGCGCCCCCGGACGGGTCGACGATCGCCTCGACCTTCCACTGCACGTTGAACTTCTCGGCCAGCGCCTGCCGCAGCACGTCCTCACTGCCGCCGTTGGCGAAGCTGTCCCGCGCCCCGGCGTTCGGGAAACCGATTTGCAGCGTCGTGCCGTCGAACCCGGCGACCTGCGCATTCTGGCTGAGCAGGATCCAGGTGAAGCGGCGCCGCCCCTTCACGGCCTCAAGGATCTCCGGCCACATCTGCCGCACCTGAGCGGCCCCCTGCGCCATTCCGCCGCCCTGCTGGGGCTGCTGCGACTGCTGAGGCTGCTGCTGCGACTGCTGGGGCTGCTGTACGGGTACGGACTGCGCCGGCGCGGACGGCGCCCCGCCACCGCCACCGCCACCACCAGGGGCGCCCTGCCCCGGGGCCGCAGCCGAAGGCCACCCACCGGGCTGGCGCGCGGCCGCACCGCCCTGGGTCTCCTGCCCCGGCCAGGCCCCCGGCCGCTGTCCGGCGCCGCCGCCCTGCCCAGGCCAAGCCCCAGGCTGCGACTGCCCCGCACCAGCACCGGCACCGGCACCGGCACCGGCATTCGTACCCATGCCCGGTCCGGCTGCCGGCCAGGCGCCAGGCGCGGAGGCGGCCTCGGGAGCACCCGCAGGCGCCGACTCCCGCGGCCCTGCCGACTCCCGCTGTCCTGCGGAAGGGGCAGGCGCGGCCGGCGCGACCGGCGCGGCAGCCTCGGAAGGCGCCCCCGCACCCGCCCCGGCTACCGCTCCGGCTCCGGAACTCGTCCCCCGCACCGCGGCACGCGCCGCGGCGGGGCCTGCCGGGCCCGCCGGCGGCCCGGCCGGCGGCGCGACCGCATGGCTCCCCGGCCCCGGTACGTACTCGACCGCGGGCCCGCCGACCCCGCTGGTCGCCACCGGCCCGCCGAGGCCCAGCCCGGCCGTGCTCGCGCCGCGCTCCAGACGGTCCAGGCGTGCCTGAACCGAGCGCTCGTCGTCGTACGCCGCAGGCAGCAGCACCCGCGCACAGATCAGCTCCAGCTGGAGCCGCGGCGATGTGGCCCCCCGCATCTCCGTCAGCCCCGCATTGACCAGATCGGCGGCCCGCGCCAGTTCAGCTCCCCCGAACACCGAAGCCTGGGCCTGCATCCGCTCCACCACGTCGGCGGGCGCGTCGATCAGGCCCTTCTCCGCCGCGTCCGGCACCGCCGCCAGGATCACCAGGTCCCGCAGCCGCTCCAGCAGGTCGGCGACGAACCGCCGCGGGTCGTTGCCGCCCTCGATGACCTGGTCCACGACCTCGAAGGCCGCCGCGCCGTCCCCCGCCGCGAACGCCTCCACGATCGAGTCCAGCAGCGACCCGTCGGTGTACCCGAGCAGAGCCGTGGCCATGGCATATGTCACACCGGCGTCGCCCGCCCCGGCGAGCAGCTGGTCCATCACCGACATCGAGTCCCGCACGGACCCGGCCCCGGCCCGCACGACCAGCGGCAGCACGCCCTCGTCGACCGGAATGTCCTCCTGCCCGCACACCTCGCCCAGGTACTCGCGCAGGGTCCCCGGCGGCACCAGCCGGAACGGATAGTGGTGCGTACGCGACCGAATCGTCCCGATGACCTTCTCGGGCTCGGTCGTCGCGAAAATGAACTTCAGATGCTCCGGCGGCTCCTCGACCACCTTGAGCAGCGCGTTGAAGCCCGCCGACGTGACCATGTGGGCCTCGTCGATGATGTAGATCTTGTACCGGCTGCTGGCCGGCCCGAAGAACGCCTTCTCCCGCAGCTCACGCGCGTCGTCCACACCACCGTGCGAGGCGGCGTCGATCTCGATCACATCGATGCTCCCCCGCCCGTTCCGGGCGAGATCCACGCACGACTGGCACTCCCCGCACGGGTCGGGAGTGGGACCTTGCTCACAGTTCAGACAGCGCGCCAGGATCCGCGCACTGGTCGTCTTGCCGCAGCCACGCGGGCCACTGAACAGATACGCGTGGTTGACCCTGTTGTTACGCAGGGCCTGCTGCAGCGGATCGGTCACGTGCTCTTGCCCGATGACCTGAGCGAAGGTCTCGGGACGGTAGCGGCGGTACAGCGCAAGGGACGACACGCATACGACGATATCGGCCCCCACTGACAACCGGGCCGCCCCCGATCCCCGAAACGCAAACGCCCCCCACGCACCCGCCAGAGCTCACTTACCCTTGCTGCCTTCCGGCCCTGGGGGAGTTCGGTGAGATAGCGCCACGTGAGGGGCTGCGCCCAACACTAGCGGATCCCCCGCCCAACACACGACCCCGCCCCACCCCAAGATCACTCCCCCACCCCCGCCACCCGACCGTGTTCGCGAGCACCCCTCAACGTCTTGTATTGTTTGCGGCGGAGGATTCGCCTAGTGGCCTAGGGCGCACGCTTGGAAAGCGTGTTGGGGGCAACCCCTCACGAGTTCGAATCTCGTATCCTCCGCCAGTGCCTCACCGGGCACTACGTCGAAGGCCCCTACCGTCCGCGGTGGGGGCCTTCGTCGCGTTCCGCCTCAGTTTCCGTCTCAGTTGACCGCTGAGGCGCCTCCCGAGCGGCCGTCTCTCCCGCCACCCTCGCGCTCCGACCCGGGCCCGCCCCAGAGCGCATCCCCGACCTGATTGGCGACCTGCTTCAGGAGCGGGCCCGTCACGTACATGTACCGAGCCCGCATCCGGGCCGAGCCGCCCGGCTCCCAGCTCATGATCGCGTCAACGATCACGTCCGGGACTCCCAGCAGAAGGAGGACGATGCCGGCCGCGTGACGAGCGTCATGAAGCCGTCCATCCCGTACACCCGCGTCCTCCAGCAGTCGCTTCCACCAGTGGAAATCAGTGTTCGGATTGAGCGGCCCACCGGCCGGCTGGGCAGAGACATACCCCTTGCCCTCCCACCCCTCCCCTTCACCTGGCGCTCGCGCTCCTGCTCCTCCTACTGCTTCCGAAGCGCAAATATCGGACGCTTCCTTCGACCCCCTTTCACGGAGATCTCCGGGCGCGCACTGCGGGTTTGCGCAGTTCTGCCGGTGCAAGCAGGCATGGGCGAGCGACACAACAGGCTTTTAAGGCCTCTTGCCCTCCACATGTCGTCAACTCCTCTTGAGGACTTATGCTGAAACCGTCCAACGATCAGGGACGGTGAGCACCACATGGCCAAGAAGTACGAGCGGATCGCTGACGAACTGCGTCAGCACATCCGCGCAGGCCAGCTGAAGCCGGGAGAGCGTCTGCCGGCGGAGACCACACTCGCGAAGCAGTACAAGACCAGCGTGCCGACGATGCGCGACGCGCTGGGTGAACTGCTGGCCGAGGGGTTGATCGACAAGCGGCACGGGGTCGGCAACTTCGTCCGTAAGCCGCCGCCGCGTGTGGAGCGCACCAACGAGCGTCACCAGTGGGAGAAGGACCGGGCGCGCGCGGCGCGGAACGAGCGCGAGCAGACCGGCGCCACCGAGCACGACACTGGACTCACCGTCTCCGATCTCGTCTTCAAGGCCCAGTACCGCGAAACGAAGGCCGACGAGGACCTGGCCGCCGCCTTCGCCGTCCCCGTAGGCACCCGGCTGCTCGAACGCGTCTACCGCACCTACCCCCGCGACGAAGACGCGGCCTTCAGCCTCGTGTGCTCGCACCTCGTCCACGACGTGGTGGCGGCCAACCCGGACCTCCTCGACGAGTCCAACGAGCCGTGGCCGGGTGGCACGCAGAGCCAACTGCACACCATCGGCATCGAGGTCGACCACATCGTCGAGCGGATAACGGCCCGGCCTCCGACAGCAGAGGAGGCCGAGGAGCTCGGCCTCCAGAAGGGCGTCTCCGTGATCGTGCTCCGCAAGATCTCCATCGACACCGAGGGACGGGTGGTGGACGTCTCCGACGTGATCATGCCCGGCGACCGCACCGAGCTGGTGTTCACGACCCGACTGGACCGGTGGTGACGATGACGAACCTCATCACAGTGATCACGGCCGTCCACCCGCCGGCCGCGAAGTACCTGGCCGACGCGTACAAGTCGCTGACCGAGCAGCAGCTGCCGGACGGCTGGGACTGGCAGTGGGTGATCCAGGAAGACGGCGAGACCGATGCCGTAACGCCCCACCTGCCCGACGACCAGCGCATCTCCTTCGGCCAGGGCCGACAGGGCCGCGCCGCGGTCGCACGCACTCTGGGCCTGTCCCGCGCCGAGGGCGAGTACGTCAAGGTCCTGGACGCCGACGACATGCTGACCCCGGGCGCCCTGGCACGCGACCTCCAGGCCCTCACGTCCGACTCGACGCTCGGCTGGGCCACCTCCCGCGTACTGGACCTCCTCCCCGACGGCTCCACCGTCGGCTTCGACCAGGACCCGCCAAAGGGGCCGATCGAACGCGGCGCAGTCCTCCAGCACTGGAAGGCCCACAACTACCGCGCCCAGGTCCACCCGGCGACCCTCTTCATGCGCCGTGACTTGCTCCTGGCGCTGGGCGGCTGGATGGCCCTGCCGGCGAGCGAGGACACGGGCCTGCTGATGGCGCTGAGCGCGGTCAGCCGCGGGCACTTCTCCGCTGAGACGGGCCTGCTGTACCGGAAGTGGCCGGGGCAGGCTACTAACCAGGCAGCTCACGTTCATGAGGGGGAGCGGGAGGCGCGGTTCGCGGTTGTGGAGGCTCGGGCTCGGGTTCTGGCAACTATGGGCGATTGGCGCTACTGAACCGCATAGTTACGACCGTGGAGCGGCTGTTGGGGTGAAGCTCACCCTAACAGCCGCTCTTCGTTATTCCGCTCCGCCACGTCCTGATGTCGGCACGACAATGCCATGTCGCGGTGGCCATTTGGCTTTGCCTGGGGCCAGGCTGGTGGTAGGCCCATGGCCTCCTGGCCCTTGTTTCCGGTGCCGCCCGGCGTTATGGCCACGCCCCCATCGTGCCGCTGTCCCTGTTAAGGCGGGGTAATGGTTCCACCCTCTCCGCCGGGCCGGGATCTTGTCACTGTTAGGCTGCTGAGCCCGTATGGCAGGTAGGTGCAGGAGAAAAAGGGAGGGCTCTCTTGCCGGGGACTTTCAAAGTCGATGTGCATGAACTCGGCTCCATCTCGCGGAAGCTCGACGAGAGCGTCACCGGAATGCAGGCCGTGACGCGCAAGATGGATCAGGCTACCGCAGGGCAGCTAGGGCATGACTCTTTGGACTCCGCCTGTTCAGACTTCCAGTCGAAGTGGAAGTACGGCATCGGTCAGATCGCGGATCTGGCGAACTCCATACGCGGATCAATAGATGCAACTGCAGAATCCTACCGGGCGTGCGAGACGGGAATTCAGCAGGCGCTCTCAAAGGGAAGTGAGGGAATTGTTTCCCCTGCTCCGTCCCCGACGCATTCGACATCCACTTCTGCATCGCGAGTCTTCGGGTAAGGGAATCCATGAGCGGCGGCGGCAAGATACCTTCCGAGGCGGCAGGGTTTCCAGGACTCGGGTTCGATCCAGCCCCCGGCAGCCTATCGGCGGTGCGAGCACTCGCGGATCAGTCGTTTGAGGCGCACCGAAACTTGAGTTCGGTCTGGCAGACCCTGAATTCCATTACTCGTGGCGGAGACAAGTGGAGCGGACTTGCCGCGGACGCATTTTCCGCTAAGGTGAAAGAACTGCCGAAGCTCGTCGACTCTGCGACTCAAAGCTTCTATGACTGCGGTTACCAGCTCAATGAGTGGTCCGCGAAGCTGTCGAGCATGAAGTCCCGGTCAGCGGACCTGGAGGCCCGTGCGGTAACCGCCCGTTCGCATGTGCGGGACGCAGAGGAGAACCCGAGCCTGGGGCTGGCAGGGCAGACATTCGACACCGATGAAGAGCTGCACAGTGCCGAGCGGCGGCTGAACCAGGCGGTAAAAGAGCTTGATGCTGCCAGGAGCGCTCTCAACACGCTCATCGAGGACGCGAAGCGGCTCAAGCACCAGCATGACGAGGCTGGGGAAAAGATCGCAGAGGCCGTCCGCAAAGCCTCCGAAGCAGCCCCCGACGAACCAGGCTTGCTGGACCGAATCGGCGACGCCGTAAAATCACTGGCCGAGGCCAATTCCCTTCTCGCCCATCAGGCGTGGGATTGGGTGAAGAACCACGCCAATGCCATCGCCGCTGTCGGTGACGTCCTGTCTACGGTCAGTGCCGTCATCGGCGCCGCCGGAGTAGGCATCGCTGCTCTCGGCCTCGTCTTCCCTCCCTCCGAGATCGTTCTCGTACCGCTGACTGCCGGCATGGAGGTCGTATCGTCCGGTTTCGCGGCAGGGGCGCTCGTGCTGCACGGCACCGCTCGTATGGCGGGCGGCGAAGACGTGGTGTCGAACCGGACGTTGATACAAGACGGGTTGGGCACGATCCCGTTCGGTGGCGCCGTTCGCGTCGGAGGAAAACTGGGCACCGCAATCTTCAAGAGTCGTGCGGCGGACGCAGCCTCCAACTTCGGACTGGTTGACTCCTGGGCAGGGCTGTTCGGAGATCCATCCGTGTTCGAGAACTTCAAGCCGACAAACCGTCGTCAGGCCATGGAGCTGGGGCTTCCCGGTGGTGGCGGACTCATGTTGGTTGCTCTGGAGAACGCGTGGAAAAAGGGAAGCACGAAAGACCAGGACAGCACCGGTGGCGGGTGAGGTACGAGCATGAATGACGAGACGGCAGCAGCACGTTTCGACGGACGCCAGGCTGTCGAAGTCGTCTTCACCGGATTCGGAGCGATGCGTGCTGATCGAGTCACCTGGATCGGCTCGGAGCTGGGCTATGCCCTCAGTGCCGATGAGCCGTACGGACGAGGACAGCGTCGTCTTCTCTTCACCCGTGACGACAGTCCGGCAGCCCGGCAACGTGCCCAAGCGACACTGGATCGCGTGCGGGCGGCCGGCTCGTGGAGCGCCGTCACTCATCCTTGGTCAGGGCCAGGGAGCGTTCCTCATATTCCGTCCGCCGCCAACCCGCCGCTGATCCACCCGGAGCAAGCTGCGCGTGCGCAGAGGCAGGTCAAGGCTTACGAGGGATGGCACCCGGCTCAGCTGATCACCGTGTGTTGCGTCTTCGCCGCCGGGTTTTTCGCACTGGCGTGGGCCGTTCGTGAGACGGTGCCGGTCGCAATAGGCTCCTGCATCCTGGGCATTCTGTGCCTGGCCGGGACCGCTCTCGGACCGCGGTACACGAGAAACTGGCACCAAAGGAATCTGCGTCTGCTTGACCGTTTCCGTCGTCAGCAGGCAGCCCAGTTCCCAGTCCCGCCCCCTTCCCCTGCTCCTGCGAGTCCGCGCCATGACCAGATGGGAAGCTAGAGTTGGAATTCATCGCACCTGCCGGTTTCACGGAAATTCCTATAGGGATGACTCCTGAGGAAGCGCGAGAGGAACTCATCTCGCGCGTGTCACGGGAAGCGCTCGAAGCGAGGCCCGTAGCCTACGAGAACCTTGTGAGCAACCTGCAGAAGGTATCGCAGGCACTCGAAGAGTCCGGGACGCTGTATGCAGGCACCTGCCTGCGCGCCTACGAAGGCGAACTGTCCCTCGGCACCTTGCTTGTTACGGTAACGCCCTTCGCGTTCGGAGATGCGGCAGTGGCGGCAGACGGTATGGTGCGATCCCTGATCGCCGCACGAGGAGATGGCTGGGCCGGAACCGTACTCGATACGCCTGTCGGCCCAGCTGCTGTACTGACTGGCGTAAACGGCTTCGTAATCCCCGCTGAGACATCAGAATCGGGAGAAGAGCTGAACCTGCCGATGGCAGAAATGCAGGTGTACCTTCCCGTACCAGAGGGCGTAGAGAGCCAGGAGCAGTGTCTCGTCTCCTTCAATTTCACGACGCCGTGTGAGGGCCACTGGGAAGCATACTGCTCCGACATCGTGGCATTGCTGAACAGCGTGACGTTCGACGAGCCGGACCACACTCTGCCCGAGGGAGGCCCGCAGCCCACCTCTCCGAGTTCGTCTGTGCCCTCACCGCCGGCGCAGCCCTTGCCCGGTGCGACACACGCTGATGGCAAGGCACCCGCGACGCCCTTCGGCTGAAGCCTTGGTGAAGTCGGGTTGATGATGTGCTGGGGCCATCGGAGCGGCTATCGTCCCGAAACTACGGCAAGTATTCGGCGTCAACGCGGGAGAAGAGCAACTCGCTCTCCTCGGTGATCGGCTCCCGCCACCGGACCGGCACCGCTGCTTCGCGTCGCAAGGCTGCCGGATAACGGCTGGCGGTGTAGTCGTTCGGAAGGCGGTACATGTGGAACCCGTTCGCCCGCAGCGCGCCCAGCAGTTCCTCGGCCGATTCCCCGAGTTCGAGCATCCGCTGCGGCGTCACCTCGATGGCCAGCTCCGCGTCGGGCCGAAGCTGGTCGAGCAGCGGGACCAGCCCCCGTACAACGGAGCCCTCAGCCCCCTCCACATCGATCTTGATCACCCGCGCTCGCGCGAGCTCATCAGCGCTGAGGACATCCGACAGCGGCTGAGCTGCTACTTCGAAGGTGGACTCGGCCTCGCCGGCATACGGCACGATGCTGTTGGCACCCATGTTGTGGGAGCTCGCGAGGATGAAGGTGAGCATCTCCTCGCGGTCCGAGATCGCGGCATTCACCGCACGAACGTTTCCGCACCCGTTGAGCGCCACCTGCTTGCGCAGCACGCGATGGAAGTCGGGGGACGCCTCCAGAGCAACCACAGCCCCCTTCTCGCCGACCAGCCGCGAGGCGAGCAGGCTGTAGTAACCGATGTTCGCGCCCACATCCACGAAGACGTCGCCCGGCCGGAGACGACGCTCCAGCCATCGCGTCAGGTGCGGCTCCCAGACCCCGAAGAGGTAGATGTACCGCTGGATCAGGTCCTGGGTGTCGGTGACGAAGGTGGCGCCGAAGCGCGTACGGGCTCGGCGGATGCGCGGATGGTCACGCAGACCGGCGTTCAGGTAGGACTCCACGATGCCGGCCTTGCCGAGCGTGCCGGGGGCGTAGCGCACGTACCAGCGGGAGAGGTCCAGCTTGAACTGCGTGAGGAGAGAAGTCACCTGAGCCCCCGAAGAAGTTGAGCCGGCCGAGCGGATCCGGATCACCCTACGTACGGTGCTCGATCGGGATCTCGTAAACGATCTCGCAGTACGCGTCCGGCACGATGATGTCCGCCGTTTCGACCGGCCGGCCGTCCTCCGAGATGTAGGTACGCCGGATGTGCGTGACCAGCGCGCTCTTCGGGATGCCCAGAAGGTTCGCCTCCGCGGCAGTGGCTTGCCGGGGCTCCGGCCGCTCGACGGCGTGAGTGATCACCACGCCGATGGCGGCCATCCGCTCGATAACGCCTCGGCCGGCGTACGGTCCGCCCTCGGGCAGCACCACGATCGTGCCCTCGGTGATGCTGTACGGCTCCCAGCTGGTCGACAGCTGCACCGGCTTCCCGTCGGCCAGGAACTCGTAAGCCGTGCGGACGCACAGGTCGCCCTCGGCGATGCCGAGCCGCGAGGCGATCTCACGCGGGGCGGGCACCTTTGCTTCGGTGCTGTGCTCCCACGTACCGTGCTTCCCGAGCCCCGCCATGTCGGCGCGGAACGGCGATCCGCCGCGCTGCTCCCGCGACGAGGACCTGACCATGCGCAACCGCTGACGCGGCTCAGCAACGTAGGTGCCGGAACCGGCGCGACCCTCCAGCAAACCCTGCGCGATCAGCAGCTCCTGCGCGCGCCGGATGACGTTGTCGCCCACCCCGTACTCGCCGGCGAGCTGCGCGCGCGACGGCAGCCGGTCACCGGGGGACCAGTCGCCGTTGGCGATGCTCTGCCGGAGCCGGTCAGCGACGGCGAGGTACGGAGGCTGCTCAGGCATGTAGCAAATCTAGTCCACTAGCTCTATTCTAGTTAACTAGCTTCATAGTGAGTGATCCATCTGCAACGGAGAACCCGCCGTGCCTGCACCTGCATCCCGAGCGCAGGACATCGCGGCACGGCTCACCGCCGCCGGCTACGAGCCCCACGTACACCGGCGCCTCACCCGGATCCACGTCGTGACCAAGGTGCTCGGCGAGCCGTCCCCGACCCGCTGGCAGGCCCTCCTTGCCACATTAGACCGCGCTGATCGATTCGGCCTTCGGGGGAACGAGCACGGGCTCACCGCCTGGGCCCTCGTCTGAACGATGCCGTGTCGACAGCCCCCAACAGACGCAGAGGACGGCACTCTTCCAGCCGCTGCACGGTTGCTTTTCGAGAGCGCCCCCGCCCTGCAGCATCGCGTCCGCTTGCCGACCGTGCGGCACGCGCTGAACGTTCTGCAGGTGGAGGGGCTGATCGAGAAGCGCCACGGGCGAGGCAATTTCGTCCGAGCCAGTGGGCCAAAGGATCGAGTACGCGAACGACCGAAACCATCGGACCGCTCAGCCTCCCCGCCCCACCGGCTCTTCCCTGGAACGTGCGCTCCGCGACTCCCCAGAGGTCACCGTCAGCTGCTGCGAGGTGCGGGCCAACGACGAGCTGGCGTCGCGGATGAACGTACAGGTCGAGACGCGACTGCTTGAGCTCGTCTACCGCGGCCGGCGCCCGAAGGAAGAAGCTCCGTACAGCATCGTGCGCTCCTACCTGCTGTACGCGATGGCGCCCCCGGCGCCGGCGGAACTCGGCATCTCTCCCGGCGTGGCGGTGATCGCGATTCAGCGCACGTCGTACGACGCGCGCGGCACGGTGGTGGAGACGGCTGACCTGGTGATGTCGGGGGACCGCGTGGCGGCGGTGTACTCCACGCCGTGCGCGCGTACGCGTCAGCCCTGCTGAGGTATCACCGTTCCGGCGGCCGTACCGGGATCAGCCCCCGGTACGGCCGCTCTGACGATCAGCGGCCCCGGTCCGGGGGCCTATAGCGGTGCCGCCAGGGCGAACCGAGGCACACCCCTCGGTCGTCAACGCGTCCTGTCGAGGTCCAGGTCGAGCATCCGGATCGCGTTCCCGCGGAGGACCTTGTAAGCCACGTCCGGCGGCATCCCGGCGACGTGCTCCGCGGCCACCTTCTTGGTGTGCGGCCACGTCGAGTCGACATGCGGATAGTCGGTCTCGAAGGTGGCGTTGTCGACGCCGACCGTTTCGATCGACGCGACGCCGTGC
The DNA here is from genome assembly GCF_044332485.1 of Streptomyces sp. NPDC017056. Lineage (NCBI taxonomy): Bacteria > Bacillati > Actinomycetota > Actinomycetes > Kitasatosporales > Streptomycetaceae > Streptomyces > Streptomyces sp. NPDC017056. Next base: position 574,532 of record NZ_JBIRPD010000003.1, on the reverse strand, counting down.
TTGTCGCGGAAGAAGCAGCAGAAGATCTGCCGGTAGTAGTAGGTGGAGGGCGGCTCGGGGATCAGGTCACGCACGCCGCCCCACGCGCGGTGCTCCTCCCACACGTCGTCCGCGCGCTCCAGGGCGTACGGGATCCACCCCATCTGCCCTTCCGCGTACGCCAACTTCAGCCTGGGGAACTTCACCAGGACGCCACTGAAGAGGAAGTCCATCATCGACGCCATGGCGTTGTTGAAGGACAGCGAAGCTTGCACGGCAGGGGGAGCGTCCGGCGAGGCGGCCGGCATCTGCGACGACGAGCCGATGTGCATGCACACCACCGTTCCCGTCGCCTCGCACTCCGCGAAGAACGGATCCCAGTAGCCCGAGTGGATACTCGGCAGCCCCAGGTAGGTGGGGATCTCGCTGGAGGTCACGGCGCGTACCCCTCGGGCAGCGTTACGCCGAATCTCCTGCACTGCCAGGTCGACGTCCCACAAGGGGATCAGACACAGAGGAATCAGCCGCCCGCCGCTGTCTCCGCACCATTCCTCCACCATCCAGTCGTTGTACGCGCGGACGCACGCCAGGCCGACTTCCTTGTCCTGGGCCTCGGCGAAGGTCTGGCCGCAGAAGCGGGGGAAGGTAGGGAAGCACAGCGACGCTTCGACGTGGTTGAAGTCCATGTCCGCGAGGCGTGCCTTCGGGTCCCAGCAGCCGCGCCGCATCTGCTCCCGGGTGATGCCGTCGAGTGTCATCTCGTCCCGGGAGAACCCGACGGCCGCGATGATCCGCTTGTACGGGAAGAGGTCTCCCTCGTACCGCCACCAGTCCGTCAGCTGGCCGGCCGGATCCGTCGTGAACTTGTACTTGCCTCCGATGTACGCCAGCTCGCCGATACCGGCGGTGAACGGCTTCGGCCCGAGATCACGGTACTTCGCGGGCAGCCAGGTCTCGAAGAGGTGAGCCGGTTCGATCACGTGGTCGTCCACGCTGATCACGCGGGGGATGTCGATGGTCTCGGTGGTGCTGTTCGTGTCCTTCAAGCCGTTCGTCTGGCCAGTCATGAGGCCCCTCTCAGCGGTCGCCGCGTCGGCGACGTACCTGACGACCCGTCAGTTCGAGGGTATAGACGTCCTCGCCGACCAACAAGCCGCCGCCAGCCCCACCTTCACGGCGACGGCGCGCCGCTGAGCACCACTGCGCGGGCACCCGATGCCCCGACGAAGGTGCAGCCGGCCGCGGAGAGTGAAATCTCAAAGAGGAGTGGCAGAAGCGCCGCCACCACCCATGCAAGTTAACTAGCTTCACATTACGTGATTGATCTGCGATGAAGCTGCCGCCTGTCACCACCGAGCACCCACGTAAACCTGCGGCGAGCAGCGCTCTCGGATCACTCAAGCCGCAAGCTCCACGGCACCTGATCACAGAGGCCCCCGCGGCCGCGGCGAACGGCCCGGGGGCGTGGCCAACCTGAGAGTGCAGGTCAACATGCCGCACCGTGCCGCTCACTTCATCAAGTCGCTTTTTCAGCGGCTGCTCCCCAGCCAAGGGCGCCATCGCGCCGACGCCACCTGACGCCTCCAAGCCGCAGATCCCGCGCCGACCAGCCGCCACCCGTCAGACCCACCAATCATGTCCCGCTACTACGCGACGAAGACGTGGCCCTCTTCCGCCCGTACCTGATCGCGTACGAGGAACAGGAAGAAGAGCGACACCAGCGGCAACGTCGACGAGCCCTGTGGCTGGCCGTGCACGGCATCGACGTCGGCCCGTATTGGATCCGTGGTGTGCAGGTGGCGACATGAGCACCGCATCAGGGCTGCGCCTGCTCCCGTGGTCCGGCCCGAACGGACAACGCTGCTACGTAGCGACGGACGGCACCCCCGGCTTCGTATCGCGCCTGGCAGACAGCTACGAGTCACAGACAGCCGCGGCGAACGGATCCCCGATCGGGACGATGACGACGAGCCCGACGACGACCTTGAGGACTCCGCGCGGTCGATTGGGGAGCCGGCATGAGGTCGACCTACCGCTTCACCGAGTGGACGTTGAGCGCTGTCCCGGGCGCCGAGATCCGGTAATACGGGAAGTGCCTGGAATGCTTCGCCCAGTCCACCGACACCGAAGCATCGGACGATGCACAGCTCTGGTGCCTGAAGCACGCCGGCCTCTCCAGATGCACCAGGTACGAGGTCGTCGCCTTCCAGCACTTCGACGCCCACCCCGCTGACAGCCCCTCCACCGCACAACCCAACTGAGGGCCGACCGGGGGCCGCCGTGCCAGCACGGGCCTGGCCACCCCCCGGGTCTCCAAACCTCTCGGCGCGCCTGCTCGGCGGCCCACCCGCTGAGCGTCGTCACCGAGACACCACCGGCCGAGGGGCGGCGTCGGCCCAGCCCGGCGACGGCAGCCCGGTTTCCATCTGTGTCCCCACTGGAAACCGGGCTGCATCACGTTGAGCCCCGCCCACATACCTCGACCACCTTCCCCTCCCCAGCCGCAGGCTTACGTCGCCCGACCCCCGCGCGACCCGCCGCACTCATAAACTCCTCAACACGACAACACAAGTTCCGTGTCTGGGGGATGGCTTGGGGACCACTGAGCAGTTCGTGACGATCGCTGCCGTACTCCTGGGTGCGATGAGTTCGTACGTGGCGAACTTCCTCATGGAGCGGAGCCGCAACAGGTACCAGCTCAAGACCCGCTGGGACGACAAGAAGCTCAGCGCCTACGAGACCTACATCGACCGCATGCGAGCCTGCATCTTCCTGGCCGCCCAGCTCTACGAACAACGCGAGGGCATGCGCGAAGCAGAGAAGCCGGAGCAGGAACTGCTCGCCGACGTAGCGGAGGCAGGACGCCTCCGAGGCAGAGCCTTCGAACGCGTCATGCTGCTGGGCGGCGACGACGTCGTAGAGGCAGCCCACGAACTCAACGCCGCAGCCCTAGAGGTCGACTGGCAAGCCGCAGGCAAGACGGCCGGCACCTTGCAGCAGTGGCGAGACCGAAACCGAGCGGTCTTCCGCGCCATCAACGACTTCCACGAAGCAGCTCGGGAAGACCTCGGTGTCCAAGGCAGCGTCAGCGGCAGCAAGCATCCGGAACGCGATCTCCTCCTTCCACCTCCCCGACCGGAGCGAGGCAGCACCGGGACGTAGCCGGCATTGACGGCCTTGGTTTCATCCTTCGTCGCGAATGCAAGGTGCCTGGCTTCGCAATCACACGTAGCTCGACTCCAGTCGGCCTTGCACTCCTACTAGCGCCCCACTCGGGACCGACCGACATCCGTGACGCGCTCAGCAAGCAGCCACTTACGCAGTCGAACGCGTAGGTCGTGGCTGGAGTGAAGAAGTTGGCCAACCATGCCGGTGGTGCATCTAGCCTCCTGGGTAAAGGGCGAGGCTTTCGCACAACTACGGGATGTACCGTGGCAGAGGGAGTGGACCAGGTGATCCGAAGTATCTACAACGCGGGACGCCGGTCGAGTCGGCTGAACACCTGGGGGCCTCCAGTTGCCCGGTCTGCCAGCAGCGGAGAGCAGTTGATGCCCGTGTGATCGTCTCAGTTTCCGTCTCATTCAGCTCCGTACGGCGGTGTTCACGGACGTGCGGAGCTGTTGGGCTCCCGAGAACTGCGAACGCCTAAGGATACAGATGGAGGCTCCCGTAAGCGGTCTATCTCCTGCCACCAGACTTGGAAAGCGTGTTGGGGGAAACCCCTCACGAGTTCGAAGCTCGTATCCTCCGCCAGTGCCTCACCGGGCACTACGTCGAAGGCCCCCACCGCCCGCGGTGGGGGCCTTCGTCGCGTTTCGGCTGGTTGTCCGCGTCCCGCGCGGCAGGGCGTCTTCCGGTCCTCGGTGGGTTTTCGCTGCCTCGCGTGCGTGTTAGTTGGGCGTTAGCGGGGCGGCAGTCTGGCGGTAGTGGCTCCGATCAGGGTGGGTGTCGTACGCAGGAGAGAGCGACACCGACTTCCCCAGGGGGACCCGACATGAGCGCCAACACCACTGCCCGCGCCACTCGCCGCCGTACCCTGCGTGTGGCCGCCGCGGCTCTGACCGCAGCTGCCGCGCTGTCCCTGACCGCGTGCTCCGGCTCGGATGCCGCCGCCTCCAAGTCCGCCGGCCAGTCGGGGGCGGGCGCTGCCGCGGAGGCCGGTGGCGCGAACCCCGCTTCCGGAGCGCAGGGCACCGAGGCCCAGCCGGACAACGCCAAGCCGGGTTCCGGCGAGGGCACCTCGTCCCGCGCCGGCTCCGGCAGCTCCGGGGGATCCGGCGGCTCCGCCCCGTCCCGTGCCGGCTCCGGGGGTGGTGCGGCGAAGAGCGCAGGGAAGAGCAAGTTCTGCCGGACGAGCGAGCTGAACATGGAGGCCGTGGACAGCTCGCCGGACCACGAGACTGGTGACGTCACCGTTCAGATGACGAACAAGGGCGGGAGGACCTGCTCGGTGACGGGTTTCGCGGGCGTCGACCTGAAGGACGCCGACGGCACCTCCGCCCCGGTCCACCGCGGCGGTGAGCAGCCTCGCATCACCGACCTGAAGGTCGGCGACACCGCCACCTTCAGCATCTCGTACAAGGTCGACTCCAGTGGCGACAGCCTCGCGTCCCCGACCAACATCATCGTGACGCCGCCGAACGAGACCCACAGCGTGTCGCTGAAGTGGCCCGCGGAGGCGCTCAAGCTGGCCGGCCCGTACGACGAGAAGATCAAGGTCCACCCGGTCGGCATCGCCAACTGACCACCGCGAGGAACACGGCACGTCTCTTGCGGGCAGCACGAGGCCCCCGCGCGGTGCCGGGGGCTGTGCCTGGCGACGATCCGCCCGGCTTCGGGCCTCCACGGTCGCCGTACGCGCGAGGGCCGGCGGTGCGGCCCGGTGCGCCGGTTGCCTGGGGTTGGCGGCGAAGTTTCTGTCTTAGGCTGGTTTCGCTGGGGGCGTGTGCGACGTGTACGACTCGTCGGTGCCCCTCGCCCCCCCTCTCTCACTGGTCAGGGCAGTTTCGGCGGGCGGTGGGCGGGTGGGAGGCGGTCCAGTAGGGCCCATAGTGGGTGCGGTCCCGCGGCCCACTGGCTGAGCAAGTGGCGGTCGACCAGGTGGATACGGTGCTGCCGTCCCCAGGGGGTGGCCTTCGAGGAGAAGCGGCCGTTGGTCAGGACGACCGCGATGTCCGCCCCGTGGATCTGCCGGGCGGTGCCGTTGACCTGTTGCAGCACGCCGACGCCGACGGCGGAGCCTCGTTCTCCGTCCCGGCGGTGCTTGCACTGGATGGCCCAGACCCGGCCGGCGGGGTCGACCGCGCGTACGTCGCAGGCGTTGTCGCCAGCGCCGCCGAGCCGCTCGGCCGTGCAGCCGTCCCGGCGCATCAAATCCCGTATCGCGAACTCGAACACACGGTGATCCAAAGCGTCGATCTCGGCGATGCGCAGCCGCAATGCCCGGGCGCGGATGCGTGCCCACTCGGTCCGCCGACGTGCCTGCCGTAACCAGAGGCCGCCTGTGCCGAAGGTCAGTAGGACAGCGAGGAGCAGTACCCACCAGTGCGCTAGCAGCCACTGCCCGACAGCGACGACCAAGCCCACCGCCGCGGTCGCGACGACCGCGGCCGCGAGCGCAACGGCTGGCTGGTCCTGCTTCCTTGGGCGGCGGCGAGCCGGGCGACGATGTGCGGTGGCCCGTACTGGGCGGCGGCGGCTCGTCATGTCGTACCTCCCCTTTTGGTAGCGATGCTCGGCACGGGGATCGCGCCCCCAGTCGTGGTGCGACCATGGATGATCTCTTTCGGTGATTACTCCGTCGCCGGTGGCGGCGGTCAGAACTGGTCGCGACGAGACGGGGCTCTCCATGACACTGCCACTCGCCTTCACCCGCCATCCGGACGCCAAGCGTTACGAGTTGCGTCCTCGGGGGGCCGCTGTCGTTCATGTGCGGCGGGGCGTGCCAGGTGGGTGGGCGCTTCCTGGAGGGTGTAAGCCTCGGTTCTTTCTTGCCGCCGACCCTGCTGGTGCCTCGCCGCTCGCCGTGGTCGTCCGGCAAGGCGGTGGGGATGGGGGTGGGGATGGGGGCGGGGGTAGGAGTGGGGGTGGGGGTGGGGGGCTTCTTGTGCTTTCGCCGGAGTGTGAGCTCTTGGCTGAGTTGCGGTTGCCGGCCAGGAAGAAGCGGTGGCGGGCTGCTTGCGAGATACGCCTGCCCGACGGGACGGTGTTGCGTGGGCGGGAGGGGACGGTTCCGTCGCTGATTTTGTATGCGTTGTTGTTGCCGTTTGTCCTGGCTTATCTGGTGGCCCTGACGCTTTCTGATTCTCCCGCCGATGCCGTCAACGCTCCGTTGCGTACGGCCTGGAAGCGGCCGGGTGAGGTGTTCGGGCGGGCGGCTTTGACCGAGTCCGCGCGTGGCCGGTTCCGGGTCCGGGGTGGTGGGGCGGGGCTCGATCACCGGGTGGCGTATGCGCAGGCGGTGGCGAAGTATTGGGAAAGGTGAGCAGGAAGTACGCATAAGAGACAGCAACCCCCGTGTCACGGGTGGCGCCCGTGACACGTACCGTTGTCCGCACCTTTCAAGGGATGCCGCTTGACCACGTCTTGACCTTGCCTTGACTAAGCCATGACAACGGATCGGGGGAGATCTGTGCCTGAGCAATTCACCGCTGCTCAAGAAGCCCTGCACAAATTCGCGAAGAGTTCCGACAAGCGCGCGGAGAAGCTGCGGGAGATTCGCAGCAAGCTGGCCTCCCACTCGCTGAACCAGGAGGCGTTCGGCAAGCTGCCGGAGGCCGGCGAGCTCTACACGGCCTACTCGGAGCAGAGCGAGGACTGCCTGGAGATTCTCCAAGCGGCGGCGACGCTGGAGGAGAAGGTCAGCGAAGGCGTGACCGAGACGGCGCGTGCGTACCAGTCCGACGAGGACGAGACCGTACGGACGATGGAGCACGTCCAGGGCGGGGCCGGGGGTGCCCGATGAGTGGGGTGGCGTCGGGGGCGCTGGGTGCCTACAACAAGGTCAACGACTGGATGAGCGGGTTCGACTCCGCCGTGGACGCCATCATGCGTCCGCTCGTCGAACCGCTTGCCGAGCACCTGGAAGCCGTCACCGGTGACGACGAGGGCATCGCGGAGGCCGCCAAGCTCTGGCGCGACCAGGCTTCCGAGCTCCGCGACCTGATCGCCGACCAGCGCCGGGACCGCGCTGACCTCGCCCACGAGTGGACCGGCCAGGCGGCCGAGGCGTTCCAGGGGCACCTGGCGGAGATGGAAGCGGGCCTGGAGCAGGAAGCCGCCGACATGGACGCCGTCGCCGACGTCCTGGAGCAGGCCGGTGCGCAGGCCAAGCTGGCCGAGCAGGTCGTCGAGACGCTGATCCGCGAGCTGATCGAGTGGGCGATCATCGAGCTCGCGGTGGCGCTGGCCACCTCGATCATCACGGTCGGCGCCTCGGCCGCTGCCGCCGCGGCCACTGCCGTGGCCCAGGCCGGCATCGTTTCGTCCCGTATCGCCAGAATCCTGCATGAACTGGCATCGGAACTCAAGGCTTTCGTCAACATCATCAAGTTGCTGAAAAAAGCCAAGAAGATGTCGAAGGTCAAGAAGATCAAGCCTTGGACGTGGCACCACCTCAGGGACCCGCTCGAAGCCGAGAAGTTCTTGAAGGCAACGGTTGCCAAGAAAGCGCTGAAGCCATTGAAGGGGGCCGTCCGTATCGGCATGGGCGGCCTGGGCTTCTCGGGCGATCCGACGCAGGCCCTCGGGCCGATCGCCCAGGCAGGCGCCGAAAAGCTCGACGACATGATCGACGGTGACGGTGGCGGGGGCGGCAAGTCCGGTGGCGGGGCGCAGCGGCACGGGGACGTGCACCTGCCGCCGGCGTCCGACTTCGACCCGTCGCCCACCGGGCGGATACCGGCCGGGCACCCCGAGCCGGGCGTCAGCGGGCATCTGAGCCCGCCGCCGCGGGCTGGGGTGCCCACCAACCCGATTCCCGCCAGCCCGGACCCGCTCGATCGTTACCAGGAGCCGGCGCCGGAGCCGATACCGGCGGCCGACCAGGACATCCGGTTGGTCTCCCGCCCCGCGTCCGCCCAGCAGCCGCGCGACCCCGGCAACCCCTTCGGCTGAGCCGGGACCGGAGGATCAGGGCGCACGGCCGGGGGGCGTACGGCCGGGACGTACGGCCGGGGCGCACGCGCGCCGTGCGTCCCCGCCCCCGCCCCGCCTCCGGACCCGCCCCGCCTCCGCCCCCGCATCGGCCCCGCACAGAAGGAGAATGGCCGCGTGATCGACCACGAGACGCCCTGCCGGAAGTTCCTCCAGCCCGGCGAGGTGCTGCTACAGAGCGAGCAGTACGAGGTGTACCCGAATCTGCCGCTGGTCCCCGCGCATCTGCGGCTGCCGGCGAAGCAGTCGGCCTTGGAAAAGCGGATACGGGGTGTGCTGGGCAACGTCCTGAACAAGGCGTCCCGGCCCATCGAAGCGATCAGCGACAACCGGTTCACCAACCACCGGGTGACCCGCGTCGTCGGAAACGTCGCGGAGGGGATCAGCGAGGCGCAGGAGAACTTCGACGACGCCGTGGGCGACGCGGCCGAGCGCATGATGTACGGCAAGCCCATGGAAGGCGACTGGACGAGCATGGCCGGGCGCTTCCACGTCCAGGTCACCAACGCGGGCGGTTCCCCCAGGCACCAGGCGATCACCGACCGGCGGCTGTTCGTGCTCACCGACCACGCCCACGGCTGGCGGGCGCGGGAGCCCGAGCTGACGCTCGCCGTGGAAGTGCCGCGCCAGGACATCGCCGAGCTGCGGCCCAGGCCGCGCGCGACCCTTCCCCGCGGCCGTTTCGACCTGGTCTTCGTGGACGGGTCCTGGATCGCGCTCTGCTGCTCGTTCCAGAAGAGCATGGAGTCGCTGGTGAATGCCTTCTACGGCAGACACTGATCCACGGCAGGCGCTGACCCCGGGCCCGTCATCGTCATCGCTGCCCCATGACGGGGTATCCGCCCAGCCATGGGTGAGATTCTGGTCGGTACGTGTTCCTGGACGGATTCCGCTCTGGTTTCCAGTGGGTGGTATCCGTCGGGGCAGCGGGACGCGGAGGGGCGGCTGCGGTATTACGCGGGCCGGTTTCCGGTCGTGGAGGTCGATGCCTCGTATTACGCGTTGCCCAGTGTGCGTAACAGCCGGCTGTGGGCCGAGCGGACTCCGGACGGGTTCCGGTTCGACGTGAAGGCGTTCTCGTTGCTCACCGGGCATCCGACGCGGCCCGGGGCGCTCCCCGCCGACCTGCGGGACGGCGTATCGGGGACGGAGCTGCTGGACGAGGTGTGGCAGCGGTTCCGCGGGGCGGTGGAGCCGTTGCGGGAAGCCGGGCGGCTCGGCACCCTGCTGTTCCAGTTTCCGCCCTGGTTCGGGCCGGGCGCGCGGGCCGAGGCGTTCCTTGAGGCGTGCCGGGCGCGTACCCGGGGGTGGCCGGTGGCCGTGGAGTTCCGGCATCCCGGGTGGTGGCGGGACGATCAGCAGGGGTGGACGTCCGCGTTGCTGGCGGATCTGGGGATGTCGGCCGTCGCCGTCGACATGGTGCAGACGCTGCCGGTTTCGATACGTCCGGTCACTCCCGTGACGGACGGGCAGCTGGCGGTGGTGCGCTTTCACGGGCGTAACCCCGCGTGGGGGTCCGGGAGTAAAGAGGAACGGTTCCGCCACACCTATGCGCGGGAGGAACTGGCGGAGTGGGTGCCGCGGTTGCGCGGCATGGCCGAGAAGGCCGACGAAGTGCACGTCCTGTTCAACAACTGCTGTGCCGACGCGGCCGTACGCGCCGCCGAGTCGATGGGGGAACTGCTGGCAGCGCCGTCCGGGACGGCGTGACGGGGGGCGGGGGTAGCGCGCGAATGCCCCGGTCGTCCCCGGCGGGCGGGGGATTTCGGGATGGCGGGCGGGAAAAGTGGGAAATCTTCCTCCACTACCTCTTCCCCCCACATTCCCCCCACCGAGGAGCCCGTCATGCTGCATGGTGTCGACGTTTCCGCCCACAACTCCTCTTACGAAGCGAAGGGCTTGGACTTCGTCTTCATCAAGGCGACCGAAGGCCGTTCCTACGCCAGCCCGCACCGCGCGGACCAGGCCGCCAAGGCCCGGGACGCCGGGTGCGTGGTCGGCTTCTACCACTTCCTGTGGCCCGGGAACATCGAGGCGCAGGCGGAGTACTTCGTCGGGAAGTGCGGCGCCAAGGAGGGTGATCTCCTCGCCGCCGACTGGGAATCGACGAGTTCCGGTACGCATGCCAGCGGCGCGCAGAAGGACCAGTTCCTGCGCGCCGTGAAGAAGTTGCGCCCGCACCACCGCGTGCTGCTGTACACCAACGTGTCCTTCTGGACAGGGCACGACACCACGTCGTACGCCGGGGACGGGCTGTGGATCGCCGACTACGTCAGCCCGGGAAAGCCGCGCATCAAGGGGAAGTGGCTCATCCACCAGCACACCGACCGCCCGCTGGACAAGAACGTCGCGCGGTTCGAGAACCGGGCGGCGCTGAAGAAATGGGCCGCCGGGGGGAAGGAGTGAGGGCGGCAGCCTGGCCGACCGCAGGCGTACGTGGTCACATACACGTGATCACGTGTATGTGACCAGGCGCATGTGATCAAGCATGTGTGATCAGGTGTACGTAGTCGCGTGATCAGGCGCACGTAACGACGGGGGCATACCGATGAAAGCCGCGATCTATCTCGCGCATCCGCGTCCTGGCAGCTTCAACCACGCGGTGGCCGATGCCGTCGCGGCGGAGCTGGGCAGCCGTGGCTGCCGGGTCGTCGTGCACGACCTGTACGCCGAGGGGTACGACCCGCTGCTGCCGGCGGACGGTACGGAAACGGTGCGGGAGGCCGGGGAGCCGGACGACGCGTGGACGGCGCGGCACCGTGCCGAGGTGGCGACGCTCGACGCCATGGTGTTCGTCCACCCGAACTGGTGGGGCATGCCGCCCGCCGTCCTGACGGGCTGGGTCCAGCGCGTGCTCGTACCCGGCGTCGCCTACAAGTTGGGGACGGCGGACGGCGAGCCCGTCGGCCTGCTGCGGGCCGGGCGGGCGCTGGTCCTCAACACGTCCGACACTCCGGCCTGGCGTGAGGAGAGCGAGTTCGGCGATCCGCTGGAGCGGATCTGGGCCGCGTGTGTCCTGCCGTACGTGGGAGTGACGGACGTACGGCGGCACGTCTTCCGTACCGTCTCCGGTTCCACCGACGCACAACGCGCAGCCTGGCTGGCGGAGGCGCGGGAGCAGGCTGCCGGGTTGCTGTCCTGAGGGGACCCGCGCGTCCGTAGATCAGGCGTGTGGGCCGTGAACCGGTCGGGGTCCCCGGGGCGATAGACGGGACGTGAGACTGTTCCGCCCCGTGGGGGGAGACCGAGACGACGACGGCGGCGGTGCCGGCGAGGATGACGCCGTGCTGCTGCGCGCCGTCGCCCGCGGTGACCAGGGCGCGCTGGCCGCCTACTACGACCGGCACGCCGGCTGGCTGCACGCGCGGCTGACGCGGCGCTGCGCGGACCCGGAGACGGTGCGCGAAGTGCTTCAGGACACCTTCGTGACCGTGTGGCGGTCGGCGGGTTCGTATCGGAGCGGTGCGCGGCGGGGCGGTGAGTCCGGCGGCTGGCTGTGGGTGATCGCGGCACGGCGGCTGGTGGACGCGCAGCGGGCGTACGCCAGGGCGGACCGCGTCGGACAGGAGCCGCCGGCACCGGCGCCGTCCGCCGAGGAGCACGCGTTGGCCGGGCTGGAGTACGGGGATGTGGGCACCGCCCTGCACCGGATCTCCCCCGAGCTGCGCGAGGTACTGCGCGCCACGGTCATCGACGGGCTGACCACCCGCGAGGCCGCGCGCCTTCTCGGCATACCGGAGGGCACGGTCAAGACCCGCGCCATGCGCGCACGGCGCGAACTGCGCGCCGCCCTGGCCCAGTTGGACGGCTTCGAGGTCCCGTTTGGAGGGCTCGCATGACGCGTACGCGAAATGACCACCGAAGGGACCCAACCGGTTCCGCTTGGCATGTGGATGCGGTGACGAGCGCCCGGTACGCCGACGGGACGCTCTCCGAGCCGGTCGCGTGGTCCCTGGAGAAGCATGTGGAGGGCTGCTCCCGGTGCGCGGCCACAGTGTCGGCTGCGGTCCGCGCTACAGCACCCACGGGGGTGGTGCTGGACGAGGTCCGGGACGTGCTGCTGGCCGGGGTGGGGAGCAGCGGTAAGGCTGCTGCTGGGGGGCGTTCTTCGGTGCTGCCCCAGCGCTTCGCCCGCGTCCTGTGGGCCGCCGGGCCCGCGCTCCGGGGATCGTGGCTGGTCGCGCTGCTGGTGGTGTGCGCGGGGGCCTTCGGGCTCGCGTTCGGGGCCGGGTTCGCGGGGGCGCGGCCGCTGCTGCTAGCGCTGGCGCCCGTGCTGCCGGTGGCGGGGGTGGCGTTCTCGTACGGGCCGTACGCCGACCCGATGTACGAGATCTGCGCCGCGTCACCGTCCGGCGGGCTGCGGCTGCTGCTGACCAGGACAGCGGCCGTGCTCGGTGTGTGCCTGCCGCTGCTGACCACGGCGGGTGCCTTTCTGCCGGGGGCGCCCGGACTGCCGGGCGTGGCGGCCTGGCTGCTGCCGGGCCTGGCACTGACGCTGGGCGCGCTCGTCCTCGGGTCGTACGTCGGGTGCCGTACCGCCGCCGGGGTCGTCGCGGCGGGCTGGGTGTCCGCCGTGTCGCTTCCGGTGATCGCGGCGCAGCCGGGGGAAGGCGGCGCCGGCAGGTTCCCGGTGGCGGCGCTCGCGGAGCAGCTGGCCCGGTACCTCTCGGGGGGTGCCGCGCAGGGCGCTTGGGCCGCGGCGGCCGCACTGTGCGCGGGGTTGCTCCTGCTGCGCCGTAACCGGCTGGAAAACCTATGAGTACGGAGAGCCTTTGTGAGTACGGAGAACCTGTGAGTACGGAGCCCATCGTGGACGTCGCCGGGCTGTCCGTCCGGCACCGCGGGACCGTCGCACTCGACCGTGTCGACCTCGGCCTCGGCCCGGGGGTGCACGGCCTCCTCGGCCCGAACGGCGCGGGCAAGACCTCCCTGATCCGGGTCCTGGCGACGGTTTCCCGGCCCACCGCCGGACGCGTCAGGATTCTGGGCCACGCGTTGTCCGGCCACCGCGAGCTGACCGCCGTGCGGCGCCGGATCGGTTATCTGCCGCAGGACTTCGGGTTCTATCCGGGGTTCACCGTGCGGGAGTTCGTCGCCTATGTGGCGTGGTTGAAGGAGGTACCCGCCGCCGAGGCCGGGGCGGCGGTCGAGCGGGCCGTGGCGCGGGCCGGGCTGGCGGACCGTATCGACGCCAGGATGAGGTCCCTGTCGGGCGGGATGGTGCGGCGGGCCGGTATCGCGCAGGCGATCGTGAACGATCCGGACGTGCTGCTGCTGGACGAGCCGACCGCCGGTCTCGATCCAGAGCAGCGCGTCGAGTTTCGGGCGCTGCTGCGGGAGTTGGGGGAATCCGGGACGGTGGTCGTCTCTACCCACCTGGTGGAGGACGTGGCCGTGGCGTGCACCGGGGTCACGCTCGTCGAGGGTGGCCGGGTGGTCTATCGCGGCACGCCGGCGTCGCTCGCGGAGCGGGGCGCCGAGGGCGGCCCCGGAGGGCCGGAAGGGGCGGCTGAGCTGGGCGGCAGCCCGGCCGAGCGCGGGTACACCGCGATCCTCCGCGCCCACCGCGCCGCGTCCGCCACGTCCCCGGGAGCAGGCCGATGACCGCTCCCGCCAGCCCTTCACCAGGTCGAGGCGCCCGCCGCCCGCACCATCCCCTCGCCTCCGAGGCGCGGCACGGCAGCGCCCCCTGGGCCGCGCTCGCCGTCTTCGTCGCTCTCGCCGTCACCATGGCGTCGAAGGCGAAGTGGTGGCAGGGCAGTTGGAACGAAGCGCAGTTCACGCTGCACACTGCGGCCACACTGCTCGGCGGGCCCCTCGCCGCCGCCATCGGGTGCCGGCACGGCGGGCGGGAGCGCCGGGCGCGCATGGACGGCCTGCGCGACTCCGCCGTACGGAGCCCGCTCGCCCAGTTCGCGGTGTCCGTGCTGCCCGTGACCGTGGCTGTGGCCCTGGGTTACGCGCTCGCCGCTGCCGGGACGCTGCTGGCGACGTGGCCGTATACGTCGGCGGGCCGCCCCCGCGTGCTGTTGCTGGTGGGGGACGCGTTGTTCCTGGCCGCCGCGACGGCGGGGGCCGTGGTCGTCGGGCGGCTCGTACGGTGGCGGCCGGCTGCCGTCGTACTGGCCGGTCTCACCTACGTGGCGCTCGCCCTTCCCGACTATCACGGCTCGGCGGTCCGGTTTCTCAGCCCGGCCGTGAACGGCGGGGTCGGTGAGGCGCTGCCGGTCTGGTGGCAGCCGTTGGCGATGGCCGGGTGGGCGGGCGGGGTCGCCGTGGCGGCGGTCCTCGCGTACGCCGCTCGCCGGCCGTCGCACCGCTGTTTCGCGCTCCTCCCGCTGGCCGTCGCGCTCTCGGCCGCCGTGCTCCTCGTACAAGCGGGCGGCCGCGCCTGGCAGCACGACCCGGCCGCCGGGCGCCAGGTCTGCGACGACTCGACCCCGCGCGTGTGCGTCAACGCCCTGGACCAGGGCCTGCTGCCGCAGGTGTCACGGGCCCTGTCCGGTGTCACGGGCCGTCTGGCCGGAGTACGGAACGCTGCGGTCCGCTTCGAGGATCTGCCGCGTGCGACGCGCCCCGACGAGGCTCAGCTGCCGCAGCTCTTCCTGGGCCAGAGCGTCGTACGGGGCGAGCTGACCGATCCGGAACGCTTCGCCTGGGAGGCCGCCGCCGGAATGACGTCGCGCCGCCTCGACGTCTGCGGAGACGCCGACCTCGCCCGGTTCGGCCGGATCGACGACGCCGTACGTGACTGGCTGGCCTCCAACGGGTACAGCGAGCGCCGGCGCGCGTACTGGGCGCGGGCAGCCCGGGAAAGCGGCGACGGCCGGCGTATCGCGTCCGTGGAGGCGGACGCGCGGGCCTTCGGCCACCTGGCTTCCATGGACGACGAGCGGCGGCGGGACTGGCTGAGCCGGTACTTCGCCTCGGTGGGGAGCTGCGACGCGCGGAAGGTGCCGCAGCTGTAAGAGGCGCGGGCCCTCACCCGGTGGCGAACGGGGTGGCCGCGTCCCGGTCGTAGGCGAGCCGGCCCGCCGTGTAGGTGGCCCGTACGGCACGGTCGTCGCCGAGGACGAGGAGGGCGAAGAGGAGGTCTTCGACGTCCTCGGCACGGGCGGCGCGGTCGGCCAGGAGCGGCGTGGCGCGCGGGTCGAGGACGGTGAAGTCGGCCTCCTGGCCCGGGGTGAGCGAGCCGATCGTGTCACCCAGGCCCATGGCCTCCGCGCCGCCGCGCGTGGCGAGGTAGCACGCCTTGACGGCGTCGAGGGGGTGGCCGCGCAGCTTGGCGGCCTTGTGGGCGTCGTGCATGGTCCGCAGCAGGGCGAAGCTGGTGCCGGCGCCGATGTCGGTGCCCAGGCCGACCGTGAGCGGGTGGTCGCCCTCCTTGGCCTCGCGGAGGGGGAAGAGGCCGCTGCCCAGGAAGAGGTTGGAGGACGGGCAGTGGGCGACGGCCGTCCCGGTGCGGGCGCAGCGGTCGCGTTCGGCGGGGGTGAGGTGGATGCCGTGCGCGAGGACGGTACGGGGGCCGAGCAGGCCGTAGTGGTCGTAGACGTCCAGGTAGCCGTCGCGGTCGGGGAACAGGGAGCGGACCCAGGGGGTCTCGTCGCGGTGTTCGGAAACGTGGGTGTGTACGAGGGTGGTGGGGTGGGCGGCGTGCAGGGCGTGGGCGGCTTCCAGCTGTTCCGGCGTGCTGGTGGGGGCGAAGCGCGGGGTGACGGCGTACAGGTTGCGGCCCGTGCCGTGCCAGCGCTCGATGAGGGCGAGGGACTCCTCGTACCCGCGCTGCGCGGTGTCGAGGAGGCCGTCGGGGGCGTTGCGGTCCATCAGGACCTTGCCGGCGGCGATGCGCAGGTCGCGCCGGGTCGCCTCTTCGAACAGCGCGTCCGCCGAGCCGGGGTGTACGGAGGCGAAGGCGAGGGCCGTGGTGGTGCCGTTGCGCAGCAGCTCGTCGCAGAAGGAGGAGGCGACGCGGCGGGCGTGACCATCGTCGGCGAACCGCTGTTCGACGGTGAAGGTGTGGTCCAGCCAGTCGGGCAGCTGGTTGCCGAAAGTGGCGACGGCCTCCTTCTGCACGTAGTGCGTATGGGTGTCGACGAAGCCGGCGGTGACGAGGTGGCCGGGGTAGTGGACCGGCTCGATGCCGGCGGGCAGCCGGTCGCGGAGGGCGGCGTACGCGCCTGCGGCGGTGACCCGGCCGCCCTCGCAGATCAGCAGGCCGTCGGGGTCGTGGGCGAGGGCTGATGCGTTGCCGGTGCGGAAGGGGTCGGCGCGGAAGCGGACGAGGGGGCCGCGGACGGCGGAGGCGGTGGGCGGGGTCGTGGTCATGGCCGGTCGCGTACCCGTTCCGGCGGGGGCGGATTCGGTACGGACGGTCCGGTACGGGGCCGGGGCGCGTCAGCGGCGGGGGCTCCGGTACAGCCGAACGGGTCGGGTATCGGCCGGGGACGACAGAGGCGGGGGTCGCGGCGGAAACACTGTGACCGGACGGTGCCGGGCGGGACCGGGCCGGTGCCGGGCCCTGGGCCGGTCCGGCGGCCGGCCGCGACAGCCGAGGAGCAGAGGGACAGGGGCCGCATGGGTGGGCGTACGGGACAGGGAACGGGCCGCCGGTCGGGGTGGTACGCGGTGCGGGCCGCCGTGGCGCTGCTGATCCTGGCGGGGCTCGCGGCGGGCGGTGCCGCCGACGCGAAGTCGGCGGGCATGCCGGTACGGGCGGGGCAGTTGGAGGCTTACCGCGCCGCGCAGGCCGTCCGTACGGCCGAGACGACCAGGGCCACCGTCATCCGGCTGGTCAACCGGGAGCGCGCGAAGGCCGGCTGCCGTCCGGTACGGGCCCACCGTACGGTCACGAGGGCCGCCCAGCGGCACAGTGACCACATGGCGCGCGAGGGCTCGCTGTCCCATCGGGAACGCGGCGGTTCCGGGCCCGGCAGCCGGCTCTCGGCGGTCGGGTACGACTGGCGGCGCGCGGGCGAGAACATCGCGCGCGGCCAGCGCGGCGCCGCCGCGGTGACGCGGGCGTGGATCCGCAGCCCGGAGCACCGGGAGGTGCTGGCCGACTGCTCGTTCCGGCACGCGGGCGTGGGCGTCAACGGCGGCACCGGCGGGCGCGGCCCGTGGTGGACGCTGCTGCTCGCCGCCCCGGCCTGAGGGGCTGAGGAGCTGAGGAGCTGAGGGGCTGTTTGCGAGCCCGCTGGAAGGGAGCGCTACCTCAACACTTTGAGGAAATCTGCTTGCCCGCCCCCGGGATACCTGGTGTCACCGGGGGATTGGTTGGCCATGTATTCGATGCCGGGGTCATCATCCGGGGCTTCATTGCCCTGTCGGTTGCCGGGAATATCGGCCCCGCCGCAGTGGTTCAGCGCGGCGATGAACGGAACCTCCCCGAGATTGTTGCTCACAGGCCCGTTCCCGGCCGTGGTGGCTCCGCTCGTGCGCGCGTCCGGCTGGTTGGCGCACAGCGTGCCGAATGCCGGCGACAGGAGGACACCAAGCCCGCCGGCTGACGCGCAGGGCACGGTGGCCATGCTCACGCCCGTCACTGCGGCTGTAAGGGCGAACGCGGACATGGCCTTGTGTGCGGTCATGGCTCCTTAACGATTCCTTCACCATGAGGACACCACCGGCGACACCGGGTTTCGATCCCGATTGGGCCTTTTGCCACGCATTCGGAATGAAGCACGCGAGAAGACTCCCTCTCCCCTGTTTCGCTTGCTTGGAGTGCACTCCAAGGCCATAGCGTCGAGGGCCTGCCCGTATCTATCCCAGGAGCATTTCTCATGCGACAACGCAAACTAGGGCAAGACCTCGAAGTCTCGGCTCTCGGACTCGGCTGCATGGGCATGAGTTTCTTCTACGGTCAGCCCCAAGACACAGCCGAGATGACGAAGCTGCTGCGGACGGCCGTCGACCACGGCGTGACTTTCTTCGACACTGCCGAAGTCTACGGCCCGTTCACCAATGAGGTCCTGGTCGGCCAGGCACTGGCACCGGTCCGCGACCAGGTGGTGATCGCCACCAAGTTCGGAATCAGGCACGGCGAGCACGGGCCGACCCCGATGTCCGGGGTCGACAGCAGACCCGAGCAGATCCGCCGGGTGACCGAAGCCTCGCTCAAGCGCCTGCAAACCGAAAGCATCGACCTGCTCTACCAACACCGCGTCGACCCCGACGTGCCCATCGAAGACGTGGCCGGCACGGTCAAGGAGCTGATCGCCGAAGGCAAGGTGAAGCACTTCGGCTTGTCCGAGGCCGGTGCCGCGACGATTCGTCGCGCCCACGCCGTGCAGCCGGTAACGGCACTTCAAAGCGAGTACTCGCTCTGGATGCGCGAGCACGAAACCGAAATAATTCCGACCTTGGAGGAACTGGGCATCGGTCTGGTGCCCTACAGCCCGCTCGGCAAAGGTTTTTTGACCGGCAAGATAGATTCCAGTACGACGCTGGCCGACAACGACCTCCGCCGCCTGCTTCCGCGCTTCAGCCCTGAAGCACGGAAAGCCAACCAGGTGCTGGTCGACCTGTTGCAGCAGATTGCCGACGACAAAGGAGCCACGCCGGCCCAGATCGCGCTCGCCTGGGTGCTGGCGCAGAAGCCGTGGTTCGTGCCGATCCCCGGCACCACCAAGCTGCACCGCCTGGAAGAGAATGCGGGCGCACTCGACGTCGAGTTGACCACCGGCGACCTGCACCGGATCGAAGAGGCCGCGGCCCGCATCCGGATTCAGGGCGAACGTCTCCCTGAGCAATTGCAGTCACGGTTCGGCCGCTGAAATCCGGACCGGGCCAGGAAGACAAGCCGAGAGCCCGAGCGTCCTGGGTCGCCGCCCCGGCCGGAGCGGCGACCCAGGCCCTCAGTTGGGGGTCGGCGCCGCGGTGCCGTCCGTGTTGCGCGGCGATGCGGCCGCCGCGGCGGTCTGGCGCGGCCGGGTGGCCCGTTCCGCCAGTTCGCCGAAGAGCAGGCCGAAGACGGTCCACAGGACGAGCTGGACGGCGAGCGCGGAGACCCGGAACTTCCACAGCAGCAGGGCGGGGAAGTCGGCGGGCAGTTCGTTGACGGCCGGCAGGAACGCGTAGGCGAGGCCGACGGCCACGGCGAAGGCGGCCAGCGCCGCGACCGTCGCGTACCAGGCGCCCAGGCGCGGAGCGAGCCGCTTGCCGAGGATCACCGCGGCGATCGTCAGCAGCACGCTGAGGGCGATCATCAGGAAGTACAGCGCGGTGCGCTTGCCGATGGAGTCGGGGTCGCCGACCGACGGCGGGTTGGCCGGGTATTTCAGGAACGGTACGAGGTAGACGGCGGCGAACGCGGCGCCCGAGAGCAGCAGCGCGGTGGCGCGGGGCCCGAAGCGGCCGGCGCGTCCCAGCGCGAAGCAGTAGGCCAGGGCGGCGATCCCGCCCAGCGCGACGCCGTACACCAGGACGCCGGTCGCCAGGCCCGCGGTGGACTGCACCGCGCGGCTGACGACTTCGGCCTCGTGTTCGTGGGCGTGCGCGTCCTCGAACGCGATGGCGGCGTCGACCTGGGGCTCGCCCAGCAGGTAGGCGACGAGCAGGGCGAGCAGGCCGGCGGCGAGGCCGGCCAGCATGCCGCGCACCAGGAGGGATCTGACGGTGGCGGAGTTCATCTGCGGGCTCCCGGTCAGTGGCAGGGGAAGCCGAGCAGGTGGCGTCCGTCGTGGACCCACTCGTGCACGTCGGTACCGGAGAGCAGGGAGGTGGCGCCCTGTTCGGCGCCGACGAAGTAGAGCAGGACGAGCATGAGGATGCCGCCGAAGACCGCCCAGGGCAGTACCGTCCTGACCGGCAGGGTGGCGGGCGCGGCGGACGGGGCGGTTGCGGCGGGGCCGGTGGTGGGCGGTACGGCGGACTGGGCCATGTCGAAGCCTCCTGGGGGAACTCGCGTCCCGGTCGGTGGGAGTCGTAACGACAGGACGGGTCTGGCTCACCCGGCGTCCCCGTACTCCGTACGGGACCGGTCCGGGCTCACAGTGGCGCGACCGCGCCGGAATTCCACCGGCTTCCGTCATGTCATCGTCAATATCATCGGGAACGTACCGCGTGGCGGCGGCGGGGAAAAGGCCCCGCGGGTCGGCGTACGGATGCATGGTGGCGGTCGCGCGCCCCACTGTTGCCCTGGTGCGCCACCGGGATTTCCGCATTGGAAGAGGTGCCCATGACAACTCGGGTGATGTTGCTCTCACCCTCCTTCGACGACGCCCTGCGCACGGTGCGCTTCCCGGCCGGCGAACCGCTGACGCCGGACGGGCTGCGCCGCGCCCGCGCCGTACGCGCCGCGGCCGCCGCCCTGCCCGCCGACCGGGCCCTGACCTCCCCTTCCGCGCGCTGCCGGGAGACGGCCGAGGCGCTCGGCCTGCGGGCGGTGCCCGACCCCGGCGCGGCCGGGTGCGCGATGGGCCGCTGGCGGGGGCGCGCCCTGGAGGACGTGATGGCCGCCGAGCCCGCGGCGGTCGCGGCCTGGCTGTCCGACCCGGACAGTGCGGCACACGGCGGCGAGACGCTGACGCGGCTGCTCGGCCGGGTGGCGGACTGGCTGGCGGGCCTCGCGGCGGAGGGCGGCCGGGTCGTGGCGGTAGTGGAGCCGGACGTCGTACGTGCGGCCGTGGTCGGCGCTCTGGGGGCCCCGCCGTCGTCCTTCTGGCGGGTGGACGTACCGCCGCTGACCGTGACGGAGCTGAGCGGGCGTGACGGGCGGTGGAACGTCCGCGTGGCGGGAGACCTCGGGCACGGAGCGGCGCCCCAGGCGCCCCAGCAGACCCAGCCTCCCCAGGCGCCCTAAGAGAGCGCACCGGCCGCCGTATCCTGGACGGAACCGGTTATTGCACATCACTCGCAATAACGGGTCCGGCGGGAATCGGGAACGAAGGAGCGGTGCGGTGGCATCTCCAGGCTCTCCAGTGGTGCTGGGGATCGAGTCGTCCTGTGACGAGACCGGGGCCGGTCTGGTCCGGGACGGGAAGCTGCTCGGGCACGCCGTGGCGTCGAGCATGGACGAGCACGCGCGCTACGGCGGCGTCGTACCCGAGATCGCGGCCCGCGCGCACGTCCACTCCCTGACGCCCGTCGTGCGCCGCGCGCTCGACGACGCGGGCCTGACCATGGCCGACATCGGCGCGGTCGCCGTGACCACCGGCCCCGGCCTCTCCGGCGCCCTCCAGGTCGGCCTGGCCGGCGCGAAGGGCCTGGCCTACGGGCTGGGCGTGCCCCTGTACGGGGTGCACCACCTCGCCGGCCACGTGGCCGCCGACACGTTGGAGCACGGCCCGCTCCCCGACCCCTGCATGGTCCTCATCGTCTCCGGCGGCCACACGTCCCTCCTCCTCGTACGGGACCTCGCACGCGACCCGATCGTGCACCTCGGCGACACCCTCGACGATGCCGCCGGGGAGTGCTTCGACAAGGTGGCGCGGGTCTTCGGCCTGCCGTATCCGGGCGGTCCGGCGATCGACCGGGCAGCGCGCGAGGGCGACCCGAAGGCCGTCGCGTTCCCGCGCCCGCTGACCGGGCCGCGCGACGACCCGTACGGCTTCTCCTTCTCCGGCTTGAAGACGGCCGCCGCGCGCTGGGCCGAACGGCACGCCGGCCAGGAACTGCCCGTGGCGGACGGCGCGGCCTCCCTCCAAGAGGCAGTAGCCGACGTGCTGACCCGCAAGGCCGTCGCGGCCTGCAATGAGCACGGCGTGGGCACTCTGGTGGTGGTGGGCGGCGTGGCCGCCAACTCGCGCGTGCGGTCTCTCGCCGAGGAGCGCTGCCACGCGGCGGGCATTACGTTGCGGGTACCGCCCCTGCGGCTGTGCACGGACAACGGCGCGATGATCGCCGCCGTCGGTGACCTCCTCGTACGGGCGGGCGCCGAGCCGGCTCCGCTGGACCTCTCGATCGACCCGTCGGCGCCGCTGGAGTACGCGGTCCTGCACCCGGTCGCCAGGGCGGCGCAAGCCGCCGCGTAACGGCCGCAGCGTCCGCCACCCCTCCCCCGACCGCCCCGGAGCCCCCTTTGCGTACCGCCGAGATCCGCACCCGCTTCCTCGACTTCTTCGCCGAGCGCGGCCACACCGTCGTCCCCAGCGCCCCGCTGCCGACGCCGGACCCGACGCTGCTGTTCGTCAACGCGGGCATGGTCCCCTTCAAGCCGTACCTGACCGGCGAGATGGCGGCGCCCTGGCCACGGGCGACCAGCGTGCAGAAGTGCGTGCGCACCCTGGACATCGAAGAGGTCGGCCGCACCACCCGGCACGGCTCGTTCTTCCAGATGAACGGCAACTTCTCCTTCGGCGACTACTTCAAGGAAGACGCCATCCGCTTCGCCTGGGAGCTGTCCACCACCCCCGTAGCCGACGGCGGCTACGGCCTCGACCCCGACCGCATCTGGGTCACCGTGCACCACACCGACGACGAGGCACGCGACCTGTGGCGGCGGATCGCCGGCCTGCCCGAGGAGCGCATCGTCTCGCGCGGTGACGAGGACAACTTCTGGTCGATGGGCGTGCCGGGACCGTGCGGCCCCTGCTCGGAGCTGTACTACGACCGGGGCCCGAAGTACGGCCGGGCGGGCGGCCCGGAGGTGGACGAGGACCGGTACATGGAGTTCTGGAACCTCGTCTTCATGCAGTACGAGCGCGGCGAGGGCACCGGCAAGTCCGGCTACCCGATCCTCGGCGAACTCCCCCGCCGCAACATCGACACCGGCATGGGCCTGGAGCGGATGGCCACCCTCCTCCAGGGCGTCGACAACCTCTACGAGATCGACGAGACCCGGCCCGTCCTGGACCGCGCCGCCGCGCTCGCCGGCGTCCGCTACGGCGACGACGAGCAGAACGACGTACGGCTGCGCGTCGTCGCCGACCACGTCCGTACGGCCCTCATGCTGCTCGCCGACGGCACCACGCCCGGCAACGAGGGCCGCGGCTACGTGCTGCGCCGCATCCTGCGCCGCGCCGTCCGCTCGATGCGCCAGCTCGGCTACGAGGACCGGGCCCTGCCGGAACTCCTCGCGGTCGCCCGCGACTGCATGGCGCCCAGCTACCCGGAGGTCGCCGAGTCCTACGACCGGATCGCCGACCAGGCCGCCGGGGAGGAGGACGCCTTCCGCGCGACGCTGCGCCAGGGCACCGCGGTCCTGGACACCGCAGTCACCAAGGTCAAGGCCGAGGGAGGCCGCTCCCTCCCCGGCAAACAAGCCTTCCTCCTCCACGACACCTACGGCTTCCCCATCGACCTCACGCTGGAGATGGCCGCCGAACAGGGCGTACAGGTGGACCGCGAGGGCTTCGCGGCCCTCATGCGCGAACAGCGCGAACGGGCCCGCGCCGACGCCCGCGCCCGCAAGTCCGGCGGCGCGGTGGACACGTCGGCCCTCCGTACGGTCCTGGACGAACACGGCCCCACCGACTGGCGGGCCTGGGACACCCTGGAAACCGACTCCAAGGTGCTGGCCGTCCTGGGCGCCCAAGGGCCGGTCCCCGTGGCCCGCGAGGGTGACATCGCCACCGTCATCCTCGACCGCACCCCCTTCTACGCCGAATCCGGCGGCCAGGACAGCGACGCGGGCCGCCTCTCCGGCACCTCGGTCGAGGCGGAAGTCCTCGACGTGCAGCGCCCCCTCCCCGGCCTGGTCGCCCACCAGGTACGCATCACAGCGGGCGAACTCGCCCTCGGCGACTCCCTCCACGCCGCCGTGGACCCCGAATGGCGGCTCGGCGCCCGCCAGGCCCACTCCGGCACCCACGTACTCCACGCGGCCCTCCGCGAAATCCTCGGTCCGACAGCCCTCCAGTCCGGCTCGTACAACCGCCCCGGCTACCTGCGCCTGGACTTCCCGTGGCGCGGCGGCCTCTCCGCCACCACCCGCAGCGAGATCGAGGAGGCCGCCAACCAGGCGCTGCGCCGCGACCTCCCGGTGGGCGTGAAATGGATGACGCTCCCGGAGGCCAAGAAGCTGGGCGCACTCGCGCTCTTCGACGAGACATACGGCGAAAAGGTACGGGTCGTCGAAATCGGCGGCGCCTGGTCGCGCGAGCTGTGCGGCGGTACGCACGTCAGCCACGCGTCCCAGGTGGGCGTCGTCGCCCTCACCGCCGAATCCTCCGTCGGCGCCGGCATGCGACGCCTGGAAGCCTCCGTCGGCATCGAGGGCTTCGGCTACCTCGCCCGCGAACGCGACCTGGTCACCCAGCTCGCCGACCAGCTCCAGGGCCCGCGCGCCGAACTCCCGGACCGGGTGGCCGCTTTGCTGGAGCGCCTGAAGGCGAGCGACCGCGAGAACCAGCGCCTGCGCCAACAGGCCACCGCGGCGCACGCTGCCTCTCTGGCCGACTCCGCCGTCCAGGCGGGCGGCTTCCGGGTGGTCACGGCCACCGCCGACGGCGGCGCCGACGAGGCCCGCGCGCTGGCCATGGCCGTACGCGACCGGATGCCGGCCGGACAGCCCGCCGCGGTGGCCGTCGGCTCGGCCACGGACGGCAAGGCGGCCCTGGTAGTAGCCCTGAACAAGCCCGCCCGCCAGGCTGGCAGCTCCGCCTCCGACCTGGTCAAGCGCCTGCTGAACGGGCGCGGCGGCGGCTCCCCGGAACTGGCCCAGGGCGGCGGCCTGCCGGCCGATCAGCTGCCGGAGACGCTGGCTGCGCTGCCGGGGCTGCTCGGGGGCCAGTGACGGGGGTGGGCGGTTCCGGCCTGGGACCGCCCACCACACACCCGGCTAGGGAACGTCCCCGTCCCGCCCCTCCCTGTCGAGCACGAACCACACGCCCTTACGGGAGCGGGTTTCGGTGTTGGGCCGGTAGATGCCCCAGCGCGTCGCCAGGCACTCGACAAGGAACAGCCCCCGCCCCGAATCCCCCTCGGAAAAGACGGGCAGGCCGAGGAGCCGACTGCGCGGGGCGTCGTCCCACACGGCCACGCGTACGTAATCGGGGTTCACGGCCACATCGATGCGTACGACGGCCGTCCGGGTGTGCCGGTACACGTTCGTGACCAGCTCGCTGACCAACACCCGGGCGTCATGGGCCAGTCCGCCGTTGCCGGCAAGGTCAACAGGTCGGCCACCACGCCCCGGGCGATTATCGGCGCGGTGACACCGTTGGGCAGCTCGAACCGGAACGAGCGACGTACGGCTGGCCGTTCAGGGGATGCGAGAGTCATGGCTACGTCTCCCAACGCGGTGTGACGCGCTGCGCGCCGCCGTGGCTCTGACCGCACAGGCGTGGTCGAACTGGCGCCTGAACGGCTGCACTTCGGTGGCCCGGCGTGCGGCGCGATGCTGCTTGGACCATAGGGTGCAATCCTGTACCGGTACAGCCCTGTAACTCGAAAGAGTTCTTGTAGGTGGACCTCCGCCGCCGTTCCCGGCACACTCAGGGATGACAAGGGGAAGGGACACATGCCACCGAGGGACAACCCGACCGCCCGACAGATTCGACTCGGTGTCGAGCTTCGGAAGCTGCGCGAGCGAGCCGGAAAGACGGCGCGCGAGTCCGGTGGCCTGCTTTCCACTGACGCGGCCCGCATCAGCAACATCGAGGCCGGGCGGCTCGGAATCAGCGAAGAACGCATTCGCCGCCTGGCCACCTTCTACCAGTGCGACGACAAGGCCCTCATCAACGCCTTGTGCGAAATTTCGGCCGAACGCAGGGGAACGCACTGGTTCGACGATTACCGGGGCGTCCTGGCCCCCGGGTGGCTGGACATCGCCGAACTGGAATTGCATGCGACGGCGATCCGCTCATTGCAGTCGACCACCATGCCCGGCCCGTTCCAGACCGAGACCTACGCGCGAGCGCTGTTCGAAGGCGTGACGCCGACGTTGCCACCGGACGAGGTGGAGACCCGCGTCGAGCATCGGCTCAAGCGGCGAGCGACTTTCGAGGGGCCGACACCGACCCCATACACGGCAATCCTGCACGAGGCCGCCCTGCGCATGAGGTTCGGCGGGCGCAAGGTCGCACGCGATCAGCTTGAGTACCTCATAGAGGTCTCACACTCGACCACGGTGACCGTACGGGTAATCCCGTTCACGAACGAGAGGTTCATCGAGGTCACTCAGCCGGTCATGTACGCACACGGAACCGTTCCGCAACTCGACACCGTGCAGATCGATGCGGCGTTCGGCGGCAGGTTCCTCGACGCAGAGGCCGACTTGAAGAAATACGACGACTTGCTCGACATTGCCCACCGCGCGTCTCTCGACGAAGCAGAGTCGAGACGGCTTACCCACCGCATCGCAAAAGAAATGTGAGGCAGACGGACGTGAACACAACCGCCGCGATCAATTGGCAGAAGTCCTCCTTCTCCGGGGGTGGAGGGGAAAACTGTGTCGAGGTCGCGCTGTACGAGGGCAACGTCATGATGCGGGAAAGCGACGAGCCCGACAGCACGATATCGACCACTCGTACGAAGATGGCCGCGTTCATCGCGAGCGTGAAGAACGGGGAGTTCGACAACTCCGGCAACTAGCTTCACCCCTCGCACACCAGTACGCCGCGAGCACGCCCCCGCCCAGCCAGGTGGGGGTTTTTGCTTACACCGGTCTGCATGTTTGTACCGGTACACCCTTGCAGGTTGATTTCGGGTGGCGCTACGTTCGCCATACGTCGCCGCCCCTGAGGGAGCGGGCAACGTCATTCAGACGAAAGGCAATACCGTGACTCAAGAGCTGGTAACGCCATGGGGAATGTCACGACTCGCCCCGTACCCGAACACGACACAACTCCCGTACAGCAGCGTGGATATCAACCCTGCCTCGCAGACCAGTCGATACTTCACCGTCGACGGTCTCCGGCTCGACATGCCCAAGCACGGCACGGGCACGGACACCGCGCCCCAGACGCAGACCGGCGCCGACGGCGGAGGGAAGAACCCTCCGGCTCCCCTGGACGAGGACCTGGTCCACGACACCGACTCCGACTGACGTGGGTACGGCACCCGTACTCGTCGTCACCGCCCTCGGTGCTGTCACCGCGGACCTGGTGATCTCCGAACTGCACGGGCGCGGCACCGGTGTTGTGCGGCTCGACCCGAGCGTCGACTTCCCCGCCGGCGCCCACATGGCCGCCGCCTATAGCGGCACAGGCGTCGGCGGCGGCCTCCACGGCACCATCTGCACGTCCACGCGGCGACTGGACCTGGCAGCCGTGCGGTCCGTCTACTGGCGGCGACCGACTCCGTACGGCAGCACCAGCTCTCACGTACCCGCCGCGACGCGGTTCTCCAACTCGCAGGCCGGGGCCGGATACACCGGCGTCCTCGCCTCACTCCCCTCGGCTTCGTACGTCAACCACCCTTGGCGGAATCGCGCCGCCGAATACAAGCCCGCCCAGCTCGCCGCCGCCGCGCGGACCGGCCTCACCGCCCCGCCCACCCTGGTCACCAACGACCCGCGCGCCGCACGCCGTTTTGTCGACGAGCACTCCCCCGCCGTCTACAAACCCGTACGCGGCGTCCACCTCGCCGCGGAGGACGGCACCGGCCGGACCATCTGGGTCAAGACCGTCTCCCCGGACGAGATCGACGACCGGGTGAGCGCCTGCCCGCACCTCTTCCAAGCGCGCGTACCGAAGGTCGCCGACATCAGACTCGCCGCCGTCGGCGACGAAGTCTTCGCCACCCGCATCGACAACGCCGGCGAGCACCTCGACTGGCGCCAACGCCAAGACCTGCTGACCTTCACACCCGTACCCACGCCCCCAGTCATCCGTAAGGCCGTACACGCCTACCTCGACGTCTTCGGCCTGTCCTTCGGCGCCTTCGACTTCGCCCTGACCGCGGACGGGCAATGGGTCTGGCTGGAGACCAACCCGAACGGCCAATGGGCCTTCGTCGATCCCCCCACCTGCGCGGCCATCACGGCCGCGCTCGCCGACTGCCTGCAGAAAGGCACCACCCCATGACCGACCCCGGCGCCCGGCGGCGCGCCCTCGCCGAGCGGCTCGTCGCCGACGAGTGGCTGCGTACGCCCGCGTGGCGCACGGCAGTTGAGGCCGTACCGCGCGAGGCGTTCCTCGGGCCTGCCATCTACCGGCCCAGTCAGCCCCCGGGCCCGACCACATGGATCCCGGTCCGCCGGGACCAGGCCGGCCCCGACCAGTGGTCGTGCTGGGCGAACCAGAACACCACATGGGTAACGCAGATCGACGGCGTGCTCGCCGAAGACGCCTCGGCTCCCACGCAGGGCGCGCCGACGTCGTCCTCGACCCTGCCCGGGCTCGTCGTGCAGATGATCGAGCAGGTCGGCGCCGAGCCCGGCGACCGGGTGCTGGAAATCGGCACCGGCACCGGTTACTCCACGGCCCTCCTGTGTGCCGTGCTCGGCGCACAGGACGTGACGTCCATCGAGGTCGACCCCCGCGTCGCCGAGCGGGCCCGCAAAGCCCTCGCCACCCTCGACCAGCATCCGCACCTCATCGTCGGCGACGGCCTGCTCGGCCACCCCGGGGACGGCCCGTACGACAGACTCGTAGCGGCCTGCTCGGTCCGCCACATCCCCCACCGCTGGCTACAGCAGGTACGACCCGGCGGCACCGTCCTGGTCACCTTGGGCGGCTGGATGAGCGGGCACGGTCTGGTGCGGCTCACCGTGGACGACGAGGGCGGCGCGTCCGGCAGGTTCCTGCCCGGCTACACCTCCTTCATGATCGCGCGCCCGCACGATCACCCACCGCACGGCACCATCGAGCTGCTGCCCGGCAGCAAACGCGAGACCCGCGTCTCCCCCGCGCTGCTCGACGACTGGACCGGACGGTTCGTCGCACAGCTCGCCGCCCCCTCCGCACACCGTCTCGGGGCCGGCGATGAGCAGCTTCTGATCGACGTGGCCACCGGATCGCAGGCGCGCACCCGGCGCAGTCCCGACGGCGAGGGGTGGACCGTCACCCAACGTGGCCCGCTCGCCTTGTGGGACCTGGTCGAGGCCGCCGTCGAACTGTGGCAGGCCGCCGGCGCTCCGCATCAGTCCGGCTTCGGTATCACCATCACCCCGGACCGCCAACGGGTCTGGCTCGGCGCCCCGGAGGGGCCGGGGTGGAGGCTTCC
Source organism: Streptomyces sp. NPDC017056 (assembly GCF_044332485.1). Lineage (NCBI taxonomy): Bacteria > Bacillati > Actinomycetota > Actinomycetes > Kitasatosporales > Streptomycetaceae > Streptomyces > Streptomyces sp. NPDC017056. Next base: position 545,354 of record NZ_JBIRPD010000003.1, on the reverse strand, counting down.
CGTCTGAGAACACGCCCCCGTCTCCTAACGGTTCGGCTCACGCACGGTGCGGCTCACGCCCGATGTGAACGCTGCGGCCCCCACACCCCACCCTCGCCACTGTAACTACTGGTATGTACAGTCGGCGTGATACATCGCCGAACCCCCTGGAGGTCCCATGCCACTCGTCCGTATCGACGCCATGGGATGTGACGCCCAACGGCTCAAGGCACTGGGACGGGCCGTCCAAGAGGCCCTGGGTGAGGCGATGGGGTTTCCGGCAGATGATCGCTTTCAGATTCTGACCGGGCACGACGGGGAGCGCGGCGTACTGCGGCACGGCACCTATCTCGGCGTGCAGCGGGACGACGGCATCGTGTACGTGGCGATCACCTTGCGGGGTGGCCGGCCGGCCGCGCAGAAGCGGGTGCTGTACCGGCGTATCGCCGAGCTGGCCCAGGAGTACGCGGGCACGGAACCGCGCAACGTGTTCGTCGTCCTGACCGAGAACGCCGACGCCGACTGGTCGCTCGGTAACGGCGAGGCCCAGTACCTCGACTGACCGGGCGGTTTCTTGGCCCGTGGTTCTTTTCGGAGATCAGGGTGGTAAACCGGCCCGTGGGCCCTGTATGTCTTGTCCGTATCTTTCGGCGCAGTTCGACAGAGGGGGACCCACCATGCCCGCAATGCCCACACCCAGCAGACGCACCCTGCTGGCCGCCGCGACGGCTACCGCTGCGGCGCCCTTTCTCGGCGGGCTCGCCGTGCCGGGCGCGTACGCCGCGCCGGCCGCCGCGACGGAAGAGATCAAGTCCAATACCGTCCTGTACGCGGACCCCTCGTTCGTCGAGGGCACGCACTACGCCCGCCGTCACCGCCGCCACGCGATGTTCGACGACAGCCAGGCCGAGCGCCAGGGCTTCGCCAAGTCGGTGATCATCGCCCCGCATGGTGGCGGCATCGAGATCGGCACCTCCGAACTGTGCCTCGCCATCGCCGGGTACGACCCCAACGGGATCGCGCCCAAGCCGGCCGAGGGCCCGGTCTACGACTACTGGATGTTCGAGGGACTTCTCAAAGAGGACAACGGCAAGCTCCACATCACCTCCACCAACTGCGACGACCACGTCGCCCGCTCGCTGTGCGCCGGGAGCCTGAACGCCCTGAGCCTGCACGGTTGCAAGCCCGAGCAGGCCGGGCTGCCGAGCGATACGCCGGCCGTGCTCGTCGGCGGCCTCAACGCCACGTTGCGTAAGTACCTGGTCGACGAGTTCAAGGCGGTGGGCATTCGCGCCCAGGACGCCACCGGCATCCCCGCCCTCGCGGGCATCGACCCGGAGAACATCGCCAACCGCACGATGCTCGGCAAGGGCGCCCAGCTGGAGATCACCACACCGCTGCGCAAGTCGATGTTCGGGACCAACACCCCGGCCGGGCGCAAGGAAACCCCGACGCCGATCTTTTGGAACTTCGTCGATGCCGCCCGTGCCGCCCTCCAGCGCATGGAAGCGGGGCAGAAGGTTCTCTGAGGGCGGCAGCCCGATAGCGCGGCAGCCTGGCGCGTGAGGCGCTGCGGCTCGGACGTCAGTCCGTCACCGTAAGCGGCCCGTACGCGTCCGGGCGTCGCGTGGACAGGAACGGGAACAGCTCCAGCCAGTCGCGGCGGGCGTCGAGGTCGAGGTCGGCGACCAGGACGGCGGGTTCGTCGCGGGGGGCCTGGGCCAGGACGCGGCCGTACGGATCGACGATGAAGGAGCTGCCGTAGAAGGTGAGCGGGCCCTCGGTGCCGATGCGGTTGGGGACGATCATGAAGGTGGCGTTGGCGATGGCATTGCCGGTGATCACCTTCTGCCACAGCGGCTGGGTGTCGAAGCCGGGGTGGCCGGGCTCCGAGCCGATGGCCGTGGGGTAGACCAGGACGTCCGCGCCGGCCAGCGAGTAGGCGCGCGCCAGCTCGGGGAACCACTGGTCCCAGCAAGTGGGCAGGCCGAAGGTGGCGTTCTCGACCGGGACGGTGGGGAAGGCGTCGGGTCCTGCGGGGCCGGGGCGGAACCAGTGGTCCTCGTAGTAGCCCTCGGAGACGGGGATGTGGGTTTTGCGCGTGCGGGCCGCGAGGGTGCCGTCCGGGGCGACGAGGACGGCGGTGTTGTAGCCGAGGCCGTCGGGCGCCACCTTGCCGTCGGGGCCGGGGGTGGAGCCGGGGGCGGCGTCCGCCCGTTCGTACAGGGAGGCGTGTACGTATACGCCGTACTCGCGGGCGGCCTCGGCGGCGAAGGTGACGGTCGGGCCGGTGCGCAGGTCTTCCGGCTCGGCGGGCGCCGGGTGGTCGGCCTTGCGGAGCACCGCGAAGTACGGGGAGAGGGTCAGCTCCTGGAGGCAGACGACGCGGGCGCCTTCGGCGGCGGCCAGGCGGATGCCTTCCTTGAGGGCGGCGCGGTGCTCGCCGGGGTCGCGGTGCCAGCGCTGCTGGACGAGGGCGACCCGTAGCGCGGCACGTTCGGCCGGGCGGGTGCGGGTCGGCGAGGGGGGTGGGGCGAGGGCCGTGATCACGCGCATGGGGGCTCCCGGGGAGAGGTGCTGAAACGTCTGCCGGAACGTTCCGGCAGCAGGCAATGTACGACTGCCGGAACGTTCCGGCAAGGGGTCGGACGCGCCCGCTCCGCCCTGTCGCCGGAACGATCCGGCACAGCGGCCGTCCCGAAGGGCACCGTCTAGACTCTGGCCCCGTGACCAGCCCCCGCACCGTGACCCTGCTCGACGTCGCACGGGCCGCCGGCGTCTCCAAGAGCACCGTCTCCGACGCGCTCCAGGGCTCCGGCCGGGTCGCGGAGGACACCCGCCGCCGGGTCCGCGACACCGCCGAGCGGCTGGGCTACCGGCCCAACAGCGCCGCCCGGCGGCTGCGCCGGGCCAGCACCGGCGCGATCGGCCTGCACCTGCCGCGCACCGCGACCCGGCTGGACTACTACATGACCCTCGCCTTCGGGGTGGTGAACCGCGCCCAGGAAGACGGCCTGGACGTGGTGCTGCTGGCTCCGGACGGTGGCGCCGCCGGGCGGCTCGCCTCGCGCGTGGACGGCCTGCTCGTGATCGACCCCGAGGCCGCCGACGCGGCCGTGCCCGGCCTGCTCGACACGGGCGTCCCCGTCGTCACCGGCGAGCGCTACCCCGGACCGGCGTCCGCCCCGGCGGGCGCGGTGGTCTGCGACAACGCCGCCTCGCTGACCGCGCTGCTGGACCACGTGCACGAGAACGGCGCCCGGCGCCCGGCCCTCCTCGCGCCCGCCGGCACCTCCGCGTGGGCCACCGCGCTACGGGAGGCGGCGGACGCCTGGGGACGTGCGCACGGGCCCGGCGTCACCGTACGGACCGTGCCGTTCGCCGCGACCGCCGACGAGGCGGCGCAGGCCACGGCCGACCTGCTGGCGGCCGACCCGGCCATCGACGCGGTGCTCTGCGCGCCCGACGGCGCCGCCGCCGGGGTCCTGCGGGCCGCCGCCGCGCGCGGCCTGGCGCCCGGCCGCGACCTGCTCGTCGCCTCCTGCGTGGACGGCGCGGCCCTGCGCGCCTGCACGCCGCCCGTGACGGCGATCGACCTGCGCCCCGACGCGTACGGGCGGGCCTGTGCCGCCCTGCTCTGCGACATCCTGGCCGGGCGCGCCGCGGCGCACACCGTCCGCCTTCACGACTGGTCGCTGCGGGTACGGGCGTCGACCCGGGGGTAGAACGGGATTCGCGGACGCGAAGAGCGGACGCGAAGGACGGACGCGACGAGCGGGCGCGACGAGCGGGCGCGGGTCTGGCCGGCGCTACGCGACGGGGCCGTCCGGCCATCCGTCGGCGGCGAGTTGCCGCAGCCGGGCCATGACCGTCTGCGTCGCGGGGGTGGCCCAGCGGTTGCGGTGCCGCAGCATCTGGACGGGGACGCCGGGAAAGTCCCGTACGGCACGTAGCCGGCCGGATGCCAGGTCGGCCGCCACGCTGACCACCGGCAGCAGCGCCAGGCCAAGGCCCGCCTCCACACAAGCACGGACGGCCTCGATGCTGCCGAAGCGTGTCATGCGCGGTGGCTTCCCGGGCAGGGCGAGCAGTTGCCGGGTGAAGGCGTCACTGTAGGAGCAGCCTTCTTCGAGCAGGAAGAAGGCTTGTTCGCCGAGTTGCTCCAGCGATGTATCGGTGTCGGCGGTCTGTGCGAGGGGGTGACCGGGGGCTGCCACCAGCGCCAACCGCTCCCGCCCGATGGCTTCCGCTTCCATCTGCGGCAATGCGATGCCCGATTCGAGGAGCAGCGCGAAATCCACGCGCCCTGCCTTGAGTTGTTCCGCCGCTTCGGCAGGGGTCACTACGGCCCGCATGTGGATGTCGACGGCAGGCAGGCTCTGGCTCAGCGCGGCCACGGCGAGCGGCAGGCGGTATGCGCACAGGGACTCGCTGGCGCCGATGGTGACGCTGCCCGCGACCGGGGCCGCGCTGTGCGCCTCGTGACGCAGGCGGTCTTCCGCGTCCAACACGTCCTGCGCGCGCTCCAGAAGGCGGGCGCCGTCGCCGGTGAGCGCAGCCCCTGAGGGCAGGCGGTCGAAGAGGCGGACGCGCAGGTCCTTCTCCAGGGCGCGGATCTGTACGGTGACCGTCGACTGGGCCAGGTGCAGTTCGGTGGCGGCCGCGGTGAAGCTCCCGGTGCGGGCCAAGGTGGTGAAGGTTCGTAGTACGCGTGTGTCCATGGTCCGCCCCCGACTTCCCATCGGCTTTACCGATAGCCGACTTCAATACCAATCATTGGACGCCATAATGCCGGGTGGGGATCCTTGAGTCATGGAGATTCTGCGCTACAGCGCCTTCACCGACCGGCCCGACGGAGGCAACCCCGCCGGAGTCGTCCTCGACGCCCAGGAACTCGACGCAGCGGAGATGCTCCGCATCGCCGCCGAGGTGGGCTTCTCGGAGACGGCCTTCGTGTCCGCCACGGAGGCTCCCGGCAGCACCCACCGCATCCGGTATTTCAGCCCCCGCGCCGAAGTCGACTTCTGCGGTCACGCCACGGTCGCCACGGCCGTCGCCCTCGCCGAACGCACCGCCCCCGGCACGCTGGTCTTCGAGACCAACGCCGGGCCCGTCGGCGTCACGACGGCGGCCGAAGGGCAGGCGCTCCGGGCCACGCTGACCAGCGTCCCCGCGTCCTCGGAGCCTGTCGCGCCGCAGCTCCTGGAGGCCACGCTCAAAGCCCTCGACTGGTCCGAGGACGACTTGGACCCCGCCTTCCCGGCCCACGTGGCCTTCGCCGGCAACCACCACCTGATGCTGGCCGCCGGGTCCCGGCAGCGCCTGGCCGAACTGGACTACGACTTCGCCGCGTTGGAGGCCGTCTCACGCGATCAGAACTGGACCACCGTCCACCTCTTCCACCAGCAGACCGGCACCCTCTTTCACGCACGCGACCCGTTCCCGCTCGGCGGCGTGGTCGAGGACCCGGCGACCGGAGCCGCGGCCGCGGCCTTCGGCGGCTACCTGCGCGCCATCGGGCGGGCGCCCGCCGGTGCCCCCATCACGGTGTTGCAGGGCTACGACATGGGCCGGCCGAGCCGGCTGACCGTCACCACCGACCCGTCGGACCCGCGCGTCAGGGTGAGCGGCCAAGCCGTCCCCATGCTCCCCTGAGCCCACGCGCCCGTCGCGATCACCGCTTGGCGTACGGGGCGCTCACCGCTTGGCGTACGGGGCGAGCGCGGCCTGCACGGTGGCTTCGAGGGCGTCGGGGTCGGCGCCCGTACGGGAGCGCAGGTTCACGCCGTACGCGAGGAGGGCCAGCATTTCGGCCGCGGCGTCCGGGTCGGTGCCCGGCGCGAGTTGCCCGCGTGCGGCGGCGGTTCCGAGCGCCGCGCGCAGGGCCGCGCACAGCAACTGGTGGTGCTCCTCCAGGAGTTCGCGTACGCCGGGCTCGGCGCTCGACGGGCCCGTGTGCGCGTTGGCGACGAAGCAGCCCCAGCGCGCGTACGTGCCGCGGCAGCGCAGGCGGATCAGCTCGGCGAAGAACCCGGTGACGGCGGGCAGGCCGCGCGGATCGTCCGCCAGCTGCGCGAAGGCGGGCCGCGACCACTGCTCGACGTACCGGCGCAGGGCGGCGAGGTAGAGGTCCTGTTTGCCGCCGAACGTCGCGTACAGGCTGGAGCGGCTGACGCCGGTGCGGTCCACCACGTCCTGGATGCCGGTCGCGGCGACGCCCCGCTCCCAGAACAGGCCCACGACGGCCCCCAGGGCCGCGTCCGGGTCGAAGTGTTTGATGTCCGGCATGCCGGGGTTCGCCGCCTTTCCTCTCACGTACCCACGTTCTTGTATCAACCGTTCCAAGATAATGCCGCACACCCCTTGGCAAGGACACCGCTCCACCCGTAACTTGAAACGACCGTTCCAAGTTACGGGTGGAGTGAACACATGTCTCTTGCAGCCGAGTTGCACGCCTTCTTCACGTCCCGCTACCCGGACATACCGGCCGCCGACCGGGCCGTCATGGAGCGCGCCGGGCGCGAACTGGCCGAGTCCGGTCTCGCCGAAGCGGCCCTCGGGCCCGGCGCCCCGGCCCCCGACTTCGCCCTCCCCGCCGCGGACGGCCGGACCGTGACCCTGAGCGGCCTCCTCGCCGAGGGGCCGGTCGTGCTCACCTTCTACCGCGGCGCCTGGTGCCCGTACTGCAACCTCGCGCTGCGGGCCCTCCAGCAGCACCACGACGCGATCACCGCGCGAGGTGCCCGCCTGGTGGCCGTCTCGCCGCAGGTCCCCGACGAGTCCCTGACCCTCACCCAGAAGCACGAGCTGGCCTTCGACGTGCTCAGCGACGTGGGCTCCGAGGTCGCCGGGCGGTACGGCATCGCCTTCGACCTGCCCGAGAACCTGGCCGCCGTCTACGACTCGTTCGGCTTCGAGATGCAGCGCGTGAACGGCGGGCACCCGCGCACCCTGCCGCTTCCCGCCACCTACGTCATCGACCGCACGGGCACGGTCCGCTGGGCCTTCGCCGACCCCGACTACGTCAGGCGCGCCGAACCGGCGGACATCCTGGCGGCCCTCGACTCCCTCGACTCCCTCGACTCCCCCAACGCCATCGACGCCACCGACAATCCACGCCAATAGGGATAATTGCTGGCAATTCTCCTCATTCGCCTGAGACGATTCCCCCATGACCCCACGCACCTTCGACGACCTGGTGGCCGAGGCGGAATCCGTATCCGTGGACGGCTGGGACTTCTCCTGGCTCGACGGACGGGCCAACGAACAGCGGCCCTCCTGGGGGTATCAGCGGTCCCTCGGCGACCGGCTGGCGCGCGCGAGCGCCGCGCTGGACATCCAGACCGGCGGTGGCGAAGTCCTGGCCGGCGCCGGGCCGTTGCCGCCGGTCATGGCGGCCACCGAGTCCTGGCCCCCGAACGTCGCGAAGGCGACCCGGCTGCTGCACCCGCTCGGCGCGGTCGTCGTCGCCGACCCGGACGAGCCGCCGCTGCCCTTCGCCGACGGCGCCTTCGACCTCGTCACCAGCCGCCACCCGGCCACCGTGTGGTGGGCGGAGATCGCCCGCGTACTGCGCCCCGGCGGCACGTACTTCGCCCAGCACGTCGGCCCGGCCAGCGTCTTCGAGCTGGTCGAGTACTTCCTCGGGCCGCAGCCCGAGGAAGTACGGCGCAAGCGCCATCCCGACGACGAGAGCCGGGCGGCCGAGGCCGCCGGGCTGGAGGTCGTCGACCTGCGCGCGGAGTCCCTGCGTACCGAGTTCTCCGACGTCGGCGCGGTGATCTACTTCCTGCGGAAGGTGATCTGGATGGTGCCGGGCTTCACGGTGGACCGGTACCGCGACCGGCTGCGCGAGCTGGACGCGAAGATCCGGGCGGAGGGGCCGTTCGTGGCCCACTCCACCCGTTTCCTCATCGAGGCCCGCAAGCGCGGCTGACGCCGGGGCGCCCGCCCCCGCCCCGGCCTCACGCCAGGTCGACCAGCTCCGCGTACTGCCGCCCCCACAGGTCCTCCGTACCGTCCGGGAGCACCAGCACCCGGTCGGGCCGGAGCGCCGCCACAGCGCCCCGGTCGTGGGTGACCATCACGATCGCGCCGGGGTAGGTGCCGACCGCGGCCAGCACCTCGTCCCGGGAGGCCGGGTCGAGGTTGTTGGTCGGCTCGTCCAGGAGCAGGACGTTGGCGCGCGAGTGGACCAGGCCGGCCAGCGCCAGCCGGGTCTTCTCGCCACCGGAGAGCACCCGCGCCGGCTTCTCCGCGTCGTCCCCCGAGAAGAGGAACGAGCCGAGGACGTGCCGGGCCTCGCCGTCGCTGAGGTGCGGCGCAGCGGCGGCCAGGTTCTCCCGTACCGTACGGGCCGGGTCCAGCGTGTCGTGCTCCTGCGCGAAGTAGCCCAGCCGCAGCCCGTGCCCGGCCACGACACGGCCCGCGTCCGGCGCCTCCCGGCCGGCCAGCAGCCGCAGCAAGGTCGTCTTGCCCGCGCCGTTGAGGCCCAGTACGACCAGCCGGCTCCCCCGGTCGACGGCCAGGTCCACCCCGCGCAGCACCTGCTGCTCCCCGTACGCCTTGGCCAGGCTCACGGCCCCCAGCGGCACCCGGCCGCACGGCGCGGGTTCGGGCAGCCGGATGCGCGCGGTCTTCTCGGTCCGCCGTACCGGTTCCAGCTCCGCGAGCATGCGGTCCGCGCGGCGCGCCATGTTCTTCGCGCCGACGGCCGTCGCGACGTTCGCGCGCATCTTGTCCGCCTGGCTGTGCAGGGCCGCCGCCTTCCGCTCGGCGTTGGCGCGCTCCCGCGCCCTGCGCCGCTCGTCCGCCGCGCGCTGGGCGAGGTAGGCGTGCCAGCCGGTGTTGTGTACGTCGATGGCGGCCCGCGCCGGGTCGAGGTGGAAGACCCGGTTGACGGTGTCGGCGAGCAGCCCGGTGTCGTGGCTGACCAGCACCAGGCCGCCCCGGTGGGCGGCGAGGAAACCGCGCAGCCAGGCAACCGAATCGGCGTCGAGGTGGTTCGTCGGCTCGTCCAGCAGCAGGGTGCCGTACCCGGCGAACAGCACGCGCGCCAGCTCCACCCGGCGCCGCTGCCCGCCCGACAGCGCGCCGACGGGCCGGCTCATCACGCGGTCCGGCAGCCCCACCCCGGCCGCGACCCGCGCCGCCTCGGCCTCGGCCGCGTACCCGCCGCCCGCCTGGAAGGCGTCCTCGGCCCGCGCGTACGCGGCCATCGCCTTCTCCTGCGCGGCCGCCCCCACGGCCGCTGCCAGCGCGTCGGCGGCCCGGTGCAGGCCGCGCGCCGCCCGGTCCAGCCCGCGCGCGGACAGAATCCGGTCGGTGACCGTAACGGCCGGGTCGGCCGCCCGGGAGTCCTGCGGCAGGTACCCCACACTCCCCGTACGGACCACGTCCCCGGCAGCGGGCCGCACCCGCCCGGCCAGGGTGTCGAGCAACGTCGTCTTCCCCGCCCCGTTACGGCCCACCAGGCCGACCCGGTCCCCGGGGGCCACGTGAAAGGACACGTCGGACAGCAGCATTCGGGCGCCGACACGCACGTCGGCACCGCGCACGGTGATCATAAAATTACGCTCCGGAACAGCTCAAGGACACACCTATGACGCGAAGGCGGGTATCCGAGCTAAGAAATCCGGGGCGTAGACATGAGCCCGAGGATAGGCGCCGGGGCTGCGGGAAGCACGGGGTTTTTCGGGTGGGGGTTCGCGCCTGGTTCGGCGCACGACACCGGCCCCCGCGACGGGCACCGTGGGGGCCGGTGGGTGGTGGGGCCGCCGGGGGTGGTCAGGTTTCGGCGGCGATCCAGGCGATGTGCCAGCCGTTCTTGGCGGCGTACTCGGGGTCGATGGGCTGGCGGTCGACCCGGCGGACGTAGATGCGGAAACCGGTGGGGGTGGCGTTGTAGACGGCGTTTCCGCCGGTGGTCATCCACATGCGGTCGTCGCCGGTGAGCGCGGCGATATAGGCGGGGGTCTCGGTGAATCCGCCCGCGCTGGTGTCGACGTCGATGTAAACGCCGTCGCCATTGCGGTCGGGATAGTTCTGCCAGCCTTCGCCGGGGGCGGTCCTGCCGGAAAGGAACGTGCCGTTCTGCATGCTTGCTCCCGTCGCGTCCTCGTAGGAATGCGGACCGGCGATCCACTGATCGGCGGCCATAGCATTTTGTGCCGGGTTCCCTTTGCCAGCAAGGGTGTTCGACAGGGTTGGCCGGATGTGGGGAGTGGGCCGCAGGGCCGGGGCCGGTGGCCGGAATGGTGGGTTGACCGGGGCGCGGTACGGGCGTAACCGGGCGCGGTGGGGAGGCTGCATGATTCTTTTTTCGGGAGGGTTGACAGGCTCCGGGCGGCTCACAAACCTGGTACGCAGCCTTTGGCGGCCCCGGCACGATCGACGCAGAGAATTCGCGATCCGGGCCTCGCGACAGGGATCTCTCCGGCCTTGCGGCCCACACCGCCGCACCGGAGCAGCCGAAACGGCCTCCGCGTCGAACGCCGACGGTATTCCGCGCCGCGCTCGCCGCACCCCGTCCACGGAACGAGGCCAATGACAGGCTTTGGAGAGGGATGTGGGATCACCGAGAGATTCGGGAGCGGGCCCGGGTACGGGTACGGGTACGGGCTCCGGTGCGAGGGTGCCACCGGGATTAGCCGGTGGCCGGGCCGCGGGGTATGAATTCCGCGCCGCGGCGGATTGGGCGGAATTCGGTGCGGTGCTCGATCTCGCCTACGGCGGATATCCGCACTCGGCGGCCCACAGCGCCGTGGCCGGCGCGGTCTTCGAACCCAAACGCTCGCTGGTCGCGTGCCGCGGCGGCCGGGTGTGCGCCACCCTCGCCGGCTACGCGCTGGAGATGACGCTGCCGGGCGGCCCGGCCCCGGTCGCCGGGATCGGTTATGTGGCGGTCGCGCCGCAGCACCGGCGCCGCGGGCTGATGCGGGAGCTGGTCCGGCGGGCGCTCACCGCGCTGCACGAGGAGCGGGCCGAGCCGGTCGCGGTGCTGCACTCCACCGAGCCGGGGATCTACGGGCGCTTCGGGTTCGGGCCGGCCTCGCAGGTGGTCGGCGTGTCCGTGCCGCCCGAGGCGCGGGGGTTCGCGGCCGGGCCGGAGACCGGTGGGCTGGTGTCGGATGTGGGGTCGCCGGTGGACGCGCGGGCGGCCGTCGCGGAGGTGTACGACGCCTGTCTGGCCCAGCGGCCCGGTCTGGTGCGCCGGGACGACGCCTGGCTGCGCCGGGCCTTCGAGGACCGGCCCGAGGAGCGGCACGGCGCCGGGCGGCTGCTGTGCATGGTGGCGTCGGGGGCGGGCGGCGATGCTCGCGGGTATGCGTTGTACCGGTTGCGGGCCAACTGGGAGCGTTGCGCGCCGCGTTACGCCCTGTCCGTGCGGGAGGTGTTCGCGCGGGATCCCGCCGCGTACGCCTTCCTGTGGCGGTCGCTGCTGGACACCGACCTGGCCGGGGCCGTCGGCGCGGCGGCCCGGCCGGTCGACGATCCGCTGCTGGCGCTGCTCGACGACCCGCGCAGTGCCGCGCCGACCGTGCGCGATCAGCTGTACGCCCGTGCCGTGGACCTGGACCGGGCGCTCGCCGCCCGTACGTACAGCGCTCCGGTCGAGGTGGTGATGGAGGTGCGGGACGCCATGTGCCCGTGGAATGCCGGGCGTTGGAGGCTGGCGGGTGGCGTGGACGGGGCTGTGTGTGTGCGTACGGGGGCGGCTGCCGATCTCGCCCTCACGGCCCGGGAGCTCGGTGCCGTACTGCTCGGCGGCGGCTCGCTGGTCCAGCTCGGGCACGCGGGCCTGGTCACGGAACTGCGGCCCGGCGCGCTGCGCGCCGCCTCCGCCGCCTTCCGCCACGATCCGGCGCCGTTCTGTTCGGTGGCGTTCTAGGGCGGATGCCGCGGGCGCCACGGACGCCGCGTAGGCGGTTCTGCCAACTTTCGCTTGCGTAAGGAGATTGTGATGCCTGGTCCCGGCTATGCCTTCTTCGGTGACGAGGAGCGCGAGAACGTCCAGCAGGTGCTGGACGTGTGGTCGCGTACGACCGCCGCGCACTCCTACCCGCTGGGCGACCTCACGCAGACCCGGCGGTTCGAGCAGGCCGCCGCGCACCGGCTGGGCAGCCCGTACTGCCTGTCGGTCAACAGCGGCACGTCCGCCCTGCTCGCGGCCCTCGCCGCGCTCGGCGTCGGGCCGGGCGACGAGGTCGTCGTGCCGGGGTACATGTACGGCGCGTGCATCGCCGCCGTGGTCTACAGCGGCGCCACGCCGGTGCCGGCCGAGGTGGACGCCTCGCTCACGCTCGATCCCGAGGACGTGCGGGAGCGGATCACGCCACGCACGAAAGCGCTGATGCCGGTGCACATGCTCGGCGCGGCGTGCGACATGGACGCCCTGCGCAACCTCGCGGAGGAGCACGGGCTGCTGGTGCTGGAGGACGCCGCCCAGGCGTGCGGGGGGACGTACCGGGGGCAGGCGCTGGGCACGTTCGGGGACGTGGGGGCCTTCTCCCTCAACATGTTCAAGGTGATCACGGGCGGGGACGGCGGTTTCCTGCTCACCGCCGACGAGCGGATCTTCCAGCGGGCGTACGGCTTCCACGACCACGGCTGGTTCCCGTACCGGCGCGAGGACGGGCCCGGCGACCGCCTGTGGGGCCTCAACCTGCGGATGACGGAGCTGACGGCGGCCGTGGCGCGGGCCCAGCTGGCGCGCCTGGACGCCGTGCTGGCCCGTACCCGGGGGCTGCGGGACGAGTTGCTGGCGCAGATCCCGGCGCGGGACGGCATGGTGTGCCGCCCCCTGCACGACGCGGCGGGGGACTGCGCCACCGTCCTCGTGTACGTCTTCGACGAGCGGGCCGACGCCGAGGCCGTCGCCAAGCGGCTCGGCACCAAGACGCTGCTGCACTCGCCCAAGCACTACTACGGCGGGCTGCCCGAACTCGCCGCGCTGGCCGCGCCGGACGGCTCGTCCTGCCCGTTCCGGCCGCCCGCGGAAGCCTGGCGGCGGGACGGCTGGCGGGCGGGCGCGCTGCCCCGTACCGACGACGTGCTGGGTCGGGCGCTGGCGCTGACCGTGGGAACGACCGACACGTACCTGGGCGCCGACTTCGGGGTGAACGTGTTCAGCGGCACGGACGAGGTCGCCGAGGTCGCCGAGCGGTTCCGGGAGACGGCCGACGAAGTGCTCGGCTGACCGGCCGCAGCACCGCCGTACGAGTTTCCGCAGCCCGCCGCGCACGCCCCGAGGAAAGGACCGCCATGTCCGCGACCCGACCGTCCGCGCACCTGTCCGCCGGGGCCGGCCGCCCCCTGGTCAGCGTCGTGGTGCCGTGCTTCGACGAAGAGGCCGTCATCGGGGACACCCACCGCCGGCTCAGCGCCGTGCTGCGCGGCCTGCCGGAGTGCGAGTACGAGGTGGTGTACGTGGACGACGGCAGCCGGGACGGGACCTGGGACCGGCTCACGGCGCTCGCCGGGACCGACGCACGGGTCCGGCTGGTGCGGCTGACCCGCAACTTCGGGCACCAGCCCGCCGTCCTGGCGGGGCTGCGCGAGGCGGCGGGCGACGCGGTGGTGACCATCGACGCCGACCTCCAGGACCCGCCGGAGCTCATCGCCGACATGGTCGGACGCTGGCGCGCCGGCTGGCCGGTGGTCACCGCGCGGCGCACCGGACGGCAGGGGGAGAGCCGCTTCAAGACCACCACCGCGCTCGTCTTCTACCGGCTGCTGGCCGCGGTCGCCGACCATCCGGTGAGCGTGGACACCGGGGACTTCCGGCTGCTGGACCGCGAGGTCGTGCGCACCCTCGCGCTGCTCCCCGAGTGCGAGCTGTACCTGCGCGGCTCGGTGTGCTGGACGGGCTTTCCCGAGACGTGCCTGGAGTACGGGCGGCTGCCGCGGCCCGCGGGCCGGACGAAGTACACGCTGCGCAAGATGGCCGGCCTGTCCCGGCGCGGGCTGCTGGCCTGTTCCTCGGCCCCCGCGCGGGTGCCCGCCGTCGTCGGCCTGACCTGGCTCGGCGGTACGGCCATGACCTCCGCGGTGCGCCGCAGGCCGCTGCCGCTGGCCGCGTGGACGTTCGGCTGCGAGGCGGTGCTGCTCGGGGTGCTGGGCGAGTACTTGCTGCTGGTGCACCGCGAGGTGCGCGGCCGGCCGCCGTACGTGGTCCTCCAGCGGACGGGGGCGGGCGGGGGCGCGGTACCGGCCGAGCTGGTGCCCAGTGAGGCGGCCGGGAGCGCGCGGTGACGGCCGTGAACGGCGAACCGCCGGCCCGTTGGGACGTCGTGGTCGTCGGTGCCGGCTTCACCGGCCTCGCCGCCGCGCACGAACTGGGCCGCGCGGGGCTGCGCTGCCTGGTCCTGGAGGCCGACGACCGGGTCGGCGGCCTCGCGGGCACGTTCACCGTCGGCGGCCGGCAGCTGGAGCGCTTCTACCACCACTGGTTCGCCTCCGACACGGACGTCTTCCGGCTCTGCGCCGACCTCGGGCGCGCTGGCCTGGTGCAGCGCCACCACGGCCGTACCGGCTTCTACTACGCGGGCGGCATCCACCGCCTGTCCTCCCCGCTCGACGTGCTGCGCTTCGCGCCGCTGCCACCGGCCGACCGGCTGCGCCTGGGCCGGTCGGTGCTGCGTGCCGGGCGGGTCCGGCACTGGCGGGAGCTGGAGGCGCTGACCGCCGAGGAGTGGCTGGTCGGGCTGGGCGGGCGGCGGGTCTACGACCGGGTGTGGCGGCCGCTGCTGGAGGGCAAGTTCGGCCCGTACGCGTCCGAGGTCGGCGCCACCTGGATGTGGACCAAACTGCACCTGCGGGGCGGCAGCCGCAGCCGGTCGGGCCGCGAGGTGCTCTACTACCTGCGCGGTGGCTGCGGCGCCCTGCTGGACGCCTGGCTGCCGCGGCTGGCCGCACTGGGTGTGCGGATACGGACCGGCAGCCCGGTGGCGGAGGTGCTCACCGGCCCCGGGGGCGTGACCGGCGTCCGGTGCGGCGGCGAGGTGATCGCGGCTTCGCGGGTGCTGGTGACGTGCGCGCCGGGGCCCGCCGCCGCGCTGCTCGCCCGGTCGGCGCACCCCGCCGTACCGGCGCTGCGCCGCCGGCTCGGCGCGATCCCGTACCTGGCCAACCTCTGCCTGGTGCTGGAGAACGACCGGCCGCTGTCCGGCACGTACTGGCTCAACGTCACCGACCCGCACTTCCCGTACGTCGGCGTCATCGAGCACACCAACCTCGACGCGCCCGCGCACTACGGCGGACGGCACCTGGTCTACCTCTCCACCTACCTGCCGGCGGACGCGGCCCTGTACCGGATGGGCGACGCGCAGGTCTACCGGCACAGCCTCCCGCATCTGCGGCGGATGTTCCCGGCCTTCCGCGAGGACTGGGTGCGTGCCCACCACGTGTGGCGCGCGCCGTACGCGCAACCGGTGATCACCCGGCACTACTCCCGGGCCGTGCCCGGCGTCGAGAACGCCGTGCCGGGGCTCTACCTGTCCGGGATGGCCCAGGTCTTCCCCGAGGACCGGGGCACCAACTACGCGCTGCGGGGCGGGCGGCGCGCCGGGCGGCTGATCGCCGACCGCGCCCGTACGGCACCCCGCCGCTCGAACGGCACCGCCTCGGCCGCCGCCGTACGGATAGGAGCAGACCGTGACTGACCACCGCGCCCAGCGGGCCCTGTTCACCGCGGACGACTGCGAGCACATGCCCGCGCACCAGGTCCACGACCTCTACCGGCGCTACGTCAGCCGCGCCCAGGTCTCGCTGCTCGGCTCCTTCGGCTTCGGCCGGGACCTGGTCGAGCACGCCGAGGGCTGCTGGATCACCTTGCGCGACGGGCGGCGCATCCTCGACTTCACCGGCGGGATCGGCGTACTCAACCACGGGCACAACCACCCCAGGCTGCTCGCGGCCCGCCGCCGCTTCGCCGAGCGGCGCGCCATGGAGGTCCACAAGAACTTCCTGTCGCCTTACGTGGCCGCGCTCAGCCACAACCTGGCCCGGCTGCTCCCGGGCGACCTGAACGTCAGTTACTTCCCCAACTCCGGTGCGGAGGCCGTGGAAGGCGCCGTGAAGCTCGCGTACAAGTACCACCGCGGGCACCGGGGCACGGTGCTCCACAGTGACATCTCCTTCCACGGCAAGCTCCTCGGCGCGGGCAGCCTCACCGCCTCCCCCGAGGTGGGTTTCCCGTACCCGGGCCTGCCCGGCACCGACCACTTCGCCTACGACGACCTGGACTCCTTCGCCCTCGCCCTGGAACGGCACCGGTCAGGAGACGGCAGCAGCGACGTGTACGCGGTGGTGCTGGAGCCGTTCAGCGCTTCGAGCGTGCGCGAGTGCTCGGCGGAGTTCCTGTACGAGGTGCGGCGGCTGTGCACGGAACGGGACATCGTGCTGGTCTTCGACGAGGTGTACACAGGCTGGGGACGGACCGGGACGCTCTTCCACTTCATGCGGCACCCCGGCCTGGTGCCCGACGTGCTGACCACCTCCAAGTCCTTCGGCGGCGGCAAGGCGTCCATCTCCGGCTACGTCGCGCGCGAGCCGGTCTTCCGGACCGCGTACGACAACCTCGCCGACGCGACGCTGCACAGCACCACCTACTACGGCTTCGGCGAGGAGACCGTGACCGCGCTGGAGGCCGTCGCCATCGCGGTGGAGGACGACTACCCGGCGCGCGCCGTGCGGATCGGCGAGCGCTTGGGCGGCGGCCTGGCCGACCTCGCAGCACGCCACCGCGCGCTGGTGGCCGGCACCTTCGGCCGGGGCGCGCTGCACGGCGTGTTCCTCACCGAAGGCAGTCCCGCCCTGGACCGGCTGCTGCGCCTGGTGCCCTCCTCCTTCGCTCGGGACCCGCAGGCCCGCCGCAAGCTGGTCACCGCCGCCGTCATCGCGTCCCTCTACCGCGACTACGGCGTGCTGGCCTACTACGGCTCCAACCACGGCTTGCCGCTCATGGCCACTCCTCCGCTGGTGGCCGGGGAGACGGAAGTCGAGGTGTTCCTCCAAGCGCTGGACTCGGTGCTGGAGCAGGGCGCTGCGCGCTTGCTGGCCCGGTTCGCCAAGGACGTACTGGCTCAGCATGTGCCCGTACGGGCCAAGGAGGGGGCGGTGGTGGCCCCGTGAGCGGGCTGGAGGGCGACCGGAGCGGCCGGATCGGGCGAGCGCTGCGCGCCAGCGGCCTGCCTGCCCTGTGGGCGGCCCGCTATCCGGCGCTTGCCGATCCGCAGGTGGGTGCGCGCGCCGGCGAGCATGTCTCCGGCTCGCTGGGTGCGCTGCCCGGGACGTACCGCCTGGCCGCCATAGTGGGCCTACGGGTGGCTGGTCTGGCTCTGCGTGTGACGGCAGCCGGGCGCCCTGGCTCCGCCGCCGGGTACGACCGGCTGGCCCGGCTGCCCTTCGCCGCCCGCCTCCTGGCCGTCACCGATTCCCTCGCGCTGTACGGCGGTCTGGACGGTGAACCGGACACATGACCCGACACCCCTGCCCGCCCCACGCCGTCCCGTGCGACGCCCTGGTCATCGGCTCCGGCGCCGGTGGCGCGGTCGCCGCCCTGGAACTGGCGCGGGCCGGCCTCCACACCATCGTTCTGGAAGAAGGCCCGCGCACGACCACCGCGGAACTGGCCGCGACGGCGCCCGCCGAGAACCTTCGCCGCCTCTACCGCGACGCCGGACTGTCACCCATCCTCGGCAACCCGGTCATCCCATACGGCGAGGGACGCTGTGTGGGCGGCAGCACGGTCGTCAACGGCGGCCTTCTGTGGGCGCCACCGGACGCGCTGCTGGAGCGGTGGGCACGGGTGATGGGCACCACCGATTACCGCTCCGACCGGCTGGCAGGCCACATGCGTACGGTGTCCGACCGGCTCGGCGTCGGCGAGCAGCCGCACGGCTCCGGCAACGCGGACTCCAAGCTGCTGGCCGACGCCGCCGACGCCCTGGGCTGGAGCTGGTCCGCCGCCCGGCGCGCAGCCCCCGGCTGCGCGCACCGCAACCGCTGCCCCACCGGCTGCCCCAGCGGCGCCAAGCGCAGCATGCTCGTCAGCTATCTACCGGAGGCCGAGCGGTACGGCGCGCGGATCGAGCCCGCGACACGCGCTGTGCTGCTGCGGCACGACGACCGCACCGTCCACAGTGTGTGCGCCCTGGGCGGGCCGGGCGGGCGTACGCGCGTCAACTACCGGCCGCGTACGGTCTTCCTCGCCGCCGGAGCCGTCGGCAGCGCCCTCCTGCTCCAGCGCAGCGGCATCCACCCCCGCACCGCCGGGCGCGCGATGGGCTTCCACGTCAACTTCCGCCTGGCGGCCCGCTTCGCCGACCCCGTGCACGCCGCGCAGGGCACGATCTTCACCGCGCAGCTACGGGAGTTCGCGGGCCTGGGCATCCACGTGATGGCCGCCAACCTCACCGCCGGAGCACTGGCGGCAGCGCTCGCGGTACACGGCCCGGCGGTCGTGAACACGCTGCTCGGTGACCTGGGGAGGGTCGCCGTCTACACCGTGCAGGTGCGGATGAGCGGGCGCGTCACCGTACGCCGCCTGCCGCGCGCCGGCCGCCTGCTGCGGCACCGGATCACCGCCTACGACCACGGCCTGCTGCGCTTCGCGCTCGGCCGGGCGGCACGGGTGCTGTTCCGGGCGGGAGCCGTGGAGCTGTACCCGCCGTGCCCCGGGGTGCTGCGTTCGGACCGGGCGGCGCAGGAATTCGCCGCCCGCTCCGACCCGCGCGGCTGGAGCCTGGTGTCCGTACACGCCATGGCCTCCTGCCCGATGGGGCGGCCCGCGCCCGGCGGGGTGTGCGACCAGGACGGCCGCCCGTACGGTTTCGCCAATCTCCGGCTGTGCGACGCCTCGGTGCTGCCGGGGCCGACCGGCGTCAGCCCCCAGGGCACGGTCATGGCCTTCGCCCACGAGATCGCCGCCCGCCACCTCTGCGCACCGCCACAGTCCCCCCTGAGGAGGCACGGTGACCGCGACACCACCCCCTGACGCCGCGGGCCGCCCGCCGGGGCTGGTCCGCCCCGACGGGCCCGTCCTGGACTGCGACATCGCCGTCATCGGCTCCGGCATGGGCGGCGCGACGCTGGCGTACGCGCTGCGCGCCACCGGCGCGCGCATCCTGGTCGTGGAGCGCGGCGACCACCTCCCCCGCGAGTGGCAGAACTGGTCGGCGCCCGCGGTCTTCACCGCCGGGCGCTACCGCAACGCAGAGCCCTGGTACGACGCCCGGGCGGGACGTTTCTTCTCGCCCGGCGTGCACTACTACGTCGGCGGCAACACCAAGGTCTTCGGCGCGACCCTGCCGCGCTTCCGGGAGGCCGACTTCGGACCGCTGGAGCACGCGGAAGGCGTCTCGCGCGGCTGGCCGTTCCCGTACGGGGTGCTCGAACCGCACTACGCGCGGGCCGAACGCCTCTACCGGGTGCACGGCACCCGCGCGGCCGACCCCACCGACCCCTGGCGCTCCGGCGACTACCCCTGGCCGGCCGTGCCCCACGAGCCCCCGGTCGCCGCGCTGGCCGAGGCGCTGCGCGCACAGGGCCTGACGCCGTACGCGCTGCCCACCGGCGTGGACCTGCGGGACGGCGGGACGTGCCTGCGCTGCGCCACCTGCGACGGCTTCCCGTGCCTGGTCGGCGCCAAGAGCGACGCCGACCTGTGCGCGCTGCGGCCCGCACTGGCCGCCGGCAACGTCTCGCTGCTCACCCGGGCCACGGCGACCCGGCTGGTGACCGGCGCCGGGGGGCGGCGGGTGAACGAGGCACTGGTCCGGTACGGGAGCGGTGAGCTGCGCGTGCGGGCCGACCGTTTCGTGGTGGCGTGCGGGGCGGTCAACACTGCCGCGCTGCTGCTGCGTTCGGATTCCGGCCCGTCCGTACCCACGAGCCCGGTCCGGACCACGGGGCTGGCCAACCGGTCCGGCCAGGTCGGCCGCAACTACATGGTGCACAACAGCACCTTCCTGGTCGCCGTCGACCCACGCCGCCCCAACGACGTGGTGTTCCAGAAGACTCTGGGCGTCAACGACTGGTACCTGGCCAACGGATCGCGCGGCCCGCTCGGCAACGTCCAGGCGCTCGGCAAGCTACAGGCCCCCTCGGCAGGCGGCCTGTGGCCCCGCGCGCCGCGCCCGCTGCTCGCCGCCGCCACCCGGCGCAGCACCGACCTGTACCTGACCAGCGAGGACCTGCCGGTGCCGGAGAACCGGGTGACCGTCGGCAGCGGCGCCCGGGTCGAGGTGCACTGGCGCCCGGTCAACCTCCCGCCGCACCGCGAACTGGTACGCCGCGCCGCGCGGATGATGCGCCGCGCCGGCTACCCCCTGGTCGTCACCCGGCGGATGGGCATCGCCGTCAACTCGCACCAGTGCGGCACCGCTGTGGCCAGCGACGACCCGGCGGACGGCGTCGTGGACGCGGGGTGCAAGGCGCACGGTCTTGACAACCTGTGGATCGCGGACAGCTCCTGGTTCCCGTCGTCGGCCGCGGTCAACCCGGCCCTGACCATCGCCGCCAACGCGCTGCGGATCGCGCCGGGCGTGGCGGGGACGGCGGTCCCGTGATCGTCGAGCACGCCTACGACCTGGTCACCGACGACGTCTTCCTGCGCCTGGACGGCCTGCTGCCGCACGGCGAGCTGTTCCTCAAGCTGGAGGGCCTCAACCCGGCCGGCTCCGTCAAGCTCAAGACCGCCGCCGGGCTGGTCGAGGACGCCGAACGCCGCGGCCTGCTGCGCCCCGGCGGCGCCCTGATCGAGTCCTCCTCCGGCAACCTCGGCATCGCCCTGAGCATGGTCTGCGCGGCCAAGGGCTACACCTTCACCTGCGTCACCGACCCGCACGTACCGGCGCAGAGCGTCGCGCTGATGCACGCGTACGGCGCCCACGTCTGCGTCGTGGACACCCCCGACGCCAACGGCGGCTACCTCGGCAGCCGGATCGCCCTGATCCGCAGCGCCCTCGACCTCGACCCCTCGCTGACCTGGCCCAACCAGTACGCCAACGCCGCCAACCCGGCCGTGCACGCGGCCCGCACCGCGGCCGCCGTGCTGCGCGAGATCCGCCGCGTCGACTACCTCTTCGTCGGCGCCGGCACCACGGGCACCGTCATGGGCTGCGCCGCCCACTTCCGCCGCCGCTCGCCGCGCACCACCGTCGTCGCCGTCGACGCGGAGGGCTCGGTGACCTTCGGCGGCCCGCCGGGGCCCCGGCTCGTGCCCGGCCTGGGCACCAGCAGAACACCGGAGATCTGCCGCCCGCGCGACGTGCACCACGTGGTGTCCGTACCCGAACGGGACGCCGTCCTGATGTGCCGCGGGATCGCCCGCAGCCACGGCCTGGCCGTCGGCGGCTCCACGGGGTCCGTGCTCTGCGCCGTGCTGCGGCTGCGGTCCCGCATCCCGGCGGGCGCCCGCGTGGTGGCGCTCTCCGCCGACCTCGGGGACCGCTACCTGGACACCGTGTACGACGACGCCTGGGTCGCCGAGCACTTCGGCACTCACGCGGCCGGGCCGCCCGGCCGCTCCCGGCTCCCCGGCGCCGCTCCGGCGCCCACCGAGGAGGTGCGTTGAATGACCCCGCCCGCCGGCGGCCTCCAGGACCTGTACTGGCCGCCCGTCCACCCCTTCGACACCCTGGACCCCGCCCTCGTCCGCTTCCTGGCGGCGCCGCCGCCCGCCCAGGCCGCGCTGCTCGCCCGGCTGCGCACCGACCCCGAGGCCCACGGCCGCTTCCTCCACGACCACCTGGCCACCCTCTTCGCCCAGTCCTTCGGCTACCGCGACGGCCCGGCCGCGCACGCCACCGACGACGAGCTGGAGATCGCGCTGTACGCCGCGCGGACGCGGCTGGAGCACGAGTTCCTGACGTACGGGACCTCCCCGGCGCCCCTACCGGACCTGCACGGGCAGGAAGCGGCGGCCGACCACCTGGAAGCACTCGCGGCCGGCAACCCCGGCGCCTCCCACCCCCTCTTCCGCTTCCTCGCCACCGAGGCCACCCGCCAGCAGATCGAGTACTTCCTGCGCTGCGAGTTGATCCGTAACGAAGTCGTGGACGACGAGGTCGCCCTGCTCGTCGTCGGCCTCCAGGGCCACCAGAAGGCGGTCGCTGCCTCCAACCTGTGGGACGAGTGCGGGCGGGGACGGCTGGAGAACTTCCACACGTACTGGCTGCGCCGCCAGCTCGGCTCGTACGCGGGCTGGGAAGCACTGGCCCGGTACCGCCGCGACCACCCCTGGTTCGCCAAGCCGACGTCCAACCTGTTCACCGCGCTGCTGCTGCGGCCCGCGCACGTCCAGGCCGCGTACGGCTGCTTCCTCGTCTTCGAAAGCTGGGTCGAACCGCACTTCACCCTCCTCCTGGAGGGCATGACGCGGGTGGGCATCCACGACGACGACATGCGCGTCTACTACACCGCCCACACCCGCATCGACCCCCGTCACAGCCACGAACTGTGCGAGGGCCTGCGCGCCCAGCGCCCCCGGCTGACGCCCCCGCAAGTGCGCGCCGCACTGTACGGGGCGCACCTCGCGGTCGACACGGGTGTCCGGCAGTACGACCGCATCCGGCGCCACTTGGAGACCATGGGCCCGCGGGGTGCGCGCGCCCCGCGGCCCCAGGACCACTGAGGCCGGCCGCGATCGGAGGAACCATGACGGACCTGGACCGGGCAGCCCACCAGCAAGCGGGCTCGGCCGACACCGTACTGACCCTGCGCGACCGGCCCGGCGGCCTGGTCCTCGGGCTCGACGTCGGCGGCACCGTCGTCAAGTCCGCGCTGGTCGCCCCCGACGGCACGGCCACCTCCGAGAGCCGCTGCGCCACCCGCCCCCAGGACGGTCCGGACGCCGTGCTGCGCACCGTCCTCGACCACGCGGCGGGCGCCCTGGCCGCGGCCCGCGCCGCGGGCGAGGACGTGCGCGCGGTGGGCGTCGCCTCGTGCGGGCTGGTGGACGAGGAAGCGGGCACCGTCGTGTTCTCGGCCAGCATCCAGTGGCGCGACCTGCCGCTGCGGCGGCTCGTGTCCGAGCACCTGGGCCTGCCCGCGGCGCTCGGCCACGACGTGCGCTCCGGCGGCCTCGCCGAAGCGCGCCTGGGCGCGGGCCGCGGGCACCGCGTCGTCTTCTTCGTCCCGGTCGGCACGGGGGTGGGCGGCGCGTTGCTGCTGGACGGGAAGCCGTACCCGGGCAGCCACTGGCGCTCCGCGGAGATCGGGCACGTCGTCACGCAGGCGGACGGCGAGGCGTGCCCGTGCGGCCAGCGCGGCTGCCTGGACACCATCGCGGGCGGCGCCGCCGTCGCACGCCGCTACAACGAGCGGTGCGGCGCGCGACCGCCCGTGACCGGCGCCGAGGAGGTGGCGCGCCGGGCGGCGGCCGGGGACCCGGTGGCCGTACGGGTGTGGGACGAGGCGGCCGACGCGATGGCGCAGACGCTCCTGACGGGCATCACGCTCTTCGACCCGGCCGTCCTGGTGCTGGGCGGCGGCCTCAGCCAGGCGGGCGAGCAGCTGCGCGTACCGCTGCGGCGCGGCCTCGAACGGCGGGCCGCCTTCCAGGCCCTGCCCGACATCGTCTTCGCCCGGCTGGGCGAGCGGGCCGGGCGGATCGGCGCCGGGCTGCTGGCCTGGGACCTGCTGCACGCCCGAGCGGGCGAGCGGTCATGAGCGCGCACGTACGGGCAGGAACGGTCACCACCCCGCCCGTACGCGGACCCGACCCGCCCCAGCCGCACACCCTGACCGGCTGCCGACCCGGCCCTGACCGGCCGCGCGGCCACCGCTGACCGGGTCTGCCCGCGGAGCGGCGGGGGTGGGGGAAACGGGCATGTACACCGCAGTGGGCGCGGCGGACCGGCTCTGGAGGCCCGTCGTCGGGTTCGCTGTCCAGGAGCCGGGTTCTCCACCCCTCCCGAAGGGAGCCCCGACCATGAACCACCCCGCCACCGCGCCCCGAGGCCGGCAGCGGCACCTCGTCGAAGGCCGCACCATCGACGCCGTACCGGAAAGCGAACGGCACGGCCGTCCCCGCGACCTGTTCGCCGTGTGGTTCGCCGCCAACATCAGCCCGCTGACCATCGTCTCCGGCACCATCGCCCCGCTCGTCTTCGGCCTGGGCCTGTGGCCCGGCATCGCCGCGGTGCTCCTGGGCAACATGCTCGGCGGCTTCCTGATGGCCCTGCACGCGGC
Source organism: Streptomyces sp. NPDC017056 (assembly GCF_044332485.1). Taxonomy (NCBI): domain Bacteria; kingdom Bacillati; phylum Actinomycetota; class Actinomycetes; order Kitasatosporales; family Streptomycetaceae; genus Streptomyces; species Streptomyces sp. NPDC017056. The sequence continues at coordinate 521,180 of NZ_JBIRPD010000003.1, read as the reverse complement.
GCAGGGCCCCCGGCTGGGCGTCCCCCAGATGATCCAGAGCCGCGGCCAGTTCGGCAGCCACGGCTCCCTGCTCGTCACCCTCGTCGTCGTCTTCATGTACGCGGGCTGGTTCGCCTCCAACCTGGTGATCGCCGGGCAGGCGCTGCACCGGTCGGTGCCCGCCCTCGGCACGTCCGGCTGGCTGGTGCTGTGCGCGCTGGCCGGGCTGGTCGTCGCCACCGTCGGGTACGACCTGATCCACCGGGTGGGCCGCTGGGCCACCGTGATCACCGTCGCGCTGCTGGCACTGTGCGCGGTACGCGTCTTCACGACCCCCGGCGTCGTCGAACGCGCCGCCAACGCCACCGGCTGCACCCTCTCCGGCTTCGTCGGCATGACCGCGCTCGGCATCCTGCTCCAGATCACCTACGCGCCCTACGTCTCCGACTACACCCGCTACATGCCCGCACACGCCGCGGCCCGCCGCTCCACCCTCTGGTTCACCTACTGGGGCAGCGTCCTCGGCAGCGTGCTGCCGATGTTCCTCGGCATCGTGATGGGCATCGCGGTGGCCGACGACGCGATCGCCGGCCTCGACACGGTGCTGGGCGGCCCGCTCTCCGCCGTGGTCCTGTGCTCCTTCGCCGTCATCGTCGTCCACGTCAACTCGATGAACCTGTACGGCACCTCGCTGTGCCTGGTCACCGCCGCGCAGACCTTCCGCAACACCTGGCTGCCCGGACGCCTGGCCCGTACGGCGCTGATCGCCGGCCCGCTTGCCCTCGGCCTGACGCTCGCCCTGGCCTTCCAGGACACCTTCCTCGCCTCGTACACCGACTTCCTGGCGATCCTCCAGTACGTCCTGATCCCCTGGACCGCCATCAACCTCGTCGACTACTACCTGATCAGGCGCGGGCGGTACGACGTCCCGTCGTTCTTCGCCCCCGGCGGTGGCGTCTACGGCCGCGTCAACGGCCCCGCGGTCCTGGTCTACGCGGTCAGCTTCGCGCTGGAGATCCCCTTCATGCACACCTCGGCCTACACAGGCGCGGTGGCCATCGCCCTCGACGGCATAGACCTCTCCTGGGCCGTCGGCCTCCTCGTCCCCACCGTCGCGTACTGGGCCATCGCCCGCCACCGCGTCCAAGCCGCCCTCCCGGCCACCACACCGGTACCCCCGTCCCCCGCCCTCCCCCAGGAAGGCTCCTGACCATGCCCACCCCCGACTTACGCGCCCAGGCGGCCCGCCTCCTCCACACCAACCGCTACCTGACCCTCGGCACCGCGTCCCCCGAAGGCGCCCCCTGGGCCGTCCCCGTCACCTTCGCCTGGGACGACGCCGACCACTTCTACTGGTGGTCGGCGCGCGACGCGCGGCACTCCCGCAACATCGCCGCCAACCCCGTCGTATCCCTCCTGGTCTACGACTCCCGGACGACCGACGCCGAAGCCCAGGGCCTCTACGGCGAAGGCACCGCCCACGCCCTCCCGCCGTCCGACCTGGCGGCGGCCCTCGCGGTCTTCTACGCGCGCCGCTATCCCGACCCCGCCGTGCGCGCCCAGAAGGCCCGCCATCCCGGCGAATTCCAGGGCGACTCCCCCAAACGCGTCTACCGCGCCACCGTCCACACCTACTCCATGCTCACCGCCGACCCCCACCCGCTGCACGGCAACGCAGTCCCGCACCGGACCGCCTTTCCGTTCAGCACGGGGGCGGTCCAGGGATACACACCCTGAAAAGGGCCGCTGAACTGAGTAGTTGGCGCTGTTGCAAGCTCCGTTGCAAGCCTGCCGTACAGCGGTTCGCAAGACGGCGTTCCCACAATCGTGGCTCAGCGTTGCGCTGAACAGACCTTCTCCGATCCGGACGGCCCGGGGCGGGCCTGGGCGTACTCATTCAGAGGAGGGCCACTGTGGTACCTCTCGATGAGAGGAGAAAGCCATGTCCGAAGGAGTCGTCTTCGTCGTTGGTGACAATCTGGCGGGCAGTTCTCCCTCCGCACACCTGCTGTCCCTCTCCGAACTTCTCTCCGGGTTGCGGGACGGACTGGTGCGCGAGCCATGGCCGGTACTGGTGCCGGGGCAGGGAGTGGAACGCTACGAACGCGACCTCGTACGCGACCGGTTGCGCCGGCTGGGGCTCCCGGAATCGATCCTCCAGGACCCGCCGATCCCCGAAGTGCTCGGCTGCGCCGAGGTGCACAAGCACAACCCCGACAACGTGCTCATCGCCGGGCTGCACAAGGTCGAAGAGGACCTGTTCCACGCCTCCTTGCGGGTTTCCGACCGGCAGGAGATGGTCCTCGACCACGCCTCCAGCGCCCATGTGACCGCCATGGTCATCACCGAAATGGTCCGGCAGATGTCGCTGGCCATCGGCGAGCGCTACCTGCTGGGCACGACGGGAGTCCCCCGCCGCTTCATCATCAACTCTCTCGAAACGTCGTTCAGCAAGTTCCTCCTGCCCCTGCCGGCCCGCATCGAATACCGCCTGGAAAAGCTGAGCGCGAAAGGCCCGGACCGTATTCGGTTCCAGGGCCGGTGCGACGTGGTGCAGGCAGGCATCACCGCCGCCTCGGGCTCGATGGACATGGTGGTGATGGAGGAGACCCGGTCGGCCCAGATCGAGGAAAGGCAATTCCTGGAGGCACTGCCGCTGCTCGCCGAGGACCGGCAGTGCGAGACGCTGCCGGCCGGCTGACTTCCCCGCTGTGACGTCGTAGCGGCGGCTCACCATTCTCGGAAGGCGTTCATGCACTGGATTCTGCGCAAGTATCCGCTGTTCATTCTTGCCGTCTGCGTGGCAGCGACCGCGACCGCGGTGCTACGCGGGGCTCTCGACTGGTCCGACCCCTGGCAGCGCGTGGCCGCGGTGCTCGCCGGGCTGCATCTGCTGTGGCTGCTGCTGGAAACCTGGACGACCGTCCGCAGTTCGACGTCCACGGAGAACGCCACCGACCGCGGCACCATCTATGTCTACGCCACCGCCCGCGCCGCCACCGTCGCCACCGCCTGCCTGATCCCCGCCGACCAGCAGACCTATCACCCGTGGATGCTCGCGGTGCCGGTCGTCTTCGCGGCGTCGGTGGCCGTACGGCTCGTCGCGATCCGCACCCTCGGGCGCTTCTACTCGCACCGGGTACGCGCCCTCGACGACCACCAGATCGTCCAGACCGGGCCTTACCGGTGGGTGCGGCATCCGGCTTATCTCGGCATGGCACTGGCTCATGTGGTGTTCGTGCTCTTCTTTATCAATCCCTTCAGCGCCGCGGCCTTGATGATTCTGCTTCCGACGCTCGTGGTCCGCATTCTCGTCGAGGAGCGGATGCTTCTCTCGCTTCCCGGCTATTCCGACTACGCGGCGTCCCACCGCCGCCTCATTCCCTGGGTGTGGTGAAACGCTCCGTGAATCCCCTCCGATTTCGACCCGGCGCGCCCTCCCGGCCCGTGGTGCGCGGCCGTGCGCTGCTGAACACGGCGGCGGTCGGCCCCAAGTTCGCGCGGCAGGCGCGGATGGCCGAGGCCGGCCTGCCCGTACCCCGCTTCTTCTGCCTGTCGGCCGCGGTGTTCACCCGCGTACTGCGCCCGGTGCGCGCCGAGATCGACGCCCTGCTGCGCAGGCTCGACCCGGCGGACCCGGCGTCCGTCGAGGAACAGGCCGCGGCGATCAGGGAACTGATCCTGCGGGCCCCGGTGCCGGCTGACGTGGAGCGCCTCCTGTACCTGGCCTTCGACCAGGAGTTCGGCGACGACGCGGTCGTCTCGGTGCGCTCCTCGGTCGTCGGCACGGCCGGCCAGCAGGGCGAGGACTCAGCGGACGACGCGTTCGCCGGCATCAGCGACAGCTTCCTCTACGTCACCCGCGACGAGCTGCTGGACAAGGTGAAGCAGTGCTGGGCCTCGGGCTTCGGCTCGCAGGCGCTGTTGTACCGGTCCGCACGCGGCAGCACCCAGCACGGGTTCGCGGTGGCCGTCGGCGTGCAGCGGATGCGGTTCGGACAGGCGTCCTTCGTGCTGTTCACCTGCGATCCGCTGACCGGCGCCCGCGACCGGGTGCTCGCCGCCGGCCTGGGCATCGGCGAGGGCGTCGTCCAGGAGAAGGTCCCCGTGGACCACTACTTCATCTCCCGCCGCAACGACACCGTACGCTCGGTGCTCGCCCACAAAGCGGAGCGCATGGTCGAGAACCCGGACCGGCTCGCCGACGGCCCGCAGCTGTCGCCGGTGCCCGAAGAGCTGCGCGACGCGCCGGCGCTCACCGACGAGCAGCTCCGGCAGGTGGTGGCGGCAGGAGACCGGATCGAGAAGCTGTTCGGCTGCCCGCAGGACATCGAGGGGACGTTCACCGCCGACGGCACCCTGCACATCCTCCAGGCCCGCCCGGTGGTGCTGGACCTGGACCGCCAGCGGCTGTGGAGCAACGCCAACATCACCGAGAGCTACCCCGGCGTCACCACCGCGCTGACCTACTCCTTCGCCCAGCACTTCTACCGCGAGGACTTCCACGACTTCTACCGCAAGCTGGGCGTCCCGCGCGACCTGCTCGACCGGCACGAGAACGAACTGCGGGGCATGATCGGGCTGCTGCGCGGCCGGGTCTACTACTCGCTCAGCGTCTGGTACGTCCTGCACGGCCTCAGCAGGACCTTCCCGCTGTGGCGCAACAGCTTCGAGCGCATGATGGGCATGTCGCCGTCGGTCTACCACGTCCGGCCCACCCCCCTGCTGAAACCGGCCGACCAGCTGCCCGCCACCGCGGCGGCCCTGCTTCGCCTGACGGCACGCTGGGCCATCCACGTCCCGGCGGCCCGGCACTTCGGCCAGTGGTGGCAGCAGACCGTCACCGAGCACCGGGAAGCGGCCGCCACCGCCGACCCGCTGCAACTGGCGCAGCTGATGCGCTCGTTGTGGCGCGAGGCGGGCAGCCACTGGGGCATCACCCTCGTCAACGACATCCTGCTCCAGATCCACGAGACCATGGCCATGCGCCTGTTCGACCGCTGGCTGCCCGACGCCGACCCCGGCCTCCACAGCGACCTGCTGTGCGGCGGCGAGGAGAACCGCAGCGTCGTCATCCTGATGTCGGTCATCGACATCGCCGAACGGATGCGCACCCTTCCGAAGCTGATGGACGCCCTCGCCACCAAGCCCCCCGAGGAGGTCTGGGACGAGGTCGCCGACGGCGCCTACGGCACCGACATCGCCGACCGGCTCCGCTCCCACGCGGAGTTGCACGGCGACCGCGGGCTCCAGGAACTGAAGCTCGAAGTCCGGGTGCCGCGTGACGACCCCGCGCAGCTGCTGCGCATGGCCGCGGAGTACGCACGCGGCGACGTCACCCAGGAGATGCTGCGCGCACGCGAGAACGACACCCGCGACGCCGGCGAAGAGCGGCTGCGCACACTGCTCGCGGGCCACCCGCTGCGGCGCCGGGTGCTGCGCTCCCTGGTCGCCGGGCAGCGCCGGTACGTCAACATCCGCGAGAACACCCGCTACAACCGCAGCGAACTGTTCGGCTTCGCCCGCTCCGTGTACCGCAGGCTCGGCGCCGACCTGGCGGCCCGCGGCCTCCTGGACACCGCGGACGACGTGGTCCACCTGACCGAGGACGAGATCCTCGGCACGTACGACGGCACCGCGGTCACCGACGACCTGCGCGGCCTGGTGGCCGTACGCCGGGCCGAGTACGAGGCCAGGGGCGCCGAGCTGCCGATGGACTTCGTCACCATGGGCCCGGTACGGGACGGCCTGCCGGACCCGACCTCCGGCACGGTCGGCGAGGGCACCCTGTACGGGCTGGGGTCCAGCGGCGGCGTCGTACGGGGCACCGCGCGCGTGGTCGTCGACCCGCACGAGATGGGCGAGCCCAGCGACGACATGATCCTGGTGGCCCGGGAGACCGACCCCGGCTGGCTGTTCCTGATGCTGTCGTCCCGCGGCATCGTGGTGGAGCGCGGCACCCTGCTGTCCCACACCGCCATCAGCGGCCGCAAGTTCGGCATACCGACCATCGTCGCGCTCCAGCACGCGACGACCCGCATCCCGGACGGCGCCCGCGTCGAGATCGACGGCGCGGCCGGCACCGTGACGATCCTTGACGAGGACAGCGCATGACCGCCCCCGCTTCCGGGCCGACGCTCCACCCGCCCACGCACCGGCCCCGCTCCTGGACGGACAGCGTCCCGCGGCTGCGCGCCTTCTTCGCCGAGCGGGCGCCGTCCCGGGTCTACGTCACCTACGCGGTGCTGTGGGTACTGGCCCTCCAAGGCACGCTGGCGGTGCTCAGCCCGGCGGCCGACTGGCGGCTCGGGCTGCGGCTCCTCACGGAGATCGTCAGCGTGTACCTGGCGCTGCTGTTCGTCCGGGTCGTGGACGAGCAGAAGGACCTTGAGTACGACCGGCAGCACAACCCGGACCGCCCGCTGCCCCGGGGCGCGATCGACGTCGGGGAACTGCGCGCCGCCATGGCCCTGATCGTCGTCGCGGAACTGGCGCTCAACACCTGGCTCTCGGCGCCGCTCACCGCCGTGATGATGCTGGACCTCGCCTACATCTGCTTCCTCGTCCAGCTGGAGCGCTGGTCGGCGACGGTACGGGACCGTATCTTCGTCAACCTGCTGGTGAGCTACCCGGTGCAGATCATCCTCAGCGTGCACATCTGGCTGTCCTTCCGGGAGGCCACCGGCACCGGTCCCGCCACCCACCTGCTGCTCGCGGCGGTGCTGTGCGCCTGCACCTTCATGCACTTCGAGTTCGCCCGGAAGACCAGCGCACGGAAGGTGCCCGGCGCCACCCTGTACTCGAACACCGTCGGCCTGCGCGGCTCGGTGGGCCTCACCGTCGGCTGCGCGGTGGCGGCCGTCGGCATCGCGCTCGCCGTCGTCCGGCCCTGGGAACTGCACGGTCCCGCCACCCTCGCGGGCTGGCTGCCGCTGACCGCGCTCGCCTTCGTCTGGGGCGGCGGCGAACGGTTCACCAGCCAACGCACCCCGACCTGGCCGCCGGGCCCGGCCATGGGATTCCTGGCGTGGTGCTACCTCGGCCTGATCGTCGCCGCGCTCGCGGTGGTACGGCCCGGCCTGGGAGGCTGACTCCGTTGCCACCCTCGACGTACCGCGAGGTCAGGCTCGCCACCCGGCCCGGCCGCGACCTGCGGCCGGAACACTTCGAGATCGCCGAGGTGCCGTTACGGGCCCCGGCGGCCGGTGAGGTGCTGGTACGCAACCTGGTGCTGCGCATCGGAGCCGTCACCCGCACCCTGATGGCCGACGCGCACGGACTGCCGATGGCCTCCTACGAGCCGGGGCGGCCGCTGCGCGGCAGCGCCCTCGGCGAGGTCGTCGCGGCCCCCGGCACCGCCCTGCGCCCCGGCGACCAGGTCCGGCACGATCTCGGCTGGCAGCAGTACGCCACGCTGCCGGCCGCGAACGTCCGGCGGATCGACCCGGCCCGCTGGCCCGACCCGGCGGCCAGCCTCTCCCAGGGGTTCGCCGGGTGGCTGGCGGTGGACCGGGTCGCCCGGATCAGGTGCGGCGACACCGTGCTGGTGACCGGCGCGGCCGGCGGAGTCGGCTGCGTGGCCGCGCAGTTCGCCCGCCTGCGCGGCGCCGGCCGGCTCGTCGGCACCACCGGGTCCCGCTGGAAGGCCGACTTCCTACGGCGCGAACTGGGCTTCGACGCCGTGCTGGTACGCGGTGAAGGGCCGATGGAGGAGCAGTTGCGCGCGGCGGCCCCGGAGGGGATCGACGTCCTGGTGGACACGGTGGGCGGCGACCAGTTCCAGGCCGCGCTGGCGCTGGCCCGCAGACACGCCAGGCTCGTGGTGGTGGGTGCCCTCTCGGGCCAGGCCGCCGGCGGCACCCGGTCCCACGTGGCCCTCGACACCCTGGCGCTCTGCTCCCGCGGCATCACGGTCAGCGGCCTGTCGGCCACCGACCACCGCGCGTCGGCCGAGCGCTGGGAGGAGGAGTTCAGCGCCGGGCTGCGCGACGGCACGCTCACCTTCCCGCACGTCCGCCTCTCCGGTATCGACCAAGCCCCCGGCGCCCTGCTTGACTTGCTGGCCGGCCGCCACCTCGGCACGGTCCTCGTGGAACCCACCTGAGACGCGGGCCGCCCACCAGGCGAGGAAAGGGAACATGGAACCAACCGCCGAAGAGATCGTCGCCCTCTACGCCCAGGACGAGGTGCCCGGCCGGGTGGTCGGCACCTCGGCCAGGAGCAGGATGCGAGCGGAGAACCTGCCCCACGCGGCGACCAAGATCCTGCTGCGCGACGCCGCCGGGCGGGTGTACGTGCACCGGCGCACCGAGAGCAAGGACCTCTACCCCGGCCTGACAGACGTCTGGGTCGGCGGGGTGATCGCCGCGGGCGAGGAGCCGCTCGCCGCCGCCGAGCGCGAGTTGGCCGAGGAAGTGGGCCTGCGCGGCTGTGTGCTGGAGCCGGTCACGTGCCGCTGGTTCACCGACGCGCACACCAACTACCTGGCCTACATGTACGAGACGCGCTACGACCCGGACGTGCACGGGCCGATCGTCCACCAGGAATCCGAGGTCGCCGACGGCTGGTGGCTCCCCTGGGAGCAGCTGACGGCCCGGCTCGACGGCGACCCCGACTGGCCGTTCGTACCCGACGGGCGGTCACACCTGGTCCACTACCGCGCACTGCTGGAGCAGCCACGCGCGGGCGCACCGCGGCAACCCACCGGCCGCTAGCGGCACTTCCGCATCCAGGTGAGGAGGGCCACGAGCGCAATCGGCGCCCCGATGGCCGCTTTGACGGCCAGCTTCGTGGACAGCCAGGCGTAGGCCGGGTTCCACCATTGCATCCACCGGGCCAGCATCAGGGCCGTGAGCGCCACCAGGATGGCGCATGCCACGGACACCGCTATGCGGACGGCCCGGCTGCCGAGCTGCTCGTTCTCCCCCTCGCTCATGAGCGCGATTGTAGGAGGGAAAGATCAGCCACGGGCGGTGCCGGCTGCCGGTCGCGCCGGGAATGGCCGGGTGACGACGGCCGTGGCCGGTTTACCGGGGCTGACGCTCGACCCTGAGCCGTCCACGAGAGCACCGATCACGTTCCTGGCTTGCGCCACGGCCCGCCGGTCGCCGTGCCGGACGCCGCGTTCCATCACCCCGGCCGCGTCCAGTGCGGCGAGCACCGGCAGCGCGTACCGCTCCGCGTCGGTCAGCTCACGCCCGTACCCGCGCAGGAAGGCCGCGCGCAGCGCCGGGTCCTGCCGCGCCGCGCCGCACACGACCCGTACGAGGTCCTCGGCCGCGCAGCCGCGGCGCGCCCGTGCGAAACCGACGAGCGCCAGGCGGCGGCCCGCCGCGTCCCACAGGAAGTGGTGCTCGCGGACGTCGCCGTGCAGGAAGGCGGCCGGCAGCGGCGGCAGGAGACGGAGCGTCGCGGCCCGCTCGCGGAGCATCCGGCACTCCGCCGCGCCCAGTTCGCCCGCCGCCGACAGCGCGGCCGCCCGCTCCTCGGCTGCCGCGTGGTGGACGTCCGCCCACGCGTCGGCGCCACCCGCAGGGCCCGCCTCGCACGCGTCGTGGAGGCGGCGGAGCAGGCGCCCCGCCTGCCGGTACAGCTCGGTACGGTCCTCATGGCCCGGCGCGAGGGCCGCGGCGCTGCCGCCCGGCACGGCGGTGAGCAGCAGCGCGAGCCGCCCGGGGTCGCTGTCGACGAGGACCGGCGCGTGCGCGTGGCCGAGGGCGGGGACGGCATGGCGGTACGCGCGGGTCTCTCGCGTGTAGCCCGCCGGCTCCGCCGCGACCTTGAGGAAGAACCGGGCGGCGTCGGCGCGCGTCAGCTCCCACACCCGGGGGCCGCCCGGCCGCCCCGCGACGGGCCGCACCGCGGCGATCTCCCCGCCGACCCGGCGGCGGGCCCAGGCCCGTATGACGGCGGACGGCTCGTCGGCACCGGCGGCGTTCTGGACGGTGTGCACAGCTCCTCCTCGGTTGGCGCCGGTGATACCGGCCCCGGGCTCGCGGATTGGGCCGAATGGCTGGAAGTCGGCAGCACCGCCACCGTACGACGGCAGCGAGTTATACAGTTGCGCAATCCAGCAAGTTAAGTCAGCACATTGAGCGGTACGCACCGCCAGGGGGACACACATGCCCGACACCGGCTCCCTACGGGCCGAGGAGGCCTCCGCCTTCGCGCAGGTCCTCGGCCAGGCGCTCGGCTCACCCGAGGTCAGGGAGGCGCTGCGCAACGGCCCGGGAACCCCCGGCGCCGAGCGGCTGCGCGGCCAGGCGTACCGGTCCCGCGCCGCCCTCCTCGCCACGGTGGCGACCGAGTACCGGGCCTACGCCCGGCTGCGCGCCGAGGAGGCGCGGCTGACCGCGCCGCCCGCCGAGGACGTCCGGCCCTCCGGCGGCCTGCTGCCCGCACTGGCCGTCCTCGTACCGAGCCTGGGCGCGGTGGCCGCCGTCATCTTCCTGGCGATCGGCTTCGGGCTGCGGCTCGTCGGCGTCCACCGGCAGTTCTCCGACGAACTGGTGTACGCGGGCTGGCTCGCCGCGGCCATCGCGGCGGCGGCGACGGTGGCCGACCTGGTCTGGCTGCTGGTGACGGCGGCCCGCAACCGCTCGGCGCCGCCCGCGGACGGCGAAGCGGCGCCGGGCGCCGACGCCGGTTCGGGCTCCGAGGTGGCGCGGGCCCGCGAGGCGTGGCGGCTGGCGCTGCTGGAGCGCGGCATCCTGCCGTTCCTGCTGGGCCGCATCCAGGAGGAGCAGTCGCGCACCACGGCGGACCGCGCCCGCCCCGGCTACTCGGCCCCCGAGTACGCCAGCCCCGAGTACGCCAGTCCGGAGTACGCCAGTCCGGAGTACGCGAGCCCCGAGTACGCCAGCCCGGCCTACGGAAGCCCGCAGTTCGGCAGCCCCGGGTACGGCAGCCCGGAGTTCGCCGGACCCACCGCCACGCCGGCCCGCTCCACCCCCTCGTAACCCGGCACTTGTTGTGAGCCACGCCACCCGCGCACTATGGCTGCATGAGGAGGGCCGCCGGTCCGGCGTCACCGGGGCCGCCGCAGCCGTCGCCGCGGCGGCGCAACGCGGTGCTCGGGCTGTACGACGCGCCGCTGCACCGGGACTGGGCGTTCTGGCTCACCTCCGGCCTCGCCGTCCTGACCGCCGTCAGCATCGGCACGAGCCCCGAGCAGGCGAGCGGCCTGCCGCGCTGGCTGGACACGCTGCTCGCGGTGATCACCTTCGCGCTCCTCTTCGGGGCGCTGCCCGCCTGGATCCGGCTGGTCACCCGCAGACGGCAGTGGCGTAACCAGCGCACCGCCCCGCCGCCACCCCGCACCACACCACCACCCCACAGGGCGCCCCCGCCCCGTACCGCACCGCAGCCCCGCGCCGCCCCGCCGCCACCCCGCAGGACACCGCCCCAGACCCCCGCGCCCGGCCAAGACCCCCTGGCCACCGCCCGCCGCACCCTCCCGCACCCCGTGGCCCGCACCGTCCACGAGATGCAGCGGGCGTACACCCACAAGGACCGTTACGAGGCGCTGCTCGAAGCGGGCGAGACGCTCGCCGCCACCGTCGCCGTGACGGCGGCCGGACTGCTCCAGGCGCACGGCATCGGCGCGCGCAACCTGTCGGCGCTGCGCTCCGCCCTCGCCTCCGGCGGCGGCATCACCTTCGGCGTCTGGACGGACTGGCTCCACAACCTGTGCCCGCTCGTACGGGACCGCACGGACGTGGTTCCCGGCCTCGCGGAGGCCCTGCGGGACGCGGCCGACATGGCCGCCAGGCCGGACGACCCCGGCCTCGTCCAGTTCCTCGACCGCCTCAGGGACGAGCGCAACCGCACCGCCCACAACGACAAGCCGCGCACCCAGGAGGAAGCCGCCCTGCGCGTCGCCGGACTCCAGCCGTCCTTCGAACGCGCCCTGTGGCACGCCCAGTTCCTCGGCGGCCTGCCCTGGCTGCTCACCGTCTCGTGCGCCTACCAGCGCGGGACGGGCTCCTTCGTGGTCGTGGCCCAGCACCTGATGGGCGACCACCCGGACTTCGACCGGCTGACCTTCCCCTGCCAGGAACCGGTGGCCGACGACACCGTCTACGTGCTCAGCCCGGCCGGTCCGGTCGCCCTGTCGCCCTTCGCCGCCAGCCGGTACTGCGCGGAGTGCGGGCAGCGCGAGGTCTGCTACGCCGCCCGCGCGGGGCACCGGACCCGGCCGGCGGCCTACAAGAGCTTCGGCCGCGGGCACTCCATCCCGTGCCCCGAACTGGACGAGGAGATCGCCGCGCTGCCCGGCCGCCGGCCACCGCCCCGCACCCCTCGCTAGAAATGGAATTCATTTTCATATAGCCTCTCCCCAGCCCGCGGCGCCACCACGCCCGGCCCCCCGCACCACCGCCCCAGGAGAGGTTGAGGTCCATGGCCGTCCCCAAGCGGAAGACATCCCGCAGCAACACCCGCCACCGCCGCGCCCAGTGGAAGGCCACCCCGCCCGCCCTGGTCCCGGTCACCGTCGACGGCTCCGTGTACCGGGTACCGCGCCGCCTGGCGAAGGCGTACGAGCGCGGCCTGCTGCGCCCGGAGGACTGACCGCCCATGCCGGCCGCGCTGCCCGTCACCGTCCTCTCCGGCTTCCTCGGCGCCGGCAAGACGACACTGCTCAACCACGTGCTGCACCACCGCGGCGGCCTGCGCGTCGCAGTGATCGTCAACGACATGAGCGAGATCAACATCGACGCCGCGCTGGTCCGCGGCGGCGCGGCCGCCCTGTCGCGCACCGAGGAACGGCTCGTCGAGATGACCAACGGGTGCATCTGCTGCACCCTGCGCGACGACCTCCTGGAGGAGGTCGGCCGGCTGGCGCGCGAAGGACGCTTCGACTACCTGCTCATCGAGTCCAGCGGCATCTCCGAGCCGATGCCGGTGGCCGCGACCTTCGCGTTCCCGCGCGACGACGGCGCGACGCTGGGCGACCTGGCCCGGCTGGACACCATGGTCACCGTGGTCGACGCCGCCAACTTCCACGCCGAGCTGGCGGGCGGGGACGGCCTGGCCGAGCGCGGCATCGCCCCGTACGAGGACGACGAGCGCACCGTCAGCGACCTGCTCGTGGACCAGGTCGAGTTCGCCGACGTCATCGTCGTCAACAAGCTCGACCTGGTGGACGAGGAGCAGGCGGCGCGCCTCCGGGCCGCCCTGGCCCGCCTGAACCCGGCGGCCCGGGTCGTCCCCGCCCGGCACGGCCGCGTCGCGCCCGCCGAGATCCTCGGCACCGGCCGCTTCGACCTGGAGCGCGCCCAGCAGGCGCCCGGCTGGGTCATGGAGCTCAACGGCGACCACGTACCGGAGACCGAGGAGTACGGGATCTCCAGCACCGTCTTCCGCGCGGCGCGCCCCTTCCACCCCGGGCGGCTCTGGGAGTTCGTCACGGAGGGCATGGACAGCGGCGCGTACGGGAACATCCTGCGCTCCAAGGGGTTCTTCCGGCTCGCCGGCCGGCCCCGGGTGACCGGCCTGTGGTCGCAGGCGGGCTCCGTCGCACGCTTCGAACCGTCCGGGACCCACGGCGCGACCGGCGACGCCCAGGAGCTGGTCTTCATCGGCGTCGGGCTGCGGCCCGCGGCCCTGCACGCGGCGCTCGGCAGCTGCCTGGTCACCGACGCCGAGACGCCCGGCACCGACCCGTTCCCCGCCTGGGACACGTACGGCGTGGACGACAGCTGCGAGCACGAGGGCGAACCGGCGCGGGCGGCCGGCTGACCCGGAGGGGCCGGCCGGCGGCCACCGCCGGGCAAGCGGTGACACGTGGTCCCTCGTTCGTGTCGAATCCGCCGGTGCCGGGGCGGGCGCCCCGCCGTACCGGTACGACAAACCCGCCGGGTGCCCATTTCCGGACGTCTTCAGGTGCGCGTTGCGCCACTTTCCCCGGCTCCCCGGACCGCCGCGTACAGCGCGTCCGCCGTCCCCCGCACCCCGTTCACACCCCCGCCCCTCCGGAATTGCGAGCGTTTGTCGCCTTCGCGCTCCTCCCGCATGGCTGCGCCCGGAGCCGATGGCCCGGTAGGCTTTCCGTGTGATCTTCAAGCGCATCGGAAATGGGCGGCCGTACCCGGACCACGGCCGGGAGAGCACCCGCCAGTGGGCGGATGTCGCCCCCCGTCCGGTACGCCTCGACCAGTTGGTGACGACCAAGCAGCAGCTCGACCTGGAGACGCTGCTCGCCGAGGACTCCACCTTCTACGGCGACCTCTTCGCGCACGTCGTGAAGTGGCAGGGCGACCTCTACCTGGAAGACGGGCTGCACCGCGCCGTGCGCGCGGCGCTCCAGCAGCGGCAGGTGCTGCACGCCCGCGTGCTGGAGCTGGGCTGACGGCATCGCCCGGACCTGCCGACACGGCCTCAATCCCCCGATAGGCGGATCATATTGGCCCTTTCGAGTGGGTCTCGCGCCAGGCGTTGATCATTTAGTAGGAATGCGTCCTGCCCCGCACTACGCTGCGGCCATGAGCATGCTGACGCCCCCTGGCATGGGCGGTAAGAAGTACCGCATCACGGGCGACAGGTATCCGCGGATGCGCCGCCCCCGGCACCGCCGGCGGATCACCTTGATGATCACTGCCGCCGTCTGCGCCCTCGCCCTGGCCGGGTGGGGCACGTTGCAGCTCATCGACGTCTTCGGCGGCAAGGGCGGCACGGCCCAGGCCGCGCAGGAAAAGAAGAAATGCCCCACGGGCGGCCCCGAGCAGGCCGGGGCCCCGGTCTCCGGCACGGACAAGCCGCTGCCCAAGCCCGCCGACATCACCGTCAACGTCTTCAACGCGACGGCCCGCTCGGGACTCGCCAAGTCGACGGCGGACGAGTTGAAGAAGCGCGGCTTCAAGGTCGGCAAGGTGGGCAACGCCCCGCCCGCCTACGACAAGAAGGTCAAGGGCACGGGCGTACTGCTGGGCGCCCAGCCGGCCGCCGACGGGGCCAAGAAGGTCCTGGGCACGCAGCTCGCGGGCGCGGAGCCGAAGGCCGACACCCGCAAGACCGGCGACGTCGACCTGATCATCGGCGACGCGTTCAAGGCCCTGGCCGAGCCGGCCGCGGCACAGCGGTCCCTCGCCGCGCTGACCGCGCCGTCCAAGACGAAACCGCGCTGCTAGACGAACGGCGGGGGGGGGGGGGGGGGGGGGGGGGGGGGGGGGGGGCCGGCCCCCGGCCCCCCCCCCCCCCCCCCCCCCCCCCCCCCCCCCCCCCCCCGGCTCTCCTGCTCTCAGCCCGCCGTGCCGTACATCCGGTCGCCCGCGTCGCCCAGGCCGGGGACGATGTAGCGGTCGGGGTTCAGGCACTCGTCCACGGCCGCGGTGACGACCGTCACCGGCGCGCCGGCCAGCTCGCGCTCCATGACCTCGACGCCCTCGGGCGCGGCCAGCAGGCAGATCGCGGTGACGTCGTCCGCGCCGCGGTCGATCAGCTCGCGGATCGCCGCGACCAGCGTGCCGCCGGTGGCCAGCATCGGGTCGACCACGTACACCTGGCGGCCCGAGAGGTCGTCCGGCATGCGCGTGGCGTAGGTGTGGGCCTCGTAGGTCTCCTCGTTGCGGACCATGCCCATGAAGCCGACCTCGGCCGTGGGCAGCAGCCGGACCATGCCGTCCAGCATGCCCAGCCCGGCGCGCAGGATCGGCACGACCAGCGGGCGGGGGTGGGAGAGCCGCACTCCGGTGGTCGCCGTCACCGGGGTGTCGATGTCGACCTGCTCGGTCCGCACATCGCGGGTGGCCTCGTACGCGAGCAGGGTCACCAGCTCGTCGGCGAGGCGCCGGAAGGTCGGGGAATCGGTGCGCTTGTCGCGCAGGGTAGTGAGTTTGTGCGCCACCAGCGGGTGGTCGACGACGTGGATCCGCATGACATCGACAGTAGCCGAGGTACGGGGCGCCGGTGCCCGCCCGTGTGCGCCGGGCGGTCCGCGAGCGGTTTTGGTCCCGTTGGCATCGAACCACCGGTCCGGGGGAAAGTGGGCACAAACGCCCGGTGTGTCGTACCGGCGCCGGGCATGGACCTCGTCCCAAGGCGGTGTGCGGCGTGCCCGACGGGAATGGGAGCAAGAGCGGAAACGGAAGCGCGAGCAGGAACCGGACCGCAAGGGCGGCCGGGAGCAGGGCCGCGCGATCGGCCGGCAAGGCGGCAGGGAAGGCCGTGGGCAAGGCCGCGGCCAGGGCCAAGCGGGGCGGCGCTGCGGGCGGCGAGCGCCGGACCGCGAACACGGCGGGCGGCGGCAGCAGCCGCGGCGGCATCGGCGCGCCGGGCAGCCGTCCAGGTGACGCGATGGACGCCAAGGTCGCCGACCTCTTCGGCGCCGGCCGCACTCCCCCGCCGGACACCGGCCGGGCCGCGGACCGCGGGCAGCCCCCGACGCCCCTCTCCTCCGATCCCTCCACCGATTCCCCGTCCGCCGAGGAGTACCCCGACGACGGGGGCGCGACCGGCGGGGAGAACGACGCGGCGCGCCGACGCCGGCGCGCCCAGTTCCTGCGCGACCTCAACGAGGCCAAGGAGCTGCGCGACCGCGTCCAGCCGCGCCGCGCCCGGGCGGCCCGGATGCGGCAGGCCATGAGAATGCGCACGTTCCGCTGGTAGCCGAACGCCTCTCAAGCCACATCAGCACCTCTCGTCCCACTAAACGTGAGCCACATCTCTCGGAACGCCCGCACGACGCAACGCCGAAGACCCCGCGCAATCGCGTTGTTTCTGCCACGATTCCGATGGGCGGGGACTTACGGCGCCATGGCGCCGTCCCGTCCGACCCGGCACGCCTATGACCAGTGGGAGAGTCACGGTGTACTTCGCCGCACTGCTCGCGCGCACCGAAGACGGGTGGGAAGCGAGCGACACGGAGCTCGACAATGTGGAGAACCTGACCGATCTGGCCGACCTGGCCCGAGAGGCATCGGTCGAAGACGACACGGTGGTGGCATACATCGAGCAGGAAGGCACGTGGTTCGGCGTCGTCCGCGTGGACGGCGAGGACGACCCACGCATCTTCCTCTCGAACGCCGCAGCCGCCGCCCGCAGCTCGTACGGTGCGATGCTCACCGACGAACTGCTCGGCCGCGACGAGGAGAGCACGGAAGACCTCGACAGCCTCGACCTGGACGGCACGGAGGACGGCGAGCCCGAACCGGCCGACGGCGGAACCGAAGGCGAGGAGACGGCCGCGGCCGACACCACGCCCGCGCCGCCGCCCGGCCCGCTCGGCGACCCGCGCCTGCTGGACGACCTGGGCATCGGCGAGAAGGAGCTGTTGGCTCTCGACACCGACGCGCTGTCCGAGATCGCCGACGCCCTCGGCTGCACGGACGTCCTGGAGGCCGTGAGGTAACGCCCGTCACGGACACTGGGAGGCATGACCGCCCCCATGCCCGCCCCCCTCCACACCCCGGCGCCCGACCCGCTGCGCGATCCCTGGACCGCGGCCATGCGAAGGGCGCTGGACGAGGCTGCCCAGGCCCCCGGGACCGGAGACGTCCCGGTGGGCGCCGTCGTGCTGTCCGCCGACGGCACCGTACTCGGCACCGGCCGCAACGAACGCGAGGCGACCGGCGACCCGACCGCGCACGCGGAGGTGCTCGCCATCAGGGAGGCCGCCCGCGCCGTCGGCGCCTGGCGGCTGACCGGCTGCACGCTCGTCGTCACCCTGGAGCCGTGCACGATGTGCGCGGGCGCCATCGTGCTGTCCCGGCTCGACCGCGTCGTCTACGGCGCCGCCGACGAAAAGGCGGGCGCGGCCGGCTCCCTCTGGGACGTCGTACGCGACCGCCGCCTCAACCACCGCCCCGAGGTGATCACCGACGTCCTCGCCACCCCCTGCGCCGACCTCCTCACCACCTTCTTCCGCTCCCGCTGACCCCCGCACGCCCCCGCCACCGGATACCGATTTCGGCGTACGGCCCCCCGTGGGCTAGAGTTCCTCTCGGTAGCGTGTCCGAGCGGCCGAAGGAGCGCGCCTCGAAAGCGCGTGAGGGGGCAACCTCTCCGTGGGTTCAAATCCCACCGCTACCGCTTGTAACGCCCCTCTGACCTGCGGGAACGCGGTCAGGGGGGTGTTTTGCGTGGGGCCCTCGGCCCCGGTGCCGCCTCGTGGGGGAGCAAGATTGCGTTTCACTGGCCAGGCCGTTGCGGCGTCTCTCGCCGCCGTCGTACTCTCCGTCTCTCTTACGGCGTGCGACAGCTCCGACGAGAAGGCAAAGGGGGCCGGCGAACCCGCCGGGCCTTCGTCACATTCCCCGAAGGCAAGGGCCGAGGCACAGGACAAGAAGCCGCCCAAGCCGAAACGGGCGGCCGATTCCGAAAAGGTCATCGCGTCCATGAAGGCGTTCGACAAGGAAACCTGCTCGATGGACCAGGGGACCGCGTGCGACGAGGACTCCGGCGAAGTCGCCGACCTGGGCCGGCCCGCCACCTACGACCCCCGGAAGTACACCAAGTCGTTCACGTTCGAGGACGGCGTGCTGAAGGTGGGCACCTCTCTTCCTTCCGGCGCCACGAAGGCGAACATGGAGCTGGCCGACATAGCGGGTTTCCACTACGGCTCCGCCTACGAGTGGTCGGCGACGATGCCCGAGGAGCACCGGAAGAACATCAAGGCCGTCGAGGCCGTGGAAATAGTCCTCGACAACGGCCTCACGGGTGATCGGTGCGAGGCCGGTGACGAGGGTGCCGTCCCACGGTGCCGGAAGATCCTTGACGCGTTCGGGTAGGGAAAGCTGATCTCGTCAGGGTGTGTGTTGCGCGGGGCATGTGCTGCATGACGGACCCCGCGCGTTCGGGTCAGTTGTCGTGGTCCCCCAGGGCGAGCAGCACGGTGCGCAGGTCGCTGTTGAGGCGGCGTTGGTCCTCTGCGGAGAGTGAGGAGAGCAGGCGCAGTTCGGTCTGGGTCTTGGTGGCGAAGACCTCGCGGGCGCGTTCGGCCCCTTCCCGGGTCAGGGAGACCGTGACGGAGCGCCGGTCGTGGGGGGTGAAGTCGCGGACGGCCCACCCCTTGGCCTCCAGTTTCGCCACCCGGTTGGTGACGGCTCCGGAGGTCAGCTGCATCGCGGTCACCAGTTGGCTCGCCGTCAGCCGGTGCTGGGGAGCACGGAGCAGGCAGGCCAGCAGTTCCAGCGCCCACAACTCGATCCCGAGCGGGGTGAGTTCCCGTTTCATCTCGGTCTCCAAGCGGTGGGTGATGCGGCGCAGGCGGTAGGCGAGCGCCTTGGCCTCCAGCACCGCGGGGTCGTGATGCTGCGCGAGGACGTCAACCATGCCGTCGACGTAGTCGGCTGTGGGTTCCTGGGGCACTGGCGGCCTCTCGTCGTCCGGTCGAACAAGATATGGTGAGGTTCATTATCTTAACGTTCTCCTATTTGGAGGAGTCATGAGGACCGCACGTGAGAACGCCGGCGCTCTGATTACGGCAGCAGGTATCGCCGCCGCCGCTCCATCCGTCTGGCAGACCATCACCCACATCACGGACGAGACCTACCGCGCCCCCGAGGCGCGTCACGGCGAGGGCCACGTCCAGTACCACATGGCACGAGAGGCACTGATCACCGCCGGGGCCGTGGGCGCCGTCGCGATCGGCGTGCTGGCCGGACCGCGGCGCGGACGCGCGATGTGGCGGGGGATGGCCGCCGCGGCAGCCGGGTTCACGGCCGCCATGTGGTCCGGCGGGCCGACCACCGGCGTCTGGGCACCGAACCGCAAGGCGTTCGCCATCCATGTCGCCTCCACGGCAGGACTGACCGCCGGGGTACTGCTGCTGCGACCGAAGAACGAAGAGCGGTAAACAGGCCGGTCTCCTTACCGGTAAGGAGAGCGGTAAACAGGCCGGCGAACACAGACGCCACCTTCGCCGGGACGGCGGGGCGGGCTCTCTTACGGCCGCGCCTGTGAGGGCAGGGTGAGTATTTCGGCCCCGTCGTCGGTGATGGCGATGGTGTGTTCGCTGTGCGCGGTGCGGCAGCCCGTCGCGCTGCGCAGCGTCCAGCCGTCGGCGTCGGTGACGAGTGTGGCGGTGTCGGCCATGACCCAGGGCTCCAGGGCGAGCAGCAGTCCGGGGCGCAGCTTGTATCCGCGTCCGGGGCGCCCGCTGTTCGCGATGTGCGGGTCCTGGTGCATGGTCGAGCCGATGCCGTGGCCTCCGAACTCGGTGTTGACCGGGTAGCCCGCCTCACCGAGGACCGTGCCGATGGCGTGGGAGAGGTCGCCGATGCGCGCCCCGGGTCGGGCGGCGGCGATGCCGGCGGCGAGTGCGCGTTCGGTCGTCTCGATCATCGCGACGCTCTCCTCCGGCCTGGCCTTGCCCACCAGGAAGCTGATCGCGGCGTCCGCGGCCACCCCGCCCTTGGACACGGCGAGGTCGAGAGTCAGCAGATCGCCGTCTGCCAGCGTGTAGTGGTGCGGCCGCCCATGGAGCACTCCGTCGTTGACGGCCGTGCAGATGTAGTGCCCGAACGGGCCGCGGCCGAAGGAAGGCGCGTAGTCGACGTAGCAGGACTGCGCCCCCGCCTCGGTGATCATCTCCTTGGCCCACTGGTCGATGTCGAGCAGGTTCGTGCCGACCGTGCTGCGCCGCTTCAGCGTGTGGAGGATGTCCCCGACCAGGGCACCGGTGACCCTCGCCCGCTCCAGCCGCGCGGAGTTCAGGATTTCGATCATGGAGGGCCCCTCACGTACGTCCAATAACTATCCCGGTCAAACTATACCGGTATTAGAATGGGGTCATGGTCAGGTTGCCGCTCACCCCCGCCGAGGTAGCACGCGGAGAGCGCCTCGGCGCCCTGCTCCGCCGCGCCCGGGGCTGCCGCTCGATGCTGGACGTGGCGCTCGCCTCGCACATCTCGCCGGAAACCCTGCGAAAGATCGAATCCGGCCGGGTGGCCACCCCCGCCTTCCCGACCATCGCCGCGATCGCCGGCACCCTCGGCCTGTCCCTCGACGCCGTATGGGCCGAGATGAACCAGTCTGAGGAGACCGTCGAGAGCCGGGACAACTCGGTCCTGGCTGTCGCACGGCATACGTCGCTGGCCTCGTGACGCCGAACTCGTAACCAATAGGACCGCCCCTGATCTGCACTCGCAGGTCAGGGGCGGTTCGTTGGCGCCGGGTGACGCGGGATCAGCGGACGTTCACCGCCACCGGGGCGGAGGTGCGCTGGCGTACGGGGTGGTGGTCGTTCGGGCTGAGGAGGCCGTACGCGACCGCACGGTACTGCTGGGTGCCGCGGTGAGCGGCCTTGACGCGTGCGGTGACCTTGGCTTCGGTGCCCCGTTCGACGATGGCGCCGCAGGTCACCTGGTGCCACGCCTTGCCACCGCTGCGGTTCTCCAGGCATATCCGCAGGTAGCTGGACGCGTCGTCGTCCCCGTGCGCCGTGACCGTGAAAGCCTTGCCGGCCTGCGCCGTGTGCGGTGCCTTGACGTCCACACCGCCCTTGGCGAACGCCGGCCCGGCGGCCAGCGCCACCGAGGCCAGACCCAGCGCACCGATCACGGCCGCACGGCCGCCGCGCGCCTTGTTGCCGGTCTTCTTCGTCCTGGTCGTCCTGGTCGTCCTGGTCATGAACTTCCCTCATTCATATAGGTCTGCATGTAGGTCTTCACGTGGGGCTTGGGTGGTCAGCCGATGGGGTTGACGAAGGTGGCCGGGTGGGTGGCGCCGCGCTGGTCGACGAGGGGGCCCCAGGGCCACTTCAGGGTGAGCGCGGTGGTCTCGTTGGGCGGAGTGACGGCCACGGTGGCGGGCTTCCAGGAGCCCTCGTCGTTCTCCTTGGCCATGCCGAGGTTGAGGGTGAAGTCGGTGCTGTCCCCGGGGGCGAGGGTGATCGAGCCGTGCTTGGCCGAGGAGCGGACCAGCGACCAGCCGGGGCCGTTGGCGTCGGGCTTGAGGTCGACGCCGGCGAAGCCGCCGATCTTGCAGGTGCGGCTGCTCTTGTTGGTCAGCACGATGCTGGTGGTCGTCGAGCCGCCCGCGTTCGGGTCGGGGGTCGCGTCCTCGCCGGTGGCGAAGACGGCCTTGAGGTCGGAGGTGTGGCAGCGCTGGATGCCCGAGCCCGCCTTGCCGCCCCGGGCGGCGTTCGCGCTGCCCGCCTGCTTGCCCGCGGCCCCGGCGCCCTGCACCGCGGCGGCGACGCGGAGGGTACGGCGGCGGGCGGTGCGGGTACTGGCGGAGTTCATTTCGGGTCCCCCCGGGGCAGTTGGTGGCGGTGCTTCCTCGGTACGACACCGATCCTGTCCAAGGCCGTTGGCGAGAGGCTGCCGCTCCGCTAACACCCGGCTAACGCCCCCACGCGAAGGCCGTACGGGGGCCTCTTCTAGTCTTTGGGCCAAGAGCTGTGGGGGGACCGCATGACTCGTACCGGAAGACGTACCAGGGCCCGTGTCAAAACACGTGTCAGAGCACGTGCCAGGACTCGTGTCAGAGCACGTGTAGAGCACTCGTGCCTGAGCATTCGCTCCGGCCTGCTGTGTGCCGGCGTGAGGTACCGCATGACCGGTTCCTCCCCCGACCATCCGGAGTTCCTTTGAAGCGACTTGCTCACCGTCGGCGCGCCATCGCGCGCCTGGCCACCGTGGCCACGGCCGTCACTCTGGCCGCCACGGCCACCGGCGCTGCCGTAGCGGCCGCCCCCGCGGCGTCCGGGCCGACGCCCACCGCGCCGTCTTTCTTCCTGAGCGGCATCCTCCCGTCGGGCCAGATGTACGCCTACCTCCGGGACGGAAAGGGCGGCCTCGACGCCCCTTCGGGTGCCTACGTCTGGAAGGGGCTCAAGTTCTCGGTTTCGGTCGATCCCGACCTGACCGGATACCAGGACGGCGACTACCACGTCATGACGAACGGGGTGGTCAACCAGTGGCGGGACGGCAAGCTGAAGCAGGTGGCCACCGGTTGGCAGCAGTACACCAGCGTCCTGTCGCCCGGCACCCTGGCCCGCGCCGCCCACCCCGACCTGCTGGCGCGTGACGGGCAGGGCGTCCTGTGGCGCGTCCAGACCAAGGCGGACGGCACGCTGGCGCCGCGCGTCAGGATCGGCGCGGGCTGGAACCAGTACTCCCAGATCACCGGGGTCGGCGACTACTCCGGCGACGACAAGCCGGACATCGTCGCCCGCGACCGGCAGGGCGTGCTCTGGCTGTACAAGGGCACCGGCGACGGGAGCAAGCCGTTCGCGCCGCGCACCCGGATCGGGGCCGGCTGGAACCAGTTCAACAAGCTGGTGGCCACCGGTGACGTGGACGCCGACCGCCGCAGCGACCTGCTCGCCCGCGACACCAAGGGCGACCTGTGGCTCTACAGGGGCACCGGCAAGGCGTCCGCGCCGTTCAAGCCCCCCGTCAAGATCGGTTCCGGCTTCCAGCAGTACCGGGACCTCTTCTGACGTCACCTGCTCGACGAGAGCCGCCCCCGATCCGCGCAAGCGGGTCGGGGGCGGTTGTTTGGTGCCGTGCCGCTTCGCGGGTCCGGCAGCCGGTGGAGCCGCGAGCGCCGTACGGGAAACGCGAGCGCCGCGGGGGGAGGCGGGTGCGCCGCAGAGAGGGAGCCGCGCACCCCACACGGGAGACGGGTGCGCCGCACGGGAGACGGGTGCGCCACACGGGAGACGGGTGCGCCACACGGGAGACGGGTGCGTCGCACGGGAATCGGATGCACCGCATGGGGCGGGCTATTCACTCGACCATAGGTTAGGTTAGCCTCACCTAAGTGCTTCGCCTTGTGTCTCCCTACCCGCGCCTGGAGAACCGGATGCGCCCTTTCAAAGCCCGCGCCACCACACCGACAGCCGCCGAGCGCGTCCGGTCGATCCTGGCCACCGCCCATTCGATGACCGTGGTGAGCGACGGCCGCCACACCGAAGTGCGCCGCCTCGACGGCAGCCGGGCGATGAGCCACTTCCACCTGCACGCGCCGTTCGAGGGTGCCGACGCCCAGTCGGCGACGCGCGTCCCGGTCGGGCTGGAGTTCACCGATATCGCCCCCACTCCCGTACGTGACCGCGTACGGGCCCGCGTCACGGTGACCGGGCTGCTGACCGCCCCGTTCGGTACGGAGTCCACGACGAGCACGTGCGTGGAGTTCGGGCAGGCGCTCCTCGAAGACGCCCAGGGACGCACCTACGTCACCCTCCAGGAGCTGGAGGCAGCGGAACTCGACCCGCTCGCGACCAGCGAGGCGGGCATGCTGACCCACCTCGTCGACGACCACGGCGAACTCGTACCCCTGCTCCTGCGCCTCGTCCGCCCCCACCCGGACCACGGGGTGCTGCGCGCCCTCCCGGTGGCGATGGACCGTTATGGCGTGACCCTGCGCCTTGAGTACCCGCACACCCACCACGACGTCCGGCTGCCGTTCAAGACGCCCGTGACCGACATCGACCAGGTCGGCACCCAGATCACCGCCCTCACGGCCACGGCACGCCGCCTCTCGCACACGAGCCACCTGCTGACCTGACCCGCCGCCCCGCCGGTCGGCCGTACGGCCGGCGGGCGAGATGCGTCGGCTTGACGGGCCCCCGCCCCGCCGCTCCCGCCCCCCGACACCCCTCTGATGTGCGCAAACGCGATCAGGGGGGTGTTTCGCGTGGTATCTCCGCACCCGCGGCCCGGGCGGGCGCCCAACCCACCGCTCGTATACGGGATTGCCCTGCCGATCGTCCGATCGCTTCGCGGTGTGCGGCGGCCGGCCGCCGGGCGGGCAAGCGTCGACTTGCCAAAGCCGGCGCACATCATCAATTTGCCGCGCCGTGACGAACCCCGGGCATGCCCGCCGCGTCCTCTCCGGAGGGCGCGACCAGGCGACGCGTCCCGGTGACGTGTCCCGGTGACGCCACCCGGCGAAGCGGCCCGGTCCGGCCCGGCGCCTTCGGCGAGTGTGACGAAGACGGAATCTCCGACTATTGACAGGTTATTCACAACCTGTGTTTATCTTCTCCTTAAGATATGGAGTGCCCCAGATCCGGGCGCTTGGGGGGTAAAGAATGACCGAGCGCCGCTTGGGGAACAGGCTTGCCGCTCTCGACGGGCTGCGGCTGCTCGCTGCTCTGATGGTGGTTTTCTACCATTACGTCGCGCTGGCGCGGCCGTGGGGCCACGACACCGGCACGATCTTCCCGACCGCCCACAAGGCGGCGCAGTACGGCTGGCTCGGGGTGGAGGTCTTCTTCCTCATCAGCGGCTTCGTCATCTGTATGAGCGTGTGGGGCCGCACGGTGGGCGAGTTCGCCGTCTCCCGGCTCACCCGGCTGTTCCCCGCCTACTGGGCGGCCATCGTGCTCACGGCGCTGGTGGTGAAGGCGTGGCCCGAGGTCGACTCCATCAGCGGCTGGGACCGGGTGATCACCAACCTGACCATGCTGCAGGCCGGCAACAACACCCCCAACGTCGATCCGGTGTACTGGACGCTCTTCGTGGAGCTCAAGTTCTACCTGATCATGGTCGTGGTGATGCTGTTCGGCGTCACGTACCGCAACTGCCTGATCCTGTGCGGCGTCTGGACGGCGGCCGCCGCCCTCTCGCCCATCATGCAGACGCCGCTGCTGACCGCGTTCGCGATGCCGCAGTACGCGCCGTTCTTCATCACGGGCATCGCCTTCTACCTGATGCGCCGCCACCGGCCCAACGCCATCCTGTGGGCCATAGTCGTCCTGCAGCTGCTGCTCTCCCAGCGGTTCATCGACTACCGCATGGCCACCAGCCTGGGCAAGGCCGCAGCGGCCGCCCTGCCCACCTGGCCCGCCCGTCTGGTCATCGTGGCCGGTTTCGTCCTCGTCGGCGCGATCGCGCTCGGCGCCTGCGACCGGATCCAGTGGAAGTGGCTCACCACCGCGGGGGCGCTCACCTACCCGCTCTACCTGATCCACATGAACATCGGCATGACCCTCATCCACCACTTCCGCAACCGGGTCCCCGCGCCGGTGCTGGTGGCCTCGGTGACCGTGCTCATGCTCATCGCCGCCTGGGTCCTCCACCGCCTCGTCGAGCGGCCTCTCGGCAAGTGGCTCCGCAAGGTGATGCGCCGCGGCATCGACGATGTGCGCAAAAACGTCACCCCGCGCCGCAGGCACGCCCGGCGCCCCGCGCCGCCGGTGCCCACCGTGTCCCGCACGCCGGAGTTCGGGGCGGTGCCGCCGCAGCCGCAGCACCCCCGCGTTTTCGAATCGGCCCAGTAGCACCGCCCCGCCGGGGCCGGTTCCGCGATAAAGTTGAACTCGCAATCACCTGGTCACGGGAAGGCGACGCGAGTGAGCAACGTCGAAGGGGAGCCCGCCGGTCAGCGCCGCGCACCTGCGCACGGCGGCCGGGAGCCGGGGGTCGAGGTCCTCACCCCGCGTGACGTGCCCCTGGGCGGTCCGCGGGCGATGACCGTACGCCGTACGCTCCCGCAGCGCGGCCGTACGCTCATCGGAGCCTGGTGCTTCGCCGACCACTACGGACCCGACGACGTGGCCGACACCGGCGGCATGATCGTCGCCCCGCACCCGCACACCGGGCTCCAGACGGTGAGCTGGCTGTTCAGCGGCGAGATCGAACACCGCGACAGCCTGGGCAGCCACGCCTTCGTACGGCCGGGCGAACTGAACCTGATGACGGGCGGCCACGGCATCAGCCACTCCGAGGTGTCCACCGCGCGGACGACCGTCCTGCACGGGGTGCAGCTGTGGGTCGCGCTGCCCGAGCGGCACCGGCACACGGGACGGGATTTCCAGCACTACGTGCCCGGCTCGGTACGGATCGGCGGGGCCGAGGTCAGCGTGTTCCTGGGAGCGCTCGGCGGCGTCGTCTCACCGGTGCGGACGTTCAGCCCGCTCCTCGGCGCCGAGATCGTCCTCGCCCCGGGGGCGACAGCCGTCCTCCCCGTGGACCCCGCTTTCGAGCACGGCCTGCTCGTCGACCGCGGGAACGTCCGCATGGCCGGCACCCTGCTGCGCCCCGCGGAACTCGGCTACGTGCCCCCCGGCCAGGACGTCCTGACGCTGGCGAACGAGTCGGACGACACCGCCCGCGCGGTCCTGCTCGGCGGTACGCCGTTCGAGGAAGAGATCGTCATGTGGTGGAACTTCATCGGCCGCAGCCACGAGGACATCGTGCGGGCGCGGGAGGACTGGCAGAACGCCACCGAACGCTACGGAACCGTCGACGGCTACGACGGCGACCGCCTCCCCGCACCCGCCCTGCCGCACGCCGTCATCAAACCGCGCGGAAACCCTCCGCGCGGCTGAGAGCGGCGGGGGCGGGCCCCCGCCGCCCCGTGTCAGCTCCTGCGGCGGCGGAACGCCTTGCGGACGAAGTGCACGATCAGCCAGATCACCACGATGATGATGACCAGGAAGATGATCAGCAGCACGATGAGGAAGATGCCGAGCTTCTTAAAGAAGCCCTTTTTCTTCTTCTTGTCCTTCTTCTCGGACTTGTCCTTGTCCTTGGAGCCGAAGGCAGCCTTCGCGTGGTGGTGGAAGGAGGCCGGTGCGGCCGCCGCAGGGGCGCCGCCGTCCTGCTGCTGGACGCTGTGACCGTACGCCGCCGTGGACGCGGACGCGGGCGCCGCCGCTGCCGCGGACCCCGCCGCCCCCATCAGGCCGAGCAGCAAAGCCACGACAACTGCGGTGATGCGCCCGCCTTTTGCCCGTACGGCGCGTACGGGCGGTATGGAAGGCTTGTGCTCGGTGCTCATCCGGTTCTGGTCCCCTCGTCATCGGTGCTGGGCACGGCACGCGGCTGACGGCGCGCCGCACCCATTATGGGCGGCGGCCTTTTCCGCCGACGCGCACCGCCGACACCTCACCCGCCGGCCGCGGGCGTCCGCACGACCTCGCCGGTTTTCGGGTCCTCGCCGGGCGTCTCGTCCTTCATCGCCTCGGTCTCGCTCTTGAGGATCCGCAGCGACTTGCCCAGGGCCCGCGCCGTGTCCGGCAGCTTCTTCGAGCCGAACAGCAGGATCACCACGAGCGCCACGATCAGCAGGTGCCAGGGCTCCAGCCCGTTCCGCAGCATCGTCGTCCGCCTTTCTTCCTTGGCGTCACTCACTTGCTAACTTGCTACATTGCGCAACTGTACAACCAATGAGCGGCGACAACCGTCTTCTTCGGCACAAACCGCGCGGGTGAGGGTGCACACATGACAGCAAGCAGCCACAAGGCGGCCGCCGGACGGGGCGGCAGGGCGGAGCGGAACGGGCGGGCGGCCGCACGCGGCAGGCGGCGACCGCTGCGTACGGCCGGGATCGTCGCCGTCTCCCTGCTCGTCCTGGTCACCGCGGGCGCCGGCTGGTTCTACTTCAAGCTGACCGGCAACATCACCACGTTCGGCGCCGACGGCGTCAGCCCACAGCGCCCGGCGGAGGGCTCCGGCGGCCAGAACGTCCTGGTCATCGGCTCGGACTCGCGGTCGGGCGGCAACAGCTCGCTGGGCGGCGGCGAGGGCGACGTGGGCCGCTCGGACACCGCCTTCCTGCTGCACATATACAAGGACGGCAAGCACGCGGTCGCGGTCTCCATACCCAGGGACACCCTGGTGGACATACCCCCGTGCCGGCTGCCGAGCGGCAAGTGGACCGCACCGCGGCACAACGCCATGTTCAACGCGGCCTTCTCGGTCGGCGAGAGCCCCCAGGGCAACCCCGCCTGCACCCAGAACACGGTGGAGAAGCTGTCCGGCGTGCGCGTCGACCACACCGTCGTCGTCGACTTCGAGGGCTTCTCGAAGATGACGTCCGCCGTCGGCGGCGTACCCGTCTGCCTTCCCAAGGACGTCTACGAAGGCGACCTGAACCCGAACCGCCACTCCCGCGGCGAGCGGATCTTCGCCAAGGGCCCGCAGACCGTCTCCGGGCAGCAGGCGCTCGACTACGTCCGCCTCCGGCACGGCATCGGCGACAACTCCGACATCGGCCGCATCCAGCGCCAGCAGGCCTTCGTCGGCTCGCTCATCAAGAAGGTCAAGGACCAGGGCTTCAACCCGGGCACCCTGCTGCCGCTGGCCGACGCCGCCACCCGGTCCATGACCGTCGACCCCGGCCTGGACTCGGCCGACAAGCTGCTCTCCTTCGCGATGTCCCTCAAGGACATCGACCTGCACAACACCAAGTTCATCACCCTGCCGTGGCGCTACCAGGGCGAACGCGTCGCCGTCGTCCACCCGGCGGCGGACACGCTCTGGGCGGGCATCAAGGCGGACCGCACCCTCGACGGCGAGAACGCCGGCGGGCCGCCCGACGGGGCCGCGTCCCAGGCCCCCGCCGGCGGCACGGCCACCGACGCGGGCGCCGGGACCGGTACGGGCATCAGCGTCGCCGTCTACAACGGCACCACCACGACCGGGCTGGCCGCCCGCGCCGCCGGACAGCTGAAATCCGCCGGGTTCACCGTCACCGGCACCGCGACCGCGCGGTCCCAGAACCACGCGGCCACCACCGTCGAGTACGGCGCGGGCAAGGAGGCCCAGGCCCGCACCGTCGCGGCCCGCTTCCGCGACGCCCGGCTGGTGCCGACGGCCGCCACCGGCATCAAGGTCGTCCTCGGCACCACGTACGCGGCCGACCCGGCCGCCGAGGGCCCCGCCGCTTCCCCCGCCGGGCCCGCCCCCTCGCCCTCGTCCTCCTCGTCCGCCTCCATCGCCGGCCAGGCACGCTCCGCCGACGACAACATCTGCTCGGGGCTGTCCTACGGCTGAGGCACCGGCCCGGGGTCGGGCTCCGCCGACGTCCGCCGGTCGTACCGCGCCTTGGCCCACGCCAGCCCGGCCCCGTACAGCACCAGCACCGCCGCCAGCAGCCCGTAATAGAGGGGAGGCAGCGCCGCCATTCCCAGCAGCGGCCCCAGCGGCGACGGCGGCAGCAGCAGCCCGACGACGGCGAGCGCGCACACGGCGGCACGGACCGGGCCCGGCGCCCGGCCCTCCGCCGACCGGCGCCCGGTGCGCAGCAGGTACATCACCAGCGCCTGCGTCAGCAGGTTCTCCGTGAACCATCCGGCGTGGAACGCGTCCTGGCCGCCCGGGTGCCCCGAGCCGTGCACCGCGAGCACCAGCACCCCGAACGTGGCCAGGTCGGCGGCGGCGTTGAGCAGGCCGAAACCGGTGATGTAGCGCAGCAGGTCGGCGGGGCGCAGGACCGCGGGCCTGCGCAGCGCGGCCGGCCCCGGCCGGTCGAAGGCGAAGGCGAGCTGGACCGCGTCGAAGCACAGGTTCTGGACCAGGACCTGCGCCGGAAGCATCGGCAGGAAGGGCAGCAGCAGCCCGGCGCCGAGCATCGCGATGACGTTGCCGAGGTTGGAGGAGAGGGTGATGCGCAGGTACGTGGCGATGTTGGCGGTGCTGCGGCGGCCCGCGACGATCGCGTCGTCGATGGCGTTCAGGTCCTTCGAGGCGAGGACGACGTCGGCCGCCTCGCGCGTCACGTCGACGGCGTCGCGCGGGGCGACCCCCACGTCGCAGGCGTGCAGGGCGGGCAGGTCGTTGACGCCGTCGCCGAGGAAGCCGACGGTGCGGGGCGGCGCCGGTACGCCGGTTTCCGTGCGGGCCGTCGCCTTATCCGTCCGGAACGCCGCCTTACGGGCCGCGCGCCCCTTGCGCGTACCGGTGCCGTCGCCCGCCCGCAGCGCCGCCACGATCCGCGCTTTGTGCTCCGGCGTGCACCGCGCGAACGCCGTCGTACGGGCGGCCAGGCGCGCCAGCTCGGCATCCGTGAGCCCGTCGATCCGGTCGGCGGTGAGCACCGCGCCGGGGCCGGTGTCCAGCCCCAGTTCGCGGCAGACGTGGGCGACGGTGCCCGGGTGGTCGCCGGTGAGGACCTTGACGGCGACGCCGCGGCGCGCGAGCGCGGCGCAGGCAGCGGCGGCGGTCGGCGCGAGCGCGTCGCGCAGCCCGACGAAGCCGACGAGGGTCAGGCCGCGCTCGTCCGACGGCGTGTACGGCCCTGACCTGGCGGGCCGCTCGGCGACCGCGACGGCCAGCAGCCGCAGCCCGTCCGCCGTCCGCTCCGCCACGAGCCGGGCCAGCTCCTCCCGGGCCGCACCGTCCAGCTCCGTGTCCACTCCCCCGGCCCGGGTGCGGGCGCAGCGCTCCAGTACGTCTTCGGGCGCGCCCTTGACCACCAGCGTGTGTGTGCCGAGCCGGGGCCCGGCCGCCGCCGCTTCCGCACGGACCACCGCGCACGAGGTGCGGCGTACCGGGTCGAACGGCACGGCGGCGACGCCTTCGTACGCGAGCAGCTCCTCGAAGCCGTCCTCGGCCGCCTCCAGGACCGCTTCGTCGAGGGCGTCCGGAGTGGGCAGCTCGGCGAGCTGGAGTGTCCACAGGCTGTTGACGGCGGCCCAGTGCAGCGGCCCGGGCGCCGGCCGGCCGTCGGGTCCGAAGGAGCAGTCCAGGACCGGCCGGTCCTGGGTGAGGGTGCCGGTCTTGTCCGTGCACAGCACGTCGATCGCGCCGAGGTCGTGCAGCGCGGGCAGCCGCTTGACGATCACCTCGCCGCCGCGCGCGAGCAGCGCGGCGCCCCGGGCGAGCGCCGTGGTGACGATGACCGGCAGCATCTCGGGGGTGAGACCGACCGCCACCGCGACGGCGAACGGCAGCGTCTCCAGGCCGCGCCCGCGCAGCGCGGCGTTGGCCATCAGCACCAGCGGCGGGGTGAGCAGCATGAAGCGGATGAGCGTCCAGGAGATGCCGTTCACCGAGCGGTCGAAGGCGCTCTCGCGCGACCGCCGCGGCGGCCTGCGCCGGCCGGCGGGCCGCCCGGCGTCCGTGCCCGACGGCTGCCGGTACGCACCGGCGAGCAGGGTGTCGGCGCCGGTCGCCAGCACCACCGCGGTCGCACTGCCAGACGCGACACTGCTGCCCTGGAAGCACAGCTCGGGGCGTTCGAACAGGCCGGTGCCGCGGTCGGCCGTACGGCCCGCGCCGTCTGCCGGCGCCTCGACCGGGTACTTCGCGACCGGCGCCGACTCTCCCGTCAGCGGCGCCTGGCGCACTGTCAGGCCGCTCGCCCGCAGCAGCCGCAGGTCCGCCGGCACGAGGTCCCCGGGGCCCAGCCGGATCACATCGCCGGGCACCAGCTGATCGACCGGCACCTCCCGGGCGGACCCGCCCTGCGCAGTGCCCCGGGCCCGGCCGGGCTTCTCGAAGCGTGCGACCGGGCCGGCGGCTCCGGCCCCCGCCCTGCGCTGCACCGTCGCCGTCGTGGCGATCAGCTCGCGCAGCGCCGCCGTGGACCGCTCCGCCCGGTACTCCCCACTGGTCCGCAGCACCGCGCTGACCACCACCAGGACGGCGATCACACAGGCCGCCCCCCAGGAGGCGACGGCGGCCGACACCAGGGCCAGACACAGCAGTACGGTCGTGAACGGGTCGCGCAGGCTGCGGACGAAACGCCACGGGCGCCCCGGCCGCCGCCGCTCGGGCACCGCGTTCTCGCCGTACCGCAGCAGCCGCGCCTCGGCCTGCGCCTCGGTCAGGCCGCGCGGCCCGCTCTCCAGGAGGCGCAGTACTTCCAGAGCCGTCAGCCCGGGCGTGTCCCGCAGCGCGGCGCTGCTTCCCACGCGCACTCCCGGCGGTACGGCCGGCGAGCCCGGCTCCGGCGCCCCCTCCGTACGAGCGGTTCCGGAGCCCGCGACCTTCTCAGGCGCCCAGACCACGGACGCGTCCCGGCACCGCCGGGCCGTCGGCCCGGTCGGTCAGCTGCCCCACCAGCCACCGCACCATCGACACCACATCGGGGTCGTCCACCAGATACACCACGCGGCGCCCCTCGCGCCGCGACCGCACCAGTCCCGCCAGCTTCAGCTTCGCCAGGTGCTGGCTCACCGCGGGCAGCGCGCCGCCCACCCGCTCCGCCAGCCCGCTGACGTCGCACTCGCCGTCCGCCAGCGCCCAGACGATGTGCAGACGCGCGGGCGACGCCAGCAACCCGAACGTCGCCGCGGCCTCCGTCAGTACCTCGGCCGACGGATCCGCCACGTCCTCGACGCCACTCGCCACAGCCGTTCTCCATCCGCCCAGGGCCCCCGTGGGGTGGGCCCGTGCCCCCGAAAGGTCCCAGTCTAGGCGCCGGGCACCGGACGCTTACGTACAAAAGGAAGCCCCGTGCACACAAAAGAAGCCCCGGTTCCGGACCGGTGGGCCCGGAGCCGGGGCTCCGCCGTGCGGTCGGGGGAAGCGGCGATCGGGGGGACACACCGCTTCCCCCGTTGGTGGACCTGGCCTCAAAGCCCGCGCCGCTGTCAGGGGGGAAGCTCGCGGCGCGGACCCCGCAGTGAGGCCGGGATCCCTGCGCCCCGCGAATTCCTGCCAGGTCCGCCGGGCGCACCACCATCCTGCTTCGCGGGCACGGTCGGCGACGCGGGCAAAAGACCCCGCTCCAAAGGTCTTTGGTCCTTAAAGTCCCCGTCAGCACGGGCCGAACCGTGGTAGAGCCGGGCCGAGGCGCGAGAGGGGAGCGTGATCGCCCTTCGGTGCCGCCCCTTGGGGCGGGAGTGGTTAGACTCACCCGACCTGCACTGGGGAAGGGCCGGCGGGAGCTGCCGTAGGGGAGACGGGGACAGTCAGATGGCGCATGCGAAGAAGATCGCGCTGTACGTGGTCGCCGTCTTCGTCCTGTACACGATCATCACGTCCCCGGCGCGCGCCGCCGATCTCGTCCAGATAGGGTTCGAGGGCATCTCGTCCGCCGCCCACGGCGTCGGCGAGTTCATGACCCAGCTGGTCTCGTAGGGCGGTCCGGTCACCGCGGGTTCCCGGCGGCGCCCGGTACGCACGCCGGCCCAGGCCGCCCGCGCGGATCCGCATGCACGCACGGAGGACAGCCCAGTGATACGCCACCTGGTCCTTTTCAAGCTCAACGAGGGCGTTACACGCGACGAGCCGCGGGTCGTCGCCGGTGCCAAGGCGTTCCGGGAGCTGGCCGACCAGATCCCCGAGCTGGAGTTCTGGGAGTGTGCCTGGAACATCACCGACCGGCCGATCGCGTACGACTTCGCCGTGAACTCCGCCGTGGCCGACCAGGACGCGCTCAAGCGCTATATCGAACACCCGGCCCATCAGGCCGCCGCCGGCCAGTGGCGCGAGTTCGCCACCTGGGTGATCGCCGACTACGAGTTCTGAGCCGCGGCCCCGGCCGCACGCACGCCCCTCGCCCCGTCTCGCGGGTGAGGGGCTTCTTCGTGCCCCGGCCCCGGCCGTGCGTACGCCTGCTCGTCGATCAACTCCGCCATCAACACGGCGTTATGCGGTGCTTGCACACAGTGCACATGTCTTGTGATGCTATGACCGCTTTTGCCGGATGAATGGACAGAGAAGGGTGGCGTGACCTTGACGGCACGAACTGCGCCCAAGGCGCCATCCCGCGAGAGCAGGAGCGCGGACACGCGAGCCCTCACGCAGGTGCTGTTCGCCGAGCTCACCAGCCTGGAGCCGGGCACCCCCGAGCACACCCGGGTGCGCGCCGCCCTGATCGAGGCCAACCTGCCGCTGGTCCGCTACGCGGCGGCACGTTTCCGCAGCCGCAACGAGCCCATGGAGGACGTCGTCCAGGTCGGCACGATCGGCCTGATCAACGCCATCGACCGCTTCGACCCCGGGCGCGGCGTCCAGTTCCCCACCTTCGCGATGCCGACCGTCGTCGGCGAGATCAAGCGCTACTTCCGGGACAACGTCCGCACCGTCCACGTACCGCGCCGCCTCCACGAGCTGTGGGTCCAGGTCAACGGGGCCACCGAGGACCTGACCGTGCTGCACGGCCGCTCGCCGACCACCGCCGAGATCGCCGAACGGCTCAAGATCGGCGAGGACGAGGTGCTGGCCTGCCTGGAGGCGGGCCGCTCGTACCACGCGACGTCCCTGGAGGCCGCACAGGAAGGCGACGGGCTGCCGGGCCTGCTGGACCGCCTGGGCTACGAGGACCCGGAACTGGCCGGCGTCGAGCACCGCGACCTCGTCCGGCACCTCCTCGTCCAGCTCCCCGAGCGCGAGCAGCGCATCCTGCTGCTGCGTTACTACAGCAACTTGACGCAATCTCAGATCAGCGCCGAGCTGGGGGTGTCGCAGATGCACGTGTCGCGGCTACTGTCGCGGAGCTTCGCACGACTGCGGTCCGCAAACAGGATCGAAGCCTAACCGGGACGGGCGACCCGCTCCTGCGCAGATATGTCGACTTGGCGCTACAGCGTGTTGCCGACATGTGACATTCTGCAGGAACCGCGTTTGCCGTGGCGTCGCCTCCGGTATTCAGGTGGAGGCATAAGTTCTCGGTCCGGCTGCGGGCCGAGGCGCCGCAGCGACCCGACCGCGACCTCAAGGGGGTGGCATGTCCGTAGAACTGGGCAGCTCGAAGGTGCTTCCCGCGATTCCCGCGCCGGCACCACATGTGCACGACGACGACGCTCTCAACACCCGTACGCTCTCCCGCTCCCTCTTCCTGCGGCTGGCCACGCTCGACAGGGACAGCGCGGAGCGCACCTACGTCCGCGACACCCTCATCGAGCTGAACCTGCCGTTGGTGCGCTACGCGGCGGCACGTTTCCGCAGCCGCAACGAGCCGATGGAGGACATCGTCCAGGTCGGCACGATCGGTCTGATCAAGGCCATCGACCGTTTCGATTGCGAACGCGGGGTCGAATTCCCGACGTTCGCGATGCCGACGGTCGTCGGCGAGATCAAGCGTTTCTTCCGCGACACCTCGTGGTCGGTACGCGTCCCGCGCCGCCTCCAGGAGCTGCGCCTCGCCCTGACCAAGGCCAGCGACGAACTGGCCCAGAAGCTCGACCGCTCCCCCACCGTCACCGAACTGGCCCAGTGCCTCGGCGTATCGGAGGAGGACGTCGTCGACGGCCTGGCGGTAGGCAACGCCTACACCGCCTCCTCGCTCGACTCCCCGTCCCCCGAGGACGACGGCGGCGAGGGCTCCCTCGCGGACCGCCTCGGCTACGAGGACAGCGCGCTCGAAGGCGTCGAGTACCGCGAGTCCCTCAAGCCCCTCCTGGCCAAACTCCCGCCCCGGGAGCGCCAGATCATCATGCTGCGCTTCTTCGCCAACATGACACAGTCCCAGATCGGCGAGGAGGTCGGCATCTCCCAGATGCACGTCTCGCGCCTGCTCACCCGCACCCTGGCCACCCTGCGCGAGGGCCTGATCTCCGACTGACCACCGGCCGCACCGCCCGCCCCGAGCCTCCGGCCGCCCGCCGTCACCGGCCGGACGCCTCCCTGGCACCCACCGCCCCACCGCCGCACACGCCGAGGCGCCGCCGTACGCATGCAACCTGACGTACGCGCAAAAGTGCTGCCGTACCTGCCGTACGCGTGCCCCCTGCCGTACGCGCGCAAGCCCTACCCCCTGGCGTACCGGGCCTATGCAACTGACGCGCCGTCAGCAACACTGGCCCGATGCGACGGACCACCCGCGCCATACGCACCGTGCGTGTCCCCCGCGCCCTCTTCCCCGCCACCGCCCTGTGCCTGGCCGTGCTGCTCACCGCCTGCGGTGACGCCGGCGGACGGGGTTACGCCGCGACGGGCGCCGCCGGCCCCGCAGACGGCCGGACCCCCGCCGGCCCGGTCCCCCCGGAAGACGGCATCACGCTGACCCCCTTGGACGGCGACACCACCCCGGGCACGCCCACGCCGTCGGCCCGCGCCGACAAACCCCCCGCCCGCGGCCCCGAGCCGACCCGCACCTCCCCAGCACCACCCACCACACCCCCGAACACCCGCCCGAAGCCCCCCACCCACCCCTCCCCCAACACTCCCCGACCTCCCGGCACCACCACACCCGAGTCCCAAACCACCCCCACCCCACCAACCTCCCCCACTCCTCCCACCCCTCCCCACCTCACCCTCGGCCCCCTCCACCGCGCCGAGGCCGACACCCGCTGGTGCGAAAAGGTGTCCGCAGACCTCCGCAACACCGGCGACCGCCCGGTGACTTCGGGAACCATCACCTTCGGCACCCACATCATCGGCCCCCTCGGCACCGACTGGTCCACCAGAACAACAACCCACCCCCTCCCCACCCCCCTCCCAGGCCACTCCCGCCGCACCGCCACCTGGCACATCTGCCTACCGGCGTGGCGGGTGCCGCTGGGCATGCACGTCGAGACACGCGACGTGGACGTGGATTGGCGCTGAGCCGCAACCGTGCTCCCATGCGCCCCGTTCAACGCCGTCACCGGGGGAATGCCTAGAACGGTCAGCCAACCGTTCCGGTGCACCGCCGGTCCGATTGGGCAACTCGGTGAAAGCAAGAAGACGGGAGCCACATGGGTTCGCACGGAAAGCCGCCGCCCCCCAACCCGCAGCCGCCGGAGCCGTCGCCGCGCGACAGTGACGGGCAGCACCCCGACGTCTCCAAGCCTGGAGGCGGAAAGCACCGGTGACCGGACTCAATCGGCATCGGGAGCAGGCCATCCGACTGCTCGACGGGCTGGGGGCGTTCGAAAGGCCCTGGATGCGTGAGGCGTTCCGTACGGTTCCCCGGGAGGCGTTCGTGCCGGACACCGTGTGGGTGTGGCGCGCCGACGACGACCGGTACCACCCGGTCGCCCGCGCCGACGGCGAGGAGCGGTGGGCCGGGATGGTCCATCACCCCACCGAGTCCGTCGTCACGCAAGTGGACGACGGCCACCCCGTACACCCCGACGGCACCGGCGCGCTGCCGACCAGCTCGATCAGCGCCGCGAACGCCGTGATGACGACGCTCGCCGCCGCCGACCCGGACGCCGGGAGCCGGGTGCTGCACATCGGTACCGGCACCGGCTACGACTCCGCGCTGCTCTGCGAGCGCGTCGGCGCGGCCCGTCTCACCACCGTCGAGGTGGACCGGTCCCTGGCCGACGCCGCCCGCGGCCGGCTGCGCCGCCTCGGCTACCGGCCCCGCGTGATCTGCGCGGACGGCGAATCCGGGTGGCCGCGGCACGCACCGTACGACCGTGTCCTGTGTACGGCGTCGCTCTCGCGTGTCCCCCGCGCCTGGCTCGCGCAGTGCGTGCCCGGCGCGCGCATCGTCACGCCGTGGAAATCCACCCTCCAGCCCGCCGGCCTGGCCGTCCTGACCGTCGCCGCCGACGGCCGCAGCGCCGCGGGCCGCTTCGGCGTGCCGCTGACCTTCATGGACCTGCGCGGCCAGCGCCGCACCGCCAGCCCGCTGCCCCGCGTCTACACGCCACAGCGCGGGGCGGACAGCCGGTACGGCACGACCGCCCTCCCCCCGGACTTCCTCGACGACTTCCACGCCCGTTTCGCCCTCGGCCTCCAACTGCCCGGCGTCCACGCGACCCGCACGCCGACGCCGACACCCGACGCCGCCCCCGCCTGGTGGCTTTCCTCGGACGGCGCCTGGGCCTATCTCCAGGGCGGTGAGGCGTACCAATGGGGCGACCGCGACCTGGCCACGGAGGCCGAGCGGGCGTACGGCTGGTGGCTGGAGGCGGGCAAGCCGCAGGTGTTCGACTTCGGCATGACGGTGGACGGTGACACGCAACGGACGTGGTTCGGTGACGCGAACGGACCGAGCTGGCCGGTGGGGCCCGACCCTGACGCGGTATCAGGGTCGTCACCCCGCGGGCTGACCGCGGATGCGACCGAAGGTTGATTACTCCCGCCCGCCCGCGCAATACCTTCAACTCCTGCCACAGCGAACAGGAATCGGGGAGTGGGGAGCGGGACGTGGGACACATGCAGCGTCGGTTGGGGACACGCGCCGGGGCGACGGTCGGGGCGGTCGTCTTGGCAGCCGTAGGCGCGACCGTGGGCGTCGGCGGGCCGGTGCACGCCATGTCCGGGGGCACGCAGCTGCCCCAGCCGGGCGCCGCACCCTGGATCGCGACGCTGGCGCAGAAGGGGAACGGCCCGTTGCTGGGCCGGGCGTCGTGTGGTGGCGCCCTCGTGGCGCCCGACCGGGTGCTCACCGCGGCCCACTGCCTGGACGGCGTGGACGTGCGAGGCGCCGAGGTGCACATCGGTTCTTCGGTGCTGTCGAAGGACCCCGGCACAGTACGGGACATCCGCAGCGTGACCCCGCACCCGAGCTACAAGCTCCTCCCCTCCCCCGCCGACCCGGGGCGCCCGGAATGGTCCTCCGCGGCCTACGACATGGCGGAGATCCGGCTCAGCGCCCCGGTACGCGGGGTCGAGCCGCTTCCCGTCGCGCAGCACCGCCCGCGTCCCGGCACCCCCGTATCGATCTTCAGCCACGGCACCACGGCCGAGCAGGACCCGTCCCAGCCCGGCAAGGAGATACGCGGCGACGTGCTGCGCCGCGGCGATCTGACCGTGCGCGCCCACAGGCAGTGCGCCGCCCAGACCCCTGCGGTGGTGGACGAGACGTCGGTCTTCTGCGCCAGGGACCCGCGGGCGGAGCACCCGGACCACGCCCCTACGACCATGTGCCGCGGGGACAGTGGGAGTCCGCTGGTGGTGTGGGGGCGGCGCGGCCCCGAGCTGACCGGCATTTTCAGCTTCGCGGGCGAGACCGCCGGCAAGCTCTGCGGTCAGCCCGCCGACGCGGCGTTCGCGGACGTACCGGCACTGCTGCCGCAGCTGCGCGCCGGCGCGCGGCCGGGCGGGGCCCCGGCCGGAAGCGCCACGCTCGGCTGACCCACCCGGCTACCCCTTCGGCGGCGCGACCGCCGCCAGCTCCTCCACCGTCCCGGACATGATCGTCCGGACGTGCTCGGTGATGTGCTCGGCGGGCCAGTCCCACCAGGCCAGTTCGAGCAGCCGCGCGACGTCCGCGTCGTCGTACCGGCGGCGGATGAGCTTGGCGGGGTTGCCGCCGACGATGCCGTAATCGGGTACTTCGTCCACGACGACCGCGCCGGAGGCGATGACCGCGCCGTGGCCGATCCGTACGCCGGGCATCACCATCGACCGGTACCCGAACCACACGTCGTTGCCGACCACCGTGTCCCCCTTGCCCGGCAGCCCGCTGATCAGGTCGAAGTGGTCGGCCCACGAGCCGCCCATGATGGGGAACGGGAACGTCGAGGGCCCGTCCATGCGGTGGTTGGCGCCGTTCATGATGAACCGCACGCCCTCGCCTAGCGCGCAGTACTTGCCGATGACCAGCCGCTCAGGCCCGTAGTGGTAGAGCACGTTGCGGGTCTCGAACGCGGTCGGGTCGTCCGGGTCGTCGTAGTACGAGAAATCACCGACCTCGATCAACGGCGAGGTGACCAGCGGCTTCAACAGCACCACCCGCGGCTGCCCCGGCATCGGGTGCACGACGTTCGGGTCGGCGGGAACGAGTGGCATCGGCGGCCTTTCGTCGGGGGGCGGGGTACGGATGACGGCCCCGCGGCATGATCCCAAACGGCGCCGCCCCAGGCGACCAGTTATCGGGCGGGTCAATGGACCGACGACAGCCCCCCTCCTTGCCGTACCGGCAAAGAAACTTGCCGCTCTCCCCGCCCCGGCGGCAGCCTGCTGCGACCACAGGCCGTCGAACAGTCCAGGGGGCACCACGATGACCATTCAGGGCAGCATCGGGACGACACCGAGCACCAATGCCACCGCACCGCGCGGCAACCGCGTCTACCACGTCCGTGCCGACGAACTGGACGGCTACGCCGCCATCAGCGGGGGCACCGTCGGCTCGAAGAAGCTCTGGATGGGCCTGGTGGAGAACCCTCCGCTGAGCGCGACGGACAACCACCACCACGGCGCCTCGGAAGCCGGCATCTACGTGGTCAGCGGCCACCCCGTCTTCGTCTACCACGACGGCACCCAAGAGGTACGGGTCGAGGCGGGCCCCGGCGACTTCCTGCTCGTCCCCCCGTTCGTCCCGCACCGCGAGGAGAACCCCGACCCGGAAGAGCCCGTGGTCGTCGTCATCGCACGCACCACCCAGGAGCCGATCAAGGTGTCCGTACCGGAGCTGTACCGGCATGAGGAGGCCGGGTAGACCTCATAGGCCGGGGAGACCGAGCAGGCCGGGGCGGCCGGGTAGGCAGACGGCTGAGTCCGCCCGGACTCAGCCCTGGTCGAGCGGGTTGGACGTGGTCCGCTCGGCCCAATCGCCCGCTATCAGGTCCGCCGCCGCGCACCCCGGCTTGCGCTCCGCCTGGTCCTGGAACAGGTCCACGAAGGACTTGGCGAAGCCCAGTCGGGGGTACGCCTCGACGAGCGCCCTCCGGAAGGACGGGTCGAAGGCTTCCAGGCCGGACCCCGACACGTCCGCACTGGTCCCCACCTGCAACAACCGGCTCTCCATGTCCACTTCCGGCGAGACGTCGTCCCGCATGTGAAGCACGATCAGCTCGGCGGCCCGGTCGCGCCGCTCGGCCGACCAGCCGAGGCCGGCCGTGAAGACCCGGGCGAGGTGCCCGCCGGCCTCTTCGAAGGCGACCGTGTGGCTGTCGAAGGGCGGGACCAGAGCCAAGTCGTGCAGCAGCGACGAGACGAAGAAGAGTTCGCGGTCGAAGTCGAGGCCACGGTTCTCCGCCCAGGCCGCGCCGAAGAAGTACGACCGCACGGAGTGGTGGTACAGCGAGGCGTCGGCGTATTCCTCACAGACCAACTGCGCCGCCTCCGCCGCCCGCCCCCCGGGAACGCGCACCCCACCAACCTCGATCAACATCCGCCCAACCCCTTATAGCCGAACATCATTTCGTCGTGCGCTGGTTACGGATCACGCCTCGCCGGGGCCATCCGCGGGTTTCTTCGGCAGGTCCTTTGAGACGAAGGAGCCCATGCCCGGCTCCGTGTAGATCAAGCCCTCCGCGCGGAGGCCGCGGTGCACCTTCTGGCTGGTCGCCGTGGCGATGCCGAATTCTTCCTGGAGCTTGATCACCGACGGGATCTGGGTGCCGGGTGGGTACGTGCCATCGGTAATACGTGCGCGGATGACATCGGCGACCTGGCGCCAGCGGGGACGGTCGGGGGCAAATTCGATCACCTGAGCCAGGCTAGGCAACGTATCCCGCCCTAGGAAAGCGATGATGCACCCTAGTACGGCATGCCACACTCGGTGTAAGGTCACGATCACACAGAGCCCCGGCGGGTGCACCACCACCCCCGGGGCGTGGCCAACGCTGCCCAAGGAGCGCCGACATGCGCCACCGTATCCGCCGATTCGCAGCCAGGGTGAGGGAACATCTCTTGCCGACGCCGACTGCTCCCTGCACAACCCTCCGCGCGCCTGCACGCCCCGCACCCACCCCCCGGCGTGCGCGCCCAGCGCATCGGGCGCTCGACGTGCCGATCGACGGGGACGCCACCGTGCTCGTACGCCCGTACCTCGTCGCCTACGAGGCACGCGCGTACGAGCAGCAGTCCCGGCGCTTCGCGCGCCTCGGCGCGCTTCGTGGGGAGTTCACCGCGTGAGCGGCATGCGCGGCGACGGCGTGCGGCTGCTGCCCTGGTCGCAGGAGGGCGGGAAGCAGTGTCTGCTGTCGACGGACGGCGACGGCTACGTGTCGCGGCTCGCGGACGACATGGAGGCGGCCCAGCTCGACATGGGTACGGAGCTGCTCGGGCACGCAGGGGCGTTGCTCGGCGAGTCCGCCGCCTCGGCCAGTGAATTGCGGTTTCTCGCCAACCGTTTGGTGGAGGCGTTGGACGACGCGCTGCGGGTCGCCGACAGCCGAGGCCGGCGGATTCCCGCCGCTGGGTGAGGGGGCGTCAGGACAGCGCGAGCCACGCGGCGCCGACGATGACCGCGATTGCGACGATCACGCCGACGATCAGGCCGACGCGCGGTCCGGCCGACTGCTCCTGGACGGCTGCCCGGCGGCCGCCGCCCTGGGGCGCGCCCTCGTCCACGAAGGCGCGGAACATCTGCGTGCTGCCGGCCGGGTCGTGGTTGCCGTTGGCCGGGTTCTGCTGGTAGTTCGCCATAGGCCAGGACCCTAGCGAACCCGGCATGCCCGGCACACCCCTGGGCCCCGTGCGTCACAGCACAGTTGCCCTCACGTCCCGGTTCCGGCCCCGGTTCCAGTGCCTGCCCAGGCCGTCAGCGCTTCGTGGCGCTCCGCGCGGCGGGCCCGTATGTCGGTGGTGCGGGTTGCCCAGGCGATGTGGCCGTCGGGGCGTACGAGGATTTCGGTCACTCCGCCCAGGTCCGGGTGGTCGTCGCGGCCCGTGACGGTGACGGCGGTGACGCGTGAACCCCAGCCTGCGGCGGTGCCGAGGTCCGGGTCGCCCGCGAGGTCGAGGAGGACGTACCGGCCCGCGGGGAGGAGTTCGTAGACCCGTGTCGCGTCCGACGTGGCGGCGGTCAGGCCGATGTCGGGCATCCGGCGTCCGACCAGCGGGTCGGCGTCCGGAGCGGCCGGCGGGTAGGCCGTGCCGAGGGCGGAGACCCGGGCGGCGAGGGTGCGGTTGACCTGCGGCATGTCGAGGAGTTCGTCGAAGAGGGCGCGCAGGGCCGTGGCGGGGCGCTGGTACTGCGGTACGAGCGTCAGTTCGGCCAGCAGGGTCTGGACCTCGGTGTTCTCGGTGACGGACTGCCCGACAGGGCGGCGTTCCGCGTCGTAGCTGTCCAGGAGGCCGGGCGGGGCCCAGCCGTTGACCACGGCGGCCAGCTTCCAGCCAAGGTTCATCGCGTCCTGGAGGCCGGTGTTGAGGCCCTGGCCTGCCGCGGGGAAGTGGATGTGGGCGGCGTCGCCCGCCAGGAGGACACGCCCGGCGCGATAGCTCTCGGCGAGCCGGGTGGCGTTGCCGAAGCGGGAGAGCCAACGGGGTTCGGCGATACCGCAGTCGGTGCCGCAGATCCGGGTCAGGGAGTCGCGGAACTCCTCCAGGGTCACGGGTTCGCCGGACGGTACCCGTATGCGCTCCGGGTCCAGGTAGACGAGCCGGACGACGCCGTCCTCCAGGGGTGCGACCAGCACGCCCCGTGCGCGGGCGGCGCCGAGGGCGGCGGGGTCGGTGACCGCGAAGTCGCCGAGCACGCCGGTGAAGGTTTCGTCCGTACCCGGAAAGGCGATACCAGCCGACTGCCGTACGACACTGCGTCCGCCGTCGCAGCCGACGACATATCCGGTACGCACGGTCTCGACGCGGCCGTCGCCGCCCCGCACCTCCACCTCCACCCCGTCGCCGTCCTGCCTCAACCCGGCGACCTCGTACCCCCGCTCGATCTCGACGCCCAGCTCGCGGGCCCGCTCCGCGAGCAGCGCCTCGGTGTGCGCCTGCGCGATGAACAGGGAGTAGGCGTGCCGGGAGTCCAGTACGGAGAAGTCCAGGTGGGTGGGGAGCTGGGCGAAGTGCCAGCCGGGCACGGTCCGGCCGAGCGGCAGGAAGCGGTCGAGCAGTCC
Source organism: Streptomyces sp. NPDC017056 (assembly GCF_044332485.1). NCBI lineage: Bacteria > Bacillati > Actinomycetota > Actinomycetes > Kitasatosporales > Streptomycetaceae > Streptomyces > Streptomyces sp. NPDC017056. Next base: position 476,962 of record NZ_JBIRPD010000003.1, on the reverse strand, counting down.
GCGCTGGTCCATCAGCTCCACGCTGCGCGGGTGCAGGCTGAGCGCCCTGGAGTCGCGCTGCGGTGCGGTACGGCGCTCCAGGACGCGGGGCCGTACGCCGGCCAGGGCCAGTTCGCAGGCGAGCATCAGGCCGGTGGGGCCCGCGCCCACAACGATCACATCGGTGTTCATGGACATATCGGTGTTCATGGCCACGGAGTGGTCCTCCCAGTTTAGTGAACAGCGTTCACGTGAACGCTGTTCACTATAGTGAGATCCATGAGCTCTCCGTCAAGCCCGGCCCGCGGCCGGCCCGCCCGACTCGACCGCGCCCGCACCCTCCAAACAGCCCTCGACCTGCTGAACCAGTCGGGCCTCGACGCGCTGACCATGAGGCGGCTCGCCGACGCGATGGAGGTTCGGGCAGGCGCCCTGTACCGCTATTTCGCGACCAAGCAGGACCTGCTCACCGCCATGGCGGAACGGATGATGGAAGGCGTCACCGAAGCGGCCGTGGCGGACGGCGGCGACTGGAGCGAGCAGCTGACCGCCCTCGCCCGCGCGGAACGCGACGCCCTGCTCGCGCATCGCGACGGCGCGCGCGTCTTCGCCGGCACGCACGCCACCGGGGCGAGCGTCCTGGGCTTCGCCGAGGCGTTCGTGGGCGTACTCCGCGAGGCGGGCTTCCGCGACGACGCGGCGGCCCGCGCCCTCTATACGGTGGTCAACTACACCGTGGGCCACACCCTGGAGGAACAGGCAGCACTCCAGCCGGGCGACGGCGCCCCCGAGGACGCAAGCACCCTGCACGACGCGGTGACGGCAGGGACATACCCCCACCTCAACGCGACCCTGCCCACCCTCACCAGCACAGACTTCACCGGCCTCTTCGAGTTCGGACTCGACCTGCTGATCGAAGGACTCCGAGCACGACACGCACCGTCGACTGTGAAGTAACCGCGAAGGGGGCGGGGCCGCGGAGCCTCCGAGATGCGCTCCCACCTGCCCCTTTACCCCCACCCCCCGCGCCCTTGACCGTTGATCTTGGCAACCTTTTGGGTTCTTTTACCTTCGTACGCCACGGAATCGTTTGCCTTCAGCAACCAAGTGGTTCTACGGTTGCTCAAGGCAACAAAAGAAGAAGTGCGGAGGTGCCCATGGCCGCTCAGAGTCAGTACGAGGAACTGGCCCGGCAGCTCAGCGCCATCGGTGCCGTCAAGCGTGAGATGGGGCGGATTCTGCCGCCCGACTGCCCGCCCGCCTCGGCCGGCGTGCTCACGCTGCTCGACCGGTACGGCGAGATGCGGATGAGCAAGCTGGCGGAACTGCTCGCGATCGACATGTCGGTCACGAGCCGGCACGTGGCCCACGCCGCCGAGCGCGGCTGGATCGAGCGCGAGCCCGACCCGCTGGACAAGCGGTCGCGGCTGCTGCGCCTGACGCCGAGCGGCCGGTCGCTCCTCGCGGAGCTCGCCGAGCGCTACACAGCATCACTCGCCCGGTATCTGGACGACTGGTCCGACAGCGACGTCGGCCGTCTCAACGAGTTGCTCGCCAGGCTCCGTACGAGCTTCGGCGACTGCCGGACCCGGGCGCACCACGAACCCACCACCCGTACACCTGCGGAATGAATAGGAACTACATGGCTACGACCACACCATCCGGTGTGCGGGGCGGCCACGCCAAGCACGGGGGCCACCCGGCTCCCGACGGGGCGCCCATGACGCACCGTCAGATCATGGAGGCGATATCCGGGCTGCTGCTCGGCATGTTCGTCGCCATTCTGTCCTCGACGATCGTCTCCAACGCGCTGCCCGAGATCATCCATGACCTCAAGGGCGGCCAGAGCGCTTACACCTGGGTCGTCACGGCGTCGCTGCTGGCGATGACCGCGACCACCCCGCTGTGGGGCAAGCTGTCCGACCTGTTCAGCAAGAAGCTGCTGGTCCAGGTCGCGTTGGTGATCTATGTGGCGGGCTCGGTGGTGGCCGGTCTGTCGCAGAACTCCGGCATGCTGATCGCGTGCCGCGTCGTGCAGGGCATCGGCGTGGGCGGTCTGTCCGCGCTGGCCCAGATCGTCATGGCCGCGATGATCTCCCCGCGTGAGCGCGGGCGTTACAGCGGCTACATCGGCGCCACCTTCGCGGTCGCCACCGTCGGCGGCCCGCTGCTGGGCGGCGTCATCACCGACACCAGCTGGATGGGCTGGCGCTGGTGCTTCTACGTCGGCGTGCCGTTCGCGGTGATCGCCCTGATCGTCCTCCAGAAGACCCTGAAGCTCCCCGTGGTCAAGCGGGACGTCAAGGTCGACTGGGCGGGTGCCTTCTTCATCAGCGCGGCGGTCTCGCTGCTGCTGGTGTGGGTGACCCTGGCGGGCGACAAGTACGACTGGATCTCCGGCCAGACCTTCGCCATGGTCGGCGGCGCGATCGTGCTCGGCGCGATCTTCGTGTTCGTCGAGTCCAAGGCCAGCGAGCCGATCATCCCGCTGCGGCTGTTCCGCAACAAGACGATCACCCTGGCCTCCCTGGCGTCGCTGTTCGTCGGTATCGCGATGTTCTCCGGCACCGTCTTCTTCAGCCAGTACTTCCAGCTGGCGCGCGGCGAGTCGCCGACGATGTCCGGGATCATGACGATCCCGATGATCGGTGGTCTGTTCGTCTCGTCGACCGTCTCCGGTCAGATCATCACCAAGACCGGCAAGTGGAAGGCGTGGCTGGTCTCCGGTGGCGTGCTGGTGACCGCCGGCCTCGGCCTGCTGGGCACCATCCGGTACGACACCGAGTACTGGCACATCGCGATCTTCATGGCGCTGATGGGCCTCGGCATCGGCATGATGATGCAGAACCTGGTGCTGTGCACGCAGAACCAGGTCGCCCCGAAGGACCTCGGCTCCGCCTCCTCCGTCGTGACCTTCTTCCGCTCCCTCGGTGGTGCGGTGGGCGTCTCGGCGCTCGGTGCGGTGCTCGCCAACCGCGTCACGCACTACGTGAAGGACGGCGTGCAGGAGCTCGGCCCGCAGGCCGCGGCGAAGTTCGCGCAGGGCGGCGCCGGCGGCGGTGGCGGCATCCCGGACCTGGACGCCCTTCCGGCCCCGTTCCGGACGATCATGGAGAGCGCCTACGGGCACGGCGTCGCCGACGTCTTCCTGTACGCGGCTCCCTGCGCGCTGCTCGCCTTCCTGCTGACGCTGTTCATCAAGGAGGTCGCGCTGAAGACCCAGGGTGGTCTGGCGCAGTCCGACGAGTCGGCGGCGGTGCCCGCCCCCGCCGCTGCCGGTGCGGCCGCCGCCGCGGCCTCGCAGCCGGAGCCCGCCCTCGTGGGCGCCGGTGCCCCGGTGGGCCAGGACGACGGCCAGGCGCCCTCCTGGGCGCAGCAGCCGGCCGCTTCGGCCACCACGCAGCCGCTGGCGGCGTACGCCTCGGCGGGCGGCGGTGACGAGGTGCCGGCCGGCCCGGCGATCCACGGCTCGGTCCGCAACGCGGAGGGCCACCCGGTCGCGAACTCCGCGGTCACGCTGATCTCGCTCAGCGGCAGCCAGCTCGGCCGCTCGGTCGCGCAGGCCAACGGCTCGTACGTGCTGAACGCCCCCGGCGCCGGCTCGTACGTGCTGATCGCGGCCGCCGACGGCCACCAGCCGCAGGCGTCCACGGTCGTCGTCGGCGACCAGCCGCTCGGCTACGACATCCTGCTCAGCGGCACCAGCGGCCTCGGCGGCCAGGTGCGCAGCGCGGTCACCGGCCAGCCGGTGGCGGACGCGATGGTCGTGGTCACCGATGTGCGCGGCGAGGTGCTGGCCACCGGCAAGACCGGCGAGGAGGGCTACTTCGCCTTCGACGAGCTGGCCACCGGGACCTTCACCGTCGCGGTCAACGCGGCCGACTTCCGGCCGACGGCGCTGCCCGTCGAGGTCGGCGGCCAGGGCACGACCCGCGTCGAGATCGAGCTGCTGGCCGGCGCCCGGGTACAGGGCGTCGTACGGGCCGGTGCCGAGCGGCGTCCGCTGCCGGACGCGCGGGTCACGCTGGTGGACGCGGCGGGCAACGTCGTGGCCACCTCCACCACCGGTGAGGACGGCGCGTACGCCTTCACCGACCTGGACGCGGGCGACTACACGGTCATCGCGAGCGGCTACCCGCCGGTCGCCAACGGCCTGACGGTCGACGCGCGCGGGGTCGACGGCTACGACGTCGAGCTCGCCCACCCCGGCGAGTGAGCCGGGCCCGGGGGCCTGCCGTACGGCGGCGGGCCCCCGGGGAGCCCGGTTCACCCGGGAGACAGAACCCCGGCCAACGGTGCTCTTTTGAGCGGAGAGGCACCGGGGGCCGGACCCCAGGGCTCCGGCGGCGGTACGCGCACAGGCAGGGGACGGCCTGCGTGCCGCCGCCCGGAGCCCGACATGTGAGAGGCAAGAACGGGAGTGGGAATGAGTTCGACGGGCGCGGCAGCGGGAGCGGCCAACGGCGCGGGCGTACGCGCACAGGTCCGTACGCGGGACGGCTGGGCGGTGCAGCACGCGGTGCTGACCGTCACCGACATGACCGGCACCCAGGTACTGCGCGCGGCGGCCGACCAGGACGGCGTCGTGCGGGACGCGCAGCCGCTGGCCCCCGGCCCGTACACGGTGATCGTGACGGCGGTGGGTTACGCGCCGGTGGCCTCCAGCGCGATCGTCACGGCGAGCGGCCGGATGGACGTCGGCAACGTGACGCTGGCGCGGCAGGGCGGCGCCGAACTGCCGCCGCCCGGTGCCTGGACCATCGACCCCATGCACTCGACGGTCGCGGCGACCGCCCAGCACCTGGGCATCACCAGCGTGCACGGCCGCTTCCTGGACTTCGCGGGCCGCATCGAGATCGCCGAGGACCTGGACAAGTCGTCGGTCCGGGCGGTCATCAAAACGGCCTCGATCGACACCGGCAACGGGATGCGCGACGGGCACCTGCGGACCGGGGACTTCCTCGACGTCGAGCAGTACCCGGAGATGACCTACGTCAGCACCGGCCTGGAGCCGGCCGGCCCCGACCGCTGGACCGTGCACGGCGACCTGTCGCTGCGCGGCGTGGTGCGCCCGGTGGACCTGGACCTGAGCTACCTCGGCACGGGCCCCGACCCGTGGGGCGGCGTGCGCGCGGCGTTCAACGCCACCGCCGAGCTGCGCCGCGAGGACTTCAAGATGAACTACAACCAGGTCGTCGCCGCGGGGATCGCGGCCATCGGCACGACGCTGCGGGTCGAGCTGGACATCCAGGCCGTCCAGGGCGAGAGCCTGCCGACGACCTGACCGGGACCGCCACGGCGGCACCGTGTGACGGCGCCCCGCCCCTTGCCTGGCAAGGGGCGGGGCGCCGTCGTACGGGGTCGTTCCCGCGACCGATCAGCCGGTCTTGCACTTGTTGCCCGTGGCGGGGTTCAGCAGCCCGATGACGTCGATCGTGTTGCCACAGATCGGGATACCGATGTCGATCGGGACCTGGATGGCGTTGCCCGACAGAAGACCCGGCGAGTTGGCGACCTTGGCACCCGCCCCGGCGTCGGCGACGGCGGTACCGACGCTGCCGAGGACGGCCGCGACGGCCAGGACACCCGCGCTGATGGTGGTACGAACGCGCATGTAGAGCTCCTTACGCTGCGCTGAGCTGAGAAATGATCAGATAAGAGGTACACGCGGCGCAGCGCTCAAAAACCGCGGAACCCGCCGAAGCCCACGTTCGGCGGGACCGCTTCACGCGTCTGGACGCCCAGGGCGTTCGTAGCTGCGTGCGAGGTGTTAAGGAGCCGGAGGCGCCGCCGCCTCCCGTGCGCGCTCGCGCTCCCGCATCGCCTCGATGCCCGCGATCTGGAGGTCGAGGGCGAAGGCGAAATCGTCCTCCAGCATCTGCTCGGCGGACATCCCCCGGTCGTACACCGCCTTGACGGAGAGCTCCATCGTCTCGGCGAACTCCGGACGGTCCTGTACGGCGTGCACCACCTGCTGGAAGTACTCGTCCAGCGTGCTGCCCACCGCCTGGCACCGGGCCCGGTGCAGGCCCTGGATGGTGGAGAAGCCGTAGACGAACTGGAAGACGGCCGCCAGCGCTCCCGAGGACGACTCCTTCGACAGGCCGCTGCGCGCCATCACCCGCAGCGTCGCGTTGGAGAAGGCCATCGAGCGCGGACCGAAGTTGATGTACTCGCCCAGCAGCCGCGGCACCCAGGGGTGGGCGAGCAGCATGGTGCGGTACTCGGTGGCGAGATGGCGCAGGTGGTCGCGCCAGTCGGCCGCGGCGTCCGACTCGTCGGGCAGGTCGATCTCGCCGGCCGCCGCGTCCATGGCCAGTTCCAGCAGGTCGTCCTTGGTGTCGACGTACCAGTAGACGGACATGGCGGTGACGCCCAGCTCCGCGGCCAGGCGCCGCATCGAGAACTTGGCCAGGCCCTCGGCGTCCAGCAGCCGGACCGTGGCCGCGACGATCTTGTCGAGGTCCAGTCCGGCCGGCTGGTCCGCCTTCCGTTTCACCGGGGGGCGCTCGGTCAGCCATACGCTCTTCGGCTGCTTCTCGGCGCGGTTCGCTGTCATCTCGCGCCCTCCCTTTCCTTCGTGCGGTGGTTCGCGGTCGATGCTATTCCGGCCGGGTGCCGGACGGCTTCGGGCTTACGGCGCCGGACGGCCCGGGGCGTACGGCGCCGGACGGCTTCGAGCCTTCGGCTTCGCCCGACTGTTGCTCCGGCTGCCGCTCCGGCCCCGGCTGTGCTCCCGGCCGGTCGCGCTCGGCGCGGCGCAGCAGGAACGCCGCGAGCAGCCCGCCGAGGAAGACGGCGGCGGCGCCCACCAGTTGGCTGGTGCCGATACCGGAGGCGAACGCGTCGTGCACGGCCGCCCGGTCCGCGTCCGTACGGGCCATGGCCAGCGCCGCTGGCAGCGACCCCGCGCCCAGGGCGACCGCCGGGAGCAGCGCGGCGAACCGGGAGTTGAGCACCGCGCCGAGGACGGCGACGCCCAGGCCCTGACCGAACTCCATCAGCGTGCCGTTCACGCCCGCGCCCACGCCCGCCTTCTCCACCGGGATCGACGACATGATCGCGTTGGCCATCGTGGGCATCGCGAACGCCACACCGACGCCCATGAGCAGCAGGCCGAACAGCATGCCGCCGTAGCTTTCGCTGCCCAGGGTGGCAATGGCGGCCAGGCCGCCGGCCAGCAGGCTCATACCGGTCACGATCATGCCGGGCGTGCCCAGCTTGGGCAGCAGCTTGACGCCCAGGCCGGTGAAGTTCAGCGCCACGACCATCAGCGCCAGCGGCGCCATCCGCAGCCCCGCCTCCAACGGGCCGTACCCGAGGACCAGTTGCAGGTGCTGGGTGAGCAGGAACATCGACCCGCCCAGGCCGAAGGCCACCAGGATGCCGCCGGACACGGCGCCGATGAAACGGCTGTTGCGGAAGAAGTGCATGTCCAGCATCGGGTTCGGTATGCGCAGCTCCCACAGCGCGAAGACGGCGAGACCCACGATGCCGACGGCGGCGGAGCCCAGCACCCGGCCGGAGAGCCAGCCGCTCTCGGGCCCGGAGATGATCGCGAAGACCACACCCACCATGCCGATCATGGAGAGCAGCGCGCCGAGCAGGTCGGGACGGTCGCCGTTGGAGCTCTTCGACTCGGGGACGAGGCGCAGAACGGCGGCGAGGCCGATGAAGGCGACCGGGATGTTGATCAGGAACAGCGAGCCCCACCAGAAGTGGGCCAGCAGGGAGCCGCCGATCAGCGGCCCGGCGGCGAAGCCGAGCGAGTTGACCGAACTCCAGATGCCGATGGCCTTGGGGCGCTCGGTGTCGTCGAATATCTGCATGACGACGGCGAGCGTGGTCGTCATCAGCAGCGCGCCGCCGACACCCATGGCGGCACGGGCCGCGATCAGCTGGCCGGGCGACTGGGCGAGGGAGGCGGCGAGCGAGGCGACGCCGAACAGCACCAGGCCGAGGGCGAGCATCTTCTTGCGGCCGTAGCGGTCGGCGGCGTTGCCCGCGGTGAGCAGCAGGCCGGACTGGACCAGGGAGTACGCGTTCAGCATCCATTGCACGTCGGCGGTGGTCGCGCCCATCTCCGAGGTGAGCGAGGGGACCGCGACGTTCAGGACGGTGTTGTCGAGCAGGACCGTCAGCTGCGCGAGGCAGATGACGGCGAGGATGAGCCAGCGGGTGGGGTTGCGTGGCGGACTCAAAGGCGGGGTGGCGCTGGAGGCCACGGCGGGCATACGGGCTCCCTGTACGGAGGGGTGCGAGCGGATGCTTTACACCGTACAGGGAGCGCTATACGCCGTACAGTCAATTAGGGGGCAGGGGTCGGGGCAGGCCCTCCGTGGAGGCCGCTACCTCACTTGACGGGTTGGGAAAGGTCGTAGGCCGTGGCGTCCCCGAGGTCCACCTTCTTGAAGTTCTTCTCGACCCAACTGGTGATGTCGGCCGAGTTCGCCCCGTTGGGGACGTTCTCGCGGAAGAAGCCGCCGCCCAGACCGCCGCCGATGAAGTAGTGGATTTTTCCCTGGCGCACGTACTCCTTGAACTGTGCCAGCGTCGGCGACGGGTCGCTGCCGTTGAAGCCGCCGATGGACATGACCGGCAGCTGGGTGGCCAGCTGGTAACTGGCGGCGTTCTGGGCGCCGATGGTCGCGGCGGCCCAGGTGTAGTCGGCCGCGTTCTTGCGCAGGGCGGCCTTGGCCTCGGCGTTGACGCGCTGGCCGGCGAGGAGGCCGCTCAGGGCGATACGGGGCTTGCCGCGTTCACCGGAGCCGGGCATTCCGGGGGTGCCGGGGCGCGGGTTCTGGTGGGCGCCGGGAGGCTGGCCCTTGCCCTGGCCTTGGCCTTGACCCTGGCCTGGCCCCTGCCCCTGCCCCTGTCCCGGGCCTTGGCCCGGCCCCTGGCCTTGGCCGTTGCCGCCACCCCGGGGCGGCGGGCCGGCGGTCCGCTTGCCACCGGGCCCGATCATGATCAGGCCGCCGTTGCCCGCGCCCTTGACCTCAGGGCCCGCGGTGACGATCGACCCGCTGTGCGGAGTGTGCACCGTGTTGGCGGCGTACGCGACCGGCCCGCCCACCGCGGCGGCCACACCCAGCCCGGCCGCCACCACGGCCAGGCGGCGGCCCAGCCGTACGGACAGCAGCAGCCCCAGCGCCGCCACCGCGCCGACCGCCACAACCGACCAGCGCAGCCACGGCAGCCACTGCGGCGACCGGTCCAGCAGGACGTACGCCCAGACCGCCGTCACCGCCACCGTGGCCGCCAGCACCAGCGCGGCGGCCTTCCGCGCGCGCCGCTGCCAGAGCAACGCCGCGCCCATCGCCACCAGCGCCGCGATGTACGGCGCCAGGGCGACGTTGTAGTACTGGTGGAAGATCCCGGACATGAAGCTGAAGGTGGCGAACGTCATCAGCAGCGCGCCGCCCCACACCAGGAACGCCGCGCGCGCCGCATCGGTCCGCTTGGCGCGCCACAGCACCACCAGCCCCGCGACGAACAGGATCAAGGCGGCGGGCAGCAGCCACGAGATCTGGCCGCCCATGTCGGGGTTGAAGAGCCGGCCGATGCCGGTGTCACCCCAGCTGCCACCGCCCCCGTTCCCCCCACGAGCCCCGCCGCCGCCGACACTGCCGGCCTCGTCGCCGCTGATGCGGCCGAGCCCGTTGTAGCCGAAGGTCAGCTCCAGGAAGCTGTTCTTCTGCGAGCCGCCGATGTACGGGCGCGAGCCGGCCGGCCACAGTTCGACGATCGCGACCCACCAGCCACAGGACACGACCATCGCCACCCCCGCGAGCAGCAGTTGCACCAGCCGACGGCGCAGGGCGGTGGGCGCGCACACCGCGTACACCAACGCCAGCGGCGGCAGGATCAGCCACGCCTGGAGCGTCTTGGTCAGGAAGCCGAGTCCGAAGCAGACTCCCGCCAGCAGCAGCCACTTGGTACGGGCGTCCTCCAGCGCGCGCAGTACGTAGTAGATGGCGCCGACCATCAGCAGGCACAGCAGCGCGTCTGGGTTGTTGAAGCGGAACATCAGGGCGGCGACGGGCGTCAACGCGAACAGCGCGCCCGCGAGCAGCCCGGGCCCCGCGCCGAAGCGGCGTCGTACGGCCGCGTACAGCACGCCGACCGCAGCGACGCCCATCAGCGCCTCCGGCACCAGGATTGCCCACGCGTTGAGGCCGAACAGCCGGACCGACAGCGCCATCGGCCAGAGGGCGGCCGGGGGCTTGTCCACGGTGATGGAGTTGGCGGCGTCGAGCGAGCCGAAGAACAGCGCCTTCCAGCTAGCGGAGCCGGCCTGCGCCGCGGCCGAGTAGAACTGGTTCGCGTAGCCGGAGGCACCCAGGTCCCAGAGGTAGACCACGGCGGTGGCCACGAGCAGCGCGACGAGCGCGGGGCGGGCCCAGCGGGGGTTCGGCGGTGCCGCATGGGCTTCCGGGGTGGCTGGTGGCTCCGGCGTCTCCGGTGGCTCGTGTGAGCCCAGTGGATCAGGTGAGCCGGGAGAATCGGGTGAGCCGGGAGAGTCGGGGGCGGGTGCCTGGCCGGCGGCCGCCGGGTGCGTGGCGCGGGGGTGGTGCGTGGTCATCGGGCGCTCCTGCGGGTGTCGTTCGGGACGGCGGTGGGGCGGGGGCGGGAGGCGGTGGGGCGGGGAGGGGAGACGGCGGCCGGCTCGCGTTCCGTGAAGACCCAGGACCGGAAGAGCAGGAACCGCAGCAAGGTCGCCGCGAGGTTCGCGGCGACCAGCACCGCCATCTCGGTACCGTGCGCCGGGTCGCCGGTCGCGGCGTCCAGGGCGGCCAGCGAGCCACTGGTCAGGGCGAGGCCGATGCCGAACACGACGAGGCCCTGCGCCTGGTGGCGCACCACGCGGTCGCGGCCCCGTACGCCGAAGGTCAGACGCCGGTTCGCCGCCGTGTTGCCGACCGCGGACAGCAGCAGTGCGGCGGCGTTGGCGGTCTGCGGCCCGACGCCGAGCCGGAAGAGCGAATAGAGGCCGAGGTAGAGGAGCGTGCTCAGGGCGCCGACCGCGCAGAAGCCCATGATCTGGCGGGCCAGGCCGCCTGGTACGCCGCTCAGTTCACGGTCGCGCGGGTCGTCGCCGAAGGGGCGCGCGAGCCGGTCCAGGGGCAGCGCGCCGGTCGCCAGCGCGCGCCCCACCCGCCACACGCCCTTGAGGTCCTCGGTGGCCGTGCGCACGATGTGCACGGTGCTGTCCGGATCGTCCACCCAGTCCACCGGCACCTCGTGAATGCGCAGCCCGGCGCGCTCCGCGAGCACCAGCATCTCGGTGTCGAAGAACCACCCGCTGTCCTCGACCATCGGCAACAGCCGCTCGGCGACATCGCCCCGTACGGCCTTGAACCCGCACTGCGCGTCGGAGAAACGGGCGGCCAGCGAGCCGCGCAGGATGAGGTTGTACGTACGGGAGATGAACTCGCGCTTCGGCCCGCGCACCACCCGCGAACTGCGCGCCAGCCGGGAGCCGATCGCCAGGTCGGAATGGCCCGAGATCAGCGGGGCGACCAGCGGCAGCAGCGCGTTCAGGTCGGTGGACAGGTCGACGTCCATGTAGGCGAGCACCGGGGCGTCGGACAGGGACCAGACGGTGCGCAGGGCGCGGCCGCGGCCCTTCTCCTCCAGGCGCACGGACGCCACTTCGCGGATCGCGTCGTCCAGCTTGGCGGAGATCTCGGGGGTGCGGTCGGTGCTCGCGTTGTCCGCGATGGTGATCCGGAAGCCGTAGGGGAAGGTGCGGGAGAGGTGGTCGTGGAGCCGCCGTACGCACGGCTCCAGGTCGGACTCCTCGTTGTAGACGGGGATCACGACATCGAGCACCGTCGCGATCTGCCCGAGGCGCAGATGTTCGCGGGGCGGCAGGAAGCCCAGGGGGGAGCGGGCCGGCTGAGTCGTCGTCATGGAACCGAACACTCCCGAGGCGGGCTGTCACCCTTGTGTGGTGCTCCTGTGACCCGGCTGTGAATGGGAGTGCTCCAGGGGCGTATGGGATGGCTGAGGGGCGCTTGTGACACCGCACGCCGGGCTCTCCCCCTGGGCGCCACGCGCCGGGCTGTTCCCCTGGGCGTCACGCGCCGGGTTCTGTCCCTGGATGCCACGCGCCGGGCCGTCCTCCTGGGGGCCATGCGCCGGGCCATTCCTCTGAGCGCCACGCGCCGGGCTCTCCCCCGGGGTGTCACGTGCCGGGCTCTTTGCCGACGCGGCGCGTGCCGGGCTCTTTGCGGACGCGGTGCGCGCCGGTCCGTCCGCCGGTAGCCGGACGCTGAAAACCGTGCGTCCGGGGACGCTCTCCACCCCGGCCGTACCGCCGTGCGCCGCCACCACGGCCTGCACGATCGCCAGCCCGAGCCCCGTACTGCCGCCGCCGCGGGCCCCGGCACGGCTGCCGGCCCCGCCGGCGCCGGTGCGGGAACGGGAGGCGTCGCCGCGGGCGAAGCGCTCGAAGACGTGCGGCAGCAGCGCCGGCGGTACGCCCGGCCCGTCGTCCTGCACCTCCAGCCGGACGAACGGGCCCGACCCGGCCACCGGCGCCTCGCGGCACAGCCGGGCGACGACCGCCGTGCCCTCCGGCGTGTGGGTACGGGCGTTGGCGAGCAGGTTGACCAGGACCTGGCGCAGCCGGTCCCCGTCGGCCCGGACCGGAGCCGGGTCGTCCGGCAGTTCCAGGCGCCACGTGTGGCGGGGCCCGGCGGCGCGCGCGTCGCTGACCGCGTCCACGAGCAGCGGCGCGAGGTCGGTGCTCTCGTACGACAGCGGGCGCCCGGCGTCCAGCCGGGCGAGCAGCAACAGGTCCTCCACCAGTCCGGTCATCCGTACCGCCTCGGACTCGATGCGCCCCAGGGCGTGCCGGGTGGCGGGGCCGGGCTGCTCCCGCCCGCGCCGGGTCAGCTCGGCGTAGCCCCGGATCGACGCCAGCGGCGTACGCAACTCGTGGCTCGCGTCCGCGACGAATCTGCGGACCCGCGTCTCGCTCTCCTGACGCGCCGCGAGCGCCGAACCCACATGGCCCAACATGCGGTTGAACGCCGCGCCGACCTGGCCGACCTCCGTACGCGGGTCGGCCTCCGCGGCCGGCACCCGCTCGTGCAGGGCCACCTCGCCCCGGTGCAGCGGCAGCTCCGAGACCCGGGTGGCGGTGGCGGCGACGCGGCGCAGCGGCCACAGCGCGAGGCGGACCGAGGCGGCGCCCGCTATGCCGGCGGCCACCAGGCCCGCAGCGGTGACGCAGATCTCCACCACGACCAGCCGGGTGACGACCTTCTGCACCTCGTCGGACGGCAGCCCGACCAGGGCCGAGCCGTCCGGCGCCGACGCGACGCGGTAGTCGCCGCGGCCGGGCAGCGTGACGGTGTGCGGGCGCCCGTCGCGCGGTACCTCGGCCAGCGCCCTGACCTGCTCGTCGGTCAGGGAGACCAGGTTCTGGACCGGCAGCGGGTTGCGCGCGTCGACGCTCCGCGCCGCGGCGGTTATCTCACCGTCGGAGGAGAGCCGGGCGCCGACCGTACCGATGGGCTGCCCGGGCGCCGCGATGAAGCCCAGGTCCTGGAAGTCCAGGAAGTCGTCCCGCCGGCCGCCGGCGTGCTCGGCGGACTCGCGCACCTTGTCGTCCAGTTGGCCCTGGAGGTAGGAGTGCAGCGCGATGGTGGTGACCGTGCCGATCACCGCGCAGACGACCGCGATCAGTACGACGGCCGAGACGACCAGCCGCGTACGCAGCGTCCAGCGACGCCGGGACCGGGCTCCCCTCCCGCCCGCTCGCCCGGACCCGCCCCGCCCCGGACCGCCCCGTCCGGACCCGCCCCGCGCGGCCTTCGCCACCCGCTACGCCCCCGGCTTGATCAGATACCCCGCGCCGCGGCGTGTGTGGATCATCGGGCTGCGCCCCGCGTCGATCTTCCGCCGCAGGTAGGAGATGTACAGCTCCACGACATTGGCCTGGCCGCCGAAGTCGTAGCTCCACACCCGGTCCAGGATCTGCGACTTGCTCAGCACCCGCCGCGGGTTGCGCATCAGATACCGCAGCAGCTCGAACTCGGTGGCCGTCAGGTGGATCTCCTGGCCGCCCCGCCACACCTCGTGGCTCTCCTCGTCGAGCAGCAGGTCTCCGACCGCCAGCAGCGACTCGCTGCGCACCGCGGCGGCGCCCGCCCTGCGCAGCAGCCCGCGCAGCCGCGCCACCACCTCCTCCAGGCTGAAAGGCTTGGTCACGTAGTCGTCACCGCCCGCCGTCAGCCCGGCGATCCGGTCCTCCACCGCGTCCTTGGCGGTCAGGAACAGCACCGGCACCTGGGGCAGTTCGTGGCGCAGCCGCCCCAGGACGGTCAGCCCGTCCATGTCCGGCAGCATCACGTCGAGCAGCACCGCGTCCGGCCGCCATTCACGCGCGGCCCGCAGCGCGGCCGTACCGTCACCCTCGGCGCGGATGTCCCAGCCTTCGTAACGCAGCGCCAAGGACAGCAGTTCGGCGAGCGACGCCTCGTCGTCGACGACCAGCACCCGTACCGGGCTCCCGTCGGGACGCAGCAGCTCGGCGGGCTTCTTGGCGGCTGATGCTGATGTGGACGCTGTCACGGTCATGCTGTCGAGGCTGACCACCCCCTCTGAGAGCCGTCTTGCGCGTATCTGTGAATCTCCTGAGAAACACCCGTCACCGCAGCACGAATTCAGTGGAACCGGACTGGGCCGCCCCCCGCGCGGTCCAGCCGGTCACCACGGGAAACAGCATGGCACCCACCACTGACAATCGCCTTGACCTGCGGTGATAGCCGTATGAGAGGGGTGAAGGGCCGAATGAGAGGGGCGGAGGACCGGGCCGCGCGTACTGCGGGTCGGCGCCCGCGGTGCCCTACGAGCATCAATCGCCCCACTCCCGGCCCTCTCCCGGTCCAGGGCCCGGCCCCCGCCCGCCCCTTGCCTTGACCCGGGCGTCAATCCGTACCGTCACGGCATGAAGATCGTCGCCCTCAACGGCAGCCTGCGCGCCCGCTCCACCAACGGCGCCGTCCTGCGCTCCGCCCTCGCCCTCACCGACGCCGCGGCGGCCACCGCCGGCATCCGCGAACTCCCCCACTTCGACCCCGACCTGGACCACCAGGGCGCCACCCCGCCCGCCCCGGTGGCCGCGCTGCGCCGTGCCGTGGCGGACGCGGACGCCGTACTGGTCGTCAGCCCCGAATACGCCCACGGCGTCCCCGGCGTCCTCAAGAATGCCCTCGACTGGCTGGTCAGCAGCGCCGAGTTCCTCGGCAAACCGGTCGCGGTCCTCACCGCCTCGCCGTCCCCCACCGGCGCCGAGCACGCCCACGCGCAGCTGCGGGAAACCTTGCGCATGATGTCCGCCGACGTCGTCCCGGACGCCTGCCGTGACCTGGCGGCCATCGCCCCGAAGACCGACCCCGACACCGGAACGGTGACCGACCCCGACACCCTCCAGGAACTGCGGACGGCCATGGCGGCACTGACCGCTGCTGCCGCAGCCGCAGCGACCGCCGCCCCCACTCCGCACGCCGATCAGCCCCAGTAACACCAGTAGCCCCAGTGGCCCCGGCCCCGGCCCCGGTCAGCCCCTTCGTCCCCCTCCTCAGAACAAACTCCCCTGCGCCCCGTCCTCCCCCCTCACCTCACCCTTCCCCTTCCCCTTCCCCCTCCCCTTCCCGACCCGCACCGTCGCCGTAGTAACCCCACCCGCCGCGCCTCGCAACACCCACCCCGCCAACAACCGCGCGTCCACCACAAAAACCCCGCCCTCTCCCCCGGCGCCCCGCACATACAGGTCCGACCCCGCCCCCGCCACGACGTCCCCCACGATTTCCTCGCCGGCGGCCAGCCCCGCGACCTCCCCGGCCCCCGCCGGAATCCGCGCCAGCCCGAACACCTCCGTGTGGTCCGTCCACGCGAACGCAGCCGGTTCCAGCGCCTCCGGCCACCCTTCCAGCCCGCGCGCCGCCTCGTGCAGCCCGGCCAGTGCCGCCACCCGCTCGGGCACCGGCGGCAGCGCGGCCCGCGCCGCCCGCTTCTCCGCCTTGCCGTACCGGTCCCGTACCTCCAGCGCGCTGCCCAGCAGTGCCTCCGCCCGGCGCGCCGCCATCAGCGGTCCGCGCCCCAGCCACGCGTACGTGACCGCGCCCTGCTCCACCAGGCGCGCGGCCCCGCGCTCGGCCGCCGTGATGCCCACCTTGAGCATCCCCGGCCCGAAATAGGCCAGATAGACCCCGTACGGACGCGGATCGTCGGCCATCGTGTCCGCCGCCACCGACCGCGAACGGTCCAGCCGCGCGCACTCCGCGCACTGGTCCCGGGCGCTCCCGCCGTCGAGCACCGCCGCGTACGGGCACACGGCCCAGCGCGCGCCGCGCCGCACCCCGAGGCACCGCCGCTCGCCCGTCACCGCGAACGCCAGCGCCTTGCCCTCAGGCAGCGCGCTGCGCCGCTGAGCGCCGCGCTCCGGGCAGTACCACCCGAGCCCCTGCTCGTGGCCCTCCCAGCGCGGCCCCGTGCACCACCAGGCCCCGGCTCCGGCCCCGAACCCGCTCACCGGCCGGACCCCGCCCCCGCCATGGCGGCGTGGCCGCCGGCTCCCCTGTAGGTGCTGCGATACGCACTCGGCGACACCCCGACCGCCGCCTGGAGGTGTTGCCGCAGCGAGGCCGCCGTGCCGAACCCGGCGTCCGCCGCCACCCGGTCCACCGGCAGTTCCGTCTCCTCCAGCAACTGCCGGGCCCGCTCGACGCGTTGCCGTGTCAGCCATTGCAACGGCGACACGCCGACCTCCTCGCGGAACCGCCGGGTGAAGGTGCGCACGCTCATCGACTCGCACGAGGCCAGCTCCCGCAGCGTCACCGGGCGTTCCAGGTGCTCCAGCGCCCAGGCGCGAGCCGCGGCCGTCGAGGAGAGCCGCGGCTCGGGCACCGGCCGCTGGATGAACTGGGCCTGCCCGCCCTCCCGGTGCGGCGGTACGACCGTACGCCGCGCCACCTCGTTGGCCACCGCAGCGCCGTGATCACACCTGATCATGTGCAGGCACAGGTCGATCCCCGAGGCGACACCCGCGGCCGTGAGGACACGCCCCTCATCCGTATACAAGACATCCGCATCCAGCTCCACCGCCGGAAACAGCCGCCGGAACTGCTCCGCCGACCGCCAGTGCGTCGTCGCCCGCCGCCCCTCCAGCAACCCGGCCGCCGCCAGCACGAACGACCCCGTACAGATCGACGCGACACGAGTACCCGGCCGGATCGCCGCCATCGCCCGCGCCATCCCCTCGCTCAGGCATCCGTCGCCGTCCCCGTAGTCCTGCTGCGAGGCCGGCACCACGACGGTGTCCGCCTCCGCCAGGGCTTGCGGCCCGTACCGCACGTTGACCGTGAAATCCGCGTCGGTGCGCAGTTCCCCCGGCTCCGGCGCGCACGTCAGCACCTCGTACAGCCGCTCCCCTTCGGCCGTCTCGGCCTGCCCGAAGACCCGGTGCACGATCCCCAGCTCCATCGGCAGCAGCCCGTGCCGCACCAGTACGGCGATCCGGTGCCGCCCGTCCTCCGCGAAAACACCCATGGCCCGATCCTGACACATGCTGGCCATTCGGCCACTCGTCCGAGCCCCGCCCCCACCGCAAGATCGACACATCCGCCCCCTTTTTTCTTCCCACCCCGGAGGTACGCCATGAAGGTCCTGTGGATCGCCGCCCACCCCGAACAGCGCTCCCTGAACGGAGCCCTCAAGGACGAAGGCATACGCACCCTCCGCGCCCACGGCCACGAGGTCCAGCTCTCCGACCTCTACGCCATGAAGTGGAACCCGGTCGTCGACGCCGACGACTTCGACCACGCCCCGGAAGCACGCCTGCACGTCGGCAACGCGTCCGAACGCGCTTATACGGGCGGCCATTTGAGCCCGGACATCCGCGCGGAACAGGAGAAGGTCACCTGGGCCGACGCCCTCGTCGTGCAGTTCCCCCTCTGGTGGTACGGCATGCCCGCCATCCTCAAGGGCTGGTTCGACCGCGTCTTCGTCAAGGGCTTCGCGTACGGCATCGACGACCCCGCCACCGGCCGGACCCTGCGCTACGGCGACGGCCCGCTGGCCGGCAAGCGCGCCATGACCGTCGTCACCGCCGGCGCCCGCCCCGCCTCCATCGGCCCCCGAGGCGTCAACGGCGACCTCGACGACCTGCTCTTCCCCCTCCACCACGGCACCTACTGGTACACCGGCATGAGCGCCCTCCCGCCCTTCCTCGTCCCCTCGGCGGACCGCATGACCCCCGAGGGCTTCGAGACCACCGCCGACGCCCTCCGCACCCGCCTCCTGGCCATCCCCACGACCCCGCCCCTGCCCTTCCGCCGCCAGAACTCCCCCGACTACGACCCGGACACCCTCACCCTCCGCCCGGACCTCGCCCCGCACACCACCGGCCCGGCCGCCCACTACACGGACGCCCCCTAAAAAGCCTGCCGCGACGCACAAAAAAGACCGGTCCGGCACTTTCCAGTGCCGGACCGGTCTTCGCAGTAGCGGGGACAGGATTTGAACCTGCGACCTCTGGGTTATGAGCCCAGCGAGCTACCGAGCTGCTCCACCCCGCGTCGGTGAACCCAACTCTACGCCACCCCCACCCCCAGAGGGAAATCGTTTAACCCGGCTCCCGGGAAGGCGCCCCCTCACCACCTCTACCCGAAGGCCGAAACAGCCGGGAATGTCCAGAAGGTCACAGTCGGCCCGTAGGAACCGTCTCCCTCGTCGCTCACCTCTACGGTGATTTCCCGGTCGGGGTAGCGCGCGGACAGGATTCCCTGCCAGCACTCCCCCAGGGCCAGCGCGAGTTGAGGCAGTTCCTCCCCGAGCCGATCGTCATCCGTCAAAGGAGTGTTGCCGAAAACGGACCACAACTCGACGTGGTTGACGACGCGTTCGATACGGCGCCGATCGTCCTCCAGGTTCGCGAACCAGTCGTCGACAGAGCCCTGACCGAAGTTTTCCTTGAGGAACACGCAGCCCCGGTACTCGACCGTCTCGGGACAGAACAGCCAAGCCGCGGCCAGGACGAAACGCAGGCCCCCCTCGAAATCAAGGTAGCTGTCCGGCGAAAGGCCCTCGTCCTTCCAGTCAGTGCGCCACCGCCGGAAGAACATCGGCAGCTCACGCTCGGACCACACCGGTTTACTGCTGCTCACGGGACCTCCCAGGGGGCGCGACGCACACCCACATGATCACGGAAGCGCCGGGCCGCAGCTCCATCCGCGTGATCGTGGGCAGCTGTACGTTTGGCCGCTCCTTCGGAGGCGTGCCGTTGACTACGACCGTCAGCCCCATGACGAGAGGCCCTGTCGATTACTCGACAGGGCCTCTGGCCTGCTGTGCGCTCGGCAGGATTCGAACCTGCAACCTTCTGATCCGTAGTCAGATGCTCTATCCGTTAAGCTACGAGCGCTTGGCTTTCCGGCGGTTTTTCTTGCCGGTCGGCGTTGCAGAAAGAACATTACACGAACCTCGCCGTGAGGCGAAATCCGACGGCCCCACCCCCTCTGACCTGCGAAAACGTCCCGATGGCGGCGAGTGGGGGCTACTCGGGCCAGGCGGCGTCCTCGATGATCTGCACGAAATCCGGACGGATGTAGTCCGGGTCGAAGCGGGCCAGGACGTCGGCCTTGACGTTGCCGAAGGTGGTCTCCGGGCGGTGGGCGATGCCCTGGTGGAAGGCGCGGAGGATGCGGCGCTTGAAATCGGGGCGCGGGTGGGCGGTGAGGATCTCGTCGCGGGCCCCGGGCGGGAGGGTGTCGTAGCCGATGCCGAGGACGTCGAGTTCGACGCCGGCGGTGACGAGGGCGATCTCGGGGGCCATGTGGTGCGGGATCTCCGGCGTGGTGTGCAGGGCGATGGCCTCCCAGGCGAGGCGGGCGCGGTCGGCGGGGACGCCGTGGGCGGTCAGGAAGCGGCGGGCCTCGTCGGCGCCGTCCAGTTCGAAGCGCTGCCGGGAGGAGCGGAACCGGTCGGTCAGTCCGAGGTCGTGGAAGAGGGCGCCGACGTAGAGGAGTTCCGCGTCGAAGGCCAGGTCCCGTTCGCGGCCGTGCCGGGCGCCGAAGAGGTAGACGCGGCGGGAGTGGTGGTAGATCAGCTCGTCGGTGGTGTCCCGGATGAGCTCGGTGGCCTCCTTGGCCAGTGCGCTGTCGGGGATGGGGATGCCGGCGATGTGGGTGTGGGTGGTGTGGGAGGTGTGGGTGGCGCGGCGGGTGGCAGTCGAGGTTTCTTCCGGGCCCGGCCCCTGGTTCTGGTCCGGCCTCCGGTCCCGATCCGCGCTCCGGTCCTTATCCGGCCCCCGACCCTGGTCCTGGCTCCGATTGCTCTCGTCCCGGTCCCGGCTCCGGTCGCCCCGGTTCTCGTCCCGGTTGGTTGTCATGGGAGCAGGGTGGCGCGGATACGGCGTGTGCGCCCGGGGGGATCCGGCCAGTGTCGTACGGAGGCGGTGCGGGGGCTGTGTCGCCGCGGTGCGGAGGTGTTCGCGTCGCGTACGGATGCGGAAATGCGTTCGGGCCCCGGTCGTGGTGACCGGGGCCCGAACTAAAGGGAGCGGAGGCGGAGGGATTTGAACCCTCGATGGGCTTTAAAACCCAAACCGCATTAGCAGTGCGGCGCCATAGACCGGACTAGGCGACGCCTCCACACGCCCCGACCGCGCGCAAGCGCGATGTGGCGTGACCAGATGATGGCACAGCTCGGCGGGCTGTCACCAATCGGCCCCTACGGTACTCGGGGCACCGGCCACCCGGCAAAGGTCTTTCGGCCGCGATTCGCAGGCGGCCGGGGGTGGTCAGGAAGGGCGTCCGGAGGGGGCGACCAGAGGGTGCGGCCGTCGCGTACGGGAATGGGTAATCGAACGGGGTTCGGACATCGGGCCGGGCGGGCGGCGGCGCGCAACGTCGGCCCGTGCGGCGCGTTAGACGCTGCGGGGACGGGACGGTCCCGGCGGGAACGCCCCCGTACCGGCCCCGGCCCTGTCCCCGTACGACCTGGAGTCCGCGATGCCGATCCGCCGGCTGCCCCGCCTCGCCACGGCTGCCACCACCGCCACCGCCGCCCTCGCCCTGGCGGCCCCGGCCGCCACCTCCGCCCCCGCCGACATCCTGGTCGGCACCCCGGCCACGGCGGCGCCCCGCCCGCTGCCGCGCCCCGCCGACCACCTGGTGATCACCGTCACCGACTCCGGCAAGGCGGCCATGGACGGCCGGCGCGAGCTGTACTGCCACCCGGCGCGCGGCACCCACACCGACGCGCGCGGCGCCTGCGACAAGCTGGACACCCTGACCCGGTGGGGCAGGGACGCGTTCGCGGGCGTGCCGAAGGACAGCAAGTGCACGATGCAGTACGGCGGGCCCGCCACCGCGCAGATCACCGGGACCTGGGCGGGGCGTCCGGTCAACGCCCAGTTCAAGCGCACCAACGGCTGTGAGATCGGACGCTGGGACCGGTTCGTGCCGGTGCTGCCCTCGGCCGGTTCGTGACGCCGAAGCGGGCCAGTTCAGGACGCGGGGCACATGTCGGGCGTGCGGCGAGTCGCACAATCCCGTGGCATTACCTCCTCGTGATCCGTCTCCGCGTCCACATCCGGTGCCCGTAGACTCCTTTCCAGTGACCCGCTGCGGACGTTGCGGCGGGCTCGGCAAGGTGCGGTAACTCAGGGAGGAAGCGTCGTCGTGAGCAGCAGGCCATCCCGAGGCGCTGCTCGCCTCGCAGCCATACTCGACGCCCTGCCCGACGCGTTGCTGCTGGTGAACTGCAACGGCACGGTCGTCAACGCCAACGCCATCGCCCTGGAGACCTTCGAGGCGCCGGGCACCGCCCTGGTGGGCCGCGGGCTGCTCGACCTGCTGCCGTCCTTCGACTCCAAGCGCATTCCGGGGTCGATGCGGCGCCACGACGACCAGGAGCAGGGGCCGCGTACGAAGCCGACGCGGATGGTCGCGCGGCGCACCGACGGCAGCGAGCTGCTGGTCGAGGTGACCAGCGCCAACCTGGAGGACGGCCGTACTCCGTACGAGTCCGCCTTCGAGGCCGCGTACGCCGACCACCGCAACGGCTACACCGGCGACGAGCTGCTGATGCTCGTCGTGCGGGACCTGACCGGCACGCTCGACACCGAGACCGAGCTGGCCCGCCAGCAGCGGCAGACCGAGATGATCCTGCGCGCGGCGGCCGAGGGCGTGGTCGGCGTCGACTCCGACGGCAAGGTCGTCCTCGTCAACCCGTCCGCCGCGCAGATCCTGGGCTACCGGGCGAGCGAGCTGGGCGGCAAGGAGCTGCACCCGCTGATCCACCACTCGCGGGCGGACGGCACGCCGCTGCCCTGGGAGGAGACGCCGCTCGCCGACTCCCTGCGGTCCGGGCGCAAGCACCGGGTGCGGGGGCAGGCACTGTGGGCCAAGGACGGGCGGTCGGTCCCGGTGGACCTGACGACCGCGCCGGTACGCGACGGCGACCAGCTCGTCGGCGCGGTGATGACGTTCACCGACCGGCGTCCGTACGACGCGCTGGCGGCGCGGCACTCGCAGCTGCTGGCCGTGCTGGACCAGTCGCTGCGCGGGCCGCTGGAGGAGTTGAAGGCCGAGCTGGGCACGCTCGCCGCCGATCCGGCCGGGCAGCTGTGGCCGGAGGCGAACCAGATCCTGCACCACCTGGCCGCCGGGTACGCGCGGATGACGACGCTGGTCGACAACGTGCTGAGCTACCAGCGGCTGGACGCGGGCGGTGAGCGCCTCGACCGGGCGAAGGTGTCGCTCGACGGGGTGGTGGCGGCCGGTGTCGAGGGTGCGATCGAGCTGATCGGCCCCGGGCGCGCGCAGTTCGCCGTGCACGCGCCGCCGATCGACGCCGAGGTGGACGCGGCCCGGCTGGCCCAGGCCCTGTCGCACCTGATCGCGGACGTGGCGGGCGTGGACGCGACGGGCAAGGCGGCGGGCGGCGCCGAGGACGGTGCGGCCGCCGCTTCCGGGGACTCGACGATCGTGGTGGCCGCCGCGCAGCGCGGCGAGGTCGTACGGATCGAGGTGCGCGGCCCGTACGGCGGCGGCAACCCGGTCCACGCGCCCATCGTGCGCGGCATCGTGCGGCAGCACGGCGGTGTGCTCCAGACGCACCAGGTGCCGGGCGCGGGCGGCAGCGCGTACGTGCTGGAGGTGCCGGTGTCGGCCGGTGGCGCGCCGGTGGCCGGTGCCGCGGGCGCCGACCGGGCGCGCGAGGCGACGGGCAACGAGACGACCGTGATGCCGGTGCCCGCCGAGCGGGCCCGGGGGACGCAGGCGCAGGGGGACGCGGGGGCGCGGCCCGCCGGTGCGCGTGCGGCGGGCGGCTCCGGTGTGCCGGGCGGCGAGACGGAGAGTGGCGGGGCCGAGGACACGCCGACCGGGCGCCGGCGTGCGCGCCGGGCGGACGTGCCGGCCCAGCAGCAGCCGGGCGGTGGCACCGCAGCCGCGGCCGGTAGCGGCGGCGGCCAGGTGCCCCGGGCCCGTAACGAAGCGGATGCGCGCGGCCCCCAGGGGCCGGGTCCCGGCGGCAGCGGCTCGGGCGGCGGGCGTCCGGGCGCGGAGCCGGGGGCGCCGGGCGCGTCCGGGATGCCGCAGGGCATGGCTGGGGCCGAGGTCGTACCGCCCGGTGGCCGGCGGCAGGACGTATCGCAGGACGTACCGGAGAACGCCGCACGGCCCGCGCTCCCCGCGCTCGCGAGCGCGGGGCAGGGGCAGGGGCAGGCTGCCCCGGGCCAGGTGGCGCCGTCCGGGCGGCGGGCGCGCCGGGCGCTGGCCGACACGGCCGAACGTCCGGTCCCGGACCAGCAGCAGGCCCCGGCGCCCAACCGGCACTCGGCCTTCGCGCTGCCGCCGGCGGCCGCGGACCAGCTTCCGCAGTCCCCCCTGCCCCCGCGGCCGGTCCTGCCGGGACAGGCGTCGGGGCAGGCCGCGGATGCCCAGGAGAGCACGGGCACGGGCCGCCGCCGGGCGCACCCGGGTACGGCGGAGGCCGCGGGCGAGGACGCGGGCGCGCACGACCCGTCCGCTCCCGGGGGCGGCTGGGGTCCCGAGCCGACCGGGCGGCGCCGTGCGCGGCGGGCCGCCGCCGAGGAGCGGGCGGCGGCCGCGATGGCCGACTCCGAGTCGACGGGGACGTTCGTGGCCGGGCCCGAGGGCCTGGTGGCGCACCCTGCCGAGGGCGGGCCCACGGCAGGCGCCGGAGCCGCTCCGGCGGCCGCCGACGCGCCGCCCGCACCGACCGGGCGGCGGCGCGGCCGCCCCAGCCCGGTGGAGGCGGAGCAGGCGCAGCAGCCCGCCGCCGGGCCAGCGGAAGCGAGCGGTGCCGGTACGGCAGCCGACGGTCTCGGCGGCGCCCAGGCGCCCGCACAGGCCCCGGCAGTCCCCCGGCAGCCGCAGCCCGCGCCCGCCGCCCCGGAGGGGGCCGAGGACGACGACACGGCGGGCGGCACCGCCGCCGGCCACTCCCACGGGCGGGCGTTCAGCGTGCGCACGCTCGGGCAGGGCGTGCCGTTCTCGCAGCAGCTCGCCGACCAGCAGCGCCAGGGCGCACCCGGCAACCAGGCCGCACCTGGCAGCCAGGCCGCACCCGGCAACCAGGCCGCCGGGGCTCCCGCGGCCGGTTCGGGCCGCCGGCGCAAGCTGGCCCAGCCGCCGCAGGAGGCGGAGCGTACGGCCGCGTCCGACGCGGCGCCCGCCGAGGCCCGCCCGCACCCGCAGCCCGGCGGCCAGGCGCCAGGCCAGGCGCAACAGCAACCGCAGCAGCACCTGTTGAACAGCTCCGAGGGGCGCGCCTTCGCGGTCTCCGCGCCCGACGAGGGCAGCGAGGGCCCCGAGCCGCTGGACGGCCCGAACGGCGCCGTCGAGGTGACGGAGCACCCGCCGCAGCCGATGGACGACGAGCTGCCGCCGGAGCCGCTGGACAACCCGCGCCGGCTGCTGGTGTGGCCCGCCCCCGACGTCTCCACCCAGCAGGCGCTGAGCGACCGCGGCTACCGCCCGGTGATCGTCAACTCCCGCGAGGAGGTGGACGCGCAGATCGCCGCGTACCCGGCGGCGCTGTTCGTCGACCCGCTGACCGGGCCGATCACCCGTACCGCCCTCCAGTCGCTGCGTATGGCGGCGGTGGCGGCCGAGGTGCCGGTCCTGGTGACCGCGGGCCTCGGGCAGGCGACCCGGGAGGCGGCGTACGGTGCCGACCCGGCCGTACTCCTGAAGGCGCTCGCCCCGCGCGACAGCGAACAGCACCCGCCGCGCGTCCTGCTGACCGAGGAGAACGACGCCGTCGCGGGCGCGCTGACGGCGTCGCTGGAGCGGCGCGGTATGCAGGTCGCGCGCGCCGCGACGGACGCGGACGCGGTCACGCTGGCCGCGCAGACCCGGCCGAACCTGGTGGTGATGGACCTGATGCAGGTACGCCGCCGCCGGGCCGGGATCGTCGACTGGCTGCGCTCGAACGGCCTGCTCAACCGCACCCCGCTGGTCGTCTACACCTCGGCCGACCTGGACCCGGCCCAGCTGCCGCGGCTCGCGGCGGGCGAGACCGTGCTCTTCCTGGCGGAGCGCTCGACGAGCGCGGAGGTGCAGTCCCGAATCGTCGACCTGCTCGCCAAGATCGGTACGAACTGAGCCGCCGAAATCCGGGCCACCGGGAACCGGGTCGCCGGGATCCGGACCACCGGGAACCGGGCCACTGGAAACCGAGCCACCGGGAACCGGGCCACTTGTAAACCGGGCCACCGGAAGGGGCCGTCCGTGCGGACGGCCCCTTCCGTACGCCCCCTTCCGTACGCCCCCGCGCCGCCGGGCTCAACCCACGCGCGTGACGGTCAGCTCCCCGTCCGCGTACTGCTTGCGCAGCACCTTCTTGTCGAACTTGCCAACGCTGGTCTTCGGTACGGCCACCACCGCCGTCCACCGCTCCGGCAGCTGCCAGCGCGCCACCCGCTCGCCGAGGAAGGCCCGCAGCTCCTCGAACCCGGCGCTCGCGCCGTCCCGCATGACCACGGCCGCCAGCGGGCGTTCGCCCCACTTGTCGTCCGGTACGGCCACCACGGCCGCCTCCGCGATCTCCGGGTGCGCCATCAGGTGGTTCTCCAGCTCCACCGAGGAGATCCACTCGCCGCCCGACTTGATGACGTCCTTGGCGCGGTCGGTCAGGGTCAGGTAGCCGTCCGGCGTGATGGTGCCGACGTCGCCGGTGCGCAGCCAGCCGTCGGGGCTGAACTTGTCCTCGGGGCGCTGGTCGGCGCCGTCCGCGCCGCCGTAGTACGCGCCCGCGATCCACGGCCCGCGCACCTCCAGCTCGCCCGCCGACTCCCCGTCCCACGGCAGGTGCTCGCCGTCGGGGCCGATCAGCCGGGCCTCCACGGAGGCCGGGAAGCGGCCCTGCGTCGCGCGGTAGGCCCACTCCTCGTCGCCGCTCACGCCGGCCGGCGGGTGCGAGACGGAGCCGAGCGGCGAGGTCTCGGTCATGCCCCAGGCGTGCACCACGCGCAGCCCGTGGCGCTCCTCGAAGGCGCGCATCAGGGTGGGCGGACACGCGGAGCCGCCGATGACGACGTTGCGCAGCGAGGTGACGTCGCGCTTGGTGGCGTCCAGCTCGCCGAGCAGGCCCTGCCAGATGGTGGGCACGGCGGCGGCGATGGTCGGCCGTACCGTCTCGATCATCTCGGCGAGCGGCGCGGGCTGCAGGAAGCGGTCCGGCATCAGCAGCGAGGCGCCCGCCATGAACGAGGCGTGCGGCAGGCCCCAGGCGTTCACGTGAAACATGGGGACCACAGGAAGCGCGATGTCCTGTGAGCCCAGTGCGAACGCCTCGGCGTTGTTGACCTGCATCGAGTGCAGGTAGAGCGAACGGTGACTGTAGGCCACGCCCTTGGGGTCGCCGGTCGTGCCGGAGGTGTAGCAGAGCGCGGCGGCCTGCCGCTCGTCGAGCTCCGGCCAGTCGTACTGCTCCGGACGGCCCGCGATCAGCTCCTCGTACTCGTGGACGCGCGGCCGGACGCCTTCCAGCAGGGAGCGGTCGCCCGCCCCGGCCACGACGACGTGCTCGACGCCCGGCAGGTGCCGCAGCAGCGGCGCCAGCAGCGGCAGCAGGGAGCCGTTGACGAGGACGACGCGGTCGGCCGCGTGGTTGACGATCCAGATCAGCTGCTCGACGGGGAGGCGCAGGTTGAGCGTGTGGAGCACGGCGCCCATGGAGGGGATGGCAAGGTACGCCTCCACGTGCTCGGCGTTGTTCCACATGAGAGTGGCGATACGTTCGTCGCCCCGGACGCCGAGTTCGTCGCGGAGCGCGTGGGCCAGCTGGGCGGCGCGGGCGCCGGT
Source organism: Streptomyces sp. NPDC017056 (assembly GCF_044332485.1). Classification (NCBI taxonomy): domain Bacteria; kingdom Bacillati; phylum Actinomycetota; class Actinomycetes; order Kitasatosporales; family Streptomycetaceae; genus Streptomyces; species Streptomyces sp. NPDC017056. Next base: position 449,633 of record NZ_JBIRPD010000003.1, on the reverse strand, counting down.
CTCCGCGTAACTGCGGCGGTGCGGCTCGCCGGCACCGGTCCAGGTGATCACCTCGGCCTTTCCGTGGATCGTCGCGCCGTGCGTCAAGATCCTCGAAACGAGCAGGGGTACGTCTTGCATCGTGCTCTGCACCGGGAGCCTCCCCATAGGGTGCGCCTGTTACGCGCGGGTAAGTTCCTGGCGATTGTGCTGGTGTTCCTCGCGGTATGTCACTACCCGGCCAGTGCGTATTCGGCCGTTGTCCCGGTACGGGGCGGCTCCGCGACACCGCCGGTGAGCGGCACGGGGAGGGGGCGGAGCCCCCGTAGGGCCGACCTCGATCAGGCCATCTTCGCCATGTCGGGCGCGGCTCCGGCCCTGCCGCCCCGGTCGAGCGCGAACCACACCCCCTTGCGACGGCGCGCGTCGATGTTGGGCCGGTAGACGCCCCACCGGGACGCCAGGGCTTCAACCAGGTGCAGGCCACGCCCCGACCCGTCGTCGAGCAGCACGGGCAGGCTGAGGAGCCGGCTGCGGGGGGCGTCGTCCCACACGGCCACGCGTACGGATGCGGGGTGCACGGTCACGTCGAGACGTACGACGGCCGTGTCGGTGTGCAGGTGTACGTTCGTGACCAGCTCGCTGACCAAAACGCGCACGTCGTCGACGAGTTCGGCGTTGCCGGTCAGGGTCATGAGGTCGGTCACGACGGCCCGGGCGATCCCCGGCGCGGTGGCCCGGTTGAGCAGGTCGAACCGGAACGCGTCCCGTGCGACGGGGAGTGTGGAGGCTGGTTTCGAGGGTGCGAGAGTCATGGCTACGTCTCCCAACGCGATGGTGCGCGCTGCCCGCTGCCGTGGCCTGGCCACTCCCCAGGTACGCACCCAATGGGCGCGCGAGTGACTGCACTTCGGCGTTCCGACGTGCGGCGCGGTGGTGCCATGACCGTAGGGCACATCCATGAGACGGCACAAGGATGAGACGGGGTCGTGACGTTGACAGGTGGACCCGTGAGACCGTGTCGCGTCAGACTGGGAACGCCGACCAGAAGAGGGGCCGATGCCACCAAGAAGCAGTCCCACCGTGCGGCAGCAACGGCTGGGCGCGGAACTGCGAAAGCTCCGCGAGGCGTCAGGGATGCCCGCACGCGAGGCCGGATCCCTGCTCGGCGGAAATCAGGCGCAGATCAGCCATCTGGAGTCGGGACGGTGGGGGATCAGCGCGGAGCGGGTTCGCCGTCTCGCCTCGCTCTACTCCGCCGGCGATTCCGCCCTGATCAACGCCCTCTGCGACATGGCCGAGGAACGGCACAAAGGGTGGTGGGAGGAGTATCGCGGCGTCCTTCCACAAGGATTCCTGGATGTCGCGGAGTTGGAACATCACGCCCGGCGCATTCTGTCACTGCAAAGCCTCACGATTCCCGGCATCTTCCAGACGGCTGACTACGCGCGAACGATCTTCGGCGGAGCATTGCCTCCACTGCCGCAGACCGAACTCGATGCCCGCGTCGAGCAGCGCGTGAGGCGCCGCATACTGTTCGAGCGCGCCACCCCTCCGCCCTTCGAGGGAGTGATCAACGAGGCGGCTCTGCGCATGAGGTACGGCGGTCGCGCCGTCGCCCGCGGCCAGCTCGAATACCTGCTGGAAGTCGCTGAATGGCCGAGCGTGACGCTACAGGTCCTTCCGTTCTCCACAGAAGAATTCATCGGGTCAGCACAATCAGTACTTTACGCCGACGGCCCCGTTCCCCAGCTCGACACCGTGCAACTCGACAGCGCCTACGGGCCAGGGTTTCTGGACGCGGAGGCTCAACTGAGCAAATATCGCGCGGTTTTCGAAGCCGCCCGGCGAGCCTCGCTCAACCCTGCCGCATCGCGGGAACTTATCCACAGCATCGCAAAGGAAATGTGAGACTCGCAGACATGACCAGTTCGACCACATGGCAGAAGTCTTCTTACTCCGAGGCGACGGGAAATTGCGTCGAGATACGGACGCATGACGGAATGATCGAAGTCCGGGAGAGCGACAGCCCGGGCACCGTCATCACGACCACTCGTACGAAGTTCGAAGCGTTGATCCTGGACGTCAAGGCCGGGGAATTCGATCACGCGAGCTAGCCCGCCCGACGACATGCGAACGGACAAGCCCATGCCTCTGCGGAGGATGGGCTTGCGCCATATGCCGTCTCATGCTTGAGACGGCACGACCCGCGACGCCACGTTCTCCTCACGTCGCCGCTCCAGGACCCCACCCGCAACCCCACCCGCATCACCCCTTACCACGCGCTCCGCGCGCCGCGCACCAAGAAATCAGGAGTCTCGGACACTACGGTCGTGGCAGCCTGGGGGTATGGGGACGATGGTGGGAACGGTGACCACGCTGTGGCGGTATCCGGTGAAATCGCTGCTGGGTGAGGAGGTTCCAGACATTTCGGCGGACGCCCGCGGGCTGGCGGGGGACCGCGCGCTCGCGTTGGTGCACCAGACGTCCGGCCAGGTCGCCAGCGCGAAGAACCCACGGCTGTGGCGCGACTTGCTGAAGTTGCGGGCCGAGATCATCGACGGTGCCGTACGGATCACGCTGCCGTCCGGCCGGACCGTACGCTCCACCGACGCGCACGTCGACAAGACCCTCTCCGCCCACCTCGGGCAGCCCGTCACCCTGACCGACACCCCGCCCGAGAAGGCCACCCTGGAACGCTCCCGCCCCGAAGAGGTGCTGGCCGCCGGTGCGGCGGCCGAGGTGGGCCACGAGACCCTGGAGATCGCCTCGCAGGCCCCGCCCGGCACCTTCTTCGACTTCGCCCCGCTGCACCTGATCACCCGCGCCACGCTGGACCGGATCACCGAACTCGGCCCGCGGGCCACCACCGTCGAGGCGGAGCGCTACCGCCCCAACATCGTCATCCGCTCCGAGGCCGCCGGCTTCGTGGAGAACGACTGGCCGGGCCGCGAACTGCGCATCGGCGACGATCTCACCCTCCGCGTCGTGGCCCGCACGCCGCGCTGCGCCGTACCGACGCTGGAGCACGGCGGGCTGCCGCGCGACCCCGACGCGCTGCGGGTGCCCGCACGGCACAACCGGGTGGTGCCGATGGAAGGCATGGGCCCGCAGCCGTGCGCGGGGGTATACGCGCAGGTCGTACGGCCGGGACGGGTCCGGCAAGGCGACGCGGTCCGGCTGGTGTGAGGCCGGCGGGCTCCGCGGCCTACGCCGCGACGGCCAGCTCCGGGTCCTCGCGGAGCTTGGCCAGGGCGCGGGAGACCGCGCTCTTGACCGTGCCGACGGAGACCCCGAGCACCTCCGCGGTCTGCGCCTCGCTCAGGTCCTCGTAGTACCGCAGCACGACCATGGCCCGCTGCCGCGCCGGCAGCCGCAGCACCGCCCGCCACATCGCGTCCCGCAGCGCCTGTGCCTCGGCCGGGTCGGGCGCCGGCAGCGGGTCCGGCTCGGGTATCTCCTCGCAGGCGAACTCGTCGACCCTGCGCTTGCGCCACTGCGAGGTGCGGGTGTTCAGCAGGGCGCGGCGCACGTAGCCGTCCAGCGCCCGGTGGTCCTCGATCCGCTCCCACGCCACGAACGTCTTGGTCAGCGCGGTCTGCAGCAGGTCCTCCGCGTCGCTCGGGTTGGCGGTGAGCGAGCGGGCGGTCCGCAGCAGCACCGGCCCGCGGGCCCGTACGTACGAAGAGAACGACGGGAACACAGCGGCGCTGGAAGCGCTGGTGCACACTGGCGTGGTCATGCTCCAACGCTAGAAGCGTGGGGCACCACCACGGATCGCCCCCAGGTGCCGAAGCCCCCTCCGTCTCAAGTTGTACAGATGGGGCTGTCCTCACCTCCTAAAGGCGGACGACCGCCCCTCCCCCGTCAGGGTCCCGCCCCGACCAAGGTCCAGGCCGGGACCCTTGCCGTCCGGTTCCTACCGGATCACCGCGACCGGCGCGTCCACCTGGTTCCGGTCGATGACCAGCCGGCGCCCGCCGTGCGTCTCGGGGACGTTGCCCGCGTACTGGTGGATCCGGCGGTGCGGGCGCCATGCCTGGCCGGACAGTTCGGGCTCGCCGTACAGGTTCGGCTTGGTGTGCCAGCGCGCGAACCACATCACCGACGGCAGGTCCCGGGTACCGGCCTGCCGCGCCCGCTCCATGTGCCGTACGCCGGAGTCGGCGCTGCTGTAGAAGCCGGGCACGTAGCCCTGGCCGGCGACCTCACGGTTCCAGGCGGTGATGTAGCTCAGCGTCCGGCCGGTGCAGGAGGCGCTGCGCAGGCTGTACGCCTCCATGTCCAGGTACAGCGCGCTGTCCGGGGCGATCCCCAGCGCTTGGGCCCGCCGCACCGCGTCCCGGCCCTCGCTCGCGCCGACCTGGTCCGGGTTGCTGCCGATGGTGACCTTGCGCTTGTGCTTGTTGACGACGCAGGGCGCCTGCGAGCCGACGTAGAGCGGCAGCATCCGCCAGCCGGCGCCGTAGGCGGAGCGCACCCAGCCGGGGGTCAGGTTCGGCTGGTTGGGGCAGGCGCGGCCGCGGCCGCCGAAGTAGATGCCGATGCCGCGGTACTTGGAGCTCTTCCACGCTTGCAGGGTGCTCAGCGAAGGCGCCTTGCAGGTGTCGAACGCCCAGCCCTGGAACACGTTGGGGCCGCGCGGCCCGGCCCGGTCGGGCTCCGCTCCGGCGGCCGGCGCGAGGAGGGTGGCCAGCAGGCCGAGCAGGGCGGTGATCAGGGCTGTGAGCAGGGCGGTGGGGCGCAGGGCGCTCCGTCGGATGATCTTCTTTGTCGATCCCATACCGCGAGTCAAAGACCGGTCAAGGGGCGCGGTCCGCCGGACACGCCCGCCGCCGCGCGCATTCAGCCGTCTGGGGGCCTCATCGGAGAGGCGTGCGAAGCGGCGGTGCGGGCCGTGGGCGCGCGGCTCCGGACGCCGGTTCTCAGCCGTCCGCCGTGAGCACCAGCCCGGACGTCGGTACGCCCGTACCGGCGGTGACCAGCACGCGGGCGGCCCCCGCCACCTGGTTGACGGAGCTGCCGCGCACCTGCCGCACCGCCTCCGCGATGCCGTTCATGCCGTGCAGGTACGCCTCGCCCAGCTGTCCGCCGTGGGTGTTGAGCGGCAGCCCGCCCTCGGCCGTGAAATCCGCTGCCTCGCCCGGCGCACAGAAGCCGAACTCCTCCAGCTGCATCAGCACGAACGGGGTGAAGTGGTCGTAGAGGATGCCGACGTCGATGTCGGCGGGGCGCAGCCCGCTCGTACGCCACAGCTGCCGCGCCACCACGGCCGACTCCGGCAGCCCGGTCAGGCCGTCCCGGTAGAAGCTGGTCATCTGCTCCTGGGCGCGGCCCGCGCCCTGCGCGGCGGCGGTGATCACCGCGGGCGCCCGCGGCAGGTCACGGGCGCGTTCGAGCGAGGTCACCACGAGGGCCTGCCCGCCGTCCGTCTCCTGGCAGCAGTCCAGCAGCCGCAGCGGCTCCACGATCCAGCGGGAGGCGGCGTGGTCGGCGAGGGTGATCGGCCTGCCGTGGAAGTACGCGGCGGGGTTGCGCGCCGCGTACCGCCGCCCCGCGACCGCGACCTGCCCGAACACCTCCGGGGTGCGCCCGTACGCGTACAGGTACCGCTGAGCGGCCATGGCGACCCAGGAGGCGGGGGTCAGCAGCCCGGCGGGCAGGTTCCAGCCGAGCGCCGCGCCCTCGGCGGACGGTTCGCGCCGCTGCACGCCGGCGCCGAAGCGGCGTCCCGAGCGCTCGTTGAACGCCCGGTAGCAGACCACCACTTCGGCGATCCCGGACGCCACCGCGAGGGCCGCCTGCTGGACGGTCGCGCAGGCCGCGCCGCCGCCGTAGTGGACGCGGGAGAAGAAGGACAGCTCGCCGATGCCGGCCGCCTGGGCGACGGTGATCTCGGGGCTGGTGTCCATCGTGAAGGTGACCATGCCGTCCACGTCGTCCGGTCCGAGGCCGGCGTCGTCGAGGGCGGCCCGTACGGATTCGACGGCCAGCTTCAGTTCGCTGCGCCCCGAGTCCTTGGAGAACTCGGTCGCCCCGATGCCGGCGATGGCGGCCCGGCCGCCGAGCGTGTCCGCGCGGCGCAGGCTCACGGCGTGGCCTCCCCGCGCTCCGGGCCCGGCGGGCTTTCCGGGCCCGGCGGGGCCGGAACGGTGACGGTCACCGTGCCGGTGACGTGGCGGCCGAGCCGGTTGGTGCCCACGACCCGCACCTCCGCCGTGCCGCCGGCCAGCGAGGTGACCGTCCCGGTCAACTCCAGCTCGTCACCCGGGTAGTTGGGGGCGCCGAGACGGATCGCGACCTTGCGCAGCACGGCATGCGGGCCGAAGTGGTCGGTGACGTAGCGGCCCACGAGGCCGTTCGTCGTCAAGATGTTCATGAAGACGTCAGGGGAGCCCTTCGCCCTGGCCGCCTCGGCGTCGTGGTGCACGTCCTGGTAGTCGCGGGAGGCGACCGCCCCGGCGACGATGAGGGTGCGGGTGACGGGCACGGTCAGCGGCGGCAGTGCGTCACCGGCCCTCATGCCCGGCTCCCGCCGCCGTTGAAGACGGGCAGCACCAGGTCCTCTTCCACGGCGCGGAACTCCAGTCGTACGGGCATTCCGATGCGCACTTTCCCGTGCGGCACACCGACCACGCCGGCCACCATCCGTACCCCTTCCGTGAGTTCGATCAGCCCGACCGCGTACGGCGGGTCGAAGGCCGGGAAGGGCGGGTGGTGCATCACGACGTACGAGAACACCGTGCCGGTACCGGCGGCCTCCACGGTGTCCCAGCCCGCGCCGCCGCAGCGGTTGCACCCCGGCAGCCAGGGGAAACGCAGCGTCGCGCAGTCCGTGCAGCGCTGGACGAGGAGCCGGTGCCGGGCGACTCCGGCCCAGAAACCGGCGTTGTCGCGATTGACCACGGGCCGGGGGCGTGCGCCCTCGGCCCTGCCCCGGGCCGCTGCCGGGCGGCCCGCCACCACCCCGTCCGGCCGCCCCGCGGGCGCGTACTTGAGGATGCGGAACCGGTGCGTCCCGGCCGGTTCGCCGTCCGCGCGTACGTCCATGCGCGTCGTGACGAAGTACCCGGCCCCCAGCTTCGTCGTCTTGCGCCGCGACACCGCCTCGATGACGGCGTCGAAGGTGATCCGGTCGCCGGGCCGCAGCGGGCACAGGTACTCCTGCTCGCAGTCGGTCGCGACGACCGCGGTGCAGCCGGCGCCGTCCAGCAGGGCGAACAGCGCGTCGTACGCGGCGGAGCGGCCCGGGTGGCCGGAGAGGCCGCCCATCGTCCACGCCTGCAACATCGTCGGCGGGGCGACGGCTCCCGGCCCCCGGTAGGCGGGGTTGGTGTCGCCCATGGCCTCGCACCAGTGGCGGATCATCGGCTCGTTGACGGGGTCCTTGCCCTCGCCCGCCGTCACTGCGGCCAGGCCCTCGAAGGTTTTCAGTCGTTCGTACAGCTCGTCGCGTCCCTCGTCCTCGCCGGCCACGTCGTCGGCCACGCCCGCTGCCCCCTTCACGGATGCCAGGAAGGTTTCTGACTGTCCGTCAGGCGCGGTCGGCTGTCAAGCGGTGGGCTCGCTCCGCCGTCGGCGCCCCCTTCCTTAATTCGAACGCCCATACGAAAATAAATCCATGGCCTCTCCCCACGCCACGGCCCTCACCCACGCCCTCGTGGCCGCCGGCCGCGGCTACTCCGTCATCCCGCTGACCCGCGCCAAACTCCCCGCCGTCCGCTCCCCGCACCACACCGACCCGTCCGCGCCCCCCTGCCACGGCGCCTGCGGCCGCCCCGGCCACGGCATCCACGACGCGACGCCGGACCCGCTCGCCGTCCGCCGCCTCTTCGCCGCCGCCCCCTGGGCCACCGCGTACGGGATCGCCTGCGGCGTGGCCCCGCACCACCTCATCGGCATCGACCTGGACACCAAACACGGCGCGGACGGCCTGACGGCTCTGCAACTCCTGGCCGGAGAGCACCACTTCACGCTGCCGCCCACCGTCACGGTCCACACCCCCAGCGGCGGCCGCCACCTCTACTTCTCGGGCCCGCCCGCACCGCCCGCCCCGCCCGTACCGAACTCCGCCGGCCGCCTCGCCCCGGGCATCGACATCCGCGGCACCGGCGGCTACCTGGTCGGCCCCGGCTCCCTGACCTCCCGCGGCCGCTACCACCTCATCCCCGGCACCCCGCGGACCCCCGCCCCGGCCCCGCCCGCACTTCTCCCCCTCCTGTACCGCCTGTCACCCACCCCTCACCAGCCCAAGCCGGCCCCCGCCCCTCCTCCTCACCCCGCCCCCGCGCTCCTCCGCTTCGTCCGCACCTCCCCCGACGGCCAGCGCAACGCCCGCCTCTTCTGGGCAGCCTGCCGCGCCTACGAATCCGGCCTGGGCCAGGAGATGGCCACCGCCCTCACCACCGCCGCCCTCGACACGGGACTCACCGAACGCGAAGCCCGCGCCACCATCGCGTCGGCCGCCCGCCGCTGACCACCACCGGCCCGCCAGCGGTGCGCAGCGACCGGGCCCCGGAAACGCCAAGAGGGGCACCCGGACGAACCGGGTGCCCCTCTCAGGCGCGCTGTCGGCGCTTCGGCGGAGGCAGTGGGATTTGAACCCACGGTGAGGGGTCACCTCACGACAGTTTTCAAGACTGTTCCCTTAGGCCGCTCGGGCATACCTCCCCGCGCCGCCGGTCACCGGTGGCGCGGGGATCAGACTAGCGCGTCACTTGTCGCCCGTGCGCTGGCCCAGGGTCACCTGGGCGGTCTGCTCCTTGCCGCCGCGCTTGAAGGTGAGCTTCACCGTGTCGCCCGGCTGGTGCCGGTAGATCGTGCTGATCAGGGTCGGGCCGCTGTCGACGATCGTGTCGTCCAGCTTGGTGATGACGTCGCCGGGCTTGAGGCCGGCCTTGGCGGCGGGGCCGTTCGGGGTGATCGCGGGCGAGCCGCCGGTGCCGTCCTGGGCGATGGTCGCGCCGTCGCCGGTGTCGCGCATCAGGACCTGGGCGCCGATCTGCGGGTACACCGGCTGGCCCTTCTTGATCAGGTCGTTCGCCACGCGCTTGGCCTGGTCGATCGGGATGGCGAAGCCGAGGCCGATGCTGCCGGACTGCTGGCTCTCGCCGCCGAAATCACCGCCGCCGTTGCCCGCCGACTGGATGGCCGAGTTGATCCCGATGACGCTGCCGGTGGCGTCCATCAGGGGGCCACCGGAGTTGCCCGGGTTGATCGAGGCGTCCGTCTGGAGGGCGCTCATGTACGAGGGGCTGGCGCCGCCGCGGTCGCTGGAGGCGACCGGGCGGTTCTTGGCGCTGATGATGCCGGTCGTGACGGTGCCGGAGAGGCCGAAGGGCGCGCCGATGGCGATCGTCGCGTCACCCACCTGGACGTTGGCGGACTTGCCGAGCGGCAGCGGTTGCAGGTTGGCGTCGGAGGGGTTCTTGAGCTTGACGACGGCGACGTCGTAGCCCTGGGCCCGGCCGATGACCTCGGCGTCGTACTTCTTGCCGTTGGAGAACGTCGCGGTCAGCTTGCCGCCCTGGGCGGCGCTGGCGACGACGTGGTTGTTGGTGAGGATGTGGCCCTGCTTGTCGTAGACGAAGCCGGTGCCGGTGCCGCCCTCGCCGGTCGCGCCCTGGGCCTCGATCGTCACGACGCTGGGCAGCGCCTTCTGCGCTATCCCGGAGACGGAGGTGGGCTTGCGGTTGAGCGCCTCGGGGTCGCCGGAGGCGGAGACCGTGGTGGAGTTCGTGTCGTTGCGGTTGGCGGCCCAGAAGCCGATGCCGCCGCCGATGCCGCCGGCCACCAGCGCGGCGACGAGGACGGCCGCGACCAGGCCGCCGTTGCGCCGCTTCTTGGGCTCGGGCGCGCCCGGGGCGCCCCACACGTCGCCGGGCCCGCCCGCGCCGCCTCCGTATCCGGGCGGCGGGGGGCCGCCCCAGCCGCCGGCGGAGGCGCCGTGCGCCGCCGTCGCGTACGGGGACGGCGCGGCCTGGTGCGGCGCACCGGTGCCGCCCGCGTGCGGCTGGGCGGGGTCCGGCTGGTGCGGGTGCGCCGCCTGGTCTGTGTGCGTCGGCTGGTCCTGGTGCGCTGCCTGGTCCGGGTGCGCCGGCTGGTCCGGCTTCGTGAGCTGCGGGCCCGCCTGTCCGGCCGTCGGGGCGAACTCCGGCGGCGGGGGCGCGGACGGAGCAGTGGCGGGGGACGGCGGCGTGGCGGCGGGCGCGGGCGCCGGGGCAGGCGCCGCGTTCGGCTCGTCCGGCGCACTCTGCGCGCCCTGCGCGCCGGGGCCGTGCGGAGTCGGCGCACCGGACTCGGGTGCGCTGTCCGACGCCTGGGGCGCAGTCGGCGGCTGGGCCTCCGGCGGGACGGCGGCGCCCTCGTTCTCGGTGCTCACGGCTCTCTCCTCAGCTTCGCGACGGTGCCGGGCCACGGCCCGGCCTCCCTTTCAGGATGCGGGTTGGTGTTCAGGTTGCGGCGTCGGACCCCGGCGTACGGGCGAGGGACAGGTGGTACCGACGACTGTCACAGGTGCCAGCCTTTCCCACCATGCGTCAGGGCGCCGTAAGCCGAGGCTGTGACTGTCTCCCCATCCTTTATGCCGGGCAAAAACGACCTATCTGATCTTATGCGGATCAGGTGGGACGCAAGGCGCCGAGCCCGCGAGCGATGGCACGATAACCCGGTGACCACCGCGCGCCCGCTCCGGGACGACACCCCGGAGCCTCCCCCCATTTCCGTCGTGGCCCATCGTGGCGCGTCCGAGGACGCGCCGGAACACACCCTGGCCGCCTACCGCCGGGCCATCGAGGACGGCGCCGACGCGCTGGAGTGCGACGTACGGCTCACCGCCGACGGCCACCTCGTCTGCGTACACGACCGCCGGGTCAACCGCACCTCCAACGGGCGCGGCGCCGTCTCCGCCCTGGAACTGGCCGATCTCACCGCCCTGGACTTCGGCTCCTGGAAGGAGGACGAGGACGCGGCGGGAGAGGCGCCGGACCGCCAGCACGAGGACCCGGAGCGCACCTCCGTCCTGACCTTGGAGCGGCTCCTCGAACTCGTCGCCGACGCGGGCCGCCGCGTCGAACTGGCCATCGAGACCAAGCACCCCACCCGCTGGGCCGGCCAGGTGGAGGAGCGATTGGTCGCGCTACTGGACAGATTCGGCCACACCAAGGCGTCGGACGCGGGTCCGCCGCCGGTCCGGGTCATGAGTTTCTCGGCCCGCTCGCTGCACCGGGTGCGGGCCGCGGCCCCCGACATCCCTGGTGTCTACCTCATGCAGTTCCTGACACCGCGCCACCGCGACGGCCGGCTGCCGCCCGGTGTGGGCATCGCCGGGCCCGGCGTCCGGATCCTGCGCGCCCACCCCGAGTACGTCGCCAGGGCGCACCGCGCGGGCCACCAGGTGCACGTCTGGACCGTTAACGACGAGGCGGATGTCGACTTGTGTCAACGCCTGGGAGTGGACGCAATCATCACCAACCGCCCCAAACAGGTACGGACCCAACTGGGGCTGATGTAGCGGCCGTCACAGGGAGTGCTCCGGCGCATTCGACCCGTATTCGATCGATACGAGTGCGTCACCGCACGGCTATTGGCCGGTTTCCGGTCCAGGCCATTGGGGCATTCATCCCGTGGCGTGGGGCAAAGGAGGTCTCGGGGGTGGCGTTGATGGTGGCACAAGAGGTGCCGACGGCGTCGGTCATGGCCGTACCCCATGGTCCGGCGGGGGTCGGGACGGCCAGGCGGCGCATGCGTGACGAGCTGATGGCAAGCGGGGTTCAGGACACAGTCGTCGACGACGCGGTGCTGATCCTCTCCGAACTGCTGAGCAACGCGTGCCGGCACGCGCGCCCGATCCGCGTACGGGAGACCCCGGGGCCCGCCCGGGACGCCGCCCGCGACGCGGCACCCGACTCGGTACGGGCGGCGTGGCGCATCGACGCGCACGGCCAGTTGACCATCTCGGTCACCGACGGCGGCGGCGCGACCCGGCCACTTCCGGCCACTCCCTCGGTCACCGCCAAGGGAGGCCGCGGGCTCGCGATCATCCGGTCCCTCGCCAAGGAGTGGGGCGTGCGGGACGCGGAGGGCGAAGTGACGGTCTGGGCCCTGCTCACCTTGCACGGCCTCCGCGACTCGTTCGCTACGCGCGTTGACCTGCCGTCGGACCTGAGCGCCGAGCTGTCCGCCGGAATGCGCGCCGGGCTGCCGAACGCCCTTGCGCCGGGGCTCGCTTCCGGCCTGGTCCGGCCCCCGCGTACGCCGGAGCCCGCCGGGGAGCCGACCCTCGTCGCCGAACGGGCCTTCGCGGACTACGACGAGCCGTTGTAGAGGCGGACACGGGCCGGGGCAGCGACGGACACGAACCGTTGTAGCGGCGGATACGGGCCGAGGCAGCGGCGGATACGGGCCGGGGCACCGGCAGGCGCCGCTGTGCGGCGGCTCTCCGGGCCTGTGGGCTCGCGCGGCGCCTCCAAGGCGCCCGCCCGCCTTCCGGGGACGCACGAGCCCGCCTACGCGCGCGGCAGGGCACCCGTGGCCCCCGCGCCGTACAGCCGCCGACCGGTGCGGTGGCCCGGGCGTACGGCAGCGAGCGGGCCGGAGGACCAAATCCGTTGGCCGGCGCGGTCGCGGGCGGTGGACGGCCCGTGCGGCCACCGCGGCCGGACGCCGCGCGGGCGAGGGCCGCAGCGCTCGGCGCGGTGCGGGGCGCAGTCGTCTAGGCTCGCGCCGGAACGCGTCCGTACGCCCAGGATCGACCAGGAGAACGCCTCGCCATGGCCAAGAAGCGCCGTCCCCAGACCAAGGCCGCAGCACCGCAGATCAAGGACGGCGAGATCCCCGTCGTCGGGGCGCGCGAGCCCTGCCCCTGTGGCTCGGGCCGCCGCTACAAGGCGTGCCACGGCCGGACCGCGGCACACGCCGCGACCGAGCTGGTCCACCGCCCCTTCGAGGGCCTTGAGGGCGAGTGCGACTGGGTGGCGCTGCGCGAGCTGGTGCCCGCGGCCACGGTCGAGTTGACGCTCAAGGACGGGCTGCCCGAGGGCGTCCCCTCAGTGACGCTGGCGACCGTCCTGCCCATGGCCTGGCCCGCGCTGCGCCGCGACAACGGCGCCGTGCTGCTCGGCCTCCAGAACGACACCGCTTCGGGTGACCTCAGCCGCGATCTCGCCGACACCCTGCGGCGCGCGCTGGCCGCCGAACCAGGCACCCCGGTCGCCGCCGAGCGCGCCGCGGCGGACGGCCCGCGCCTCCAGGACCTGCTGGACCCGGCCGCCCCCTTCGAGCCGCAGGTGCACACCGGCTTCGAGTTCTGGGTGGAGGACGCCGAGAACGCGACGGGCGAGGTCGCCGCCTCCCTGGAGCGGGCGAACGCCGCGGCCATCCCGACCGCGCGGCTGGCCGGCCTGGAGGGCGCGTACTGGTGCGAGACGCCCGAGAAGAACCACCTGCGCTGGGTGATGGCCCACCCGGAGGAGAAGCTGCTGGACGCCCTGTCGCGGCTGCACGCGGCCGGTACGTCCGCACTCGGCGAGGGCACCCGTCTGGTCGGCTCCTTCCGCGCCCACGGCCTGGTCGTGCCGGTCTGGGACCTGCCCTCCGGGATGGGCGCCGACGACGTGGCCAAGCCGGCCGCCGCCTTCGCCGAGCGGCTCGCCGCCGCGCTCGCCACGGACGCCCCGCTGACGCCGGAGGAGCGCCGTGCCCGCGGCGGCCTCACCAACCGTCAGGTGACGCTGAGCTGACCGCGGTCCGCGGGCGCGGAGCGGGGCGCCGGGCGTGACTCTGGTCACAACTCGGCGTACCGACCGGTAAATACGCGTCCGGAATTCCACGATCGAATTTGCGAACCGCGGATCTCTTGTTACGGTTCTAAAAGCCCGGTCGCTGGTGCATCCCCCGTCGCCAGCGACCGGGCGCTTCCATGCCCGCGTCCGGAGGACCGGCCGGGCGCCGCGGGAAGGCCGGCCGCGCCCCGGGAGGGCGCCGCGAGGACACCGCCCCCGCCGTCTCCCGCCGCAGCGCCCACACCTCCGTACAGGCACGTCACAGGCCCGTCGGCGCGCTCTTCCCGTGCCGCTTCCGTGCCGCTTCCGTGCCCTCACCGGTCCGAACCACTGGCGTCCGGCGCCGCGTTGCTGCCGGAGCGCAGCAGCAGCCGTTCGCCCCGCGCATCGGCGACCTCCGCCACCGCGGTGTACGGCGCGTTGCGCCCGCCCACCGCCGCCTGACGCGGGGTTTCGCAGGTCCCGGGCTCGTCGCCGGCCGGCACGGCGCAGTGCGCCTGCACGGTCCGGCCGTCCGGGCGCATGAGCGTGAGCACGGCGTACAGGGGCTCGCCGGAGGTGTTCCGGTAGTACGTACGCCCCCAGGCCCGGCCGCCTTCGGAGAGAACACACGTCTGAGCTTCCACCCCTTCGGGTGAAGCCAGTTCAGGCCCGCAGCGGGCGGCGCGACGGCCGTCGGCCGAACCCGCCGGGCCGGTGGCGGCAGCCGCCCCTCCGGCGCCCCTGTACGGGGCCGCCACGGGCCTTCCTGCGCCCGGCCCGGCCGCCGGGCCGCCACCTGCGCGCGAGTCCGGGTCCGCGGACGGCAGGCCGGAAGGCGCCGCATTGCCCGGAATGCGTACGTCCGTATGTGAAGCCGATGCGGAGCCACCCGCCGCCGACCGCTCAGATTCGGCCGGACCCGCGGTCGCGGCGGCCAGCGGCAGCGCGATCGCGAGCGCGGCCGTGCTCACCAGCGCGATCATGCGGAGATTCGGCGCACGCTCCATGGTTTCCACCTGCCGAGGTCCGGGCGGCGGGACGGCCGCCGGGTTGACCGCCGGATTGACGGTGCGCCGAACATATCGGGCCGGAACGGGCGTATGACGGGCCCAGACCCCCGGACCCCGTCCTCACGGGACAGCTCACACCCGTACGAGTGAACCGCCCGCGCGTTCTTTTCACGGCGAGCGGTTCAGTGAAGCGGTCAATGAAGCGGTTCGATGAGGAGCCGGGCGGACGCCGGGCGGGCGGCAAACGGGCGGGCGGGCCCGGCCGCCGGAGCCCCGGCGGACGCTTCAGTACGCGAGCCGGCTGCCGCCGTCCGGCGCACTGGTGCTCGCGGTGACCAGCGCGTCCACGATCGTGTCCACCTGCGGCAACCAGGGCGCCGCCGAACCGGTGCCGGGCGACCGCTCCCAACGCACCTTGCCCGCCCCGATCTGGGACGGCGGAAGCACCACGTAACCGCCCTCGCCGTGGAAGCGCAGCGAGCTGGGCACCCAGTCCCGGGAGTGCAGCAACTCGCCCAGCTCCGCGAGGGAGTACGGGGCGACCAGCAGCGACCAGCGGGTGGGTGTGGCGACGACGGGGCCGACCCGGACGCCGAAGTGGTCGAGAGCGGCCAGGGCCCGCGCGCCGGCGACGGCCGGCAGGCTGAGCGCGCAGGGCGCGCGGCCTCCGGTGGCCATGAGGAGGGGCGCGGTCGGCCGGTTGCTCCACCACCAACGCACCATGCGGGCATCGGTGGTGGCCGCGAACAGGCCGGGGTCGAAGGGGTGCGCGCCGGGCACCACGCAATCCGGATCGGGACAACTGCACGGGCGGCTGCCGCGCTCGGCCCGCCCGGGCCGGGCGCCGGTGGCCTTGCCGCCCGCCTGTTTCCCGCCGGTCTGCAACCCGACGCCCGGGAGTACGGGCCACTGCCACTCGGTGGCGCAGTGGAGCGCCGCACCGAGCAGTGCCGACCTTCCGCCGCGCCGGAGCTGGAGCTTGCGTCGCCTTCCGAGGATCTCGCGCATGAGCGCTCGTTCCTTTCCGTTAACGCCGAGGGCTATGTCCATCGCACTACATGCCGGTTCATGCCGCTGCGTGGCGTTCCACGGCCTCTGTTTCGCATACCGATAACGCCACGTGGATCACTGGTCACTGCTTGTACGGAGCAGCGCATCACGCCATACGCCGAGCGTGGAACGTGGCGGAGGGTGGCGCACGCATGGCGCTTGCTGTCCCGTGAAGCAGATCCGCCACTTGGGGGTGCGGTGCGGCGCGGTCGTCGCCGTGTTAGACGCCCGTGCCCGTCGGAGAGTTCCGGCGCGGCCCCAACTGGCCCCGCACCTTTCCGAGTACGTACCCGCCATGGTGGTGATGACGCACTGTCGAACGTCGCCAGTCGACCTCAAATTGACGTTCGGGGGGATATTTTCCAGCCAACTTCCCCGCCCCGCTGACACCACAAACCCCACGGGGACAATGCTGGACATCGCGTCACCGGGGCGTGTACATGTGGAGGCATTGATAGCGGAGCAACACGACATGGGGGTTTGCGATGCTATTGAGGAAATTGAGCATTTCCACACATCTCTCAACACCACTCAACAAAATGCCGCAATCTCTCGCTACAAGCGGCCTGACCTGGGGTTTCACCCGGCGCTACGTAAGCCGTCGGCCATGACCACCCCCCACGTTCCGAAAGTGGCTGGAATCGAACCAGCACTTCCCGCCCCCACTCACACTGCCGAGTCCGCAACCGCAACAGCCCCTGCGGACAGCCCTCCCGAAGAACGCCTCGCGGCCGTCCAGGACCGGCTCGCCGGCTGGATCTCCGACCTCACCACCCTGCACGACCTCACCGAACAGCTGGCCCGCACCCGCACCCTCGAAGACGCCCTCCGGGAACTGCTGCGGGCCGGCGCCTCCCTCGTGGGCGCGCGGCGCGGACTGGTCGTCCTCGAACCGTCCGACGGGCTGGGCCCCGACACCACCATCGGCCTCGGGGTCGGCCGGGCGGACATCGGCCACATCGAGACCGTGCCCCGCCGCGCGCTGTCCTTCGGCCGGATCCTCGACGGCCTTCCGGAGACGGACGGCACCGACCCGGCCGGCGCCGAGGCCGACGGCACCGCGGAGGGCGGATGCGCCGACGGCTCCGGCTGTGTCGCCGGCGGACGCGGCGACATCGCCCAGCCCGACATCCCCGGCCGGCCCGGCCTCGACCCCCGCCTGCGCGAGGTCGCCGCCCGCCTCGGCTACGCCGCCAGCTACGCCGTACCGCTGGACGCCGACACCGTCGGCAGGTTCGGCGCCGCGGTCTGGCTCTACGACGAACCCGCCGAGCCCACCGAACGCCAGCGCCACCTGGTCGGCCGCTACCGCGCGTACGCCACCGAGCACCTCGCCCGCCTCCTCGAACTGCACCGGCAGCGGCAGGCCGTCGCCACGCTCCGCGAGGAGCTGCTGCCCAGCCGGCTGCCGCGCGTCCCCGGCGTACGGCTCGCGGTACGGCACAGCTCCGGGCCGCTCGGCGGCGGCGACTGGTACGACGCGCTCCCGCTGCCGGACGGCGCGCTGGGCCTGGCGGTCGGGTCCGTCACCGGCACCGGGCCCGGCGCGGTGGCCGCCATGGGGCGGCTGCGCGCGTCGCTGCGGGCCTACGCGGTGATGGAGGGCGAGGACCCGGTCGCGGTCCTGTCCGACCTGGAACTGCTGCTGCGGCTGACCGAGCCGGCCCGCAGCGCGACGGCGCTGTTCGCCTTCGCCGAGGCACCGCAGGCCGGGACCGGGGACACGGGCTCCGGGGGCACGGGCTCCGGGAGCGCGGGCTCCGGGAGCGCGGGTCTGCCCGCCGGGCCGCCGGGTACCGGCGCGTACGGGGCGGTCGGCGGCGGTACGGCCGCGCGCAGGATCGTGCTGGCCGGGGCCGGGCACTGCCCGCCGTTGATCATCGGCGACCGGCGTACCGAGTACGTGGAGACCACGCTGTCCGCGCCGCTGGGCATGCTGGCGTGCTGGGAAGCGCCGAGCGTGGAGCTGGCACCGGCGCCAGGAGAAACCCTTCTGCTGTACAGCGACGGGCTGCTGCGCCGCACCGGCGAGCCGATGGACCGCGCCTTCGCGCGGCTGCACAACGCCGCCGCCGGCGTCCCCCGGGCCGCACGCCACGACCCCGACGCGCTGGCGGACCACCTGCTGCACACGCTGCTCCCGGGCGGGCTCGGCGATCCCGGTTCGCCCGAGGACGTGGTCCTGCTCGCGGCGTACTTCGAGTAGGCGGCGCGCTTCCGGGGCACGGGCCGGCCGTACGGGCCCGCCCCGCACCGGCCCGCGGCCCGTGTCCGTACTGTCTGATACCTCACCGCTTCCGGACCCTGGACCCCGTTCCCTGCGCACTTACGATGGAACGCGGTGCAGTCTTACAAGGAGGCATTGTGACCGACGAGCTCACGCCGGAAACCCCGGACGAGGACGAGCAGCCGATCAAGCAGCGCAAGAACGGCCTTTACCCGGGCGTATCGGATGAGCTTGCGGAGAACATGAAGTCGGGTTGGGCCGACACCGAGCTGCGCGACCTGACGCCCGTCGAGCAGGCGCCGAACGCGGCCCGGCGGCGCGAGGCGCTGTCCCGCCGCTTCCCCGGCGAGCGACTGGTGATCCCCGCGGGCAACCTGAAGACCCGCTCCAACGACACCGAGTACGACTTCCGCGCCTCGACGGAGTTCGTCTACCTCACGGGCGACCAGACCGACGACAGCGTGCTCGTCCTGGAGCCCCGCGAGAACGGCGAGGGCCACGACGCGACCGTCTACCGGCTGCCCCGCTCCGACCGCGAGAACGGCGAGTTCTGGCTGAACGGCATGGGCGAGCTGTGGGTCGGCCGCCGCAACAGCCTGACCGAGGCCGCCACGCTGCTCGGCGTGGCCTGCGCGGACGTGCGCGAGCTGGCCGGCGCGCTGCGTGCGGCGACCGGTCCGGTGCGTGTCGTGCGCGGCCACGACGCGGGCATCGAGGAGGCGCTGGCCGACAAGGTCACCGCCGAGCGCGACGAAGAGCTGCGGGTGTACCTCTCCGAGGCGCGTCTCGTGAAGGACGACTTCGAGATCGGCGAGCTGCAGAAGGCGGTCGACTCGACCGTGCGCGGCTTCGAGGACGTCGTGAAGGTCCTGGACAAGGCCGAGGCGACCAGCGAGCGCTACATCGAGGGAACGTTCTTCCTGCGCGCCCGCGTCGAGGGCAACGACGTCGGCTACGGCTCGATCTGCGCCGCAGGGCCGCACGCCACCACCCTGCACTGGGTCCGCAACAACGGCGAGGTGCGCTCCGGCGACCTGCTCCTGCTGGACGCCGGCGTGGAGACCACCACCCTCTACACCGCGGACGTCACCCGTACGCTGCCGATCAACGGCACGTACAACGACCTCCAGCGCAAGATCTACGACGCCGTGTACGAGGCCCAGGAGGCGGGCATCGCGGCGGTCAAGCCGGGCGCCGCGTTCCGCGACTTCCACGACGCCTCCCAGCGCGTGCTCGCCGCGAAGCTCGTCGAGTGGGGCCTGGTCGAGGGCCCGGTGGAGCGGGTGCTGGAACTGGGCCTGCAGCGCCGCTGGACGCTGCACGGCACCGGCCACATGCTCGGCCTGGACGTCCACGACTGCGCCGCCGCCCGCACGGAGACGTACGTCAACGGGACGCTGGAGGCCGGCATGGTGCTGACCGTCGAGCCCGGCCTGTACTTCCAGGCCGACGACCTGACCGTGCCGGAGGAGTACCGCGGCATCGGCGTCCGCATCGAGGACGACATCCTCGTCACCGAGGACGGCAACCGGAACCTGTCCGCCGCGCTGCCGCGCCGCTCGGACGAGGTCGAGGCGTGGATGGCGCGCCTGACCGGGGACCGGGCCTGATCGCAGCCGCTTCCGCTGGAAGGCGGCCGGTGACCCCGCGCGGGGTCACCGGCCGCCTTCGCCGTTCTCGTCACCCTCGGCGTGCCTCTCGGTGTGCCCCTCGGTGTGTGTGAACACCCCGGCAAGGGCCGCCGTCCAGGCGGCGTCGGCGGCACAGTCCGCCAGGCGGAGGTCGACGGGCCTGCGGGAGATCAGCAGCCGGTAGTAGAAGGGCGCCCCCAGGGCGGCCATGATCGCGTCGGCGTCGGCCTCGGCGGGCAGTTCGCCGCGGTCCACGGCACGGTGCACCATCCGGCCGGCCAGCCGCAGCCGGTCGTCGAAGAACTCCCGCAGCACGTCGGCCGCCGCCGGCTCGCGGGCGGCGGCCGAGACCACGGCCTCCAGGAGCCCGCGGTAGCGCGGTTCCGAGTAGAAGGCGGCGATGGCGCGGGCCAGCGCGCGCAGGTCGCCCGCGAGCGTCCCGGTGTCCGGGAGCGGCACCTCGGCACTGAGGTCGGTCATCAGCTCGCAGACGAGCCCCTCGACGGAGCGCCAGCGGCGGTAGATGGTCGCGACGTGGACCCCGGACCGCTGGGCGATCCGCTCCATGGTGAGCGCGGCGTACCCGCCCTCCCCCAGTTCGTCGAAGACCGCTTCCAGTACGGCTTGTCTCGTACGCGCGGTACGTCCTCCCGGCCGGGCGCCCCCGGGCGGAGGTTGCGCTGTGTTCACGGCGTCTCCGTATTGCAGTGCGGGTTCAGGCCACGTATCGTCCAGAACAAGCTAACGCGAGTCGCTTCGCGTTAGAGCGGGTGCGCGCGGGTCTCGCAGCTTTTCGGGGACGCGGCGGGGGACGTCCTTCCCCTGCGAGACCGCGCAAACCACCCTCGGTGGCGCGCCGCCCCCTCTTCCCGCCTCCGGAACTTCTTCGGCATGTCGAGGGCACCAGCCACGGCCAACCCCCTTTCAGCCAAGCGGGCCCCAAAAACCGGGACATGCCAGAATTGCAGTGAACCAATTGCCCTACGTGGCGGATACATGCTTGGATGATCACAAGCCGCGGCACACGGGGACAAAACGCCGGACGGCTCGGCGGAATCGCAAGCATCGCGACACGAACGGAAGCGGGGGCCGGCTTCCAGTGGGGAATCGGGGTCGGACGTGAGGCATCATTTAGCGGGCAGAAAACTGCGCACCGGCACGTCCGTACTGGCCGGCGCCCTGCTCCTTTCCCTGACCGGCTGCTCGTCGGAACAACCGGCCCCTGAAAAGGCGCAGGAAACGCCCGCACCGGCCATCCTGAAGAGCGTCGACCTGCATCTCCCCGTAGAGACCTACCTCTTTTCCGACGCGGAACTCGAAAAGCTGTCCAGGGCCAGAGCCGTACTGCACAAGAAGTGCCTCAAACGATTCGACCTGGACTACGAGATCCGCCCCGCGGGCCCGCCGGTGGGGCCCCGCAGCCTCATGGACCGCCGGTACGGGGTGACGGACAAGGCGGAGGCCGAGGCCGACGGATACCACCTCGGCGACCGCGACCCGCGCACACACCCGGCACACCCGCCGCAGCTGTCCGACGCCCAGCAGGAAGCGCTCACCGGGCGCGCCCAGGGGAAGGACGCGGCCGCGGCCGACGGCGACAGCGCGATCCGGGTCAACGGAGTGCCGGTACCGCCCGGCGGCTGTAGCGCGGAAGCGGCCAAGGAGCTGGCCGGTTCGGGACAGCTGGGCCCCGGCGACGTGCCCCGCAAGGCCAACCTCGACAGTTTCACGGCCACCAAGTCCGACCCGCGCGTACAAAAGGCGTTCAAGGCGTGGTCCGACTGCATGAAGAGCCGAGGCCACTCCTATCCCGACCCTTTGACAGCCATCAGCGACCCCCGTTTCCAGGGGAATTCACCCACGCAGCAGGAACGCGAAACGGCAACGGCCGACGTGGCCTGCAAGAAACAAGTGAACCTGGTCGGCATCTGGTTCACGGTCGAAACTTCCTTACAAAAGGAAATGATCGCCCGGCAGCAAGCGGCTTTCGCCGCGGCGCTCAAGTCGAAAAACGAGCAACTCGCCAAGGTGAACGCCACGCTGCGCGATCAGTGAAGCGGTGGGCCCAACTTTTATCCGTCCTGGCACGCCCACCCTTCCTTCCCCGGCGTTTCCGGGGACCTGCACCACGCACGCCATGGACATCCGTAAAAGAGAGGACTGGAAAGAAATGAAGCGCATTTCCAAGCTCGCCGCCGCGGCCCTCGGTGCCGCCCTGCTCGTCCCCGCAGTCGCCACCACGGCACAGGCGGGCAGCATCCACGGCTGTCCGGACAGCTCGTTCTGCTTCTACTACAACTCGAACATGCAGGGCTCGCACGACTCCCTGCGGGCGCCCGACAACTACGGCGACCTCGCCGGCTACAAGTTCACCAGCTCCGGCAAGGGCCAGGGGATGAGCGTCAAGAACAACGCCGCGTCGGTCGTGAACAACACGTCCTGCACGGCCAGGGTCTACGTGAACTCCGGGTACAGCGGCGCCTACGACGCCTACATGAACCTGCAGCGCGGCAACCTGGACGTCACCTACAACAACAACGCCTCGCTGTACTACAGGGACGGCGAGTGCGGCTGACCTCCGCAACACGACTGGGCCCCGGCACAGCCTCCACCAACCGGGGCCCAGCCCGTCCCACCGACCGGCACGCCCGCTTCACTCACCCAGATGCGCCCAATCGGGTGCGGATGTCCGCGGGAATGGGGTAGCGCTCTTCCGCAGGAATAGCGGCATCGGCTCTCTCCCATCTGCCCGCTCGGACATCGTCATGGATGGCACGTACGAGAGGCGTGATGTCGCGGAGTTCAATGATCCACTCATTGACGTACAGATCGACAGCCTCGCCGGACAGGCCGATCTGAATCGCACGATGACGCAAATCCGAGAGATCGGTGGCACGCTCGGGATCCCACTGCACGCGAACAGGGCTGGTCAGCTTCGACTCCTGCCACGCGGACTGCGTGTCGTGAACCCCTCGCTCGAAGTGGCTCAGACAGGCATGCCGCAGAGCCCACTCGAAGCCCGTTCGAGAGATGCGAATCGCCAGCACTCGTTCCTGGCCGGGTTTCGTTGCCCAGCCGGACCGGTACATCATCCACCGGAACGACGGCTTGATCCAGGTCATACGGTCGCGTTTGAACGGGGCGACGAACGTACCGGCAGCGACTGCCGGTTCAGCAATGTGCGGGGAGTACGCCTGGTACACGGTGATCGTCTCATCGGTGTACTGGGCACGAATCAAGCGGTGGTCGACGGCCTTTCCGGGCTCCTCTGTCGACTCCACCTTCACGAACCTGAGACTTCTCGAATCCACTCTGACGCATCCGTCAGAAATGGACCGGATACTTCGTCCGCACCAGCCGTGTGAAGCAGCCAGCGCAATTCGTTACAGGCGAAGAACGACTCCCCCCAGCTATCGGTCCAGATGCGAACCTTCCGGTCGCCAACCTGTGTGACGTCCCACCACGCCCACCCCCTGGCCTCGTTTTCCGGGTCAAATTCGAACAGCCACCACTGTAGATCCCAGGACTTTTCCTCGATTTTCTCGTGGTAGCGCTCTTTACCGCGTCGAGCAAACTCTGCGATACCCCCCTCGGATGCGCTGCTCACTTCCGAGAACCATTGCGGTACTCTCTCGGTCGGTAGTTCTTCGTCATCAAACGACTCGGTGACGGCAAGGTCGAGCGCAACGGACATGACGTCTCGAACACGGCGGACGTATTCCCGGGAGTCAACCGACAGCACAGCATCAAATACGGCGAGCACCGGCGGCACCTCCTCGGTTGCAGGCCGGACGTCCACTCGGTGTCGCTCTTGACGCAGGTCATCAATTTCGTGAAGCATTCAGCACTCCCGCTATACAGTCTTGATCATCCTACCAGAGCCCGGTTTGATGTTGGCGTGAAATTCATCGAGCAATTTCGTGGGGATACCATAAAGATCATCCCCCATGGTCGGGTCAGATATCTCCGGCTTGTCACTCTTGTACTTCTTCCAGTCTTGCTTGGTCCCCTCCCAACCATCCGGCGCCCCCTGATTGACGGCAGTGGCGCGCACTTTCTCAAGGTAGGACTTGGGCATATCGAACGCGACAATTTCATACTCCCCGGACTGCCCCGCCCGGTAATCTACAGTATGCCGAATATCATTACTCATGTTCACATACAAATACCCCTTCCCATTGATGCTCACCTCGCCATTGGGTCCAATTTTGATCCGCTGGCTCGCGGGGTAATTGCTCTGCTTCCGGTAAACAGTGATGTAGTCCGGCGAAAGGCCGAGGGGATCAGCCCAGGTGTGCGGGTTGTGAACGTAGGTGGAGGGGTTGAGTGCCGGGGCCAGGCCGAGGGGATCGGGCGCGGTGTAGCGCGCTGTCTCGGGGTCGTAGTAGCGGTGCAGGTTGTAGTGCAGTTGAGTCTCTGCATCGAAGTACTGGCCGGGGAAGCGCAACGGTGTGTAAGCCGTGTCCTCGTTGCGCCACGTTGTGGCACCCCAGAGGGTTGACCGAGCGCGCCAGGCGACGTCTCCGGTCTCGTCGACGAGTTCACGCGGCGCGCCGATCAGGTCGGTAACGATGGCGTAGAACCGCTGGTCGATCTCATCTTGGTGTGCAGCGTCTGCCGGAATCTTGCGCTCACACTGCGCCAACGGGCGTCGCCCGTCATAGTCCCAGGTAAGGACGATGCTCTCGGGGCGCCCTGGTGCCTGCCGCATTTCCTCCACCAGCGTGGAGCCATCCCAGGTGAAACCTGTTCGCTCAAGGACGGTGCAACCGTCGACGCCTATCCGTTCTTTGGCTATTCGGCGACCAAGGGGGTCGTAGCGGTACCTCCACCGAGTGCCATCAGGAGTGACTACCGCGACGAGCCGGTCCTGGACGTCCCACTCGTAGGACCAGACGTCAGGCTTCCGCGACAGCCGGCTCTTGACGCGGGAGGTGACACGCCCCTGAGAGTCGTATGCGTAGCGCACACGCCCGGCTGCGGTCAGACGGTTCCCGTCGTAGGTTCGTTCGCCCTGCGCATCCTTGCCGGGGTGCCTGTCAGGCCACTGCGCGTCGGTCTGGTTGCCTGCTTCGTCATAGACGTAGCGTTCCGACCATCCCTGAGCCCGTACGGACACCACTCGGCCACCGGCGTCCAGTCCGTAGGCACGGGCCCCGTTCAATTGGTCGGTGACCGCGGTGAGGTGGTCATCTGGGCCATAGGTGTAGGCGCGTTGCTGCAACTGTCGGCCGCGTCCCGTGAGGGTCTGGGAGGCGAGCCTGCCCCGAGGGTCCCAATCCTGAGTGAGGGACACCGCGTTTCCGAAGTGCCGCCCTGTCTC
The DNA here is from genome assembly GCF_044332485.1 of Streptomyces sp. NPDC017056. Taxonomy (NCBI): domain Bacteria; kingdom Bacillati; phylum Actinomycetota; class Actinomycetes; order Kitasatosporales; family Streptomycetaceae; genus Streptomyces; species Streptomyces sp. NPDC017056. The sequence goes on along the minus strand of NZ_JBIRPD010000003.1, from coordinate 424,650 downwards.
TTGGCCGGCCGGGTCGAAGTCGAAGGTGAAGGAGTGGCCGGCAGCGGCCATGGCAGTCCGGTTGCCGGCCGCGTCGTACGCCCAGGTGCTGACTGCGCCCGACGGTGTCGTCCGCTGGATTCGGCGGCCCAGGACGTCGTACACCGATGAAACAGTGCGACCGTCGCAGTCCTCCGACACCACACGACCCAGCGAGTCGCGTCGGTACGTCACTGTCGACTCCCGGCCCACCGCTCTCAGCAGGTGGCCGGCCGGGTCGTACAGGAACTGAACGGTGTCATCCGCCGTGCGCTTCTCGGCGATTCTGCCGAGGGCGTCACGTGTGTAGTCCACCGTCTGGCCCAGACCGTTGGTGCGCGAGACCAGCCTCCCCGCGGCGTCATAGGAATAGCGCAGGGTACGCCCGTCAAAGTCGGTCTCCGCGACGGTCCGCCCTGCCGGGTCGTACTCGTACGTCCAGCACAGCCCACGTGGGTCGGTGACTTCCGTCAGACGCAGGTGCGCGTCGTGGGTGTACTCGTAGCGTGCTCCGTCGGGGGCGATGCGGGCGGCCAGCAGATCGAAGTGGGTCCACTCGTACCGGGTCGTGTGGCCTGCCTGGTCGGTGTAGCTGGTGCAGTTGCCTTCGCCGTCGTAGGCCCAGCTCTCCGCGGACCCGTCCGGGTGGACGCGTGCCGCGAGCCTTCCGTCCACCGTCCATGTCATGCGTGTGGCCTCGCCGAGAGGATCGGTCACGGCAATGACGCGGCCGAACGGGTCGCGCTGGTAGCTGGTCTCAGCTCCCAGCGGGTCGGTGACGCTCAGGACCCGGCCTGCTTCATCAGAGGACACCCGCGTGACGTGGCCCAACGCATCGCGCACCGAAACGAGGTGGCCGCGGCCGTCATAGGCGTAGTGCGTGGTGGCACCGGTGGGGTCGACGACAGCGGTGAGGTTGCCGGACCCGTCGTACTCCTGCCGCCACACCGCACCGTCCGGGGCGCATACCTCTACGGGAAGGTTGAGATCAGAGTAGGTGACCCTGGTCTGCGTGCCGTCCGGCCGGTATATGGCTGTCGTTCGTCCATGCTCATCGTGATCGAAGGATGTCCGGTGGCCAAGGGCATCAGTGACCGCGGTGATCCGGTCGTGTGCGTCATGCTCGGTTCGGATGGTGTTGCCGAGCGGATCCGTCTCCGCGACGATCTGGAGCCGGTCGTTGACCATGTAGATCGTGGTGTTTCCGGCAGCGTCGGCGGCGGCGGTGATGCTCAGCCCGGTGTCGCAGTCGACGGCACCATAGGTGAAGCGGAGGCTGACGTGCCCGTCCTCGCCGCCTTCGGCGATGCATCGGTCCTGATCGTCGTACTGGTAGTCGTAGCGGCGATGGTTGCTGTCCGTCCACGACGTGACACGGCCTCGCGTGTCGTACGTGAACGTCAGCGGCTGTCCGTCTGCATTGGTGACGGTCGTGAGGTGACCATCTGTGTACCGGTACTCCCGTATCAGCTGGTCGCCACCGTCGGGCGCCGCTCCGGCGAGGTGGAGAGCGGTGATCCTTTCGTCCTCTGTGGTGAGGATGAGGTGATGGCCGGCCCCATGGCGTATGGCCAGGGGAGCTCCGGTCCGCTCGTCGTAGTCCAACGTGATCCGGTTTCCGTTGCGGTCGCTGATCTCGTCAAGCAGCGCAAGTCGGGGATCGTGGAGGGACGGAGTGAAGTACCGCGTATGCCCGGTATCGGGCCGGTACAGCGCCCAGTCTCCTTGCTCGGTGTGTCGCAGGGGCCATTGCGGCCCGCGGGCGGGCAGCACCGGCTCACTCGCTACCGGGCGGGGGTAGGACAGGACAAGGCCGTCCTCGGCGAGGAAGATGATTCCGCGCTCGTCGAATTCCAGCCGCTGGTCAGCTGTCGATGACCAAGAGGGGCCGAACCAGCGGCCCGCCCGGTATCCCGACTCGACGCGGCGAGTGAAGTCAAGGGGAAAGCTCCCCTCCAGGGCGACATCGCGTTGCGGCAGGAACATTTTGCCGCTCGCCATGTCCACCGGGTCACTGCCACCGGAGTTGACCGTGTCCGGTGGGCGCGTATGGCTGTTCGGGTGCCCGCTGTCCACCTGCTCACGGCCCCGGCCCTTGCCTCCTTTACCCCCAAGGGAATTCAGAGACGTGCCAGGGCTGCTGTTGGGTGCCTTCGGGTCCTTCTTGCCGTCCTTGCCGATGCCGCCGAAGTGATCGGACAACGCACGGTCGTTTTCATGGTGGTTCTTGGCCATCTGCTTGATGCCGCGGGTCATGTTGTCGTCGAGGTGCTTGGCAGTCTTCTTGACGCCTTCCTCGATCCCTTCGATGACCTTGTCAAGCATCGTGTTGGCAGCATCTGCGATGGCGTCCTTGCCACGGGTACGGCCATGGTGGCTCTTGGCCCGGCCGATCTTGCCGCCGGCCTTGTTTCGGAATGTTCCGCCAGCGCTCTGCAGACCGGTCACGGCCCGGTCATGCTCGTCGGGGTCAAAGCTGAACCCTCCACTGGCACCAGCGCCGCCCCCTCCGCCACCACTGCTCCCACCGGCGCTAAGGAGTTCCATCGGGTTGTCGGCGGCAGACTTCGCAGTGGCCTTAGCATCCTTGACACCCTGATTGAAGCCTTCCTTGCCGGCTTGGGCGGCATGGCTCAGATCGATGCCGTCTTGCACGCCGAGGGCATTCGCACCGAGCTGGACGACCAAATCTCCCACCATGGCCCCCAGCGCCTCCTCGACGGGCGTGAGGGCGATGCTGATGACCTGCTCGGCAACCTGCTGACAGACCTCCTTGAAGATCCGGCGCACCGCGAGGCGGGTGACCTGGGTACCGGCCAGCGCCCCGAGCTCGGACAGCCCGAATGTGAAGGGCGCAGCTGCCTGGGCAGCTATCACCTCCGCGGCGAGGATTCCGAGCTGGACGATGGCCCCTATCTTGGCGCCCTCGATGAGGACGGCGACGCCGTCCATGGCCGTCGCCGCCATGCGGCCGCACTCGGACAGGTTCTTCAGGTGAGTGCCGTTGATATTTCCCCAGTGGGCGTTGAGCGCCTCCACCGCCAACGAGCCGCCCGCCGACCCCACCAGCCCCTGTACCGCCTGATGCGCTTCATTCGCGCCGCCGTCGATGTCGTCGGCGAATTCCCTCATGGCGTCGGCCATGTCCCGGTAGTCGTCCTCATCGACGTTGGGCCATGACACACCGATGATGTCGAGAATCTCGTCCGCCCACCCAGGCAGCACTACACCCACGAGAAACACCCCCGCTGATCAACACACGTCAGGGGGGATGCTTTCAGCTGGCAAACGGTTCCTCCAGGCACAGATGAGCCGTCTTGACGGCCGACCCCCCGAAGAGGGCTGGAGAGCACTGTCGGAGGACCGCCCCGGCGATCCCTTGCCTCCGCAGAGCGTTACAGCCCGTGCGACTGCACGGAAAATTCGGAGTCGGAGACGTAATGTGCTCTGAGTTGCGTGCCTCCGGCGACGAGATGGGTGAAGCCGAGTCGCCGAACGCCGTTGCCGTCGGCATGGTTGCGAGAACCGGATCCAAGCGGCCTCGCAGCCCTCTGCCACAGAACAGTTCGCCGGAAGTGGCCTACTCGGATGCTCAAGCCTGGCCGGTCTGCCGGTAATGCTCCACCGGAATCGGTTCGATACCGGTCCGCCTGCAGACGGTGTAGAGCAGGCCGTCGAGGGGAGATCTCGTGGTGGATGAGGCGGGCAGGGCCGAAGTCATGACAAAGAAGCTCAGGCAGCCCTCGTATTGCTCGTCCACCTCGGGCGCCTCTGATGGGGTTCAAGAGCCCTCGAAGAGGCCCGAGTGCCTGCCTCCGCAGCAGCTCAGAGGCTCGGACATCCTTCTCACGACGCCATCAGCGGCACCCCTTCCTTCCATTTGAGGATCTTGTCGAAGCTGACCACCGCGCCGCAGCGGCCGGAGCGGTTGCGGTAGCGGACGTGGTCGGTCAGGGCCTCGATAAGGAAGAGCCCCCGTCCGTGTTCGGCGTGGGCCGGGGCGGGGGCTGTCGTGCTCGGGGGCGGCGCGGCGGGATCGTGCGTTGCGCTCCGGCCGGGGCGCTTGGGCCTGCGGGCGCGTTCCCGGAAGCCGGGTCCTGAGTCGGTGACTTCGATACGGCAGGTGTCGCCGTTGATGAAGGCAGTGACCCGGTAGTCCTCCGTGGCGGCGTCGCCGCCGTGTTCGACGGCGTTCGCACAGGCTTCGGAGAGGGCGACGGACAGGTCGTGGGAGACATCCGGGTCCACCCCGGCCGTCTCCATCGTGCCCAGCAGGAGCCGCCGGGCGAGCGGCACGCTCGCAGCCTCGCGCCGCAGGTGCAGGGACCACCAGATGCTCATTGCTGCAGCCTCCTGGTCGCGGCTCGACATATCGATACGTATTGCCGGGGCGCATGGTCCGTAAGCGTGCTCGGGACGTGACTCCGCTCATTCGGCGGATGCGTCCGCGGCGTCCGCCGGTGTAACGGGGCCGAGTGTGCGCCCGCGTGCGCCCCGGCGTTCGCCGTCGGGTGTACCGGCGCCGCCCCCGCCGCGCTCCGCCCCCCACCTGCCGAAGGCCGGAATCGCGCGGTCCGCCGTGGCGGTGCTGCGGACCTGCCGTACGGGAGCCGGGGGCGCAGTGGGATGATGGCGCGGCCATGACTGCCCCGTACGCCCCAGAAGAGCGCGCCGCCGCGGACCTGCGGCTGCTGAGGGCCGCGGTGTTCACCGCGGTCTGCGTCGCGCTGTCCGCGGCCGGGCACATGATCGGGTCCTGCGCCGCGGTCCCCCTGTGGACGCTGGGCGTGGGCTGCGCTGCGGTGTTCGCGGTCGCGGCGCCGCTGGCCGGGCGGGAGCGCTCGATGCCCGGCATCGCGGTGGCCCTGGCCGTCGGCCAGCTCGCGCTGCACACCGTGTTCGCGCTGGGGCAGCACCGGATGGCCGCGGCGCCCGCGACGGGCGGCGGGCTCTCCGACCAGGCGGCGGTCACCATGGCGCGGCACGTCACCTGCGGCCTGGGGGCCGGGCAGCTGGACGGCGCCGAGGCGCGCCGCATTCTGGGCATTTCGGCGTCCGGCCCGGGCGGCACGGGTACGCCGGCTGCCGGGCACGACGCCATGGGCCAGGCGGCCGCCGAAGCGCACGGGCTGCTGCCCTCGTTGCCGATGCTGCTGGCGCACCTGCTCGCGGCGCTCGCCGCCGGGTGGCTGCTGCGCCGCGGCGAGGCCGCGCTGTGGCGGCTGGTACGGCTTTCGGCACCCACGGCACGTCAGGCCGCGGTCGTCGCCGAAACGCTCGTGGGCGCACTGCACGGCGCGCTCGCGCTCGTACGCGCCCTGTGCGCCGGGCTGCCGGACGCGGCCGGCGCCCGTCCCGCGGCCTGTTTTTCGTACCGGAATGACCAAGCGCGCCCGAAGGAACCCGCGCTCCAGCACAGTGTCGTCAGGCGGGGGCCGCCCGCCCTGGCCCTCGCGGTCTGACGTCACGCACAGCACTTCCCGCAGCGGAACCGGGCACGCCCCGGCGCACGGGAGGGACCGTCGCGCGCCGTCGTCGCCGCACGCGCGCCAGCCGTCCCCTTCCCTCTTCCCTCCTGCCTGTGGAGTGTTTTCCGCCATGTTCCAGAACCGTGTCGTGCCCGCACGCCTCGCCCGCCGCCTGCCCGTCGTGGGCGGCCTCGCCGCAGGCAGCGTGCTGCTGCTCGCCGTCCCCGCCTTCGCGCACGTCAGCGTGCAGCCGGGCCAGGCCGAGCAGGGCAGCTACGCGACGATCAACTTCAAGGTCCCCAACGAGCGCGATAACGCCTCGACCGTGAAGCTCGAAGTGACGCTGCCGACCGATCACCCGCTGGCCTCCGCCATGCCGCAGCCGGTGCCGGGGTGGCAGATCGACATCACCAGGTCCAAGCTCGACAAGCCCATCGAGACGCACGGCAAAAAGCTCACCGAGGCCGTCTCGAAGATCACCTGGACGTCGGACGGCAGCAAGATCGAGCCGGGCCAGTTCCAGCAGTTCCCGGTCTCCGTCGGCCAGTTGCCCAAGACCGACCAGCTCGTCTTCAAGGCCCTCCAGACGTACGACAACAAGGAGGTCGTACGGTGGATCGAGATGCCCAAGAAGGGCGAGCCGGAGCCGAACAACCCGGCGCCGGTGCTCAAGCTGACGCCCGCGTCCGGTGACGGCCACGGCTCGGCCGGGGCCGACGCGAAGAACGGCGGTGGCGGGGACGAGGCCGAGCAGGCCGCCGCCGCGGACGGCAGCGACACCACGGCCCGCGTACTGGGCGGTGTCGGCATCCTCGTCGGCATCATCGGTGTCGGGTTCGGCGTGCTCGCCGGCCGGCGCCGCGGCGCCTGATCCGCCCCCGTGCCCGCACCCGGCGCCCCCGTGGCGCCGGGACGGCACCACCATTTGCGAAATACGGGACATATTGCAATGCGTAGTAGGAATCTGATCGCGGCCGCCGTCGTAGTGGCCTCGGCCCTGACGCTGACCGCCTGCGGCCCCGGCGACGACAGCGACGGGCCCGCCGCCAGCGTCTCCGGCGCCACCTCCAAGCCGATCGTCTCGCTCGACTCGCCCCTGGAGAAGCCGGACCTGGTCCTGACCGACACCGAGGGCAAGAAGTACGACCTGATCGAGCAGACCAAGGGCCACCCGACCCTGGTCTACTTCGGCTACACCCACTGCCCCGACGTCTGCCCGCTGACGATGAACAACATCGACGTGGCGATGCGGCAGCTGCCCAAGGCCGAACAGGACGACCTGCGCGTCGTCTTCGTCACCTCGGACCCCGAGCGGGACGACTCCGCCGCGCTCAAGAAGTGGCTCGGCGGCATCAACAAGAAGTTCGTCGGCCTGACCGGCTCCTTCGACACCATTCAAGCCGGCGCGCGCAGCGTGAACATCGGCATCGAGAAGCCCGTCAAGAAGAAGAACGGCGACGTCGTCTCCACCCACGGCGCGCAGGTCCTGATGAGCTCCCCCAAGGACGACAAGATCCACTGGATGGGGATGCAGGACGCGAGCGTCGACAACTACAGCCAGGCACTGCCGAAGATCGTCAAGGGACAGAACCCGTGAACCGCCGCACCGCACTCGCCGCCGCCCTCGCCCTGACCGCCGGATTCGCCCTCGCGGGCTGCGGCGGCGACAGCGCGCCCGAGCTGAAGGTCTCCGGCGCGTACATGCCGCAGCCGGTCACCCAGAGCATGGCCGGCGCTTTCATGGTCATCAAGAACTCCGGCGGTACGGCCGACAAGCTCACCTCCGTGACCAGCGACCTGTCGGAGAACGTGACCATCCACGAGACCGCCGGCAACAAGATGCAGGAGGTCAAGTCGCTGGACATCCCCGCTGGCGGCGAGCTCGAACTCGCCCGGGGCGGCAACCACCTGATGTTCATGGGCCTGAAGAACAAGCCGACCGAGGGCCAGAAGGTGACCATCGAGCTGCACTTCGACAAGTCCGACCCGGTCACGGTCGAGGTACCGGTCAAGTCCGGCACCTACACCCCGAAGAACGGCGGAAACGGCGGCGAGAAGGCGGGGTCCGGCGGCGGAGGAGCGGCCGACCACGGTTCGATGCAACACGACGGGTCCGGGCACGACGGGTCCGGGCACGACGGCTCGAAGCACGAGGGCTCCATGGACGACCACTCGCAGCACGACGCCAAGAAGTAGGGGGCGCCCGCCATGACCACCACCACCGTCCCCTGCGCACCGGGCTCCGGCGCCCGCGCCCCGGGCACGCGCCCGCGAAGCGCCCCGCGCACCCGACGGTCGCACGCGCTGCGCCTGCTGGTGCTCGCCGCGGCCCTGCTCGGCGCGCTGTTCGGCGGCGCTGCCCCGGCCTCCGCGCACGCCGCGCTGACCGGCAGCACCCCGGCGCAGGGGTCGGTGGTGCAGAGCGCCCCCGAACAGGTCACCCTCACCTTCTCCGAAGGCGTCGCCATGGGCGACGACTCGATCCGGGTCCTGGACCCGAAGGGCAAGCGGGTCGACCGCGGCAAGCTGCGTGACCTGTGCAGCGGCGAGACGGTCAAGTACGGCGCGGGGCTGCCTCCGGGGCTGCCGGACGGCACGTACACCGTCGCCTGGCAGGCCGTCTCCGCCGACAGCCACCCGGTCTCCGGCGCCTTCACCTTCTCCGTCGGCGCGCCCTCCGAGACGAGCGCGCCGCTGCCCCAGCAGCAGGTCGGCGGCGGAGTGGTCGGCGCCCTGTACGGGATCGCCCGCTACATCGCGTACGCAGGCTTCGTCGTCCTGGTGGGCGGGGCGGCGTTCGTGCTGGTCTGCCGCCCGGCCGCCGCGCGCGTACGGTCCGTACAGCGCCTGGTCTCCCAGGGCTGGGCCGCACTGACCGCCGCGACGATCGCGATGCTGCTGCTGCGCACCCCGTACACGACGTCAGGGGACCTCGCCGACGTCTTCGACCTGGGCGGGCTCAAGCAGGTCATCGAGACCAAGCCGGGGGCCGCGCTGGTCTCCCGGCTGCTGCTGCTCGCCGCCGCGGCACTGTTCGTGGCCGTCCTCTTCGGCGCGTACGCCCGCGCGCAGGGCGGCGAGGGTGGTGCGGGCGCCAAGGACCGTGAGAGCGGCAAGGGCGGCGAGGTCGCCAAGCGGCGCAAGGACCTCACCTTCGGCCTCGCCGTGGGCGGCGTCATCGTCGCCGTGGGGCTCGCCGCGACCTGGGCGATGGCCGAGCACGCCTCGACCGGCCTGCAAACCGGCATCGCCATGCCCGTGGACGTCCTGCACCTGCTGGCCGTGGCCACCTGGCTCGGCGGCCTGACCGCACTGCTGGTCTCCCTCTACAGGGGCCCGTCCGTGGCCCGCTCCGGTGTCCGGCGCTTCTCACGGCTCGCCTTCGGCTCCGTCCTGGTGGTGGTGGCCACCGGCGTCTACCAGTCGTGGCGGCAGGTCGGCACGTGGAAGGCGCTGACCGACACGTCGTACGGGCGGCTCTTGCTGATCAAGGTGGCGCTGGTCGTCGTCCTCGTCGGCGTCGCCTGGTTCTCGCGCCGGTGGACGGCGCGGCTCGGCGAGGGGCCGGCGCCCGAGGCGGAGGCCGCCGCCGTACTGGAGCGGTCGGCGGAAGACACGGCGCCGGCGGAGGAAGCGGAGCCGGTCACCGTGGGCGCGGCCCCGGCGGACGCCGAAGGCCCGCAGCGGCCCGTCGACGCCGCGCGGGCCGAGCAACTGGCCCGGCAGCGCGCAGCGCTGGCCACCGCCCGCACCAAGCGCATCCGCGACGCCGACCCGGAGCGCTCCGGGCTGCGCCGCACCGTCCTGGCCGAGGCGTCGGTCGCCGTGGTCCTGCTCGCCGTCACCACCGTGCTCACCGCCACCGAACCGGCCCGCACCGAAGAGGCGGTGAAGGCGGCCGGCGGGGCCGGGCAGTCGGCCGAGGCCAACCAGCCGCAGGTGCTGAACATCCCGTTCGACACCGGCGGCGCGCGCGGCAAGGGCACCGCGCGCATCGACCTGGACCCAGGGCGCAGCGGCAGCGCCAACGCCCTGCACCTGCGCATCGCAGACCAGAACGGCAAGACGATGGACATCCCCGAGGTGCAGGTCTCCTTCACCCTCAAGGACAAGAACCTCGGGCCGCTGCCGGTCACCCTCGACCACGTCAGCGAGGGCCACTGGAGCGCGCGCGACGTCCAGTTGCCGGTGCCCGGACAGTGGCAGCTCTCCCTGGTCGTACGGACGTCCGACATCGACCAGGTCACCGAGACCAGGAACGTGAAGATCAACTGATGACGACCACCGCTTCTCCGTCCGGCGACACCGCCGGCTCCGCCGACCGCAACGGATCCGAGCGCACGGAAACCCTCGAACTGTCCCGCCGCCGCCTGCTCGGCACGGTCGGCGCCGCGGGCGCGGCGGGCCTCGTCGCCGGGGCCGCGGGCGGCGCCATCGGCGTCGCCGCAGCCCAGGACGACCCGCCCACCGCGCTGAGCACCGTCGGCTCGACCGCGGTCGCCTTCCGCGACGAGCACGCCAAGCACCAGGCCGGCATCACCACGCCGCTCCAGGCGCGCGGCCACCTCCTGGCGTTCGACCTCGCGCCGGGCGCCGACCGCAAGGCCGCCGCCGCGCTGCTGCGCCGCTGGTCCCGTACGGCCGAGGAGCTGATGGCCGGGCGGACGCCGGCCGCGGACACCGGCGTCGCGCTGGACGCGGGCCCCTCCTCGCTCACCGTCACCTTCGGCCTCGGCAGCACCTTCTTCGACCGTACGGGGCTGACCGCGCGGCGCCCCCGCCAGCTCGAACCGCTGCCGGACTTCTCTGCGGACGAGCTGGACGCCGGGCGCAGCAACGGCGACCTGTGGGTCCAGATCGGCTCGGACGACGCACTGGTCGCCTTCCACGCTTTGCGCGCCCTCCAGAAGGAGGCCGGGGGCACCGCGCGGCTGCGCTGGCAGATGAACGGCTTCAACCGCACGCCGGGCGCGACCGCGGGCCCGATGACCACCCGCAACCTGATGGGCCAGGTGGACGGCACCAACAACCCCAAGCCGTCCGAACCCGACTTCGACGAGCGGATCTTCGTGGGCCGGGACGCCGGCAGCGGGGAGTACGCGTGGATGCGCGGCGGGTCGTACGCCGTCGTCCGCCGTATCCGGATGCTGCTGGACGACTGGGAGAAGCAGCCGCTCGCCAAGCAGGAGAAGGTCATCGGCCGGCGCAAGGCCGACGGGGCGCCGCTGACCGGGGGCGGCGAGCACACGAAGATGGACCTGGACAAGAACGGCGCCGACGGGCTGCCGGTCGTCCCCGCCGACGCGCACGCCCGGATCGCGGCCCCTGAGTCCAACCAGGGTGCCGCGCTGCTGCGGCGGCCCTTCTCGTACCACGACGGCTTCCGCGACGACGGCGCGCCGGACGCCGGGCTGCTCTTCGTCTGCTGGCAGGCCGACCCCTCGCGGTCCTTCATCCCGATCCAGCGCAAGCTGGACCGCGGTGACGCGCTCTCGCCCTTCTTGCGGCACGAGGCGAGCGGGCTGTTCGCCGTGCCGCCGGCCGCGGTGGCGGGGGGTTACGTGGGGCAGCCGTTGCTGGAGGGGTGACCGTGGCCCGCGGGCCGTCGGACCGGTCGCGGCTTCCCGGCCGGGGCGGCGGCCCGGGCGGGTAACGTGGCGAGCGGGTGATCGGCGAGGCGGTCCCCACCGCAACGTGAGGGAGTCAAAGGGACATGTCGGTCAGCCGCTATACGTACCTGGGGCCCGAAGGAACGTTCACGGAGGCGGCCCTGCGCACGCTGCCGGAGTCCGCCACCCGCGAGCTGGTGCCGATGGTGTCCGTGCCGGCCGCGCTGGACGCCGTACGGGCCGGGGAGGCCGCGGGCGCCCTGGTGCCGATCGAGAACTCCGTCGAGGGCGGGGTGACCACGACCCTGGACGAACTGGCCGCCGGCGAACCGCTGATGATCTACCGCGAGGTGCTGCTGCCGATCGCCTTCGCGCTGCTCGTACGGCCCGGCACGGACCTGTCGGACGTCAAGACGGTCACCGGGCACCCGGTCGCCCAGCCGCAGGTGCGCAAGTGGCTCGCGGCGCACCTGCCCGAGGCGGTGTGGGAGTCGGCCGCCTCCAACGCGGACGGCGCGCGCCTGGTGCAGGAAGGCCGCTACGACGGCGCCTTCGCCGGTGAGTTCGCGGCGGCGACGTACGGGCTCGAACCGCTGGTCACCGACATCCACGACGCGCAGAACGCCGCCACCCGCTTCGTCCTGGTGGGCCGGCCGGCCCGGCCGGCGGCGCGTACCGGCGCGGACAAGACCTCGGTCGTGCTGTGGCTGCGCGAGGACCACCCCGGCGCCCTGCTGGAACTCCTCCAGGAGTACGCGGCCCGCGGCGTCAGCATGATGCGCATCGAGTCGCGGCCGACCGGCGAGGGCATCGGCCGCTACTGCTTCTCGGTGGACTGCGAGGGGCACCTCACGGACCGCCGGGTCGGCGAGGTCCTGATGGCGCTCAAGCGGGTCTGCCGGGAGGTGCGCTACCTCGGGTCGTACCCGCGCGCCGACCAGGTGCGGGCGAACGTACGGCCGGACACGGTCGACGCGGCGTTCACGGACGCGGCGGACTGGCTGACGCGTTGCCTCGACGGCCGGGCCTGACACCACGACGATGGCCGGGGCGGGTGGCGAAGCGCCTGTGGAACAACCGGAGGGACCCGCCGGGGAGCTGGTCTGGGGCGTTGGAGTTGTCCACAAAGTTATCCACAGGCCCCGTTCTCGACCTGGGGATAAGTCGACACGAAGGGCGCGGCAACCCGGGCAGGGTCGACAAATTGCTCTACCGACCCCCACGTCCCTCCACAGCGCCTCCACCGGCTCGCGTCAGCGCAATTCGCCCGATCAATCCTTTAGGGCGAGGAAATCCCACACGAAAGAGCGTCCACGAGGGGTTTCCTCGGTGAATCCACGGCAACGCATTCTTGATACGGAACCACCGCTTCCGACTTCCACAGATCCCACACACAGCCTGTGGATAAGATTCCGGAACTCCCCCACCCCTGTGGACAACCCTGGGTACAACCGCCGTCGCCCTCCGCTCCGGCCCACCCCTCCAACTCCGGCCAACCGCAAGGGAAGCGGGTCAGCACGGACGCGGCGAATACCCTCGTACCGGCGACGGCGCAAGGTTTTCTTGACGATTTTTTCCGCCACTTTTCGCGCAAGCACCCGATGATCTTCGCCGCGCCACTCCCGCCTCACCCTCGCCCCCTCCGCCCCTTATGCACCCCTTATCCATCCGTTGCGCAAAGCCTTACCGTGCCGTTTCGCACGGAATAACCAAACCCATTAAATAGCCCCAAACCGGACAAAGCGCCACGCGGGGGAATATGGCGTCGAGCGCCGGCGCCGTGCCCCGGTAGCCTGGTGGGGTGATTGACCTTCGCCTGCTCCGTGAGGACCCCGACCGTGTGCGCGCGTCCCAGCGCGCCCGTGGAGAGGACGTCGCGCTCGTCGACGCGCTGCTCTCCGCCGACGAGCGGCGCAGGACCTCAAGTCTCCGCTTCGACGAGCTGCGCAACGAGCAGAAGTCGCTCGGCAAGCTCATCCCCAAGGCCACCGGCGACGAAAAGGCCGCGCTGCTCAAGAAGGCCGGGGAGCTGTCCGCCGCCGTCAAGGCCGCCGACGCCGAGCAGGACGAGGCCAAGGAGGAGACCCAGTCCCTCCTGCTCAAGCTGGGCAACCTCGTCCACCCCGACGTGCCCGTCGGCGGCGAGGAGGACTTCACGGTCCTGGAGACGCACGGCACGATCCGCGACTTCGCCGCCGAGGGCTTCGAGCCCAAGGACCACCTGGAGATCGGCCAGGCGCTGGCCGCGATCGACGTCGAGCGCGGCGCCAAGGTCTCCGGCTCGCGCTTCTACTACCTGACCGGCATCGGCGCGCTCCTGGAGCTCGCGCTGGTCAACGCGGCCATCGCCCAGGCCACCGAGGCCGGCTTCACGCCGATGCTCACCCCGGCCCTGGTGCGCCCGCACGCCATGGAGGGCACCGGATTCCTCGGCCAGGCCGCGGAGAACGTGTACCACCTGGAGAAGGACGACTTCTACCTCGTCGGCACCTCCGAGGTCCCGCTCGCCGCGTACCACATGGACGAGATCCTCGACGCGGACAAGCTGCCCCTGCGTTACGCGGGCTTCTCCCCGTGCTTCCGCCGCGAGGCCGGTACGTACGGCAAGGACACCCGCGGCATCTTCCGCGTCCACCAGTTCGACAAGGTCGAGATGTTCTCGTACGTCGACCCCGAGGATGCGCAGGCCGAGCACCAGCGCCTGCTGGACTGGGAAAAGCAGTGGCTGACCGGCCTCGAACTGCCCTTCCAGGTGATCGACGTGGCCACCGGCGACCTGGGCGCCTCCGCCTCCCGCAAGTACGACTGCGAAGCGTGGATCCCCACCCAGGGCAAGTACCGCGAGCTCACCAGCGCCTCGAACTGCAACGAGTTCCAGGCCCGCCGCCTGTCGGTCAGGATGCGCACGAACAAGGACGGCAAGCAGCAGGTCAAGCCGCTCGCCACGCTCAACGGCACGCTCTGCGCGGTGCCCCGCACCATCGTGGCGATCTTCGAGAACCACCAGCAGGCGGACGGCTCCGTACGCGTCCCCGAGATGCTGCGCCCCTACCTGGGCGGCCGGGAGATCCTGGAGCCCGTCAACCGGTGACCACCGCCCCCGAACCCGCACACCGGGCCACCCAGGCCCGACCGCTGCCGTACAAGCTCGTCGCGACCGACCTCGACGGAACGCTGCTGCGGCACGACGACACGATCTCCGAGCGCACCCGCGCCGCCCTGGCCACGGCCACGGCGGCCGGGGCCGCGCACATCGTCGTCACGGGCCGCGCGGTGCCGTGGACCCGGCACATCCTCGATGCGCTGGACTACGACGGCATAGCGGTGTGCGGGCAGGGGGCGCAGGTCTACCACGCCGGCGAGCACCGGCTGCTGACCTCCGTGACCCTGGACCGGCAGCTCGCCGGGCTGGCCCTCGCCAAGATCGAGGCGGAGACCGGACCGCTGTTCCTGGCCGCGAGCCGGGACGGCCTGGACGGCGAGGTGCTGGTCACCCCCGGCTACCGCATCCAGGAAGGCCCGCTGCCGAACCTGGAGATCCAGGACCCCGGCGACCTGTGGGCAGCCCCCATCAACAAGATCTACATCCAGCACCCGACCCTGGGCGACGACGAACTGGCCCGCGCCGCGCGCGAGGTCGCCGGCGACCTGGTCGGCGTGATGATGGCCGGCGAGGGCGTCGTCGAACTCCTCCCCCTCGGCCTCTCCAAGGCCACCGGCCTCTCCCTGGCCGCCCGCCGCCTGGGCGTGAAGGCCGCGGACACCATCGCCTTCGGCGACATGCCCAACGACATCCCGATGTTCGGCTGGGCCCGGCACGGAGTGGCCATGGCCAACGCCCACGACGAACTCAAGGCCGTCGCGGACGAGACGACGGCCTCCAACGAGGAAGACGGCATCGCCGTCGTCCTGGAGCGGTTGTACGGCGCCTGAGCCCCTCTCCGACCCGGCCCCGGCGGCCGGGTCGGTCTTCTTTTCGGAACGTACGCACGAAGTCATGCCCGAGACGGGGTAACTGTACGTTTATCGACTCGTTGTCCCCCGTGCGTGGAGGCAACTGGAGTTCGAGGCGTCGAGAGTGCGTGAAGTGCTGGGGATTGCCGGCGACGGTCGTGAAGCGGTGTAGCCGTACGGCTGAGAACCGGACATAGAGGTAGTGGCATCCGTGAGCAGCCTCCGCTCCTGGGCCCTGGATACGGGCGTTCAGTTGAAAGGGACAACCTGTCCCTTTCAAACCGTTCCGGTTTGAGTGGAGGGCATACACATGCCACCCGAAGCTGTACTGCTGGAGTCGCGGGCGATGCGCGACAGTGTGATCGGACGCGTCGGCGTCCTGGACAAGGTGAAAGCGCTGGTGCTGCTGCCCGACGGGCTGCATGTCACGACGCGGATGGTCGCCGACTACTTCGAGGTGGGCGATCGCGCTGTCAACAGCCTGATGCGGAGGCATCGAGCGGAGCTGTCCGAGAACGGCATGCGCGTTCTCAAGGGCTCTGACCTGCGGGTCTTTGAAAGCTCCAACTTGAAGCTTTCAGCGGCAAGTTATCCACAGGGCCGCGCCCACCTCACCCTCTACACCCGTCGGACCATCCTCAACATCGCCATGCTCCTCCGCGACAGCGAGGTCGCGCGGGCGGTCCGTACGTACCTCCTCGACGTCGAGGAAGGCGCGCGGGCGCGGGTCGAGGTGCCCCGGCAGGCCCGGCCGGCGCCGACGGTCGAGTCGCTCGACCACCGGCTCACGCGCGTCGAGTCGTCGCTTGCCGACATCGGCCCCGTCCTACGCGATCTCGGACCGGTGATCGGGCGGATCTCCGTGCGGCTGGACCGGCTCGACCGGCGGCTGGATGCGACCAACCGGGTCGTGTGCGCGATGAGTGAGCGGCTCAGTGATCTGTCGGAGGATGTCCGGGAGTTGCGTGCGGGTCCGCGTCCGCTGCCCCGCCCTCAGCCCCGTCCGAGCCGGCGCCCGGGGTCAAGGGCCAGGCGGCCAGACCGAGGGTGAGCGCGACGGCGTGGCCGAAGTCGGTGAATGTGGCGCCTGACAGGAGCGGGACGCCGAAGAAGCCGAGGACGGCCGCGAGGTAGAGGTAGCGCCAGGGTGGCGGCAGCCGGTAGGTGAGCAGGCCGGCTGCCGCTGCCAGGCCGTACGAGACGCCGATGTCGACGACGTGTGTCATGGAGCGCGGCAGCCGGTGGCCTTCGATGGCGAGGAGGACCAGTTCCTGGCTGAGGAGCGTGGCGACGATGTGCGCGACGCCGACGGTCAGCAGCCAGCGCCAAGTGCCCAGCCAGCGTTCGACGTTGGCGTGCACCAGCTCGAAGAGGACCGTGTAGAGGAGGAAGGAGGCCGGTTTCTCGATCCAGAAGCCGCTGATGAGAAGGGAGGAGACGGGGTGCCGGTTGAGTTCGTGGATGTTGCTGCTGGTGCGGTGGAGGAGGAAGTGCTCCAGTCCCTCGCTGGCTCCGGCGATGACGAGGCTGGTCACGCCGATGATCAGCAGCCAGATGTGGGTGCCGGGGGCGGAGCGTACCCAGGCCGCCACGCGGTCGGCGGGCGAGGAAGGAAGCACCGGCCTCATCGCACGCGGCCCGCCGGTGCGGGGGCGGCCGGGCCGGGGACGGGCCGGCCTGAGCCGTGTGGTCCGGCGCCTTTGAGGCGCCGGATCAACGGCGAGGACTCCATGTGCCGGACGGCGGGCAGTGCCGCGATCCGGGTGGTCAGGTACGTGTAGAGGGAGCGTACGTCGGGGCACAGGACGGACGCGAAGAGGTTGCTGGGGCCGGTGGTCGCGCAAGCGAAGGCCACTTCGGGGTGCAGGGCCAGCGCCGCCCCGGTGGCGGCAAGTTCGCTCGGGGCGACGGAGAGCCAGAGGGAGACCATGACGCCGAGGCCGAAGTGCCGGGCGTCGTAGTCGACGTCGAAGTAGAGGATGCCGTCGGCGCGCAGTTCGGTCAGCCGGCGGCGGACGGTGGACTGGGACCAGCCGGTGACCGCGGCCAGCTCGGCGAGACCGGTGCGGCCGTCCTCGGCGAGGGCCGCCAGCAAGCGGCGGTCGGCGTCGGCGAGCGTGACGGGCGCGGATGGTGCGGACAGGCCGGCGGCCCGGCGGTGGGCCGCGTCGAACGAGGGGTGGCGCAGCTGCGCGGCCTGTTCCTCGGTCAGCGCACCCGATTTGTTGACCAGTCCCAGCGGGCCGCCGTAGAACTCGTGCAGCAGGCAGTGCGCGGTGACGCCGACCACGCTCGGGGTACGCGGCAGCTTCTGGAGGAGGAGCGCGTCGCTGTCCCGGCTGCTCGCGGCGCGGCAGACGGCGCCGATCTCGGTGCCGCCGGACATCAGGCTCACCCAGGAGGTGTCGGTGCGCCGGGCGAGTGCCTCGGCGACCGCGACGGCCGCGTCGGGCGTGCACTGGACCCGTACGAGCCATTCGGTCTGGCCGAGGGCGGCCGGGTCGGGGAGCCCCAGGACTTTGATCATGTTGGCGCCGCGCAGCCGGGTGTAGCGGCGGGCGACGGTCTGGTCGGAGACGCCGAGGACCTCGGCGATCCGGCTGAAGGGCGCCCGGCCGTCGAGCTGGAGAGCTTGGACCAGGCTTCGGTCCAGCTCGTCGAAACCGTCGGTTTTCACCATGGAAGGCTAACGCTTGTCGGATTGTGCCGCATGGGACGCCGTGGTTGGGAGTGACGGGGGTCGAGGCCGGACCTTGTAGGGACCGAATGAAGAACGACCACAGCACGACCACAGCACGACCACAGAACGACCGCAGAACGATCCAGAACGAACGACCACAGAACGACCCACACCGACACAGAGGTTTTGATGCACAACGGGCGGAGCAAATGGTGGCCACTGGTCGCCATCACCCTGGGCAACTTCATGTTGCTCGTCGACGTCACGATCGTGAACACCGCGCTGCCGCGGATAGCCGACGGTCTCGGCGCCTCCTTCACCTCCTTGCAGTGGGTGATGGACATCTACGCGCTGGCGCTGGCCGCGCTCCTGATGGCGGCGGGCTCGGCGGCCGACCTGTACGGGCGGCGCCGGCTGTACGTGGCGGGGCTCGGCGTCTTCGCGCTGGCCTCGCTGGCCTGCGGTCTCGCTCCCGACGAGGGCGTACTGATCGCCGCGCGGGCCGTGCAGGGCGCGGGCGCCGCGGCCATGTTCGCCACCAACACGCCGCTGCTGATGGCGGCCTACCAGGGCCGCGACCGCGGTGTGGCGTTCGGCATCTGGGGCGGTACGAGCGGTGCGGCGGCCGCGGTCGGTCCGGTGCTGGGCGGGGTGCTGACCCAGTACGTCGACTGGCGGGCGATCTTCCTGGTCAACCTGCCGCTGACGGCGGTGGCGGTGTGGATCACCCTGCGCTCGGTGCAGGAGTCGCACGGTGACCGTACGGCGCGCATCGACTGGCCGGGCGCCGGGGCGTTCACGCTGTGCGCGGGCGCACTGACGTACGGGCTGATGCGCGGTGGCGAGGAGGGCTGGACGGAGTCCGGCACGCTGTCGTCGCTGGCGGTGGCCGTGGTGGCGCTGCTCGCCTTCGTCGTCGTCGAGCGCCGCGCGCGCAAACCGCTGCTGGACCTCGGGCTGCTGCGGCGCCCGACCTTCGCCGTCCTGATGGCGGCCGCGCTGCTGCTCCAGGCCGCGGCGTTCCCGTACCTGACGTACGTGGGCCTGTGGGTGCAGAACATCCTGGGCCTGAGCCCGGTGATGGCGGGTGTCGCGGTGCTGCCGATGGCGGTGGCGTCGATGGCCGTTGGCATGCTGGGCGGCCGGTTCCTGCACCGTCTGGCTCCGCAACTGCCCATCGGTATCGGTCTGCTGCTGATCGGTGCGGGACCGCTGCTGCACGTTCTGCTGCTGAACGACGACTCCAACTGGCCGGTCCTCGTGCCGGGTCTGCTCGTCAGCGGCCTCGGCATCGGCATGTCCATGCCGGTACTGGTCTCGGCGGCGCTCGGCGCGGCCCCGCCGCAGCGCGCCGGCATGGCCAGCGGCGCGGTCAACACCTTCCGGCAGCTCGGCTACGCGCTCGGCATCGCGGTCCTCGGCACGGTCTTCGCGCAGGGCCTGCGGTCCGCGGGCGCGCACGCCGCGCCCGGCACCGCATACGTGCACGGCCTGGCCCGGGTGTCCCTGGTCGCGGGCGTGGTGGCGGTGGCCGCCGGCCTGCTGGTTCTGGCCGTCGTACGCAACCGGGCCGCGGACCGGGCGGCTCCGGTCGCCGCCGGTGCGGCGGGCACCGGGGCGGCTGCCGGTGACGGCACCGCCGCCAGGACGCCGGTCGGCGCGGACCACGGCTGACGGCAGCGCCGTACGACAGCTTCGTACGACAGCTCTGTACGGCAGTTCCCGGGGGCCGGGCCCATGGCGGGTCGGCCCCCGGATCCGTACGGCGCCGTAGCCGGTTCCGGGTGGCCGCCCTGGGCCCGGTACCGATCCTCCTCGCGGCCAACCCCCAAGTCAATCTTCGGATTTGCTTCCCTACCCCTTAGCTATGGCTTGGGTTCACGACTCCGGTGCGTGCCGGTTCTCGCCTGTTCGGCAGTCGGACGCACACGTACAACCGAGCGCCTCTTGTGCGCCGGCGCACGATGTGGCCGCACATGCGCCCCCGTCCGGGCGCCGGGCTCAGCCCTCGGTGATCGGCTCCTGCAGCTCCGTCACCCACCCTTCCCGGTCCTCCGGGCACTCCAACGTCACCTCACGCGGGTACCCGGTGGAGCGGTAGGAGCTGTCGCCGAGCCAGCGGGCAAGCGTCTGCGCGGTGGGCAGCACCCGCTCCATGGGGCCGCGGTGCACCACCGTGGCGGCCCGCTCGACCGCCGGGAGGTCCACGATCGCGAAGCCGTGGGACGGCCGGGGCGCGGCCGCGACCACGACCGCCGCGTGCACCGTGATCCGGTCCCCGCCCTCCGGCGCGTCCTCGTAGTACGCGATCCCCGGCCCCGCCGGTTCGATGCCGGCGGCGGCCAGCCGCCGGAACAGCTCCTCGTACAGCGGCTGGACGACCGGCCCGATGTCCTCGGGCCCGAAGCTCGCCGCGACCCCGGTCAGTTCGGCGACCCGTACCGCTTCGACGCGCTTGACCACGACCTCGTCGGCGGGCATCCGTCCCTCGCTCTCGATCGTCCGGAGCCGCGCCTCGACCCGCGCCAGCCGGGCGCCGGCGGCCGTGACCGCCGCCGCCAGCTCGGCCCGGCGCAGCCGCAGCATGCCGCGCAGTTCCGCCGCGCTCACCTGCTCGTCCAGGATGGCCGCCACCTGCTGGAGGCTGAAGCCGAGATCCTTGAGGGCGATGATGCGGTTGAGGCGGGTGAGCTGGCTCGCCTCGTAGTAGCGGTAGCCGGTGACCGGGTCGGTACGGGCCGGGCGCAGCAGTCCGATGGTGTCGTAGTGGCGCAGCATGCGCGCCGATACGCGGCCGTGGCCTGCGAAGTCTCCGATGGTGAACATGACGTCTCCCAGTGCAGGGCTTGCCACGGTGTGAAGGTCAAGGGGCAGGGCCGGCCGGCGGTCGGTGCGGTCCTCGTATCCTCGTGGAAGCCCGGGCGGACCGCCCTGGATACCGGCAGCTGCCGAGGCGCGCGTAGCCGCCCGCGCCGTGGCGTGCGAGTCGGCTGTGCGCCGGAGCGTGCGCCGGAGCACCAGCATCGCGTCAAGGGGCGTCCACGAACCGTCAACGATGCGTCAGTACGCCGCGGAGCGGGCGGCGGTACGGGCATAGCGTCGAGGAGGAGCCCCGGCGCTTCTCTTCTCACCGGTCCGGGGCCACTGTCCTGTGCGAGGAGCATCGCCGTGTCCCAGCAGCACCTGTACGCGGAAGACCCCGAACCTGCCGAACGCGTCCCGGCCGGGCCTCTTTTCGTCCCCGTCCGGCCGGGCCCCGCGGGCTGTACCGCCCGCCTGTTCCGCACCCCGCTCGGCGGCCGTACCGCCGTGGGCTTCACCTCTCCGCAGCGGCTCGCCGCGGCGCTCGGCGCCGACCAGCCGTGGATCCGCCTCGCCGAACCCGCGCTGCGCGCCCTCGCCGAACCGCTCGGCGCCGCCGTCCTGACCGTGGACCCGCGGCTCGCTCCCGGCACTCCCCGCATGCCGCTCCTGCGGGCCGTCTGAGAAGGGGCGTACGACGACATGACCGTGACGACCACGTCCCAGCAGCGCACGGCGCAGCCGGACACACCCGCGCAGCACACCACCGCCACCCCCGACACCGGCACTCACGACACCACCACCCGCGACACCGGCTCCCGCGACCCCGGACTCTCCGTCTGGCCCGCCTCGACGACCCGGCTGCCGCACGACGACCTCGCCGTCGGCGGCGTCCCGCTCACCGAACTCGCCGAACGTTTCGGCACCCCCGCGTACGTCCTGGACGAGGCCGAGGTCCGCGACCGCTGCCGCGGCTACCTGCGCGCCTTCCCCGACGCGGACGTGATCTACGCGGCCAAGGCGTTCCTGTGCCGCGCGATGGCCCACTGGGTGCGGGAGGAGGGCCTCGGCCTCGACGTCTGCTCGGCGGGCGAGCTCCAACTCGCCGTCACCACCGGCTTCCCGCCGGAGCGCATCGTGCTGCACGGCAACGCCAAGAGCCCCGAGGACCTGCGCACCGCGCTGCGCCTCGGCGTCGGCCGCATCGTCATCGACAGCACCTCCGAGATCGCCCGGCTCGCCGCCGCGGTCCCCGCCGGCGCCCGGCAGAAGGTACTCATACGGGTGGTGCCCGGCATCGCGGCGGGCGGCCACGCCAAGATCCGTACCGGTACGGACGACCAGAAGTTCGGACTGTCGCTGGCGGACGGTTCGGCCCAGCACGCGATCACCCGGGTCCTCGGGCAGCCGCGCCTGGAACTGGTCGGGCTGCACTGCCACCTGGGGTCGCAGATCACCACCGTCAAGCCGTTCCTGTCGGCCGTGCGGCGGCTGGTCGGACTGCTGGCCCGCGTCCACGAGCAGCACGGCGTCACGCTGCCGCAGCTGGACATCGGCGGCGGGCACGGCGTCGCCTACCGGCCGGGCGAGGACACCCTGGACGTCGCGGCGCTCGGCGCCAAGGTGCGGGCCGAGCTGGCCGGCAGCTGCGCGGCGGCCGGGTTGCCGGTGCCCCGCCTGACCGTCGAACCGGGCCGCGCCATCGCGGGTCCGGCGGGCGTCGCCCTCTACCGGGTGCTGTCCGTCAAGCGGACCGGGGAGCACACGTTCGTCGCCGTGGACGGCGGGATGAGCGACAACCCGCGGCCGGCGCTCTACGGGGTGCGGTACGCGCCCCGACTGATCGGGCGCCGGTCGGCCGCCGCGCCCGCGCCGGTGACCGTGGTGGGCCGGCACTGCGAGGCGGGCGACGTGCTCGCCGCCGACGTACGGCTGCCCGGTGACGTACGGCCCGGCGACCTGCTCGGCGTGCCGGTGGCGGGCGCGTACCACCTGTCCATGGCCTCCGGGTACAACCTGGTGGGCCGCCCGCCGGTGATCGCCGTGACGGGCGGGCAGGCGCGGATTCTCGTACGGCGGGAGTCACTGGCCGACATCCAGGAGCGCGACATCGGGCTGTGAGCCCCGCCCGAAGGGCGTAGGGCGAGCGTCCTGATGGGTGCAATGGGCACGGAGTCACAGACTCCGTGCACATTGCACCCATCAGTTGTAGGATGACTGGGCAACCGGGCCAATGGGCCGGGTCGGCGAGACCTGCGACCGGACGGCCACATACCGCAACCGAGGAGACGCGCATGGCGCTACAGGCAGCGGGACGGCAGTCCCTCGTGGACACCGTCGTCGACGCCCTGCGGGCCCAGCTGGCCGCCGGCACCTGGCCGGTGGGCGGGCGCATCCCCACCGAACACGCCCTGGCCGAACAGCTCCAGGTCGGACGCAACACCGTGCGCGAGGCCGTACGGGTCCTCGTGCACGCGGGCATGCTGCGGTCCCGGCAGGGCGAGGGCACCTTCGTCCTCTCCCAGGCCGACCCCGGCGACATCATGCGCGGCGTCCGGCGGGCCACGATCCGGGACGTCCTGGAATTGCGCATCGCCCTGGAGGCGGAGGCCGCCCGGCTGGCGGCCCAGCGGCACCGGCCCGCCGACCTGGAACGGATGCGGGCCGCCCTGGACGCGCAGGCCGCGCTGGAAGCCGACGGCGAGCCGCCCCGGGGCGGCGACCTGGAGCTGTACGCCGACCACGACATCGCCTTCCACCGGGCGGTCGTGGAGGCCGCGCACAACACCGCGCTGACCGCCACGTACGCCTGGTTCAGCAGCTCCGTACGCGAGGCGCTGCTCTCCGCGCTCGGCGACGACCAGATGCCGCGCATCGTGCACGGCGACCACCTGGCGGTCCTGGAGGCGATCGCGTCCGGCGACCCCGAGGCCGCGGAGAAAGCCACCCGGGCGCTGCTGGAACCGCCGAAACGAGCCGTGGAGAAGCTGCTCGCGGAGCGCTGAACGGAGCAGGCCGTTTCCTCGGGGATCGGACACGTCCCGCCGCGGAGAGCGGCAGCCACGGGCGCAGTGCCACAGCAGGTGCGATGCCGGGCCGGCGCCGCTGCCACAACCGGTGCCGGTGCAGAAACGTTCCTTCCGCCTCCCCCACCCCGGCCTTCGGCCACCCCCGTACGACCGCACACCACCCCCCACGCAAGGAGAGGTACGCACCCATGTCAGGGACCCGGTCCGAAGCACCACTGATCGACGCCGAGGAGGACCTGACCCCGGCGCCGCCGGTCGCCGCGGCCCGCCGCCGGCTGCGCGCGCACCCCGCCCTGCTCCTGCTCGGCATCGTGCTCGCCTCGCTGAACATGCGCGCCGCGCTGGCCGGCGTATCGCCGCTGGTGAGCGAGATCGGCGAGCACTACCACCTGGCCGCGACCGCCAGCAGCCTCGTGACGACCATCCCGCTCGTCTTCATGGGCCTCGGGTCGATCGCCGCGCCCAAGCTGGCCCGCCGCTGGGGCACCGAGACGGTGCTGTGCGGCGCGCTGGTGCTGCTGTGCGGCGGCATCCTGCTGCGCGTCGCGCCGCCGGTGGTCGCCCTGTTCGTGGGCTGCGCGGTGGTCGGCACGTCCATCGCCCTGCTGAACGTGCTGATGCCCGGCCTGATCAAGCGCGACTTCCCCGAGAAGGCCGCGGGCATGACCGCCCTGTACTCGACGGCGATGATCCTGGGCGCCACGGTGTCGGCCGCCTCCGCCGTACCGCTGGAGAACGCGCTCGGCGCCTGGCAGGGTTCGCTGGCCTCCTGGGCACTACTGGCCGCGGTCGCCGCCGCCGTCTGGATTCCGCAGGCCGTGATGGCGCGGCGCGGAACGCGCCACGGCCAGGCCGCCGCGACACCGGCGCACGCCACCGAGGACGGCCCGAACCTGAGCCGTTCCCCGCTGGCCTGGCAGGTCACGCTCTTCATGGGGTCGCAGTCGCTGATCGCGTACGTGATGATCGCCTGGATGCCGACCGTCTTCACCGACCACGGCATGAGCAAGGCCACGGCCGGGCTCGTCTTCGCGTTCAGCACGCTGGTGCAGATGGCCGGTTCGTTCGTGGTGCCGATGCTCGCCGGGCGGATGCGGCGGCAGCGGCTGCTGGCCGTCGCCGTCACCGCCCTGATGGCCTGCGGCATCGTCGGCCTGCTCGTGGCCCCGGTGGCGGGCGCCTGGGTCTGGGCCGTACTCCTGGGCATCGGCCAGGGCGGCGCGCTCGGCCTGGCGCTGACGATGATGGTGCTCCGCTCCGGCGACGCGCACACCGCGGCCCGCCTCTCGGGCATGGCCCAGACCTGGGGCTACCTCCTCGCCGCCGCCGGCCCGTTGGTGCTCGGCGCGGTACACCAGGCCACGCACGGCTGGACGGTGCCGATCGTGCTGCTGCTGTTCGTCTGCGCGGGCCTGGTCCTGCTGGGCCTGGGCGCGGGCCGCGACCGCCGGATCGGGGCGGGCGCGTAGCGGGGACGGCCCACCCGCCATTGCGAGCGCTGTCAGAGATCCTGTGATCTCTGACAGCGCTCGCCGCGTTCTGCGGCGTTACGGCATTGGCCACAAGTCGCAGCGGAGATCCGGCGGCGCATTCAGGACGGCACCTATCGCGCCGGGGAACGCCTGCCAGGCACGGTGGCGCTCGCCGCCGAGTTCGATGTGTCCCAGTCGACAGCTACCCGCGCTGTGGCCAGCCTTCGCACCGAGGGGCTCGTGTACGTGGTGAGCGGTCGAGGTTACTTCGTCGCCGACTGAGCAACCTGGATGGAGACCGGGGCCCGGCGCACGGCCACGGCGATAACCCCCGCGCCCAACCCCGCCCTCGATACCGCCCGTTGTCAGTGGCAGTAGGTATAACTGCCCCCATGGCACTGACGTGGAAGTTGGTCATCGACAGCAGTAACGCCCCCGCTCTCGCGGACTTCTGGGCCGCGGCCCTGGAGTACGGAGGTGGAGGATCCCAGCGCTCTCATCGAGCAGTTGCTGGCCGCCGGGCACATAGGTGACGAGGCGGTTGCCGAGCACCGGGGCCGTAAGACCTTCCGGGGGTATGCCGCGATCCGCCATCCGGAGGACCCGTTCGACGCGGACAGCGGTGTCGGCCGCGGGCGGCGAGTGCTCTTTCAGGAGGTGCCGGAGGGAAAGGCGGGCAAGAACCGTCTGCACATCGACGTCCACAGCGAGCCCGGCGGGCGCGATGCGTTGGTGGCCCGGCTGGAGAAGCTGGGGGCGACCCGCGTCCGCGAGGTCGACCAGGGACTTGCCGGGCACTGGTGGCTCATGCGGGACCCGGAGGGGAACGAGTTCTGCGCGGAGTAGCGGAATAGCGGAGTAGTCGCGGGTCAAGGTCGCGGCGTGGGCAGCGGGCACGGGCTGCGGGCATGGGAAACGGCCCGCGCCCGCAGCCCGCGCCCCCGTATCCGTGTCCGTGTCCGTGAGAGGCCCGGCCGCCCCGTGAGACGGCAGCGGCCGGGCCGCCCCCCTACTCCTCCCCCGCCAGCGTCAGCGACCGCAGCTTGCGTGCCGCGTACCACGTGGCCAGGCCGGTCACGGCTACCAGGAGG
Organism: Streptomyces sp. NPDC017056; assembly: GCF_044332485.1. NCBI lineage: Bacteria > Bacillati > Actinomycetota > Actinomycetes > Kitasatosporales > Streptomycetaceae > Streptomyces > Streptomyces sp. NPDC017056. Next base: position 398,527 of record NZ_JBIRPD010000003.1, on the reverse strand, counting down.
ACGACGGCCAGCGGCAGGCCCACCTCTGAGGTGATCGCGCCCTCCGCGCCGATCTTCTGGCCGATCGCGAGCGCCCACTGCTGCACGCTCAGTGTGCGCGCGCCCGGCACCAGGTTGCCGAAGAGGGACTCCCACACAAGGGCGTAGACCAGGCCGAAGACGACGGCGTGCCTGCTGACCGTGCCGAAGAAGAGGAACAGCGCGCTGTACGCGACGGAGGCCACGGCCGCGGCGACCGCGTACGCCACGGCCATCTGCTGGCTGTTGCCGTTCAGGACGAAGCCGGCGATCAGCACCGGGATCGCCGAGAAGGCGGCCGTCACACCGATCGCCACGAGCAGCTTGGTGAAAATGATCGACGAGCGGCGCAGGGGCTTGGCCAGCAGGTAGACGACCGAGCCGTCGTCGATCTCCGGGCCGATCGCGCCCGTACCGGCGATCACGCCGATCAGCGGCACCATCGTGGCGAGCGCGAACGTGCCCAGGACGCCGCCGGCGGTCGAGTCGTCGGCGCCGGCCAGCACCCGTACGGCGAGGGAGATGACGATCAGGAGGGCGGGCAGCGCGAAGAGGATGAGCGCGCGGCGCCGGCCGAGGAGGGCCCGGTAGGTGAGCCGGGCGACGGTGGGGTTGAAGACCGACGGGACCGGCGAGGGGCCCGGAGCGGGCGCCGCGGTCGGGTCCGGCCGGACCGATGAGGTCGCTGACATCGCTTTCAGGCTCCTTTCAGGCCGCGACGAGGTAGGAGAAGACCGATTCCAGGGACTCGTCGGAGGGCGAGACCGTCAGGAGGCGGATGCCGTGGTCGCGGGCGACGCGCGGCAGCAGGGCGGTGAAGCGGGGGAAGTCGACGGCCTGGACGCGCAGTGCGCCCTCCTGGAGGTCGACTTCGATACCGGCGGTGGAGGGGTCGGCGATCAGGGCCGCGGCGAGCGCCCGGTCGTCGTCGGAGCGTACGAGGTAGCGGTGCGGGCGGTCCGTCATCAGGCGGCGGATCTTGCGGAAGTCGCCGGACGCGGCGTGCCGGCCGGCCACCACCACCTCGATGTGCGAGGCGAGTTGTTCGACCTCTTCGAGGATGTGGGACGAGAACAAAACCGTACGGCCGTCGGCGCCCATCCGCCGCAGCAGGTCCATCAGCTGCATGCGCTGCCGCGGGTCCATGCCGTTGAACGGCTCGTCCAGCAGCAGTACGGACGGCTCGTGCACCAGCGCCGACGCCATCTTCACGCGCTGCCGCATGCCCTTGCTGTACGTGGAGATCTTGCGGTCCTGCGCGTACTCCATCTCCACGGTGGCCAGCGCCCGCTGGGCCGCCTGCCGCCCCAGGCCGTGCAGTTCGGCGTTGGCGACGACGAACTCGCGGCCGGTGAGGAAGTCGTACATCGCCTCGCGCTCGGGCACGATGCCGATCTCGCGGTAGATGCTCTCGTTGCGCCAGATGGTGCGGCCGTCGAGGGTGACGGTCCCGCCGGAGGGCGCGAGGAAGCCGCCCATCATGTTGATGAGGGTGGACTTGCCCGCCCCGTTGGGGCCGAGGAGGCCGGTGACGCCAGGGCCGATGGTCATGGTGATGTCGTTGACGGCAACGACGTTGCCGAACCAGCGGGAGACGTGGTCGATCTGGATGGTCGTCATGGGCGCGGCCCGTTCCTTCGGGGGCTGGTGGCGGGCGTCGGACGCGCCTTCAAGGGCGCGGGGCGGGCGGTCACAGGCCGGCCTTGCGGTAGCGGCGCATCAGGAGGGCGTACGAGCCCGCGATGACGGTCAGGGTGACCAGCAGCGCCACCAGACCGGCGGCGGTGGACGGCTGGACCTCGTCGGGGAACGACGCGGTACCGCCCAGGAACGTCGCCTGCACGCTGTCGATGAGCGTGACCGGCGAGAACAGCGCGAGCCAGCCGACGGCCTGCTCCTGGCCCTGTACGGCGGCGATGCCCTGCACGGCACTGACCGCGGCGTACGGGATCGTCAGTACGGCGATGACGGCGGCGACACCGAAGCCGCGGCGCGGGGTGAGCGCGGAGATCACCAGGCCGAGGCCGGCGAACAGCAGCGACAGCAGCACCACCGAGACCAGGCCCTGGGCCAGCCCCTTGGTCTGGTCGACGAAGTCCATCTTGGCCAGCAGCGCGCCGATGTAGAGGATCAGCAGCGGCGCGGCGGTCAGGACGAACAGGGCACTGGCCATGGCCGCGAACTTCGCCACCACGTAATCGACCCGCTCGATGGGGCGCGAGAAGTACAGCGGCACCGTCTTGAAGCGCAGGTCCCGTGAGACGGACTGCGGGGCCTGGGCGGCCAGGTAGAGGCCGATGACGGCCTGGAGGTAGATCGCGTACCTGCTGTACGCCACCGGCAGGTCGTTCATCTTCGTGAAGACCGCGACCGCCACCATGATGCCGGCGGGCAGGCACATCACGGCGAACAGCAGCATCGGCAGGACCTTGGATTTGGCCGAGCGGCCGAGTCCGTAGGCGCCGCGCAGGCTCTGCGAGAACAGAGAACGGCGGGCGTAGGCGCGGCCGAGGCGGGGGCCGTCGAAGTGGCGGTAGCCGATGTCGTGGATGACGTCCGGCGCCGCTCCTGCGGTGGCGGGGGTCCTGGTCTCAGGCGGCATCGGGCGCGCCTCCGTCCTTCGGTGCTCGGTGGGCGGTCGTCGCGGAGGCGGCCGCGGGAGCCACCGCGGCCCGCGCGCCGTCCTGGGAGCGCGCGTCCGGGGCACTGGCCGCGTCCTGGGCGTGCGCCGCGCCGGCTTCCGCCGCGTCGTCGCTGTGGAAGACCTCGGATATGCGGTGGCGGCGCTGTTCCATCCGGACCAGGCCGAGGCCGAGGCCGGCGACGGTGTCGCGCAGCAGGTCGTACGTCTCCTCGCCGGTGGCCTCCACGTACAGCAGGTGGCCCGCCGAGGCTTCGCTCCCGGAGCCGGGGGCGGCGGAGGACACCGCGACGCCCGCCTCGGCCAGCGCCGCACGCAGCGCCTTCGTGCCGTCCGGGTGCTCGTCGGTGTCCGTGACCTCGACCGCCAGCGAGGCGGTGGCCTGCGTGAAGTCGTCGGTGGCGGAGGAGCGCAGCAGTTTGCCGCCGTCGATGACGACGACGTGGTCGCAGGTGCGCTCCAGCTCGCCGAGCAGGTGTGACGTGACCAGGACCGAGATGCCGAAATCGGTGTACACGCGGCGGATCAGGCCGAGCATCTCGTCGCGGCCGACCGGGTCCAGGCCGTTGGTCGGCTCGTCCAGGAAGACCAGCTGCGGGTCGTGGACCAGCGCCTGCGCCAGCTTGACCCGCTGCTTCATGCCCGTCGAGTAGCCGCCGATGGGGCGGTAGCGCTCCTCATAGAGGCCCACGTGCCGCAGCGTGTCCGCGGTGCGCTCGCGGGCGGCGGTCGGCGGCAGGCCCGACATGCGCGCCATGTGGACGACGAACTCGGTGGCCGAGACGTCGGGCGGCAGGCAGTCGTGCTCCGGCATGTAGCCGACGCGCTCGCGGATGGCGCTGCCTTCCTTGGCCACGTCGAGGCCCAGGACGGCCGCTGACCCCTCGCTGGCCGGGGCCAGGCCCAGCAGCAGCTTGATCAGGGTGGACTTGCCGGCGCCGTTGGCACCCACCAGGCCGGTCACGCCGGGGGCGATGTCAACGGTGAGCCGGTCCAGCGCGGTCACCCTCGGGTACCGCTTGCTCAGGCTTTCGGTCACGATCACAGTCACGTCATCGACGGTAGTGGCGCGGACCACACCGGTCGTCAGACCTGGCGGCTGGTTCGGTCTCCGACCACAGGAGTAGGAGCCCGTAGGGGAGCTCCTGCTTTGGGCCCCCCGGGCCGTGAGGGGCGGGGTGGGGTGGGCAGGCTCATGGCGGGCGGGGGTGTGGCGGGCGGGCTCGTGGCGGGCGGGGGTGTGGCGGGCGGGCTCGTGGCGGGCGGGCTCGTGGCGGGGCTCGCCGGACCGCCGGAGCGCCGGACCGCAGACGTTTTCCACAGGCACGGGCAGACCCCTTGACGCCGCCGCCAGGCATTGTCACATTCATCAGTGTCAAGTTACGGGCACGTACCGCGATGATCGCTTCACGGAACGGACGGTTGGCGATGACCTCAGCGACAGGGACCCCAGTGGCCCGGGCGGGCGGCGGAGTGGGTGGACTCACCGCCGAGCTGCGGGGGTTCAGGGAGGTGCAGCGGCTGGCGTACGCCTGCGCGGAAGCGGTCGCGGCCCAGCTCAAGCCGGGTGTGACGGAGCGGGAAGCGGCGCGGATGCAGCGCGAGTGGCTGCGCGAGCGCGGGGTGCGGGACTGGTTCCACCTGCCCTTCGCCTGGTTCGGCGACCGCACGGCGTTCGCCGGCTTCCGCATACCGCTCCAGTTCTTCCCCACCAACCGCCGGCTGGAGCCGGGGATGCCCTTCATTCTCGACATGGCGCCGGTCCACCAGGGCTACACCGCCGACATCGGCTACTCCGGCTGCCTCGGGCTCAACCCGGTGCACGACCGGCTGCTGGCCGACCTCGAAGCGCACCGCGAGCTGATCCTGCGCGAGGTGCGCGAGCGCCGTCCGCTGCGCGAGATCTACGAGGACGTCGAGCGGCTCATGGTGCGGCAGGGGTACGCCAACCGGCACCGCGCCTACCCCTTCGGCGTCATCGCCCACAAGGTCGGCCGGGTGGCGGCCCGCCGCTGGTCGCCCACCCTCTTCGGGTTCGGCACCCAGTCGTTGAAGGGGCTGGCCTCCGACGCGCTGCACGGCCACCGCGACGGCTGGTCGCCGCTGTGGAGCCCGTACACATTCTCCGACCACCCGCCGCACCCGGGCCTGTGGGCAGTCGAACCACACCTCGGCTTCCGGGGTACCGGCGCGAAGTTCGAGGAGATCCTCGTCGTGACGGACTCGGCGGACCCCGAGGAAAGCGCCTTTTGGCTGGACGACGATCTGCCGCACGTGCGGCGCTGGCAGGAGGAGAAGGCCGCATGAGCACACAAGCCGGGCTGGAAGGCGCGCGGGAGCGCTGGGTCCGTACGGGCGGGGTGGAGCTGTGCGTCGCCGAGCTGGGCGACGCCTCGCGCCCCACGGTGGTGCTGGTGCACGGCTACCCGGACAGCAAGGAGGTGTGGTCGGAGGTGGCCCGCGGCCTGGCCGACCGCTTTCACGTGGTGCTGTACGACGTCAGGGGCTGCGGCCGGTCCAGCGCGCCCAAGCCGCTGCGCGGCGGCTTCACGCTGGAGAAGCTGACCGACGACTTCCTCGCGGTCGCGGACGCGGTGAGTCCGGACCGGCCGGTCCACGTGGTCGGCCACGACTGGGGCTCGGTCCAGGCATGGGAGTTCGCGACCGTCCGGCACACCGAAGGCCGGATCGCCTCCTTCACCTCGATGTCCGGGCCGTCCCTGGACCACTTCGGGCACTGGATCAAGAAGCGGGTGGCCCGTCCCACCCCGCGCCGCGCCGCACAGCTCCTGAGCCAGGGCGCCAAGTCCTGGTACGTGTACATGCTGCACACCCCGGTCCTGCCCGAGCTGGCCTGGAAGGGCCCCCTCGGCAAGCGCTGGCCGAAGATCCTCCAGCGGGTGGAGAAGGTCCCGCAGGGCGACTACCCGACGGCGTCCCTGCCCACCGACGCCGCGCACGGCGCCTGGCTCTACCGCGACAACGTACGCGCCCGGCTGCGCCGCCCGCGCGCCGACGCCTTCGCCCACTGCCCCGTCCAGCTCATCACGCCCACTGGCGACGCCTTCCTCTCCGAGCGGCTCTACGACGACCTCGACCGCTGGGTGCCGCACCTGGTGCGCCGCACTCTCCCGGCCAAACACTGGGTGCCGCGCACCCGGCCCGGTCAGCTGGCCGCCTGGATCGACGAGTTCGTGACGTCCAAGGAAGAGGGCGACCCGGCCAAGGAGATCGTCGCCCCCGGCCCGTACGCCGACCGGTTCGGCGGCCAGCTGGTGCTGGTCACCGGCGCGGCCAGCGGCATCGGGCGGGCCACCGCCTTCGCCTTCGCCGAGGCCGGGGCGCGCGTCGTCGCGGTGGACCGGGACGCCGAGGGAGCGGCGCGTACGGCCGAGCTGGCGCGGCTGATCGGCGCACCGCTGGCCTGGGCCGAGACGGTCGACGTGTCCGACGAGGCCGCGATGGAGAAGCTGGCCGGCAAGGTCGCCGCCGAGTACGGCACCGTCGACGTGCTGGTCAACAACGCCGGCATCGGCCTGTCCGGCTCTTTCCTCAGCACGACCACCGAGGACTGGAAGAAGGTCCTGGACGTCAACCTGTGGGGCGTCATCCACGGCTGCCGGCTCTTCGGACAGCAGATGGCGGACCGCGGGCAGGGCGGCCACATCGTCAACACCGCCTCGGCAGCGGCCTTCCAGCCCTCCAAGCTGCTGCCGGCCTACGGCGCGTCCAAGGCGGCGGTGCTCATGCTCAGCGAGTGCCTGCGCGCCGAACTGGCCGCCCAGGACATCGGCGTCACCGCCGTCTGCCCCGGCATAGTGAACACGAACATCACCGCGACGACCCGCTTCACCGGCGTCTCCGCTGACGAGGAGAAGCGCCGCAGGGCCAAGTCGTCCCGCTTGTACGGAATGCGCAACTACCCGCCGGAGAAGGTCGCCGACGCGATCCTGCGGGCCGTGGTCCGCAACGAGGCGGTCGTCCCCGTCACACCCGAAGCGCGCGGAGCCCACCTGCTGTCCCGCATCAGCCCGCGTGCCCTGCGCGCCCTCGCCCGCTTCGAGCCGCCCATGTGAGCCCTTCCGGAGGCCGCGGCGGCCGGAGCCCGGACGGCCGCGCCGCCGCCACGCCCCCGGCCCCCTCTCGTCACACGTCAGGAGCCGCCAACGTGAGCGCGAACCACACCGGACCGGAGGAGCACCACACGATCGCACCCCGCCGGGTCTCCTTCGACTGGCGCGAAACCCCACTGCACTGGATACCGGACGAACCCACCGCCACCCACGTCATCAACGTGCTGCACCTGCTGCTGCCCGCGGGCGAGCGCTGGTTCGTCAAGGTCTTCAAGGAAGCCCTGCCCCTGGTCCGCGACCCGGCGCTCCTCAAAGACGTCAAGGGATTCATGGGTCAGGAAGCCACCCACAGCGTCCAGCACGCGTACGTCCTGGAACACCTCGCGCACCAGGGCCTGGACACCGCCCCCTACACGAAACACGTCGACTTCCTCTTCGAATACCTCCTCGGCGAGCGCCCCCCGTTCGCCGCCCCCGTCCCCACCCAGGAATGGCTGCGCTTCCGGCTCTCCCTCATAGCCGCGATAGAGCAGTTCACCGCCGTCCTCGGGAACTGGGTGCTGCACGCCGAAGGGCTGGACCGGGCCGCCCCCGACCCGGTCATGCTCGACCTGCTGCGCTGGCACGGCGCGGAGGAGGTCGAGCACCGCGCGGTCGCCTTCGACATGTACCAGCACACCGGCGGCGAGGGCCTGCCCCGCTACGCCCGCCGCGTCCTGGGCATGGCCGTCACCGCTCCCGTGCTCCTGTACCTGTGGGTCTGGGGAGCGGCCTACCTGATACGCCACGACCCGCAGCTCGCCGGCCGGCTGCGCTACTCCCTGCGCCGGCACAACGACGCCGTACGCAAGCAGCTCCTGCCGACCTGGCGCGAGCTGGGCACCGCCGTACCGCGCTACCTGAAGCGGTCGTACCATCCCTCGCAGGAAGGGTCGCTGCGCAAGGCCGTCGCCTACCTTGCGTCCTCCCCGGCAGCCCGCGCCGCGGCGGGCGCGGTGGGTCGCGCGGCCATCTCGTAAGGAGCACCGCATTGACCGACCAGTCGCCGCCGCCGGCCGAGTACCGCATCGAAGACCTGGCCCACATCAGCGGCACATCGGTCCGTACGATCCGCGCCTACCAGGACCGCGGCCTCCTCCCGAAACCGGAGCGCCGCGGCCGGGCCAACGTCTACGGCGACGAGCACCTGGAGCGCCTGCGCCGCACCGCCGACCTGCTCGACCGCGGCTACACCCTCGCCAGCATCAAGGAACTCCTGGAAGCCTGGGACACGGGCCGCGGCCTGGGCGGCGTACTGGGGCTGGTCGCCGAGGTGGACGGCCCGTGGAGCGACGAGGAAGCGGCCCGCATCACGCGTGCCGAACTGGACGCCGCGTTCGGCGGCGCCCCGGACGAGGACGCCCTGGCGGACGCCGTCGAGCTGGGCGTCCTGGAACGCCTCCCCGGCAGCGACGGCGCCTTCCGCGTCCCCAGCCCCCAGGAGCTGGCGGTCGCCGCCGAACTGCACTCCGCCGGCGTCCCCCTGACCGCGATCTCCGGCCACCTGCGCGAGCTGCGCGGCCAGGTCGAACACATCGCGGCCCGCTTCCTCGACTTCACCACCGAGTACGTCTTCCGCCCCTACCTCGACCACCAGCCCACCGACGCCGAAGCCACCGAGGCAGCCGGCCTCGTACGCCGCCTCCGCCCCCTCGCCCAGCAAACCGTCGACGCCGAACTGGCCCGCGCCATGCGCACCCTGGCCACTCGATACGTCCGACACCACCTCGGCGATCTAGGCGACCTCAGCGACAGCGGCGGCATCAGCGGCATCGGCGGCCTCACCGACATCAGCGGCCTCAGCGGCATCGGCGGAACGGACGCCACTGGGGCGGACGCTACTGGGACAGGCGTTACCGGGAGGGGCGCTACCGGGACGGGCGCCACCGGGAGGGGCACTCCCGGGACGGGCGCCACCGGAACGGTTGAAGCCGCCGCAGAGCCCGGAGGCTTCGATGGGCCCAGGGCCTCCGGGAAGCCTGGCGACTCCGGGAAGGCTGGCGTCTCCGAGGGGCCCGGCGCCTCCGAGGGGCCCGGCGCCTCCAAGGAGCCTGGCGGCTCCGACGGGCCCGCAGCGGCGCCTCCCGTCACCGGCGTGGCTTCTCCCGCGCCCTCCGGGGCCGCGATGATCTCCCTCCCCGCCGACACCGTCCGAGCCGTACACGACCTGGTCGGTCAGGAGAACGTGGCTGCGTTCATCGTCGCCGCCACCCAGCGCGAGGTCCAGGCCCGCACCATGGACGCCCTGACCACCCGCCGCCCCCCGCCCCGCTGACCACGGCCGCGGCGCTCAGTCGAGGATCATGTCGCCGAAGGTGACCTTGCTGTTCCAGTTCCCCCCTCCCCAGTTGTGTGAGGCGGTCGAAGGTGCATTGGTGTGCTTGCCGATGGTGACGGCGCCGACGTCCCGTCCGGCCGGCCGATAGAGGCGCCCGGCTGAACCGGCTGCACCGGCCAGTCCGAACCGGCCGTGGCGGCCGACCTGACCGACCCGGCTCGCCTGACCGATCCGGCCCGCCTGCCCGACCCAGCCGTCGGGCCCAAGCCGGCCGTCACGGAGGACGGCTCCGGCCCGGCCGCCGTTGCTGTCGGCGGCGGCCGTACCGGTAGTGGTCAGGACGGCCGTGGCGACCAGGGTGAGTACGCCGAGGGCAGTCGCGGTTCGCAGGGGCATGGGACCCTTCCATCGTCGGGAGCCGTCAGCCGGAGTGCTCGCCCGGAGCCGTCTTCCGCAGCCGTCGCGTGAGGCCGCCGTCCGAGGTCGCCGTCCGGTGGGGACACCCTCATCCGATACCGGGGCGCCCCCGGCCGCCATCCGGTCGCGTGCACTCGGGGGACCGGCGACGCCCCGGCACAGCCGCTACCCGACGGGGTCGGGTATCCAGTTCCCGTGGAAGCCGTAGGGCACCCGCCGGGGCAGGTGGACCGCGGCGACCGGGCCGGCGGATATGTCCTCCGCGTCGAGGATGACGAGGTCGCTGGTGTCCTTGGCGGCGTCGTAGACGTAGGTGATCAACCATCCCGGCCCGCCGGGGCGGTCGTCCGCCGGCGCGAACGCCGCCTCTCCCGGTGTGCGGCCGGGGCCGAAGTCGTGCCGGACGCTCGTCCCGGTGTGCAGGTCGTAGCGGATCAGGGCGCCAGGTACGGGCCCTGAATCGGGACTTTCGGCGCACGTGAGGTGCCCGAACCGGGCGTCCAGGCCCGCCAGGCGGTCGTCCACCCGCGGGAACTCGCCCGGCTGGTCGTCGATCTGCTCCTCGGCGACCTTGCCCGCCACCAGGTCGACGGTCCACCGCCACAGGGTGGGCACCGACGCCGGCTCGAAGTCCGGGTAGCGGGAGACGTAGAGCACGATGCGCCCTTGGGCGTCTTCGTACGCGTTCATGGAGTGGAAGACGTAGCAGGGATCGATGGAGAACCAGCGGACCGTGCCGTACGGATCGTCGCGCCGCAGTACGCCCAGCCGGGCTCCGTACTCCGGGTCCCAGACGAACGGCATGCCCGGCACCCGCCTGTTGTAGACGACCGGCAGGTCCATGAAGACGACGTGCCCTGCCGTCAGGTGGAAGTCGTGCATCATCGTGGGCCCCGGCACGTCGACCGGGCGGCTGACCACCAACGTGCCGTCGGCGTCGGCCCGGTGGTAGGTGAGGTACGGCGGGGTCTCGGCGGCGTAGCCGAAGAAGTGCAGTTCGCCCGTGGTCGGGCAGGTCTTCGGGTGGGCGGTCATGGCGGTGGTGAGACGGCCGGCGAAGTCGTGCGGGCCGACGGTCTCCAGCTCGTGCCCGGGCCAGCAGTCCAGCTCGTACGGGAAGGAGGACTCGACGAGGGCGAGCGTGCGGCCCGCGTGACGGACCACGTGGGTGTTGGCGACCCCGGCGGTCAGGTCGCGGTTCCCCTGCTCGTCGCGGATGCGGGCGCCGTCGGTGAACGTCGACGTGCGGACCCAGCGGTTGCGGTACGAGACGGCCTTGCCGCCTTCCAGTCGGACTCCGTGGACCATCCCGTCGCCGAAAAACCAGTGCGCCGAGTCGGCGTCGCGCGGGTTGGGGCCGTTGCGCAAGTACCAGCCCGTCAGCTCGGGCGGCACCGCGCCGGTGACCGGCAGTTCGTGTGCGGTCAGTTCCTCGGTCACCGGGGCGAAGTTGCCCGCCAGATGCGGGGCCGGCGCGGCCGCCGGGCCGGTGAGCGCAGGGGCAGTGGGCGCAGGGCCGGTGGGCGCAGCAGGGGCGGTGGGACCGGTCGAATTGTTCGTTGTCATGCGGGCCGAGCCTCCTGGACGTAAGGGCGTTCGGCGACCTTCTTGAGGAAGCGCGCTTTTGCACGCTCCGGGTAGCCCGCGGTGAAACGCCACGGGATGACGAAGACGCTGACGTGGATGGCGATCAGGGCGGACAGGCCCAGTCCGTAGGCGGTGACCAGGACCTGGCCTGCCGCGGCGAGGGCGAAGGACGCGCCCCATACCGCGCTGAGCACGTAGTTGATCCGTAGGAAAACCGGGGTGCCCCAGACCTCGGGCGGCGCCTTGCGGCGGGCTATGGCGAGCGTGAAGGGGCGGCGGGCGACCGTCGATCCCAGCGTGATCAATGCCAGCCAGCCCGAGGACAGCGCACCGTCGTAGGCCCGCAGTCCGCTGTCGGGGCTCAGGAACGCGAGCACGGTGATGCCCGCGAAGAAGACGAGAGAGCCGTAGTCGAGGATTCGGGCCGACGGCGAGAGGCCGTCGGCCCGGTCCGCGTAGAGAAGTACGCAACCGAGCAGGAGGCCGGCCAGCGCGCCCCACTGCCACACCGCCCACGACAAGGACCCGTAGGCGATCCACGGGATGAAGCCCCGTAGGTAGTTCATAACTCTCTACTCCCCCGTACGTCGACGACATTCCAATCTCGACATGTCAAAGCTAGAAGGTCCTGCGTTGACGTGTCAAGACTGGAAGGTAAAGTGACGGTCATGAGCCTCCGACATGCCGTTCTGGGGCTGCTGGCCGAATCCCCCGCCAGCGGCTACGACTTGATGAAGACCTTCGACGAGTCGCTCGCGCACGTCTGGCCGGCCACCCAGAGCCAGGTCTACGGAGAGCTGAACAAACTCACGGCGACAGGACTCATCGAGGTGGTGGCGCACGGCCCGCGCGGCCGCAAGGAGTACGCCATCACCAAGGGGGGCCGCGCCGAACTGCACCACTGGCTCACCGAAGTGGAGCCGACGGGCCCCCAGCGGCACGACGGGCTATTGCGCGTGTTCTTCCTCGGCGTCCTCACGCCGCTGGAGGCCCGCGCGTTCCTCCTGCAGCAGGCCGAACGGGCAGCCCGCGCGCACGCTCGCTACCAGAATCTGGCCGACGCCGGCCCCTGGGACGCCGAGATGCTCGCGGTCTACGGGCGTATCGCCCTGGAATTCGGCATCCGGCAGACCGCCATGGTCGAGGACTGGGCCAAGTGGGCGGCCGAGGAGATCAACTCGGACCAGGCCCGACGCTCACGGGAACGGCTCAAGAACCAGGAGCGGGAACAGCGGCCGAGCGAGGAGCAGGAACAGCGGCCGAGCGAGGATCCGAAGCAGGACGGTGCGGGACGGGACGGGGCCGCTCAGGACACGGCCGCTCGCACCGACAACCTCCAAAACACCGAAGCGGGTTGAGCGGAGCGCGGCCGTCCGGCCCGCTCACTGGCTGGGAACACCCCAGGCCGGGGAACCGCCGACCCAGACCGGGGAACCGCCGCCCAGCTCGCTGGCCCGCTCAAAGGCCGGGAGCACCCCAGACCGGGAACCACCGGCTCAGGTCCGGTTCGGTCTCCAGGTCGTCGGCGAGGATCCCCCGAACCTCCAGCTCCAGCGCGTTGTCACGCTTCTCGCCCGCCCCGGGCGAAGCACCTCCCCCGGGCGAAGCACCTCCCCCGGGCGAGAAGCCTCCCTCGGCCGAAGCGCCTCCCCTGCCCGAAGCGCCTCCCCCGGTCGACCCGTCTTCCCCAACTGGTCCGCCCCCTCCAGCCCCACCAGACCCTGCCGCCCCCTGCGGCGCAAACGGGTAGAAGGTGCCGCGCTTGTACAGGTAGACCAGCGCGAGCGCGCGCCCCCGTTCGTCCCGGAAGCCCATCAGGGAGCACAGCAGCTGCGGCCCGAACCCGGCACTCTCCAAAGAGGTGTTGACCGCATGCAGGTCGTTCACCAGGCCCGCGGTGTCGTCGGGAGCGTGCCGCGCGAGCATCCACGTATAGCCGTACTCGTCCTGGCTGAACTCGGCCGGGCTGCCCAGGAGGCCGCGTACCTCCTCCTGGATGCCGCGGAACGCGCCGCCCTCGACGCTCGCGAAGCACACCGAGCCGAGGCCGGTGGGCCGGAACCCGGCCGCGGCTTCGAGGGCGACGGCGGCGGAGGGCAGCGCGAACAGCCGGTCGAGATCAGGACGTACCGGTTTGCTGCGTCCGAGGATGGCGTCCAGGAATCCCATGCTGTGCACTCTCCTTGTCCGTTCGTGAGCGCGGATGACCGGAAGCCGATGACGGGTGCCCGGCCGCGTCCGCCCGGATGTCGAGGGTCGGATGTCGGGGGTCGGATGTCCGTTACGCGGACGGCTACCGCCACCCGAAGGGCTACCGCCACCCGGATCCGCTACGGCCGCCCCAGCTGGGCCGAGATGCGCCCCAGCTGTTCGAGCCGCTGCTCCAGCGTCGGGTGCGAGGACAGCAGCCGCCCGAAGCTCTCCTTCGAGAACGCCGGCACGAAGAAGAACGCGTTGAACGGCTCGGCCTTGCGCAGGTCCCGCGTCGGAATCCGCGCCATCTGCCCGGTGACCTTGGTGAGCGCGGCGGCCAGCGCGGACGGCCGCCCGGTCAGGATCGCCGCTGCCCGGTCGGCGGACAGCTCGCGGTAGCGCGACAGCAGCCGGGTCAGCAGGAAGCTGACGGCGTAGACCACGGCGCTGACCAGCGTGACGATCAGGACGGCGATCGCCGCGTTGTTGTCCCGGTTGTTGCGTCCGACGCCGCTCCACAGGGCCGCCCGGGTGATGATCCCGGCCAGTACGCCGAGGAAGGACGCGATGGTCATGACCGCGACATCGCGGTGTGCGACGTGCGACAGCTCGTGCGCCAGTACGCCTTCCAGCTCCTCCGGCTCCAGCCGCCGCAGGAGCCCGGTCGTCGCGCACACCATCGCGTTCTTCTGGTTACGGCCGGTCGCGAAGGCGTTCGGTACGTCCGATTCGGCGACCGCGACCCGGGGCTTCGGCATGTCGGCCAGCGCGCAGAGCCGGTCCACGGCGCCGTGCAGTTCGGGTGCCTGCTCGGGGGTGACCTCGCGCGCCCCCATGCTGAAGGCGGCGATCCGGTCGCTGAACCAGAACTGCGCGACGAACATGGCGCCCGAGACGATCAGCACCACCACCCACGCGCCCTTGAGCAGCACCACCAGCGCGCCCACCACGACCACGTACAGCAGGCCGATGAAGAACATCGTCGTGACCATGCGCGATGTCAGGCCGCGGTCGGGGGCGAATCGGGTTCGTGCCATGCCTCTCAGTCCTCCAAACCGCAGAGTCCGCAGAGTCCAGCCGAGGAGCCGCGGGGGCGCCTCTACCCGATTCTCCCTCTTCTCCGGTCCCGACGGGGGAAAGCGCAGGCCAAGGGAGCACCTGCCGCCGGTGCTATCCGAGCTGCGCCGGGGCCTCCGTGGCGATCCGCTCGAACACCGCCTGATCGGCTTCGAAGACCGAGCCGGCGATCGGCCAGTGCAGCACGATCTCGTCGATGCCCGCCTCCGCGTGCGCGCCCGCGAAGTCGACGAAGGCGTCCAGGGAGGCCAGCGGGCGGTCCGGGGTGAACCCGGTGAGCATGATCTTCGCCAGCTCCCCGGCGTCCCGCCCGGCGTCGGCGCACGCTTTGCCGAGGCGCCCGACCTGCCTGCGTACCGCTTCCAGGGACTCGGCCGCGGTACCGGTCGCGGAGGTCTTCGGGTCGCCGGTGGTCACCCACGCCTGCCCGTACCCGGCGGCCAGCCGCATCCCGCGCGGCCCGGTCGCCGCCACCGCGAAGGGCAGCCGCGGCCGCTGCACGCAGCCGGGGATGTTGCGCACCTCGTGGGCTCGGTAGTGCGTGCCCTCGTAGGACACCACGTCCTGTGTCAGCAGCCGGTCCAGCAGTGGGACGAACTCGCCGAAGTGGTCGGCCCGTTCCCGCGGTGTCCAGGGCTCCTGGCCGAGTGCCGTGGCGTCGAAACCGGAGCCGCCGGCGCCGATGCCCAGGGTGATCCGGCCGTCGCTGATGTCGTCCAGCGAGATCAGTTCCTTGGCGAGGGTCACGGGGTGCCGGAAGTTCGGGGAGGTGACGAGCGTGCCCAGGCGCATCCGGGAGGTCGCGGCAGCGGCCGCGGTCAGCGTCGGCACCGCGCCGAACCACGGGCCGTCGCGGAAGCTGCGCCAGGAGAGGTGGTCGTACGTGTACGCGGTGTGGAAGCCCAGGTCTTCGGCGCGCTGCCACACCTCCCGGCCACCCTCGGACCAACGGCGGACGGGGAGGATCACGGTGCTCAGTCGCATGGGTACGAGCCTACGGCGGTGCGCAAGGGACGCCGCGGGCGCATGTTGCCCGTGTGAGGCCGACGGCCGGACGGGCGCCGAGGATGTGGGCGCGGGGCGCGCACGCCGTCTACGCGGGCGCGTCCGTGTACGTACGGCACCGAGCCGTCAAGCTCATGCGCGCAACCCACCGCACGCTTGTGCGCGCATATGCGCGAAGATGGACTCCGTGACTGAAGCCTCCGCCAAGCTGCCGCCGGCTCCCCGATCGGCTGAAACGATCCGGCTGATCGCCACCGACCTCGACGGCACGCTGCTGCGCGACGACAAGACGGTCTCCGGCCGTACGGTCGCCGCGCTGGCCGCCGCCGAGCGCGCGGGCATCGAGGTCTTCTTCGTGACCGGCCGCCCGGCGCGCTGGATGGACGTGGTCAGCGATCACGTCCACGGGCACGGGCTGGCGATCTGCGCCAACGGCGCCGCCGTGGTCGATCTTCACCACGGCCGCCGCGTCGTCGAGGTCAGCCCCCTGGAGCGGCCGGAGGCGCTGGCGGTCGTCCACGCGCTGCGGGACGCCGCTCCCGGCACGGCCTTCGCGGTCGAGCGGACCGGCAGCTTCAACTACGAGCCGGAGTACCCGCCCCTTTCCTTCGACCGGGCCGCCGTCGTCGCGCCCGCGGAGAAACTGCTCGCCGAGGCGGTTCCGGAGACCGGCCGTTACCCGTCCCTCCCGCGGGCCACGGAGGACGCCTCCCCGTCTCCCGAGGACATCGGTGCCGACCAGCCCGTACTGAAGCTGCTCGCGTACCACCCCGGCCTCGATCCGGACGACTTCCTCGGTCTGGCCCGCGCGCACGCGGGCAGGTACGCCTCGTTCACCCGGTCCAGCCCCACCGCTCTCCTGGAGATCAGCGGGCTGGGCGTCAGCAAAGCCGGTACTCTGGCGCGCTGCTGCGCCCAGCGCGGTATCACCCCGGACCAGGTGGTCGCCGTCGGTGACATGCCCAACGACATCGAGATGCTGGCCTGGGCGGGCACCTCGTACGCCATGGCCAACGCCCACCCCGACGTGCTGGCCGCGACCGACTTCCACACCGCCGCGAACAACGAGGACGGGGTCGCGGCGGTCATCGAGCGCGTCCTGGAGCAGCGCTGATCCGCGGCCGCCCCTGAGAGCCCGCGCCCCGGGAGCAGCCCCTCGTCACAGCCGCACCCCCCGCTTCCGCAGCCACAGCACCGGATCGACCCCCGACCCCATCTCCGGCGTGCGGCGCACCTCGAAATGCAAGTGCGGGCCGGTGGAATTGCCGGTCGTCCCCGACAGCGCGATCTGCTGGCCGGGCCGTACCCGCTGCCCAGGGCCGACCGCCACCGCCGACAGGTGCGCGTACTGCGAGAAAACGCCCGCGCCATGCTGTACGACCATGCTGATGCCGAAGCCGTCCCCGCAGGTCAGGCTGGTCACCCGGCCCCGGCCCACCGACCGAACGGGCGTGCCGACCGGCACCGCGAAATCCTGGCCCGTATGGCCACGCGCCCAGCGACGGCCCGAGCCGCCGAATCCGGCCGAGAGTTTGTAACGTGCCACGGGAGGGGCCCAGTTCCTACGCGGTGCCCTCTCCGGAGGTTCCACGGACGCCGAGCGCGCTGCGGCGGACACCGCGCCGGGCAAGCCACCGCACCGGCCACCACGGGACACTCGCCTGGACAGTGCTTGCAGCCTGACGCGTGCCGCTACCAGGCGGCTGCTGAGACGTCGGCGATCTGCTTCGAGCCGTACCCGGCGGGCACCGAGCAGAGTGGCTCGGGCGCGCGCGGAAGCACTGTCCACGGCCAGGGACCGGCTCGTGCGTACCGCGTCCCGGGTACGGGCCGCCAGCAGCTGCTGGCGGCGCTCGGCCGCACGGTAGTCGCGAAGTACCGACTCCGGGTCGCGGGCGGGCGGTGTGCGCTGCGCGAACGGCAGTCGGCTGCCCGTACGGTACTGCGCGCCGGCGATCGCCCCCGCCAGCCGGCGCAGTTCTGCGGTTCTGTGTCGTTCCCGGATCAGGGCCGTACGCAGCCGTGACGCCTGGGCCCGGCCGGTCCTCAGCGCGCGGAGAACCTCGGTGTACGACTTTCCGGCCCGGCCCGCCGCCTGGCCCAGCCGGATCACCTCAAGGCTCGTGCGGGCCAGCCGGTCGGCGTCGTCGGCGTGCGCCCGGAAGGCGGCCGACAGCGGCGGTAAGTGCTGGGCCGGCCTCGCCCGGGCACCGGCCGGGCCAGTACCGGACACCGCGGACAGTGCCACTACCAGCGTCAGCGCCGCACGCACCGCGCGCGGCCCGCTTCCGCGGCGCCAGGGAGAACGGCGGGAGGCCCGCCCACGGGCACACCGGGCAGCGCGCCACCGCCCGCGGACCACCTCGCGCAACCATTCCGGCATAAATGGACACATAGCGGGATGATTGCCCGCCTCTGGCAAAAAACAACTAATATTAGTTCTTTACGCTGCTCCTAACGCCCCGATCGGAGCAGTCGGGCCCACGCGGAATGGCCTGAATCAACCGCTCCACCGACCGTGGTAACCACCCCAATGCAGGACGTACCGGCCGCGCGAAGGTCATTTCTCCGTGTCGGCCCCCGGCCGCCTCTCAGAGCGGACCTTCCGCCTCTCAGAGCGGCGCTTCCCACGTCACCATCGTCCCGGACCCGTCCTCGCCCAGCCCCGGCCCGTACGTGCTCGAACCGCCCAGCGCCTCGGCCCGCTTGGCGAGGTTGCGCAGGCCGCTGCGCCGGCCGCCGGCCGGGATGCCCACACCGTCGTCGGCGACCGTCAGCCGTACGCCGTCCCGCCCGTCCGGCAGCTCGACCGTCGAGTCCACGACGACCTCGATGCGCGAGGCGTGCGCGTGCCGGAAGGCGTTGGACAGCGCCTCGCGCAGCGCGGCGATCAGGTTCTTGCCGGTCAGCTCGCCGACCCTGGCGTCCACGGGGCCGACGAAGTTCGCGGACGGCTGGAAGCCGAGCGGCACGGCGGCCGTGCCGATCTCCCGCAGGACGCGGGTCCGCAGCCCGGACGGCGCCTCGGCGGGCCCCTGTTGCAGGGCGAAGATCGCGGTACGGATCTCCTGGATGGTGACGTCGAGTTCGTCGACGGCCTTGCCGATGCGCTCCTGCACCTCGGGCACGATCGATCTGCGCTGTGCGCTCTCCAGCATCATCCCGGTCGCGAAAAGCCGCTGGATGACCAGGTCGTGCAGGTCTCGCGCGATCCGGTCGCGGTCCTCGTAGACGGCGAGGCGTTCCCGGTCGCGCTGGGCGTCGGCCAGGACGAGCGCCAGGGCGGCCTGCGCGGCGAACTGCGTGGCCAGCGTCCGTTCGGCCGCGCTGTAGGGCCGCGCGCCGCGGTGCCGCGGCGTCGACAGCGTGCCCAGCACCCGGCCGCCGCTCTTGAGGGGCAGCATCATGCTGGGGCCGAACCGCGGCGCGACATCCGTGACCATCCGCGGGTCGCTCGCCGAGTCCTCCACGAACACCGGCTCCCCGGCGAGCAGTTGCGCGGCCACCGGGCTCTCGGGCGGCATCCGGGTGCCGATCAGCCCCGAGGGGTCGTCCGCCGACGCCGCGACGATCTCCAACCCGCCGCCCTCCGTGGGCAGCAGGACGATGCCGGCCGCCGACTCGGCCAGTTTGCGCGCCTGTTCGGCCACGACGGCGAGCGCGTCGTCCACGTCGCTGCCCGCCAGCAGCGCGGTGGTCACCGCGACCGAGCCGTCGATCCACCGCTCGCGCTGCCGCGTCGCCGCGTACAGCCGCGCGTTGCCGATCGCGATCCCGGCCTCGGTGGCGAGCACCCGCACCATGTGCAGGTCGCCCTCGCTGAACTCCCCGCCACCGCGCTTCTCGGTCAGGTAGAGGTTGCCGAAAATCTGCCCCTGGACGCGGATGGGCACCCCGAGGAACGTCCGCATCGGCGGGTGCCCCGGCGGAAAGCCGGCCGACCGCACGTCCTTGGTCAGATCGGCCAGCCGCAGCGCCTTCGGGTCGTGGATGAGCGCGCCGAGCAGGCCCTTGTGGCCGTCGGGCAGTGCGCCGATCCGGGCGTGTTCCTCGGCGGTGACCCCGTACGTGACGAAGTCCGACAGGCCCTCGCGCGCCTCGTCGATGATGCCGATCGCGGCGTAGCGGGCGTCGGCCAGCTCGGCGGCGGTCTCCACGATGCGGTCCAGCGTGATGTGCAGGTCGAGGCCCGCACCGACGGTGCGCATCGCCTCCAGCAGCTGCGGCACCCGCGCGGTCAGCTCGGTCGACAGGCCCTGGAGGCTGCGGGTCGCCTCGGTGGCCGCTTCCATGGGGTCGGGCTCAGGGGCGCCCGCACCGCCGGAGCCGGTGTGCCGCCCGGTACCCATGGGATCTGAGGGTCCTGTCGTGACTGCCATGAGACGAGCCTAATAGTCGCTTTTCCGCGGAAAGCCTTCTATGCGGCAATTCGGGCGCAAGGGCGGGTAGCTCTGCCGACCGGACCGCGGGGGGCCGGACGGATCAGCTCCGGGCCCGGCACCCGCCGCAACCGTACGCAGCGGCCGCCCGCGCCCGTCACTCTTCGGCCGCTCACCGGCCCCGGCCCGCGTCCACCAGCCGCCCGTCCGCCTCCCGCGCGGACCGGGCCCGCGCGTCCACGGCCCGTTCGCGCTCCAGCATCCGCCGGAACGGGCCGTCGGCCGCCGCCAGCTCCGCGTACGTACCGTGCTGTACGGAGCGGCCCTCCTCCAGGACCAGCACCTCGTCGACGGCCGCCAGCCCCGCCAGCCGGTGCGTGATCAACACGGTCGTCCGGCCCTCGGTCGCGGCCAGCAGGTCGGCGGTCAGCGCGTCCGCCGTGCCCAGGTCGAGGTGCTCGGCAGGCTCGTCCAGCACCAGGACGGGGAAGTCGGCGAGCAGCGCGCGGGCCAGCGCGAGGCGCTGCCGCTGGCCCCCGGAGAGCCGGGCCCCGTGCTCGCCGACCATCGTGTCGAGCCCGTCGGGCAGCGACCGCACCCAGCCGGCCAGCCGCGCCTGTGCGAGCGCGCCCCACAGCGCGTCCTCGTCCGCTCCGGTTCGGGCGAGCCGCAGGTTCTCCCGGATCGAGCTGTCGAAGATGTGGGCGTCCTGCGCACACAGCCCGACACGCCGCCGTACCGCGTCGCCTGCCGCGTCCGCCGCGTCCACGCCGCTGAGCGTGTACGAGCCCGACTCCCGGTCCAGGAAGCGCAGCAGCACCTGGGCGAGCGTCGTCTTCCCCGACCCGGACGGGCCCACGACCGCGAGCCGCCGGCCCGCGGAGAGGGTGAAGCCGACACCGTCCAGCGCCGGGACCCGCTGCCCGGCGTACCGGGCGGTCAGGCCCTCCACGACCAGCGGGAAGGGCGAGTCCGGCACCGGTACGGCCGCGGTCCCCGCCGGTTCGGTGACCGGCTCGGGCGCGTCCAGCACCTCGAAGACCCGTTCGGCCGCCCGGCGCGTGCGCTGCCGGTACTGCACGGCCAGCGGCAGCCCGGCGACGGCCTCGAACGCGGCGAGCGGCGTCAGGACGACAACCGCCAGGCACACACCCTCCAGCCGCCCGGCGTGTACGGCCTGGACGCCGACGGCGGCCGCAGCGGCCACGGTCAGCCCGCACAGCAGCGCGGACAGCCCGGCCCCGGCACCGGCGGCGGCCGCCGAGCGGGACGCGATCCGGGTCAGGTCACGGTCGGCGCGCCGGGCCCGGTCGATGCGGGACGCGAGGGCGCCCGACACCGTGAGCTCGGCCGTTCCGGTGAGCAGGTCGACGACGCGGGTCGAGAGCACGCCCCGCGCGGGGGACAGCTGCCGCTCGGCACGGCGGGCCAGCGCGGCGGACAGGGCCGGCACGCCCACGCCCGCCAGCAGCAGTCCTACGGCGAGGACGGCACCCGCCTCCGGCAGCAGCCAGGCCGTGAACCCGACGGAACCCACGCCGACCACCACGGCCGCTCCCACCGGCAGCAGCCACCGCAGGAAGTAGTCCTGTACGGCATCGACGTCGGCCACCAGGCGCGACAGCAGATCGCCGCTGCTGCGGTCCCGCAGCCCGGCGGGCGCCAGGCGCTCCAGCCGCTGGAAGACGGCCACCCGTACGTCCGCGAGCATGCGGAACACGGCGTCGTGCGCGACCAGCCGCTCCGCGTAGCGGAACACGGCCCGGCCGATGCCGAAGGCCCGGGTCGCGGTGACCGCCACCATCAGGTACAGCACGGGCGGGTGCTGCGCCGCCCGGGAGATGAGCCAGCCGGAGGTCGCCATGAGCCCCACGGCGCTGCCCGTCGCCAGGCTGCCCAGCAGCAGCGCCAGCCCGAGCCGGCCCCAACGGGCCCGCGCCAGCCGCCGGAGCCGCGCCAACGCGGACCCCCGACCACCGGAGGCGACAGCCGGCCCGGCGCCCGGACCGGCCTGGGCAGCGCCGTCCCGTACGGCTTCCGCGGCGTCCTCCCGCGCCGCCTGTGCGCCGACGTTCCCGGCGCCTTCCGGCACCGCCGCGTCGGCAGCCGCCCCGCCTGCCGCCACCGGCGCGGCCAGCCGCACCGTGCGGTCCGCGACGGCCAGCAGCGCCGGGCGGTGGACGACCAGGAGAACCGTGCGGCCGGCCGCCAGGCGGCGTACCGCGTCGACGATCCCGGCCTCCGTCTCGCCGTCCAGGTTCGCGGTCGGCTCGTCGAGCAGCAGGACCGGGCGGTCGGCCAGGAACGCGCGGGCCAGGGCCAGGCGCTGCCGCTGGCCCGCCGACAGTCCGGTGCCGCCCTCGCCGAGCACGGTCCGCGCCCCGTCCGGCAGCGCGGTGACGAAGTCCAGGGCTCCGGCGTCGCGGAGCGCGGCGTGCACCGCCGCGTCGTCCGCCTCGGGACGGGCCAGCCGCACGTTCTCGGTGATGGTGTCCGCGAACAGGTACGGGCGCTGGGCCACCCAGGCGACCTGGCCCCGCCACTTCTCCGGGTCGATGTCCGCCAGGTCACGCCCGCCGACCCGCACCCGCCCCGCCGCGGGCGCCGCGAAACCGAGGAGGACGTTCAGCAAGGTGGTCTTGCCCGCGCCGGAGGGCCCCACGAGGGCCACCGTCTCACCGGGCCCGACCTCGAACGACGTCTCGGGAAGCGAGGGTTCGGCACGCCCGGGGTGACGTACCACGAGGCCCTCGACGGACAGTGCCGTGCTGCCGGGCACGGACCCGCTGCCCGTCGTGCGCAGCGGCGTCTCCAGCACCGCGAAGATCTCCTCGGCGGCCGACAGCCCTTCCGCCGCCGCGTGGTACTGCGCTCCCACCTGCCGCAGCGGCAGATACGCCTCGGGCGCCAGGACCAGCACCATCAGCCCGGTGTACAGGTCGAGTTCGCCGTGCACGAGCCGCATGCCGATGCCCACGGCGACCAGTGCCACCGAGATCGTCGCGAGGAGTTCCAGGGCGAAGGAGGAGAGAAAGGCGATCCGCAGGGTGCGCAGCGTGGCCCGGCGGTACTCGCCGGTGATGGAGCGGATGGACGCCGCCTGCGCCTTGGCCCGGCCGAAGACCTTCAACGTGGGCAGGCCGGCGACCACGTCCAGAAAGTGCCCGGACAGCCGCGACAGCAGCCGCCACTGGCGGTCCATGCGGTTCTGCGTGGCCCAGCCGATGAGGGCCATGAACAGCGGGATCAGTGGCAGCGTCACGACGATCGTCGCCGCCGAGATCCAGTCGCCGGTGACGATCCGCGCCAGCACCGCCACCGGCACCACGACCGCCAGTCCCAGCTGCGGCAGATAGCGCGCGAAGTAGTCGTCGAGCGCGTCGATGCCGCGGGTGGCCAGGGTGGTGAGTTCCCCGGAGCGCTGGGTGCTCAGCCATCCCGGCCCGAGGCCGGCGGCCGCCCGGGTCAGCAGCCGCGTACGCAGCTCGGACTTGACCGCCGCGCTCGCCCGGTGCGCGGCCAGTTCCGTCAGCCAGGCCACCAGGCCGCGGCCGACGGAGACCAGCGCGAGCCACACCACCGGTGTGCCGAGGTCACCGAGGTCGCGGCCGTGCTGGAAGGCGCCGACGACGACCTCGGCGACGAGCATGGCCTGGCCGATGACCAGACCTGCGCCGACCAGCCCGAGGAGCACCACCGCGGCGAGGAAGAAGCGGGTGGCGCGGGCGTAACGCAGCAGGCGCGGGTCGACCGGTTTCACGTGAAACAACCCTTCCTCGAAGGAAGTTGATCAGTGGGGCCCCGGCCGGGGCCCCACCGGGCAGGAGTCGTCCTAGTGGGCGTCGGCGATGTGCTGGGTGCCGATCCGCTTGCGGAAGACCCAGTAGGTCCAGCCCTGGTACAGCAGGACGACCGGGGTGGCGATGCCCGCGCACCACGTCATGATCTTCAACGTGTACGCGCTGGACGAGGCGTTGCTGACCGTGAGGTTCCAGCTCTCGTTCAGCGAGGACGGCATCACGTTCGGGAAGAGCGTCAGGAACAGCATCGCGACCGCGGCCACGATCGTGACGCCCGAGAACGCGAACGACCAGCCCTCACGCCCGAGCCGGTTCATGACCAGCCCCGCGACCAGCGCCACCACCGCGACGACCATCGCGACCAGGCTCTTCGTGTCGCCCTGGGAGAGCTGGGTCCAGCCCAGGAATCCGATCGCCAGCACGGCGGCGACCAGGCCCAGGACGGTGGCCGTCCGGCGGGCCCGCTCCCGGATGTCCCCCAGCGTCTTGAGCGAGGCGAACACCGCGCCGTGGAAGGTGAACAGGGACAGCGTGACCAGGCCGCCGAGCAGCGCGTACGGGTTCAGCAGGTCCAGGACGCTGCCGACGTACTCCTTGTGCGCGTCGATCTGCACGCCCCGCACGATGTTGCCGAAGGCCACACCCCACAGGAACGCGGGGAGCAGCGAGCACCAGAAGATCGCGTGCTCCCAGTTGCGCTGCCAGCGCTCCTCGGGCCGCTTGACGCGGTACTCGAACGCGACGCCGCGCACGATCAGGCAGACCAGGATGAGCAGCAGCGGCAGGTAGAAACCGGAGAACAGGGTGGCGTACCACTCGGGGAAGGCGGCGAAGGTCGCGCCGCCCGCGCTGAGCAGCCACACCTCGTTGCCGTCCCAGACCGGGCCGATGGTGTTGATCAGGACCCGGCGCTCGCTGCGGTCGCGGGCGAGCAGCTTGGTCAGGACGCCGATGCCGAAGTCGAATCCTTCGAGGAAGAAGTACCCGGTCCACAGCACGGCGATGAGTACGAACCAGACGTCATGGAGTTCCACGGTCGCCTCCTAGTACGAGAAGGCCATCGGCCGGTCGGCGTCCGCGTGGTCGCCGCCGATCTTGGTGGGCGGGTTGAGGTCGTCGTCCGTCAGCTCCGGCGGCCCGGCCTTGACGTACTTGACCAGCAGCCTGACCTCGACGACCGCGAGCACCGCGTACAGCAGGGTGAAGACGGTCATCGAGGTGAGCACCTCGCCCTGCGAGACGCCGGGGGAGACCGCGGAGGAGGTCTTCAGTACGCCGTAGACGGCCCAGGGCTGGCGGCCCATCTCGGTGAAGATCCAGCCCCAGGAGTTGGCGATGAGCGGGAAGCCGAGGGTGACGAAGGCCAGCGACCAGTACAGCTTGCTCAGGCGGACGCCGAGCACCTTGTTCTTGGTGAGGGCCAGGTGGGGTGGTTCCTCGTCCCCCGTGCGCAGCCCCGGCGCGAGCCAGAACTTCTTGCGGGTGAGCCAGAGCCCGGCCACGCCGATGGCGAACGAGGCCATGCCGAAGCCGATCATCCAGCGGAAGCCCCAGTAGGCGACCGGGATGTTGGGCCGGTAGTCGCCGGGCCCGTACTTCTGCTGCTCGGACTTGTTGACGTCGTTGATGCCGGGAACCGGCGAGGAGAAGTCGTCGTGGGCGAGGAAGGAGAGCAGGCCCGGGATCTCGATGGCGACCTTGTTGTGGCCCTTTTCCACGTCTCCGTAGGCGAAGACGGAGAACGGTGCGGGGGCTTCCTTGTCCCACAGTGCCTCGGCGGCGGCCATCTTCATCGGCTGCTGCCGGAACATGACCTTGCCGAGCTGGTCGCCGCTGATCGCGGTGAGCGCGCCGGCGATCACCAGGGTGATCAGGCCGAGGCGCAGCGAGGTGCGCATCACCTTGACGTGCTTCTTGCGCATCAGGTGGAAGGCGGCGATGCCGACCATGAACGCGGCGCCGGTCAGGAACGCGGCGGTCAGCGTGTGGAAGACGACGACGAGGGTGGTGTCCTGGGTCAGGACCTTCAGGAAGTCGGTCAGCTCGGCGCGGCCGGTGGCGGAGTTGTACTTGTAGCCGACCGGGTGCTGCATCCAGGAGTTGGCGGCGAGGATGAAGTACGCCGACAGGATCGTGCCGATAGAAACCATCCACATGCAGAAGCAGTGGATCTTTTTGGGCAGCTTGTCCCAGCCGAAGATCCACAATCCGATGAAGGTGGATTCGAAGAAGAACGCGATGAGCGCTTCGAACGCGAGCGGAGCGCCGAAGACGTCACCGACGAACCGCGAGTAGTCGGACCAGTTCATGCCGAACTGGAACTCCTGGACGATGCCGGTGACGACACCCATCGCGATATTGATCAGGAAGAGCTTGCCCCAGAACTTGGTCGCCTTGAGGTACTGCTGCTTGCCCGTCCGTACCCAGGCGGTCTCCAGTCCGGCCACCAGGGCGGCAAGGGAGATCGTCAGGGGGACGAAGAGGAAGTGGTAGACGGTCGTGATGCCGAATTGCCATCGCGCCAGGGTCTCTGGCGCCAACGCCAGGTCCACGTCGAGTCTCTCCTTACGTCGCCGTGTGCTGTCTACGGCTGCCTCGCCCCGGTTTGTCCCGATAGAAGCGGGACATAAAGGGCGCGCTTGTGAACGCGTTCACATTCACAAGCAATTATCACCCATGGCCGGAACCCTGCCTTTACGGGGGGTACGTGACTACGGTCACGCTCGATAAAAACAGCGCGCGGCCGCAGGCCACGCGCTGTATTCCGCTCGGGCGGGCCGGCGAGCGGCCCCCGAGCACATCAGTTATTCATTCCGGCTCACAGCTCCTTGCGGAACTCCTCGGCGGCCTGCAGGAACAGGTCCATCGCCGCGGTCTCGCCGATCGTCACGCGCACGCCCTCACCAGGGAACGGACGCACCACCACGCCCGCCTTCTCGCACGCCGCCGCGAAGTCGGCCGTACGGTCCCCCAGCCGCAGCCAGACGAAGTTCGCGTGCGTCTCGGGCACCGTCCAGCCCTGCGCGGTCAGCGCCTCGCACACCCGGGCCCGCTCCGCGACCAGCGCGTCCACCCGTTCCATCAGCGCGCCCTCGCTGCGCAGCGACGCCACCGCCGCCTCCTGCGCGAGCTGGCTCACGCCGAACGGCACGGCCGTCTTGCGCAGCGCGGCCGCGACCGGCTCGTGCGCCACCGCGAAGCCGATCCGCAGGCCGGCGAGCCCGTACGCCTTGGAGAAGGTCCGCAGCACGCAGACGTTGGGGCGGTCCCGGTACAGGTCCAAGCCGTTCGGCACGTCGGGGTCGCGGTTGAACTCCTGGTACGCCTCGTCCAGGACGATCAGGATGTCGCTCGGCACCCGGTCCAGGAACGCTTCCAGCTCCGCCCGGCGGACGACGGTGCCGGTGGGGTTGTTGGGGTTGCAGACGAAGATCAGCCGGGTGCGGTCGGTTATCGCCGCGTACATGGCGTCCAGGTCGTGCACCTCGCCGGAGGTCAGCGGAACCCGCACGGAGGTGGCACCGGCGACCTGGGTGACGATCGGGTACGCCTCGAAGGAGCGCCACGCGTAGATCACCTCGTCGCCGGGCCCGGCCGTCGACTGCACCAGCTGCTGGGCCACGCCCACCGAGCCGGTGCCCGTCGCCAGGTGCTCGACCGGCACCGAGAAGTGCGCGGACAGCTCGGCCATCAGGCCCGTACAGGCCATGTCCGGGTAACGGTTGAAGGCCCCGGCCGCGGCCACCGCGCTCTCCAGGACGCCGGGCAGCGGCGGATACGGGTTCTCGTTGGAGGACAGCTTGAACGTGACAGGGCCGTCCGTCGCCGCCGGCTTGCCGGGCTTGTAGGTGGGAATGCCTTCCAGCGCAGCGCGCAGTTTCGGGCTCTTCTCGCTCACTGCAGGTTCCTCCTCGGCCGTGCCGTCCGTCTCCAATACTGCACACCTTATGAGGATTGCTCTGTCAGGCGTAGGCCCTTGCCGATACGGACGGCCGCCGGGGAGGCGGGGCGGGCCCCGCGCCGGGCGTCCGGAAGCTCCGTCCGGAACCCGCCTGAAGATCGCCGAGGCCCCTGTCGCGGGGCACCGCGGCTGCCGCTCCACCCGCGCAAGGCCCTTGGGGAGCGCTCCTCGCTGTGTTACGCGCCGGTGGCTCGCGCCGTGGCGCGCATCCCTCGTGAAGGTGACTTGAGACCTCTTCGAGACCTGGACCAATCGGCAGGCGACTCCCGGCGATCGTCAGACAGACGCCGGTAGTCGCACCCAATCCCCTACGTTTCGCAGGGCATTTGGGGGCACATGCCATGCAGAAACGTGCCTTTCCGCTCCTGCATGCAGCGCCCCGCGAAAGGACCGCCCGAGCCCTACTATCGGCTCGCCATGACAGCAGCAGGGAAGCACCAGGTGAGCCGGTCGACCGGTCGCCGGCTGGGGCGGGCAGGCATCCGGGACGTGGCCGCCGCAGCCGGGGTATCCATCACGACCGTCTCCGACGCGCTCAACGGCAAGGGCCGGCTTCCGGATGCCACCCGTCGCCACGTCCGCGAGGTGGCCGACCGGTTGGGCTACCGCCCTTCCGCCGCCGCCCGCACGCTCCGTACCGGCAAGTCAGGGCTCATCGGCCTGACCGTGACGACGTACGGGGATGAACCTTTCACCTTCACCGAATTCGCGTACTTCGCGGAGATGGCCAGAGCCGCCACCTCGGCGGCGCTCGCCCGCGGCTACGCCCTCGTCATCCTGCCCGCGACCTCCCGCCACGACGTCTGGTCGAACGTCGCCCTCGACGGCACCGTCGTCATCGACCCGGCCGACGGCGACCCCGTCGTCACCGAGCTCGTACGGCACGGCATCCCCGTCGTCTCCGACGGCCGCCCCGGCGGCACACTCCCCGTGATGGGCTGGGTCGACAACGACCACGAGGCGGCCGTCCTCGGCCTCCTCGACCACCTCGCCGACGCCGGCGCCCGCCGGATCGGCCTGCTCACCGGCACCACCACCGACACCTACACCCGCCTGTCCACCACCGCGTACCTGCGCTGGTGCGAGCGGGTCGGCCAGGACCCGGTGTACGAGTCCTACCCCGCCCACGACCCGTGCGCGGGCGCGGTCGCCGCCGACCGGCTGCTGGCCCGCCCGGACCGCCCCGACGCGGTCTACGGCCTCTTCGACCCGAACGGCACCGACCTGCTCGCGGCGGCCAGACGCTACGGGCTGCGCGTCCCCGACGACCTGCTGCTGGTCTGCTGCAGCGAGTCCACGGTCTACGCCACGACCGAGCCGCCCATCACCACCCTCTCCCTCAAGCCGCGCCGGATCGGCACCGCGGTCGTCCAGCTCCTCATCGACGCCATCGAGGGGCTGGACAGCGGGCGGCCGGTCGAGCAGGTGATACCGACGGACCTGATCGTGCGGACCTCCTCCCAGCGCAGGTCCACGCGCACCACCGTCAGTCCGCCGCGGGGTCCTTCCGGGGCTTGACCGTCACACGTTCGAGCGGCCGTGTGGATGCGCCTGCCGTATCCACACGGCCGGAGGTTCGGGTACGACCGGACAGCGATCCGGCGTGCGGACATACGGACATCAGGCTCGTCGTCCGGACGTACGGACACCGCCTCCTCCGCGGCCCCGCCGCCCGCCGTCCTGGCGCCCGCCGCCCTCCTGGCGCCCGGCGCCGCGCCGAGGCACCCCGGGCCACTTCGCCAGGTCCACGCACCGCCGTGCCGCCGTGCCGCCGTCCCGGCACCCCGCTGCCCGCGATAAAATCGGGGTGATCCCGGAGAAAACGGCAGCGAACACCGGGCGCCGAGCGATTGACCACCCCCGGGTGCGTCACAACCCGCGAGCGGCATTCCTATGATGGGCGCACGACACCACGGACCGCCGTCGACCAGGCAA
Source organism: Streptomyces sp. NPDC017056 (assembly GCF_044332485.1). NCBI lineage: Bacteria > Bacillati > Actinomycetota > Actinomycetes > Kitasatosporales > Streptomycetaceae > Streptomyces > Streptomyces sp. NPDC017056. Next base: position 369,124 of record NZ_JBIRPD010000003.1, on the reverse strand, counting down.
GGTCCGCGAGGTGCACGGCGGCGCGATGGTGGAGGGGTCGATGACTCAGGGGGCCAGTGTGGGACCCATGGTGCGGACCATGCCGGCACAACCTCCGGCTCCGGCACAACCGCCTGCTGTGCCGGTCCCCCCGGCCCCGGCGGTACCGCCGCCCCCACCCATGCCGCCGGCCTTCGCCGGAACGCCCGACGGCATGCCACCCGAGTACACCCCCACCGAGCGCTCCCTCCCGGTCATCGGCGCGGGCGCGTCGGCAGGCGGGCCCGGCCGCCCGCAAGGACACGCGGACATCCCGCCCGTCACCCGTACGGACACGCTCATCGACCGCCCGACCGTCGACCTGACGGCGGTGCCCGAGTCGGCCGTCCCCGCCCCCGAGGGCCAGGAGGGCGGCGGCCCGCTGTACGTCGTCGGCGACGTGCACGGCTACTACGACGAGCTGCGCGAGGCGCTCGCCGCCGAGGGCCTCATCGACGCCGACGGCCAGTGGGCCGCCGGCAACGCCCGCCTGTGGTTCCTCGGTGACTTCACCGACCGCGGCCCCGACGGCATCGGCGTCATCGACCTCGTCATGCAGCTGTCCGCCGAGGCCGCGGCGGCCGGCGGCTACTGCAAGGCCCTGATGGGCAACCACGAACTGCTGCTGCTCGGCGCCAAGCGGTTCGGCGACACCCCCGTGCAGTCCGGTGCGGGCACCGCCTCCTTCCAGGCGGCCTGGCTGCTCAACGGCGGCCAGAAGTCCGACATGGACCGCCTCCAGGACCACCACCTGCAGTGGATGGCCCGCCTGGACGCCATGACGGAGGAGGACGGGCACCTGCTCGTGCACTCCGACACGACCGCGTACCTGGAGTACGGCGACTCCATCGAGGACGTCAACGACACCGTCCACGACGTCCTCACCCGCAGCGACGCCGACGAGGTCTGGGACCTGTTCCGCAAGTTCACCAAGCGCTTCGCCTTCCGCGACGACGAAGCGGGCCCGACGGCCGCACGCGAACTCCTCGGCGCCTACGGCGGCGGGCGCGTCGTGCACGGCCACAGCCCCATCCCGTACCTCCTCGGCGAGGTCGGCGGCGAGGACGACGAAGGCGAGGGAGTCGCCGTCGAAGGGCCGCACGTGTACGCCGACGGGCTCGCCATCGCCATGGACGGCGGGATCACCATGGCCGGAAAGCTACTGGTCGTTCAACTTCCCCTGACTGGCTGACCGTCAACCGGGCAGAGGTAGCGGCAGGTAGGGAAGTGGCGCGACGGGGCCCGAGCGGGGGCGTGGCGGTCCCTATTTCCGCAAACACCCTGTCACCCCGTGCCGGAGGCGCTCTACCATCGGTCTATCCGTAGCAGGCTCTCCTCCGTTTCCGCCCACTGCCCGGCCCACGCCGGCCTGTACGGCCCTACGGAGCATCGGGGGATGCACATGAACAGCGCTCCGCACCTGCTGAACGAGGACCGCGCGGAATTCGCGCGGCTCCTCGACGAGGCGCTGCGCACCGCGGATTACCGGAAGGACCCGGCCTCCGCGGCGGGAAAGCACCTCAACACCGAGCAGTTGCGCACCATGGCGCTCAGCGCCACAACCGCCATCGCCGCGTGTGCGACGGCCGAATACCGACACTACGTACGGCTCCGCGACGAACTGCGCGCTCCGGCACCCGCACCGGACGCGGGCGGCGTGGAAGGCCGCGAGGAGAAAGGCGCTTCAGCGGGCAGCCCCGGCATCGACCTCGCCACGACCGTGGGGGAGGCCGCCGAGCCCTCCGGCGCCGGGCTGGCCGCGATGATCACGGTACTGGTGCCGGTACTGGCGGGGATCGCCGCCGTGCTCTTCCTGCTCATCGGGTACGTGCTGCGCACCGTCGGCACCGACAGGTCCGCCGCCCAGCCCCTGATCAGCGTGGGCTGGGTCTTCGCGGCGCTCACCGCCGCCGGGGCGCTCGTCGCCATGGCGAGCCTGGTCTACGCGGCCTGGCGCAACGGCTCGACGTCGCTGCGCGCCCCACGTACCGGCGACGGCCTGGGCGCCCGGGCCCGGGAGGTGGACCTCGCCCGGGACGCCTGGCGGCAGGCGCTCCTGCAACGCGGCATCGTGCCGTTCCTGCGCGAGGCGCTGGCCGACCCGGCGACCGTCAACGGCCGCGGCACGGCCCGGTACGTACCGCGCCGCGGCGTGGACGGCGGCCGTATCCCGAGTCTGGGCTTCACCAGCCCGGATTTCACCAGCCCGGACGGCGGCCCGCCCGCCGCTCCCCGACCCCGCTTCACCAGCCCGGACTTCACCAGCCCCGACTACGGTGGCCCCGACCACCATCCCGAGTAGCGCCCACGCACCACCGCACCCGCACCGCGGGGGCAACGGCACCGGGCCCCCGCGGCGTCCCGCCGGTACAGGTACCGACGGGACGGAGCCGGGCCCGGAGCCGCACGGCGTACGCGCGGCTCCGGGCCCGGATCCAACGTGCGGAAAGGTCACTCCGCGATCGGCAGGTACACCCGGTTCCCCGCCGCCGCGAACTCCCGCGACTTCTCCGCCATGCCCGCCTCCGCTTCCGCGCCGACCGCCAGGTCGCCGCCGTGTTCGCGGCGGATGTCCTGGGAGATCTTCATGGAGCAGAACTTCGGGCCGCACATGGAGCAGAAGTGCGCCGTCTTCGCCGGTTCCGCCGGCAGCGTCTCGTCGTGGAAGGCGCGGGCCGTGTCCGGGTCGAGGGCCAGGTTGAACTGGTCCTCCCAGCGGAACTCGAAGCGCGCGTCGGACAGCGCGTCGTCCCAGTCCTGGGCGCCCGGGTGGCCCTTGGCGAGGTCCGCCGCGTGCGCCGCGATCTTGTACGTGATGACACCGGTCTTGACGTCGTCCCGGTCCGGCAGGCCCAGGTGCTCCTTGGGCGTCACGTAGCAGAGCATCGCCGTGCCCCACCAAGCGATCATCGCCGCGCCGATCCCGGAGGTGATGTGGTCGTACGCGGGGGCGACGTCGGTGGTCAGCGGGCCGAGCGTGTAGAACGGCGCCTCTTCGCAGATCTCCTGCTGGAGGTCGATGTTCTCCTTGATCTTGTGCATCGGGACGTGTCCCGGGCCCTCGATCATCGTCTGCACGCCGTGCCGCTTGGCGATCGCGTTCAGCTCGCCGAGCGTGCGCAGCTCCGCGAACTGCGCCTCGTCGTTGGCGTCCGCGATGGAGCCGGGGCGCAGGCCGTCGCCGAGGGAGTACGTGACGTCGTAGGAGGCGAGGATCTCGCAGAGTTCCTCGAAGTGGGTGTAGAGGAACGACTCCTTGTGGTGGGCCAGGCACCACGCCGCCATGATCGAGCCGCCGCGCGAGACGATGCCGGTCTTGCGGCGGGCCGTGAGGGGGACGTAGCGCAGCAGGACGCCGGCGTGGACGGTCATGTAGTCCACGCCCTGTTCGGCCTGCTCGATGACCGTGTCCTTGTAGATGTCCCAGGTCAGTTCCTCGGCCTTGCCGTCCACCTTCTCCAGTGCCTGGTAGAGGGGGACGGTGCCGATGGGGACGGGGGAGTTGCGCAGTACCCACTCGCGGGTGGTGTGGATGTTGCGGCCGGTGGACAGGTCCATGACCGTGTCGGCGCCCCAGCGGGTCGCCCAGGTCATCTTCTCCACCTCCTCCTCGATGGAGGAGGTGACGGCGGAGTTGCCGATGTTCGCGTTGACCTTCACCAGGAAGTTCTTGCCGATGATCATCGGCTCGATCTCCGGGTGGTTGACGTTGGCGGGCAGTACGGCCCGGCCGGCCGCGATCTCGTCCCGTACGAACTCCGGAGTGACGTTCTCGCGGATCGCGACGTACTCCATCTCCGCCGTGACCTCGCCCCGGCGCGCGTACGCGAGTTGGGTGACCGCAGCGCCGCCCCGGCCACGGCGCGGCTGCCGGGGGCGTCCAGGGAAGACCGCGTCGAGGTTCTTCAGGCCGCCGCGCGGCGAGGTGTGCTTGAGGCCGTCGTCCTCGGGCCTGGGTGGCCTGCCCGCGTACTCCTCGGTATCTCCTCGGCTGATGATCCAGTTCTCCCGCAGCGGCGCCAGGCCGCGGCGGACGTCGGTTTCGATGTTGGGGTCGGTGTACGGCCCTGACGTGTCGTAGAGCGTCACGTCCTTGCCGTTGGTGAGGTGCACACGCCGGACCGGGACTTTCAGGTCGGGCCGCGATCCGGTGAGGTAGCCCTTGTGCCAGCCGATCTCCTTGGCGGAGCCCTGGCCGTTTTCGGGCGTGCGTGCATCCTGCAGAGTCATGAAGACCCACTCCCTACGCCGGCATTACCCGGTAACAGGTTCGGCGGTCGACGCAGCAAGTCCGTGACGGCGTTTCCGGCTTCGGCCGGACGTTCCGTACGGGGGTCAGCGCCCTCTCAGCCCGGTGCTCCGAGCTCCCGCGATTGCAAAGGTGACACCACGGTAGCGGCCGATATGGCGCGGTGACCAGGGGGCCCTGCCAGTTCTTGCGATGATCGGGCGGTGACCAGCAACGAGCCACCGCACTCCGCGCACCACCACGCTTCCGGTCCGGCGCACGGTCCCGACGGCGATCGCGCGCAGCCGCCGCCCCCCTCAGGACACGGGCACGGGCACGGCCATGGCCACGGGCACGGCCCCGCGGCCCCGGTCTCCCGGCACCTGCGCAAGGTCATCGCGGCAGTGCTGATCCCGTTTGCCGCCGCCGTCCTGGCCGGGCTGGTCGTGCTGTGGCCGGGTGGCGCACCCGGCCACAAGCCGACCGGCGTCGGCTTCGACCAGCCCACCGAGAAGGCGAAGGTGGCCAAGGTCGAGGAGGTCGACTGCGCGGACGTCCATGCCCAGCAGCCGACGCCGCAGGAGCAGTCCGGCCCCTCGGACACGCGGCAGGCAACGCACTGCGAGCGGGCGGTCATCGAGGTGACCACCGGCAAGGACACGGGCCGGCGGTTCGAGGCGATCGTGACGCCCGACGCCACCCGCCACTACACGGTCGGCCAGGGCGTCGTGGTCGCCTACTCGCCCAAGGCCCCCAAGGACCTCCAGTACTCGGTCACGGACGTCGACCGGACCTTCCCGATGTGGGTACTCGCCGCGGTCTTCGCGCTGGCGGTGGTCGTGGTCGGCCGGCTGCGCGGGGTGCTGGCGCTGGTCGCGCTCGTCGTGAGCTTCGGTGTGCTGACGCTGTTCATCCTGCCCGCCGTCCTCCAGGGGTCGGACCCGCTGGTGGTCGCCGTCGTCGGAGGCAGCGCGATCATGCTGGTCGCGCTGTACATGTGCCACGGGCTGACGGCCCGTACGTCCGTGGCCGTGCTCGGCACGCTCGCGTCACTGCTGCTGATCGGCCTGCTCGGCTCGCTCTTCATCGGGTGGGCGATGCTGACCGGCAACACCGACGACCAGACCGGGCTGGTGCACGGCCTGTACCCCGACATCGAGATCCGCGGCCTGCTGCTGGCGGGCATCATCATCGGGTCGCTGGGCGTACTGGACGATGTGACGGTCACCCAGACCGCGGCGGTCTGGGAGTTGAAGGAGGCCGATCCGTCGGCGAGCCGCCGCAAGCTCTACGGAGCGGCGATGCGGATCGGGCGCGATCACATCGCGTCCGTCGTCAACACGCTCGTCCTCGCTTACGCGGGTGCGGCACTGCCCCTGCTTTTGCTGTTCTCGATCGCACAGAGCAGTGTCGGCACCGTCGCCACGAGCGAGGTGGTCGCGGAGGAGGTCGTCCGCACGCTGGTGGGCAGCATCGGGCTGGTCGCGTCCGTACCGCTGACGACGCTGCTGGCCGTGCTGGTCGTCTCGGCGGACCGGGACGCGGGGCGGCCGACGGGCCGGGGTGCGCGGCGGACGGCGGGTGGGGGAACGGGCCGGGGCGCCGGGGGCCGGGGCGCCAAACGGGTCGGTGCGGGTCAGGGTCCGGACCCGGACGGCGGTACGGGCCGGCAGCCGGTGCTCGGCGGCCGCGGCAGGCGGCGGCGCGCACGCTGATCCGGGGGCGGTACCCGTCACTCCGCGTCACATATCACCGCCTCGCCTCCACTCGGGTCCCGCGACTTCACCCCGCCTTCTGTGCCTCGGAAAGAATCCGGTCCAATGTCGATTCGAGCGTGTCGCACACCTCTTCCTCCCCGATCGGCACCAATCGGTCCGTGCGGTCCAAGAAGGCCACCAGCGGCGGGGCGCCGGCGCGGAACAACGCCCGTTCGTCCGCCACCTGTAGGCCGATGAAGACATCGCTGAGATGTTCGGAGGAGGACGGCTCGATGCGCACGTCACCCTCGCCGGACGGCTTGCTCAGCCCGTCCAGCAACAGCTCCCGGCTGAACGCCCAGGTCACGGGCACATCGCCGGGAAGGTCGAAGGTGAAGCTGACCGCATAGGGGTCCGCGCGGTCGAAGTACAGCTCCACCGGGATACGGAAAGCGAGCTCCTCTGAAACGAGGAAGCTCATGATCACTTCTGCCTGAACTGTGTCGGTCATCAACCTCTGCCCCGTACTTGGTCGGAGATGGCCAGGAATCGTCCCTCTTGGCCCCATTGACGCCATCGTCTGTCACGTGCAAGCGGATCACAAGGAGTGATTTTTCAGATACTGATGGAGAAAGCGGGTGTCGCGCGCATCGCCTCCGCCATCCTGAGTAGTCGGCCGGTAACGCAGTGTAGGCGTTGAGTGACGCTCACGGGAAGGGAAACCGCCATGGTCGCGGCCGCCGGACCGACCTGTATCGGGAGCGCCGAGCATACTGTGCCGAAGGCATATTCCGGTTGCACATAGGCGAATTGGGCGCGCCGGACGGCATTCAGGCGGTGCGGCGGGCCTGCGGCCAGGCCGCCCTCGGACCGTGCGGAGTCGGCGTCAGCGGTTGCACCGGGTGACGGGCCCAAGTGCTCCTTCCCGGCCTCCTCGTCGGGCCGCGCCAGCAGGCAAGGATGAATTCACCGTTCACCATTGCCAACATCAACCCCCGGGCCGGTCACCGGGACAGGGCGGCCGGCCGAAAGGACCGTCCCGGGGGCGCAGCCCGGCCGGCGAAATGCGGAACGCCCCGCTCCTGAGAGGAGCGGGGCGTCGGAAGGCGGGCCGCGATCGTCCGACCGGGCCGGACCGGGCCGTGACCGTCAGCCCAGGCCCGGTGCCCGGCGTGGCAGCCGGCAGCTCACCAGTCGCCGCGCGAGGACGAGGACGACGAGCCCGTGAGCCTGCGCACCAGGTAGACCACACCGGCGATCAGCGCCACCGCTATCAGCACCTTGAAGAGCAGGCCGATCAGGAACCCGACCGCACTGGCGATCAGGCTGCCGAACACCACCAGGAGGACGACGGGCACCGCGACCCACGTCACCCACCACGGAAGTCCTGCGAACGTCCCCTTGCCGGCCATTGCTCTGCCCTGCTTTCTGCGTAGTCGCCGTATTTCTCTGCGTTGTGCGCTTCACGTCTTTCACGCGGCCCGCGGACCTGTTCAACGTCCCGCATCCGTATCGCGTGCCCGGAGCCCCGGGTCCGGGGGACCGAGGTCGGGTTTCCCCTGCACCACCGATGCTAGGGCGGCGCGTTACGGAACGGGGGCCGCGCGGCCCCGGCCCTCCCCTGAACCGTCCCCTACGGGTCCGACGGTGCGCGCCTCAGCTCTCGGGGGGAGAGAAGACCACCATCACCCGCAGATCCTCGCTGATGTGGTGGAACTTGTGGGCCACACCGGCGGGTACGTACACCACGCTGCCGCGCGCAACCGAGGTCGTCTCCATGCCGACGGTGATCGCCGCCCGGCCGCTGACGACCAGGTACACCTCGTCCTGCTTGTGCGGCAGCTGCGGGTCGGTGCTGCCCGCGTCGAGCGCGTAGAGCCCGACCGACATGTTCCGTTCCCGCAGGAACTGCAGATACGCGCCGTCGTTCGCGGCCCGCTCCGCCTCCAGTTCGTCGAGCCTGAAAGCCTTCATGTCATTCGTGCCCCTCGAAGAGTCCGTCTCGTCTGCGACGATCTCACCATGAAGAATTTCGTGGTCAAGACGATCGCCAACGCCGCGGCGCTTGCCGTGGCCATCTGGCTGCTCAAGGACATCACGCTGACCGGTGAGAACACCGGCCGCAAGGCGCTGACGCTGATCCTGGTCGCGCTGCTCTTCGGAGTGGTGAACTTCGTCGTCAAACCGGTGGTGAAGCTGCTGTCCCTGCCGCTGTTCATCCTCACCCTCGGCCTGATCACGCTCGTCATCAACGCACTGATGCTGCTGCTCACGTCGTGGCTGGCGGACAAGCTCCACCTCGCCTTCCACGTGGAGGGCTTCTGGACCGCCGTCCTGGGTGGCGTGATCGTCTCGATCGTCTCCTGGGCCGTGCACATGGTCCTGCCGGACGACCGGGACTGACCGCCTGCCGCGCCCGTACGACACGGAGGCGGAGCGCTCCCACGATCCGGACGTGCCGAACCCCCACTACGGCGGTGTGGCAGGGTTCGAAGCGTGCTCACGGAGGAGGCAACCGCATGACAGGCGACAGCACCCGGGCCGTACGGGCCGGGCTCCCGGCGGCCGAGGCGTACGAACCGTCCCTCCCGGGACCGGTCTTCGCGGCGCACTACCACCTCCCCGGCGACGCCACCGGCCCGTACACGTACGGGCGCGAGTCCAACCCCACCTGGACCCGCCTGGAAGCGGCCATCGGCGAGCTGGAATCCCCGGACGAACCCGCGCATACCGTGAGCTTCGCCTCCGGCATGGCCGCCGTATCCGCCGTCCTCTTCTCCCAGCTGCGCGCCGGCGACGCGGTCGTCCTCCCGAACGACGGCTACCAGCTGCTGCCCGCCGTGCGTGAGCGCCTGGAGAGCTACGACATCGAGGTCCGTACCGCCCCCACCGCCGACGACGCCCAGCTCGGCGTCCTCGACGGCGCCCGGCTGCTCTGGATCGAGACGCCCTCCAACCCCGGTCTGGACGTCTGCGACATCCGCCGCCTGACTGAGGCCGCACACGCCCGCGGCGCGCTGGTCGCCGTCGACAACACCCTGGCCACCCCGCTCGGCCAGCGCCCGCTGGACCTCGGCGCCGACTTCTCCGTCGCCAGCGGCACCAAGGCCCTGACCGGCCACGGCGACGTACTCCTCGGCTACGTCACGACCCGGGAAGCGGCCCTGGCCGACTCCGTACGGAAATGGCGCAAGACCGTCGGCGCGATCCCCGGTCCGATGGAGGCGTGGCTGGCCCACCGGTCGCTCGCCACGCTCGCCCTGCGCGTGCGCCAGCAGTCCGAAGGGGCGCTCGCGCTCGCCACGGCCCTGCGCGACAGGCCCGAGGTGACGGGCCTACGGCACCCAGGGCTGCCCTCCGACCCCGGCCACGACCTGGCCGTACGGCAGATGCGCGCGGGCCGCTTCGGCTCGGTGGTCTCCTTCACGCTGCCCGACCGGCAGCACGCGGAGCGCTTCCTTGAGGCGCTGACGCTCGTGGACGACGCGACCAGTTTCGGTGGCGTGCGGTCCACGGCGGAGCGCCGCGGCCGGTGGGGCGGCGATGCGGTGCCGGAGGGCTTCGTCCGCTTCTCGGTCGGCGTCGAGGAGCCGGCCGACCTGATCGCGGACGTGCTCGGGGCGCTGGACACGGCGCGGGGTGCGGCGCGGGGCTTGGACCTGGGCATGGCGCGGGGCACATCGCTGAGCACGGGCCTGGGCACGGTGCAGGACACAGACCGGGAAAATCGCTCCTGCTGAGGGGCGGCACCCGGAGGGCCGGGGTACGGGCGCGCCGCGCGGCGTCCCCGGCCGCCGGTCCGTACCAATGCCGCTACGTCAGCGGGCTGGCAGGGTATCCCCCCTCGGCACCCTGCCAGCCCCGGTTCGCAGCACAACGAACCGCGCAGCCAAGGCTAGTTGACTCAGCGTCAGTGTCCAATCACGCTGGCGGCACAGCCCTATCGACAAATTTATAGTTGGGCCCTCGCCGACTTCGCGGGAACGGAGGGAGGTACGGATGGACCTCGCCTTATTACGCACGTTCGTCACGGTGCACCGAGCGGGTTCCTTCACCCGCGCCGCCGCTCTGCTGGGCCTCTCCCAGCCCGCCGTGACCAGCCAGATACGCACCCTGGAGCGGCAATTGGGACGCCCGCTCTTCCTCCGCAAGGCCCGCGGCGTCACCCCCACCAGCGTCGGCGACGAACTCGCCCACAAGGTCGCGCCCCACCTCGACGCACTCACCGAGATCACGGAAGCCGGGCTCGACCAGGAATCCGCCACCCGCACCCTGCACCTCGCCGGGCCGCCGGAGTTCACCTCCCAGCGCGCGTTACCGGCCCTCGCCCCCCTCATGGACCAGGGCCTGTGCGTACGTACCGCCTTCGGCCCCACGGACGAACTGCTCTCCGGCCTCGCCGACGGCCACCACGACCTCGCGATCACCACCACCCGGCCGCGCGGCTGCCTCCTCACCGCGACACCGCTGTGCGACGAGGAACACGTGCTGGTCGCGTCACCACGCTGGGCGGACCGGCTCGGCGGCCCCGCGGCCCTCCAGGCCAGAGGGGCGCGGGCGCTCGACCCCGTACCGCTCGTCGAGGTCCACGAAAGCCTGCCGCTGGTCACCCGCTATTGGACCGCGGTCTTCGACGCCCCGCCCACGGCCTCCGCCGCCGTGGTCGCGTCCGACCTACGGGCGGTGCTGGCGTGCGTGACGGCGGGCGCCGGCCTGGCGGTGCTGCCCCGCTACCTGTGCGCCGAGGCGCTCGACAGCGGTGAGGCCATCGCCCTGCTCGACCCACCGGTACCGCCATTGCGCACGTACTTCCTGGTCATACGGTCCGGGACGCTGGCGCTGCCGCACATCGCGCGCACGCACGAGTGGCTGCTGCGGTCCGCCGCCGACTGGTGAGGGCGCCGACGGCTTACGGGCTTCCGCTTCGGAGAGCGCCTCGGGATGCGTCCCGGGATGCGTCTCGGGATGCGCCTCGGCGGACTGGTGGGACGGTGGTTTCACCGAGCCCCTGCTGCGGCATCTGTCCCGTATGACCGTACGGCCAGTCGTCAAACGCACCGCCCGCGCGATCCTGCTCGACGGCGCGGACATCGTTCTGATCAAGCGCACCAAGCCCGGCCGGGCTCCCTACTGGATCACTCCGGGGGGCGGCGTGGAACCGGAGGACGCCACGGTCGTGGACGCCCTCCACCGCGAACTGCACGAGGAGCTGGGCGCCAAGGTCACCGACGTCGTCCCGGTCTTCGTCGACACCGTCGAGCACATCAGCGACGGCGGGGTGGACGGGGTGAAGGTGCAGCACTTCTTCGTCTGCCGCCTGGAGTCGATGGACCTCTCCCTGCGGCACGGCCCCGAGGTGGAGGAGCCCTGCGGCCGGTACGAGATCGTGCGGGTGCCGTTCACGCGCGTCGGCATCGCCTCGGCCGAGGTGGTTCCCCTGTCCCTGCGCCACTACCTGGACGGCAACATCGAGGGCGTACGGGCCATGCACGCACCCGACCTGGGCTGACGCGTCCGCCGCCCACCAGCCCCTTACCCGAACCAGCCCCGGAACCCGCCGCCCTCGGAGGCGGGCGCACTCCGCTCGGCGCGGGCGAGCACCCGCTCGACCTCCCGCTCCACTTCTTTCCTGACCTGCCGGACTTCTGGGGTGGCGGGGGGTTCGGCGGGGGCGGGGGTGACGGGGGTGGCGGCTGGCTCGGCCGCTGTGCCGGCAGGCCGGTCGGCGGCAGCCTTACGGCGGGAGTCGGCCTCCGCCGCCGCGCCGAAGAAATCCCCGCCCTTGCGCTTGGCGTCATCCGTCCCCCAGGCGCGTGAACCAGCCGCCTGACGTGGCACCTTCTGGAGGTGCGGGATGTGCTTGGCGCAGTGAATATACGTTTCCTCTACGGTGACCTCCACCCACAGCTGAGCGCGCCGCCCGGGGATGGGATCGACGGGCAGGTACGGGTGCCGCTCCCGCATCTCGTCGTCCATGACCACCCGCGCACGGCCGTTGACGTGCAGGCCGATGCGGTCGCGAGTGAAGTCGATCATCAAGATCCCGAGGTGCGGGTTTTCCGACAGGTTGCCGATGGACGCCATGACGCCGTTGCCGCGGTACTCCGGGTACGCGAGCGTCCGCTCGTCCAGGACCTGGAGAAAGCCCGGCGGCCCGGCCCGGAAGGTGGAGTCGCACTCACCGTGCCGGTCGGCCGTGGCCAGGAAGAACATCTCCTGGCGCCCGACGAACTCCCGCATGCGGTCGTTCAGATGGTCCAGCACCTGGTCGTCGTAGAAACGGTCGGCGCGGTCGGTCGTACCGAGCCGCTGCTGCACCAGGTGCTCCCCATCGCTTCCCGGCCGCTCCCTCCGATCCGCCGTAGGCGCCCCCGTAGGCGAACCCGTAAGTGAATCCGTACGTGAATCGCTACGTGAAACCGTACGCGTACCTGCGCCTGTGCCTGTACCTGTGCCTGTACCTGCCCCCGGCGCCGCCGGACGGTACGCGCCTGGCCCCGCCAAGCCGTAATCACCCTGTGTCGTCACTGTTCAATCTCCCGCCGCGACCAGCTCTTCAACGGAGTCGTGCCGTATGCGGTCGGAGGGAATACCGACCCCCACCAATGCGTCCACGCCGTTTCGGATCATTCCGGGCGGCCCGGACAAGTAGGCGTCATATTCCCTCCAAGGCCCATACTGACGCACCGCGTCCGGGAGTTGGCCGCTGAGGCTGTTCATCGGCCCGCCGGCCGGCCCGGTGGCGACGACCGGGCGCACCGACAGCCACGGGTGACTCTGCGCCATCCGCAGCATGGTGTCGATGTCGTAGAGGTCGTAGTCGCTGCGCGCGCCGTAGAAAACCTCCATCGGGCGCCGGCGGCCGCGCTCGGCGACGTCCTCGACCAGAGCCTTGATCGGTGCGATGCCGGTGCCTCCGCCCAGGCACAACAGCCCGTTGTCAGTGGTGTGGTCTACGGTCATGGAACCGGATGGGGGACCGAGCCGGAGGACATCGCCGGGGCGGGCGCGATGCACCATGGCGTTGGATACCCAGCCGGCCGGCACGGCCTTCACATGGAAGGAGAGCAAGCCGTCGGAGCGGGGCGCCGCGGCGAAGGAGTAGTGCCGCCATACGCGCGGCCACCAGGGGGTTTCCAAGCTGGCGTACTGACCGGCCAGGAAGGGGTAGGGCTGGTCGGGGCGGACGGTCACGACCGCGATGTCGGGCGTGCGCAGTTCGTGCGAGACAACCTCGGCATGCCACCAGGCGGGGGCCACCGCCTCGTTCTCGGCGGCAGCGTCGATCATGATCTGCGAGATCGTGGTGTACGCCCGCACCCAGGCGGCTTCCGCCTCTGGGTGCCAAGTGCCGTGTGCGTAGCGGGCGATCGCGTTGAGCAGGCATTCGCCGACGGCCGGGTAGTGCTCGGGCAGCGTGCCGTACTTACGGTGCCCGCGTCCGAGGTGTGACAGGTAATCGGTGAGCGTGTCCGTGTCGTCGACGGCTTTGACGGAGGTGAGCAACGCCCTGAACAACCGGTCGCGTTGGGCGTCCATCGCTGCGGGAAACAGCGCACGCAGCTCCGGATGCCGCACGAAGAGCAGCGCGTAGAAGTACGAAGTGACCTTGTCAGCCACCGGCTCGATCTCATTCAACGTCCGCCCGATAAGCACCGCGTCGGGGGATGCGCTCTGGGGGCGGGGAGCGGGGCCCGACACGCCGTCCCCGACAGGACGGGCGCCGCCGGCAGACGTGCCGGCGGCCCGCGCGGAGGGGGCGTACGGGCCGGCGCCCGATGACCTGCTGGCGGACGAGCCGGTGGCGTACTCACCCGTGCCAGGCGCGCTGGTGGCGGGCGTGGCAGGGGTGGACGGACCGATGGCGTACTCGCCCGTGGCAGGCGCGCTGGTGGCGGGCGTGGCAGAGGCGGACCAGCCCGTGGCAGGCGCGCTGATGGCAGGCGCGGCTGGGGCGGACCAGCCCGTGGCAGGCGCGCTGATGGCAGGCGTGGCTGGGGCGGACCAGCCCGTTGCAGGAGCGCTGGTGGCGGCGTGGGCGCCGGTGGCCGGTGCGCTGCTGGCGGGCGGGTCGGTGCGGCGTGCGCTGGCGGCGCTGGCGGAGGAGGAGGTGGCGGCGGGTGGGCGGGCAGGGGGAAGGGGGGAAGGGGAAGCGAACTCCGGCCCAGACCCGGCGCCCCTAGCCTCCGGCTCGCCCTCCAGCGCATGCTCGCGCTCCGACGCGGTGCCCACGGGCGTTATGGAGCTGACCGGTCGGCCGGGTATGTGTTCACGCTCGTGCTCGTGCCCGTGCTGCCCGGCCTGCCGTGTGTCGTTGTCACTGTACGAATCGGGATCGTGAGCACCGTACGAATGGTGACCCCTGCGCGAGTCATGAGCGCTGTGCGAGTCGTGACTGTCACGCTCTCCGTGGCCCCCTGGCTGGCTCTGGGGGTCTTCGGCGGACTTCTTCGGCGGAGTGAACCATCCCCAATCGCCACTGTCGCCGCCAGAAGAGCCGTTATCGGGCGTCGTGGTGGTCGGAGCGTCCATGGTCTGCCTCGCCTCGAACGTCTTTCGATCGTCTTAGTACTTCCGCAGTCCGGAACGTGCCCGGAATTCCCCGCGCCGCTTCGGAATTCTTAATCGATCACAGCCATTCCGGCAAGACCCTCCAAAACAGACGCACCTCTCGCCCACGCGACATGGAGCGCGGCCCCTTCGCCCGCAGCCCTCTCCTCCCGCAGCCCTCTTCTCCCAAGGTCGCCGTCTCCGCAGCGTGCCATCCGCCCACGCCATACCGGGCGAACAGCCGGAAGTCCGCACGCCAGCACCCGCGTTGACGCTAGGCTGACGGGCTCCGTGCGCCGTCAGGGACCATGGCCCCAGGCCACGGACGCGCTCTTCTGCCCAACCGGACTAGACCATACCGGCAGTAGTTGAAAGCACAACCCCCGAACTTCGGAATTTTCCGTTCCGCTCCACTTTTCGTGCTTCTTGCCGTCCTCTAGTCGCACCTGTTCCACAGAACGCAATTCACCGGGCATGACGTACGAATCGCACGCGCGCAGCACGAAATTACCGGCCGGTCCGCACCAGTTCGTACGCCTCGCGCAGGTCACGACCCTCGTACGTATATGAGGCCAGGTCGCTGACATGGTGGTCCGCATTCACCGCCACGGACGCGGGAACGGCGGCGAACAGCGCTGCGTCGGACATGGAATCGCCGTACGCCACGCAGTCGGACCGGCTCAGTCCGAACCCGGCGCACAGTTCATCCGCAATCCTCACCTTTGCAGATGCGGAAAGTATCCCGTTCGGTTCCACCGGTTCCCGAAATGGCAACGCCGGCCAGCGTGAGCCGTGCGCGGCATCCGCTCCCCAACCCGTCAGCCGCTCTACGAAGAACGTGGGTGACAAGGAGATCACCGCGCAGCGCTCCCCGCGCGCCCGTATGTCGGCCCACACCTCGCGGATGCCGGCCAGCCACGGCGCGCCGTCGAAGGCCGCCGTCACCAGTTCCTCGGTCAGCTCCGACCACAGTTCGCAGGCCAACTGCGCGAAGCGCGGCGGCGTCAGCTCGCCGGCCGCGAAGGACCGCTCCAGTTCGGCGATCTCTCGCTCCAGCCCGAGCTGCCGGGATATCTCGACAGCGGCAGCGGAACCGTAGAGCAGCGTTCCGTCCATATCGAATAGATGCAGCTTCGCCATACCGGCGAGCCTAGGACGTGGGCGCCACCGACGCCCCGTACGCCCCGTACTCCCCCTACCCCCCGTACTCAGGGACGCGTACCGCCGGATACTCCCTCCGGCAGATGTCGCGGAAGCCGCCGAACGCGACCGTGGATCACATGAAGCAGCTCCGCCGGCCCGAGCGCCGCGCCCTCCTCGTCATCCACGTCGCGGTCTCCGTCGGCTGGCTCGGCCTCTCGCTCGGCCTGCTCACCCTCAGCGTCACCGGATACGCCTCGGAGTCGCCGGACACGACCGTTGCCGCGTACCGCGCCATGAAGATCTTCAGCGACTGGCTCGTCGTCCCGGTGGCGCTGCTCACCCTGGTCAGCGGGCTCGTGCTCGCGCTCGGTACGCCCTGGGGTCTGGCGCGGTACCGCTGGGTCGTCGTGAAGTTCTGGATCACTTTGGCGACCACCCTGCTGACCGCCTTCTCCCTACGCCCGGGCATCGACCGGCTCGCTGCTGACGCCGTCGCCGGAGCCCCGGACACCGGGCTGAGCATGGTGTCCGCCCCTGCCGTGGCGACGGCCACCTACCTCTTCGTCACCGCGATCTCCGTACTCAAGCCCTGGGGGCCTACCAAACGCGGCGGCCGACTGCGCGCTGCGCAGTCGGCCGAGGTCCGCGATCGGGCCCGTAATCGCCCGAGTGACGTCGTCAGTTGAGCCCCGCCGCCTCGATGGCGGTGCGGGCGATGCGGTCGTCCTGCTCCGGAGCGCCGCCGCCGACACCGATCGCACCGATCAGCCGCCCGTCACGGTGGACCGGCACGCCGCCCGCGATGAACAGAAGCGGACGGTCGAGCGCGGTGGGCAGAGTGTGGAAGAGGCCGTCGGGGCGTACGGCGTCGGCGAGATCCGCGGTCGGCGCGTCCAGCTGTAGGGCTGTGTAGGCCTTGCGGGTGCTGGTCTCGCCGGAGATCAGCACGGCGGTGTCGTCGCGCCGGAAGCCGAGCAGGTGGCCGCCCGCGTCCAGGACGGTGACGCTGCCCTGCACACCGAGCCCGGCGGCGGCGCTGCGCGCGGCTTCGATGAGGGCGTCCGCGTCGTGCGTGGTGAGGGGGCGGATGGGGGTGGGGGTGGGGGTGGTGCTCATGGGGTGGTGCTCCTAGGTGGATGAGTGGTGCTTTTAGTGCGGACGGTTCTTCTGGTTCGGGTGGCGGCGTTTCTGGTTCGGTAGCGGTTCTGGTTCAGGCTCAGGCTCGGGCGCGGACTCGGGCTCGGGTTCGGGCGGATGCTTTGACGGCTTGTCGTCCCGCCGTCCCGTCGTCCCGTCGTCCCGTACCGGGGGCCCCGCCTGCTCAGCTGTGCGCGGCCGCCGCGACGCCTTCCTCGGCACTGCCGACCGCGCCCCCGGACCCGGCGACGACCCGGCCCCGCTGCTGCTCGGGGCCTGCCTCGCCGTCCCCGCGCCGCGTCGCGCGCCGCTCCAGCGTCCCGGCGACCACCGCGACGCCCAGTGCGAGGACGGTCATCGCCACGCCGACCCAGTTCGGTGCGGCCAGCCCGAGCCCGGCCGAGATGACGATCCCGCCGAGCCATGCGGCGAGCGCGTTGCCGAAGTTGAAGGCCGCGATATTGCCGACCGAGGCCAATGTGGGCGCGGCCGCGGCATGGTCCATGATCCGCTTCTGCAGCGGCGGTACGGTCGCGAAGCCGAAGGCGCCGACCAGGCCGATGGTCACGATCGCGGCCGCCTTGTTGTGCGCGAACAGGCCGAACGCGGCCAGCGAGAGTGCGAGCCCGACCAGGGACACGTACAGCATCGGCATCATGTGCCGGTCGGTGAACCGGCCCGATACGAGGTTGCCGGCCACCATGCCCAGGCCGAAGACGGCCGTGATCCAGATGACGGACGACGCCGCGAAGCCGGTGACCTCGGTCATGGTCGAAGCGAGGTAGGTGACGGCCGCGAAGACGCCGCCGAAGCCGAGGATCGTCATCAGCAGGGCGAGCCCGACCTGGGGGTTGCGGAAGACGGCGATCTCCCGGCCGATCGGGGAGGCGGCCTTGATCGGCTGTGCCGGCACCAGCTTGGCGACGCCGAGGAAGCCGAGCACTCCCAGGACGGCGATGGCGACGAAGGTCGCACGCCAGTTGATCTGCTGGGCGAGCAGGGTGCCGACGGGTACGCCCACGACATTGGCGACGGTCAGCCCGGCGAACATCATCGAAATGGCGCCGGCCCGCTTGTGGGGTGCGACAAGGTCCGCTGCGACCAGCGACCCGATGCCGAAGAACGCGCCGTGGGCAAAGGAGGAAACGATCCGTCCAGCCAGCATCACCGCGTAGACCGGTGCCACGGCCGTGAGCAGGTTCCCCACGACGAACAGCCCCATCAGCAGCATCAGCATCTGCTTACGGGTCATGCGGGTGCCGAGGACGGTCATCAGCGGCGCGCCGACGACGACGCCGAGCGCGTACACGGTGGTCGCGTATCCGGCCATGGGGATGGAGACGCCGAAGCCCGCGGCCACGTCGGGCAGCAGCCCCATGACCGCGAACTCGGTCATCCCGATCCCGAAGGCGCCGATGGTCAGCGCCAGGAGGGCGAGAGGCATGACGGATCCCTTCAAACGATTGCATCCAGCCTTAACAAGCGCCGACAATAATTGCAGACGCGTGCTACTTGCAAGCGCGGGCTATTTCGAAAGTGTCCTATCCTGGTTCGTACGACCTGTAAGGAGGTCCCCGATGACGCAGCAGACCCGGCAGCAGGAGCAGCGGCCGCAGCAGGCGCCGCAGCGGCGCCAAGCGCGGCAGACGGACGGGCACACGGTCCCGGCCGAGCCGGGCCGGGGCTGCCCCACGGGGCCCGGCACCGCCCCCGCCCTCGCCCAGGGCTGGTGCGCCCTGTCCGCCCTGCACGGCCGCATCGAGTCGCGCATCGAGCGCGCGCTGCAGGCCGGGCACGACCTGAGCGTCCGGGAGTTCTCCGTCCTCAACGTGCTCAGCGAGCAGCACGACGGGCCCGGCGGCCACCTGCGTATGCACCAGGTCGCGGACTCGGTCGTACTCAGCCAGAGCGCCACCACCCGGCTGGTCACCCGGCTCGAAGAGCGCCGGCTGCTCTCCCGCTACCTGTGCCCCGACGACCGGCGCGGCATCTACACCAACGTCACCGACGAGGGCCGCCAACTCCTCGAAGAAGCACGCCCCACGCACGACGCGGCGCTGCGCGAAGCACTCCAAGACGCCGCAAAGCGTCCCGAATTGGCGCCCCTGGTCACCGCCGTGGAAACCCTCGCTCCGTCCGCCTGACTGCGGCTGCGTAGGGTCCGGCCATGAGCGAATTCGAGATCCGCCCGGCGTCCGAAGACGACATTCCCGCCATCGTCGCGATGCTGGCCGACGACGCACTGGGCGCCACTCGCGAGTCCCCGGACGACCTGGCCCCGTACCTCACGGCGTACAAGCTGCTGGACGCCGACCCGAACCAGCACCTGGTGGTCGCCGCCCGCGCGGGCCGTCCGGTGGCAACGCTCCAGCTCACGGTCATACCGGGGCTCTCACGGCGCGGTAGCAGCCGCGCGATCATCGAGGCAGTGCGCGTCCACTCCGACGAGCGGGGCAGCGGCCTGGGCACCCAGCTGATCGAATGGGCGATCGACAGGTCGCGGACGCTCGGCTGCGCGCTGGTGCAGCTCACCAGCGACACGACGCGCATCGACGCGCACCGGTTCTACGAGCGCCTCGGCTTCGAGGCTTCCCACCTGGGCTTCAAGCTCCAGCTCTGACCCACCGGACAGCTACCGAACCCCTTCGGCAGGCCCGGACGGCGAATTGCCCTTCGCCCCTTCCGGCCTGCCGTTTTTCCGTGCACGCGTATGGGATCTGGCCCGGTGCGCCTTTTGCCTGCACGCCCCGCCGCAGTACCTGGCAGGCCGCCCCGTACGCGCCGTGGGCACCGGCCCGGCACACACCTCACACCGCGTTTCGTTACGTTGGACACCCTGACGCGGCAGTTTCGTAACACCTCTGCGCTCCCGCAGACCGTCGCACATCAACGCCGTCATCCGCCCCGGCACAGCCCCTGACGACGACCGGCGCTGCTCCATTGAAATGCACCCGACCAGCAGCGCCTGTACGTCGTCGAGACTGACGTCTCGCCTTACCCCACCGGCCTCTTGGGCGCGCGCAAGCAGGACACCCAGGGCCTCGCCGAACTCCCTCTCGGCTGCCGGTGACGGCTCGTAAGCACCCTCGCCGGCCGCTTCCAGCGCGTCACACAGCGCCTTGTTGCGCGCCGCCAGCCGCACCACCGACCCGAGGAAGCGAAAGAAGACCCCGACGGGGTCCACAGCATCCGCCAAGTCCCTAGCGGTATCGGTGAACAGCTGCACACGGTCCGCGACAGTGGCCCTGAACAGCGCTTCTTTCGAAGGGAAATGCCGGTATACGGTTCCCGCGCCGACTCCGGCGCGCTTCGCGATCTCTCCGAGCGGAACCCCCAACCCCTGTTCCTCAAAAGCAGTTCGCGCCGCCTGCAACACGAGCGCCCTGTTGCGCCGCGCATCCGACCGCGAGGGAGCGGAGCCTCCGCCCGTCATCATCGAGCCTCCTGGAAACCGTTGACATCCGGCCCGAGCCATCCGTGCGTTCAAGCGGGTTGCTGGTTCCGATTATAAAGGGGCTTCAATCCATGATCGTTAAGGGCTGCGTGAGCGCGGCGCCCTGATCGGCCGGCCAGCAAAGACGGCGCGGCGGCCCACCGCCTTTAGGAGAGGGGGTTGGCGGATACGGGGGGCTTACGGAGTCCTCAGAGCCCAGCCTGCGTCCGGTCCGCCCGGTTTGCCACCGGAGCGCGGCTGAATGGAGGAGATACGCCAACAGCGCTCAACTGCGGGAGCGGCTTCGGTTGTTGCAGGCGCTGTAAGAATCGGTCCCCGACGCGACAGTCGGCATCCAGGAGCCCAGTGCCTGTGTCAGAACCTCGTGGAGTAGGCCGGGGCAGCGCCGATGCCTTCGAAGGCAAGGAAGCCGCCTCACGGCGGTGTGTGGCTCAGCCGGGCTCACAGCCCATGGTCTCGTGGCTGACGCCGTCGAGCTTTACAGCCCACGCCGTCCAGTTCTCGTCGTAGTCGTCCGCGCGGATCTCCCGGTACAGGCAACTTGAGCCCGCGCCGTAACTGATGGCGTAGACGGTGCCGTTGTAGCGGGATTCGAAGGAGTAGGCGTGGCGCTGGGTGCCGTTCTCGGCCTCGGCATAGCCGGGCGGGCCGTAGCACCAGGACTGGCCCATCATGCCGGGCTCGGTCCAGAAGCAGACCCGCCCCGGCGGCGTGGCCTGTGCGACCGGTGCGGTGAAGGTCAGGGCCGCAGCGAACACGGCCGTGGCTGCAGTGGTGGTGATGGTGCGGCGCATGCGCTGCTCTCAAGGGTGGTCGATGCGGCGATCACCGCCCTACTCCCCATGAAGCCTGCTGGGTAAGCGGATTGTCACCTGTAGCGATGGCGCGTCGAACGCCATGACGCACGGGGGTGCTGTTTCACGTGAAACAGCACCCCCGGACCTTGCGCTCTGTCCGTCGTACGGCTCAGCCGTTGATCGTCTCATCCCACGCCGCGCCCGCCGCCGCGGCCGCGCCGTCGCCGTCCACCGTCACGCCGAGGACCCGCAGGCCGGCTGCCAATGCCGTGATCGACGCCAGCGCCACGCCCCGATCCGCGGCCTGCCCATAGTGGTTGACCCGGATCATTTCCTTGGCGAGCGCGCCTGCCGCGGCCTGGACGGGCACCGCGACGGGTCCGTCCGCTGCGTCCAGCGTGGCGGACACGATCTCGCGGGCGTCCAGATCCGAGGGCGCACGCAGCGTCGTAGCCACAGGGGCGGCGTCCTCGTCCCGGAGTACGTACGGGGAGAGGGCCCCGAGCGTCCGCACGCCTGCCCGCACCGCTGCGGCGGCCGCACGGTGCCGGGTGATGACCGCGTCGAGGCTCTCCGCGTCGACACGGTCCACGGCCTGCTCCAGAGCGAGCATCTCCAGCTGCGCCGGGGCATGCGGGAGGGCGGTACGACCGCCGTCGATCCAGCGCTCCTTCCAGTCCAGAAGCGAGAGGTAGGAGCGGCGCGGGGCCTGCTCGTTGGCGGCGATGCGTTCCCAGGCGCGTGCACTCACCGATACGGCCGACACCCCTGCCGGGCCGGCCAGGGCCTTCTGCCCGCCGATCACGCACAGGTCGACGCCCCACTCGTCGGTGAGCAGGGGCTCGGCCCCGACCGAGGCGACCGCGTCCAGCATCAGCAGCGCGCCGTGCTCCCGTACGACCGCGCCGATCTCGGCGACGGGGTTGGTGTTTCCGGTCGCGGCCTCGGCGTGCACCAGGCTGACGAAATCGATGGCCGGGTTCTCACGCAGGGCCTCGGCCACCTGCTCGGGGCGTACGGCCACCGTGAACGGAGCGCTGATCGTCACGACCTCGGCGCCGCAGGAACGCAGCCAGCCGCCGAAAGTCTCTCCGTACGGCCCGGTCACGATGTTGAGCGCGGTGCTGCCGGGGCCCACGGCGGAACGGATGCACGCCTCCAGCGGCAGCAATGCTTCACCTTGGGTGGCCACCACGTCGGCCCGGGTGTGCATCAGCGCCGCGACCTTGTCCTCGATCCGCGCGAAGTGTCCGGCGGTGAGCGGCGGCAGGTCGAGCAGGACCGGTGCGTCGGAGGTCGTGTTCACGGCGTTCGCGTCAGTCACGGTGGCCTTCCAGCGGTAGCGGGCCGCGGCGCGGCGGCTCCTGATTTCTGGCTCCGACTGTACGTCCGGGGCGGCCGGCGCCGCCGTACGGCCCCGGTGCGGCCGTCAGCACCCGCGCCAGCCTTCCGCATCCACCCCGCCCGGCACCGGCCCGGCGGGCTCGTACGGGCCCCGCGTGAAGACGAAGGTGCCCAGGTCCAGGTGGCTGACCGAGCCGTCGCCGGCACGGACGACACGCAGCGACTCGCCGGCGAAGTAGCCGTCCAGTCCCGTCCAGGTACCGTCGGCCTCCGCCCTGAACCGGGACGCACGGCCGCCGGTCCCCTGCATGAGCGAGAGCTCCAAGGCCCGGTCGGCACGCAGCCGCAGCACGTACGGATGCGCGCCCCAGTACCAAGGCCCGGTCAGCGCCAGCAGTTCGCGGTCCACCGGGCCCGGCTGCGGGCGCCACGGCTCCGGTATCCGCGGCTCGCGCTCCGCGACGATGGCGGCCAGGTCGGCGGCCACGGCGCTGATCGCGGGGCCCGAGGTGCAGTTGGCCAGGGCGATGCCCGCGACGTCCTGCTCCACGTCGATCCACAGGGACGCCAGGAATCCGGGCATGGAGCCGGTGTGGCCGACCAGTAGCCGTCGGTTCCGCCGCATGAGCTGGAGGCCGAGGCCGAAGCCGGCGTCCCATTCCGCGCCCTCGGGAGGAACGGCGGGCGTCCGCATCTCGGCGAGGGTCGATGCGCCCAGTACCCGGTCGTCGCCGTGTGTCAGGAACGCCGCCCAGCGGCCCAGGTCCTCGACCGTGGACCACAGCTGCCCGGCCGGGCTCATCAGACCGGTGTCCTGGGCGGGCTCCGGCAGCAACACGTCCGCCCAGGGGTGCACCGCCCAGCCGTCGGCGTGCGGCGCCTCCGGCCGGAGTGTCGTACGGCTCATCCCCAGCGGCTCCAGCACCTCGCGACGCAGGACCTCACCCCAAGGCTCACCGTCACGCAAGCGCTCGATCAGGGCGCCCAGCAAGGCGTAGCCCGGGTTGGAGTAGTGGAACCGACGACCGGCGGGCAGGCGACGCGGGTTTTCGCCGAAGAGATCACCGGCCTCCGGTCGCAACTCGCCGGGTGTCCGCTCCCACCAGGGCCCGCGGGCTTCTGCTGCCAGGCCGGAGCTGTGCGAGAGCAGCTGGGCGATCGTCACGTCAGGAGCGACGCTGCCCGCCAAGTGCTTCCCGAGCGGGTCGTCCAGCGTGAGCAGCCCCTCGTCGCGCAACCGGAGCACCAGTACCGCGACGAATGTCTTGGTGATCGACCCGATCCGGTACTGGACGCCGGGCCCGTCGGCGGCCCCCGGTGAGCTGCTGTCACCGGCTCCGGCCGCTGCCGCGCGGGCCCCGGTCCAGGCCAGTCGGCCGCCCCGTACCACCGCTCCCGCCATCGACGGCGCGCGTCCCTCCGCCTGTCCGACCGCCAGCCGCCGCAGCAGCGCCCGCCGCGTGTCCGGCAGCAGCCCTTCGGCGCGCTCTCCGCCGTGCGCGTCCGATCCGGCCGACTCCCCGGTCGCTTCCCATTCCGCCGGCACACCGGACGAC
Organism: Streptomyces sp. NPDC017056; assembly: GCF_044332485.1. Classification (NCBI taxonomy): domain Bacteria; kingdom Bacillati; phylum Actinomycetota; class Actinomycetes; order Kitasatosporales; family Streptomycetaceae; genus Streptomyces; species Streptomyces sp. NPDC017056. The sequence goes on along the minus strand of NZ_JBIRPD010000003.1, from coordinate 345,200 downwards.
CCTGCGGTCATGGCACTCCTCGACAGCTCGACATCCACGCTTACGGACAAGGACAGGGCCCATTTCAACACCCACTCCGGGACTCTGGACATGACGTCAACGTCAAGGGCTACCGTCATGGCCAGGAAACGCCCGGCCGGCCAGCACCGCACCGGGCCGGAGAGGGGCGCGGACATGCGGATCGGAGAGCTCGCCGAGCGGGCAGGCACCACCACCCGCACCCTGCGGTACTACGAGGCACGCGGGCTCTTGCGTGCCGACCGCACGGCCAACGGCCACCGCACCTACAGCGAAGCGGACCTCCGGCTGCTCCAGCAGATCCAGACGTTGCAGCGCTTCGGTTTCGAGCTGGAGGAGACGCGGCCCTTCGTGGAGTGCCTGCGCGCCGGCCATCCCGCGGGCGACGCCTGCCCCGCTTCCCTGCAGGTGTACCGCCGCAAGCTGGCCGAGCTGGACGCCTGCATCGCCCAGCTTCAAGACGTACGTGATCAGGTGGGCGGCCAGCTGGCCCGCGCCGAACAGGCCCGGAACGAGTTGGCGGAGGCATCCTCGTCCCCTGGCGGGCCCGAACCACGGTGCGAACTGTCCCCGGCCGGGCACTGACGCCGGCCGCCCCTTGGCTTCATGCGATTGCCGGTGCCCCGGCCTCCTCAGTCAGCGCGGCGATGGCCTCCCCGAGAACCGCTTGCTCCTCAGCCGGGAGCCACCGCGCCGCGTGCACCATGTGCAGTGTCGTACGGAGCCGTTCCCGGTCCTCCGCACTGCCCAGATCGCCCAAATACGCGGGAAGGATCAATCCCAGCGCCTTGAGTTCGGCACGAGCGCACAACTTGGCCAGTAGTCCCGCCAGCAGCATCGCCACGCCACGGCTTCCTTGTGCGTCACCGGCTGCCGATGGAGCGGTCTCCCGCAGCCCTTCCACGATCGCGAACCGGTTCCACACCCCGTAGTCGCCTTCGGGAACGCCCCGCACCCTTTCGGCGGCTCGCGCGTAGTACGCGTACGCGGCCGCGCCATCGCCCAGTTCCCGGTGCGCGCGCCCCATGTTCACGTACAGCGACGCGTAGAACCCCCGAACGCGCTCGTCCCCCACCCGGTCCGCCCGGTCCAGGCATTCCTGGTTCCACCGGAGCGTGGCCTCGGGGGTGGTCTGGTGCCGTACGAGGTAATGGGCGGCGATGCACGCCTCGTAGTCATCGACCGCGCCGTCCCACGCCAGCTGGAACAGCCGGCGTGCCTCCTCGCTCTCGCCCCGTGCCTCGGCTTCCATCCCGCGCACGCAAAGCCGAACGATGTGATGGTCCGCGTCCACGCCCCCGCCCCCGCCCCTCTCAGTCTGTTTCACGTGAAACCAGCTCCTGTACCGGCATGACCAAGGTGGTGAAGCTGCCCTGATCTGCGGAGCGCACCACGACCGGCTCGGTACCGGAAGCGATCTCCAGCAACACATCGGGCCCCACACCGGCGTCCAGCGCTGGTACGAGCACCGCCGGGTCGAAAGCGATACGGAGCGACGGCCCCGTACAGACCGCGTCGACCGCGACCCGATCACCGCCGGCCCCACTGACGACGACCTTCTGCTCGCCGGCCCGCATGCTCATCGCGGCGCCCTTCTCCCGCTCGGCGAACGCCTCACGTAGCACCGACCGGTCCGCGATGACCCGATGCCGCACGTCCCCCAGTCCGTCCAGCAGCAACCGGTAGTCGGGGAACTCCCCCTCTCGCCCCGCGAACTCGCGACGCTCCCCGTCCGCCCCGACCAGGCACCCTCCGGCGCCGGTCACCTCGACCCGGACGTCCTGCTGCCGCAGCGCCCAGCTCGACAGATCCGCCAGTTCTCCGGAGTCGACGAGGACGCGGTACGCGCCCCCGCCGGCTGCCTTCGCCCGCAGCGTCCGGATCGCCAAGCGGTACCGGTCCGTGGCGACCAACCGCACCTCGCCCTCGTCCAGTTCGAGCAAGACGCAGCCGAGGATCGGGAAACTCGCCTGCTCCGAGGGCCCCGCGACCGCGGGTGCCACCTGCCGCACGGCGCTGGCCAGTTCCGCACCCCCGATGTCGGCCCACCCCCGGCCGCGCCCGAGCGCTACGTCCGGCAGCCCACGCAGCAGGCCCTCCACGACCGCGCACGCCGCATCCGCCGTCCGCCGAGTCCGCTCCAGATGCCCGCGGAGCACCGCGCGGGCCTCCGCCTCGCCCCCGTCGAGCACCGCCCTGGCATCCACCAGCGGCAGCCCCGCCTCCCGCAGCCTGCGGAGCAGTACGGCGCGGCCTTCCTGCTCCGCGCCGTAGAACCGGTATCCGCTCACCGGGTCGACCCGGGCGGGACGGAGGACCCCGCAATCGTCGTAGAAGCGCAGTGCGCTCGGAGTCAGCCCTGCCCGCCGCGCGAACGCCCCGATGCCCAGCAGCTCATCGTTCTCGTCCATGCTCGGAATCCTCGGGCTTCAAGCAGCCTGAAGGTCAAAGCCGCCGCTCACTGCCGCGATCCGGCCGCCTGCTGCGAAGCGCCACCCTGAGGAGGAGTGCCGCCGAGCCTGCGCCATACCCGGTCACGGAGCAGCTCGTACTCGTCCCACCGTGGAGCAGGCCGCCCCGTGGGCCTCGCGACGATCCGGCGCCCGGACACCACCTCGCCCAACCGGAACTGCTCGTAGGTCAGGTCGATCTCGATGCCGCTGGGAAGCCGGTTCCACCAGTGGTAATTGCGCGGCTCAGCACCGAGGTGGACCTTACCGACCACCAGGTCGCCACCGAACAGGTCGTTGACCACCAGGGACGTGATGTCGCAGTGTCCCAGGGCCGGGTTGTCGCCGGTCCAGCCGGTCCGAGCGAGATCGTCGGGGGAGCAGGTGTCGGCGGCCCAACTGGCGCGCACGGCTGCGGTGATGTCGGTGAGAGTCCAAGGAATCATGCGGCGCAGCCTCCCAGAGACCACTGACAACCCAGGCTCCCGCGCGATGACAGCCCGGTGCAGAGCCGCGCCCCAAGCCAATCGAAGGCGCCCCGGCTCCCCTCCCCGCTCGGTGCCTCAGTCCCCCTCCGCAGGCCCCGTCGCATGGGGCAGGAGAGGGAACAGGCGCGTGATCAGGGCGACCGGTAGGGCGCCTTCGGGGCGCGCGAGAGGCCGTTGTTCGCGGTCTCGGTAGGGGGCGAGCACCCGCCGGATGGTGTCCGCGACGCGGCTCATCTCTTCGGGCGTCAGATAGGCGATGGTGCTGGAGGCCGCGTCGTGGCGCCATTCCGACGGTGCGTGCTCCCGCTGCGCGAGCCACCGCTGCCAGCTCTCGTCTTCCAAGCCGCGGGCCAAGTCGCCGAACCCGCCTTCCGCGGGTGCGTCGGGAGCCGAGTCGTGCCGTTTCAGACGCCAGGGGCGCGCCCGGCCCCCGCTGTGCGGAGCTTCCTCGATGTAGTCGTGACGGGCGAGCTGCCGCAGGTGGAACGAGCAGAGCCCGGAGCTGTGGCCCAGCCGGTCGGCGGCTTCGGTCGCCGTGACGGTGCCCACTTCGGCCAGCAGGTCCAGCAGCGCCGTGCGGACCTCGTGCTCGCGCAACGCATCGCCGTGGCCCCGCGCCTGGCCGGTCCGGTGGTTGAGGTCGTCGTCAGTCACTTTGCAAACCCTGCTACTTTGCAAAGCCCTTGGCAAGCGGAACTTGCCCGGGACATCAGCCGCAGTAACGCCCGCGACAGGCGTGGCGTGCGCAGAAGGGGAAACAGCGATGCCCATTCGTGACGACCGGCCTCACACCGCCGACCTGCGCGTCCGTGTGCAGGGCCGCCCCGTCGACTCGTACCCGGCGCTCTCGCCTGAGGCGGAACGCGGTGCGGTGCGCCGCATAACGGTGGTGGGCGAGGAGGTCCTGAGCCGCCCTTGCCGGGAGGTGGCGGAGTTCGGGACTCCGGAACTCGCGTCCTTGATCGACGACATGTTCCTGACGATGTACGTGGCCGACGGTGCGGGCCTGGCCGCCAACCAGGTCGGCGTCGACCTGCGGTTGTTCGTGTACGACTGCCCGGACGACGACGGCATCCGGCACGTCGGCCACATCGTCAACCCGGTGCTCGACCTGCCCGGCCCTGGCAGCCGCCGGCTCGTGGACGCGCACGAGGGCTGCCTGTCCGTACCCGGTGCCACGATGCCGGTCCCTCGCACCGACCGCGCCGTGGTCCGCGGGTTCGACAAGGACGGCAGCCCTCTCGTCATCGAGGGCACGGGCTACTTCGCCCGGTGTTTGCAGCACGAGGCCGACCACCTCGTCGGCCACACCTACCTCGATCGCCTCTCCAAGCGGCACCGTAAGGACGCCTTGCGGCAAATGGAAGACCGGCGTGAAGACGTCTTCGCACGTCGCGCCGACAAGGCGGCCGAATTGGGTCGCTGAGGCGCGCACGTACGGCAAGAGGCTTCCGGAATACCGCGCTCCGTAACGGAGTTCAGAGGGTGCCCCACACAAGGCAGCGTCCTCCCGGGTGCCGGCCGACCGTGCTCCGGGGCGACGAAGGAAGGGTGAGACATGAAGTCCGTCATCCGGACGGCTGCCGGCGGCCCCGAGGTCCTCCGACTCGTCGAGCGTGCGGTGCCCGAGCCCGGCCCGGGCGAGGTACGGGTGCGTGTACACGTCTCGGGGGTCAACCCCACCGACTGGCGCAGCCGCAGGCGCGCGCTGCCGCCGGGCATGAGCGAGCAGGTGCCCCACCAGGACGGCGCGGGGGTGATCGACGCCGTCGGCCCGCAGGTCGACCCGGCGCGGATCGGACAGCGGGTGTGGATCTGGGAAGCCGCGTGGGAGCGCCCCTGGGGCACGGCGCAGCAGTACACGCTCGTTCCCGACCAGCATGCCGTCGCCCTGCCCGACCACGCTCCGTTCGAGCTGGGCGCGTCCCTGGGCATCCCGGCCCTGACCGCCCACCGCGCGCTGACCGTCCACGACGGCGGACCGGGACGTATCGCGCCCGGCTCCCTCAGCGGTGTGACCGTACTGGTGGCAGGGGGCGCCGGCGCGGTCGGCAACGCGGCCGTCCAGCTCGCCTGCTGGGCCGGGGCGCGTGTGGTGACCACGGTCAGCAGCGCCGCCAAGGCCACGCTGGCGCGCGCCGCCGGCGCTCACCGGGTGGTCGACTACCGCACGCAGGACGCCGCCGCGGAGATCCTGGACTTCGCCCCCGAGGGCGTCGACATCGTCGTGGAGGTCGCACCGGGCACCAACACCGCTCTCGACCTCGCGGTGGCGGCCCAGGGAGCTGTGGTGGCCTACTACTCGGGGGGCGAGGAGGAGCAGTTGTCCGTCCCGGTGCTCGCCTCGCTGTCGGCGAATCTGCGCTGGCAGAGCGTTTTCGTCTACACCGTGCCGCCCGCCGCGAAGCAGCAGGCGCTCACCGATGTCGCGGCGGCCGTGGACGCGGGCGCGCTGCGCGTGGGCGAGGAGGCCGGCCTGCCGCTGCACCGCTTCCCGCTGGAGCGCGCGGCAGACGCCCACGCCGCGCTGGAGCACGGCCTCGTGGGCAAGGTCCTGCTCGATATCCCGTAATCACGGCACAGGCTGCCGGCCGCTTGGGCCTCCCGGGCCTCCCGGCCGGCGCCTGCCCAGAGCTCCTTACGTACGTCGAGAGGGGCCGGTGCTGACCTCCCAGGCCGCCTCGATCATCTGGAAGATCTCGTCCACCGCGGCGTCCGGGTCGGGCGCCTCGCGGGCCAGCGAGAAGGCGTCGACCGCGAACCTCGCGATGGCCCGGGCGGCCGTTGCCGTCCGGGGCAGGCCGAGGTCGTCGGCGATGGCGGCCGCCAGCGATTCCGCGTGGCGCAGCCGCATCGACTCCTCGTAGGCCCGCAGGGCGGGTGAGGCGTCGATCATGTCCCAGATCGGGGCGGCGCCTTCCGCCGTGCAGTGCCGCACCAGGGCGAGAATCTCGCGGCGCAGCGCGGGGATGAGCGGCTCGTGCGGCGCCCGGTCGGTGACCGCCTCGGTGAGGCGGTGCTCGAAGTTCTGGTCCTGCTCGAAGACCAGGGCCTCTTTCGCGGCGAAGTGCGAGAAGAGCGTGGTGACGGCCACGTCGGCCTCGGCGGCCACGTCACGGATGCCCACCGCGTCGTAGCCGCGTTCCAGGAAGAGTCGCAGGGCGGCCTCCGCGATCTTCTGGCGGGTCGCGGCCTTCTTACGTTCACGGCGTCCGGGCGGCACGGTCATGCTCTCACGCTATCAGCGACGAATCCGTAACTGTTCCAAAACACTAACCGTTAGTGCTACGGTCCGCGGCATGAAGAAAATCAGCTTCGCCGAGTTCGGCGGCCCGGACGTTCTGCACCTCATCGACGCCGAAGAGCCCCACCCGGGCCCCGGCCGGATCCGCATCGCCGTGCGAGCGGCAGGCGTCAACCCCGTCGACTGGAGAATCCGTGAAGGCCAGGTCCTAGGGGCCCACCCGGTCCGGTTGCCCTCCGGCGTCGGGCTGGACGCCGCCGGAGTGGTGGACGAGATCGGCGAGGGCGTCGAAGGGATCGCGGTCGGCGACCACGTGTTCGGCGAAGGCGCGAGCACTTATGCCGAATTCGCCGTGCTGTCGGCCTGGGCCCGTATGCCCGAGAACCTGACGTACGAAGAGGCCGCCGGATACCCCTCCGTGGTGGAGACCGCGCTGCGCATCATCCGCGAGGTCGGCGTACAGCCCGGCCAGACGCTGCTGGTCAGCGGGGCGTCCGGAGGAGTCGGGTCGGCGGTGCTCCAGATCGCCCGCGACCGCGGCATCACGGTGATCGGCACGGCCGGTGCCGCCAACCAGGACTATCTGCGGAGCCTGGGCGCCCTCGCCACCACCTATGGCCAGGGCTGGGTCGAGCGGGTGCGGCAGCTCGGCCGCGCCGACGCCGCCCTCGACCTCGCCGGCTCGGGCGTACTCCCCGAGCTCGTCGAACTGACCGGGGATCCGCAGAAGGTGGTCTCCATAGCCGACCTCGGTGCGCCGGAGTTCGGTGTCCGGTTCTCCGGCGTGGCCGGGAGCGTACCGGAAGCGCTCGCCGAGGCCGCCCGCCTCATCTCGCAGGGCAAGCTCCACATCCCCGTTGAAAAGACCTACTCACTCGCCGACGCCCCGTCCGCCCACATCGACAGCCAGGCCGGCCACACGCGCGGGCGCCGCGTCATCGTCATCTGACCCCGCTCCCGAGGCATCGCATCTCCCGGCGAGCCGAAACCTTTCAGCACACCTGCCGGAACCCACCCGGCAGGTGTGCGTCCCGTAAGGAGCCCCATGCACCCTCCTGTCACGATCATCGGCGCCGGCCTCGGCGGCCTCGTGCTGGCCCGCGTCCTGCACGTCCACGGCATCCCGGCCACGGTCTACGAGGCGGAGCCCTCCCCGACGGCGCGTTCGCAGGGCGGGATGCTCGGCATCCACGACCGCAGCGGCCAACTCGCCCTCAGGGCAGCCAACCTGATGGACGAATTCCGCGGCATCGTCCTGGAAGGCCGCCAAGCGATACGGCTCCTCCACCGGGACGGAACCGTCCTGTACGACAAGGCCGACGACGGCGCGGGCGGCAGCCCCGAAGTACAGCGCGGCGAACTGCGTCAGATCCTCCTCGACGCGCTACCCGCCGGTACCGTCCGATGGGGCCGCAAAGCCACCGGCGTCCGCACCCTCCCCGGGGGCCGCCACGAGGTGGCCTTCGCGGATGGCACCACCGCCCTCACAAGCCTGCTGGTCGGCGCGGACGGCGCCTGGTCACGAGTCCGACCGCTGCTCTCCGACGCCCTGCCCGCGTACGTGGGCCGGTCCTTCGTCGAAACCCGCCTGTACGACGCCGACACCCGGCACCCGGCCACCGCCGCAGCGGTCGGCGGCGGAACGCTCGGGGCCGTCGACCCGGACGAACGCGGAAAGTGGTGCGTGGCTCACCGGGAAAAAGACGGAACCCTCCACGCCTACTTCACACTCGCCAAGCCGCAGGACTGGTTCACCGCCATCGACTTCACCGATGCCCCGGCGGCCGCCGCGCGGATCGCGGAGGAGTACGACGGCTGGGCACCGGAACTCACCGCCCTGATCACCGGCGGCGTGACCGCACCCGTCCTGCGCCCCCTCCACGCCCTGCCGGCCGAGCACCGCTGGGACCGGGTACCGGGAGTGACCCTGCTCGGTGACGCCGCCCACCTCTCGCCCCCCAACGGCGAAGGCGCCAACCTGGCCATGCAGGACGGCGCCGAACTCGGCAAAGCCATCGCCGCACACCCCGACGACATCGAGACCGCCCTCACCACATACGAGCAAGCAATGTTCCCCCGCAGCGCGGCAGCCGCCACCGAAGTCGGCCACAACCCCACACCCCAGGAAGTAATCAGCTTCTTCACCAAGACACCCGCCGCTCACGCTCAGGCTTGACGCCCAGCCCCCGTGGGCCCCTGAGCGCCCACGGTGTTGTGAAACGCCGCATCTAGCCCTGATATGCAGTCAGCTCTGAGCGCATGGTGTCGCTTTGGGAAACTACGCCGTCTGTAGGTTCTCGCGGCTCGTGTCGGACGCTGAGGCTGTGACCTGCGGCCCCGCCCGCCGTCTCACGCCGTGTCGGATGCTCAGCGTCTCAGCTCCGTGTCGGAAGCCGATGGCGAACCGTGGCCGCTCGCCGCCGGACTCCACATCAGGTGAAACGCACGGTCAGCCTCTCGTGCGGCGCGTTCGACTCGTCTTCCGCGGCAGCCCGGACCAGGACGGACGCGATCGCCTCGAACGCTTCATCGCCCATGCGGCCACGACTGGCTTCGGCGTTCTCCCAGACGATCTCGACCGGGCGCTCGACATCCCTGCTCAGACGGTCCCACAGGGCGCTCAGGTTGTGCCCGTAGTACGGACCGAAGTCCAGAGGCCCGGCAAGAACCCGGTGCAGGTCCGCCTGGCTTCCGATGTGCGCCCCGTCAATGACAATCCGCATGCTTCCTCCACCCCTTCGGCCAGCCAAGCGACTCTACGAACCCCTGGCACCCCGGCGGGCACCGCGCCCCGCTGAACTGCGGTGTCTCACGGTCGATATCGGATCCGACTTCCTTCCGACATCGACCGTGAGATTCCGACACGAAACTTGAGACCCTACAGTCGGCGATTACGTCTGTGCCATGTCCACGAACCGCGAGTAGTGGCCCTGGAAGGCCACTGTGATGGTCGCCGTCGGGCCGTTACGGTGCTTTGCCACGATCAGGTCCGCCTCGCCGGCGCGCGGGGATTCCTTTTCGTAGGCGTCTTCGCGGTGCAGCAGGATGACCATGTCCGCGTCCTGCTCGATGGAGCCCGATTCACGCAGGTCCGAGACCATGGGCTTCTTGTCCGTGCGCTGCTCGGGGCCACGATTCAGCTGCGAGAGCGCGATGACCGGGAGTTCCAGTTCCTTGGCCAGCAGCTTGAGGTTACGGGACATGTCCGAGACCTCCTGCTGGCGGCTCTCGGCGCGCTTCGAGCCGCCGGACTGCATCAGCTGGAGGTAGTCGATGACCACCAGCTTCAGTTCGTTGCGCTGCTTGAGGCGGCGGCACTTGGCGCGGATCTCCATCATCGACAGGTTCGGCGAGTCGTCGATGTAGAGCGGCGCGGCGGAGACGTCCGGCATCCGCCGGGCCAGCCGGGTCCAGTCCTCGTCCGTCATGGAGCCGGAGCGCATGTGGTGCAGGGCCACCCGCGCCTCGGCGGACAGCAGGCGCATCGCGATCTCGTTGCGGCCCATTTCGAGCGAGAAGATCACGCTCGGCAGGTTGCTCTTGATGGAGCACGCCCGCGCGAAGTCCAGCGCGAGGGTGGACTTACCCATCGCGGGGCGCGCGGCGATGACGATCATCTGGCCGGGGTGCAGGCCGTTGGTCAGGGAGTCCAGGTCGGTGAAGCCGGTGGGTACGCCCGTCATCTGGCCCTGGCGGGAGCCGATCGCCTCGATCTCGTCGAGCGCGCCCTCCATGATGTCGCCGAGCGGGAGGTAGTCCTCGCTGGTGCGCTGCTCGGTGACGGCGTAGATCTCCGCCTGGGCGCTGTTGACGATCTCGTCGACGTCGCCGTCGGCGGCGTACCCCATCTGCGTGATGCGGGTGCCGGCCTCGACGAGCCGGCGCAGCACGGCCCGCTCGTGGACGATCTCGGCGTAGTACTCCGCGTTCGCCGCCGTCGGAACGGACTGGACCAGGGTGTGCAGATACGACGCGCCGCCGACCCGTGCGATCTCGCCGCGCTTGGTCAGCTCGGCCGCGATCGTGATGGGGTCGGCCGGCTCGCCCTTCGCGTACAGGTCGAGGATCGCCTGGTAGACCAGCTCGTGGGCCGGCCGGTAGAAGTCGTGGCCCTTGAGGACCTCGACGACGTCGGCGATGGCGTCCTTGGACAGCAGCATGCCGCCGAGCACGGACTGCTCGGCGTCCAGGTCCTGGGGCGGTACGCGCTCGAAGCCGCCGCCCGACCAGCCGCCGTCCTCGTCACCCCGGTCGTTGCGGTCGTCACGGCCGCGTCCCTTGCCGTCGTTGCGGCGGGAGCGGGCGGCGGGCAGCCGGTCGCTGGGGCCGGCGTCCGCCCAGGGGTCCTCCACGGGCTCGGGCATGCTCACCCCGGCACCTCCTCCCGTCCGCGGCGCGGACCTTGCTGTGCTCTTCTTTCTTACGGCACAGCTCTGACAAACGAGACGCCCGACTCCGGTTACGGCGCGTCGAGTTCGGATGGGTTCCGGGACCGGAACAGGGGCCAGGCGCCGGACTACGGTAGGCCCGGCGGCACCGTCCGCCAATCTGGTTATCCACAGGCCATGTGGACGATGGGCCCGTTCCTGTGGAGAAGTCCTCCGAACCTGTGCACCGCACGGGGGACAGCGCTGTGGACAAACACACAATCAGCCGATGCCGACCTCTCTGACCTGCGGCTTTCTCATCCATAGCCTGTGGGGGAGAAAAACTTCCGCAACCTGTTCATGATCGGCCCACATGCCGTGGAGGCGAGCGCTCCACCCGGCGCGAAGTAAGGATCGCAATACGGTTGTGTCGCTTACCTGTGGAAGATTAGATTGGCCGCATGACACAGGCCCCCGCGACGCCGCGGCGTACCGACCGCCGCCACGACCGCGAGATCATCTCACTCGCTCTCCCCGCGTTCGGCGCGCTCGTCGCGGAGCCCCTCTTCCTCATGGTCGACAGTGCCGTCATCGGCCACCTCGGCACCCGGCAGCTCGCCGGGCTCGGCGTCGCGGGTCCGCTCCTGAGCACCGCGGTCGCGGTCTTCGTCTTCCTCGCGTACGCCACCACCGCCGCCGTCGCCCGCCGGGTCGGCGCCGGCGACCTCTCCTCCGCCATCCGGCAGGGCATGGACGGCATCTGGCTCGCCCTCCTCCTGGGCGCAGCCGTCGTGGCCACGGTCCTGCCGACCGCCCCCTGGCTCGTCGACGTCTTCGGCGCCTCCCACACCGCCGCCCCGTACGCCGTCACCTACCTGCGCATCAGCGCCCTCGGCATCCCGGCGATGCTCATGGTGCTGGCGGCCACCGGCGTACTGCGCGGTCTCCAGGACACCAGGACGCCGCTGTACGTCGCCATCGGCGGCTTCTCCGTCAACGCGGCCCTGAACGTCGGCCTGGTGTACGGCGCCGGTCTCGGCATCGCCGGTTCCGCCTGGGGCACCGTCGTCGCCCAGTGCGGCATGGCCGCCGTCTACTTGATCGTCGTGGTGCGGGGCGCCCGCCGGCACGGTGCCTCGCTGCGCCCGGACATCGCCGGCATCCGCGCCAGCGCGCAGGCCGGTGTGCCGCTGCTGGTACGTACGCTCTCGCTGCGTGCCGTCATGATGATCGCCACCGCCGTCGCGGCCCGCCTCGGAGACGCCGAGGTGGCCGCCCACCAGATCGTCATCACCCTGTGGTCGCTGCTGGCCTTCGCCCTGGACGCCATCGCCATCGCCGGACAGGCGATCATCGGACGCTACCTGGGCGCCGACGACGTGCCGGGCGCCAAGGCGGCCTGCCGCCGCATGGTGCAGTGGGGCATCGCCTCCGGAGTGGTGCTCGGCCTGCTCGTGGTGCTCACGAGGCCGCTGTTCATGCCGCTGTTCACCGCCGACCCGGCCGTGAAGGACGCCCTGCTGCCCACCCTGCTGGTCGTCGCCCTCACCCAACCGGTCGCCGGCATCGTCTTCGTTCTCGACGGCGTGCTCATGGGCGCGGGCGACGGTCCGTACCTCGCCTGGGCGATGCTCGTGACGCTCGCGCTCTTCGCGCCGGCCGCGCTGCTGGTACCGGCCGTCGGCGGCGGCCTGACCGCACTGTGGTGGGCCATGGCCCTGATGATGACCGTGCGGATGCTGACATTGTGGGCACGTACCCGGTCGGGCCGCTGGATTGTGACAGGAGCCTCGCGTTGAAGACACCCGAAACAACCGCACCGTGTTGATAATGACCCTGTGCGCCCGCTTGCCAGGAAGATCGTCCTGCCCCTGACGCTGACCGTCATCGGGGCAGGCATCGTAGTGGGCTACGCCTCCCAGGACGCCGGTACCAGCAGTCGCGGCGGCGGCACCATCCGCAGCGGGTACGGCAAGGCGGGCGAGCCCGGTCAGGACCCCCAGGACCAGGACCCGTCCGCCACGGCCCCCGCCGACGACGGCAGCGCCTACACCCCGCGCAGCACCGAGCAGAACGCCCGGGTGGGCGCGATCTTCGAGAAGGACGACACCGGCGACCACTTCTGCACCGCCAGCGTCGTGCAGAGTCCCGGCCGGAACATGCTGATCACCGCTGCGCACTGCGCTTTCGACCCCGAGACCGGCAAGGCCGTGAACGACCTGGTCTTCGCTCCCGACTACCGCGACGGCCAGGAGCCGGCCGGCCTGTGGAAGGTCAGGAACGTCGTCGTCGACGACCGCTGGGCCTCGTCACAGGACGAGGACATGGACGTCGCCTTCCTCGTCCTGGACAGCAAGGACGGCAAGCAGATCCAGGACGTGCTGGGCGGCAACACCCTCGGCATCGACCCCGGCTTCGACAACGAGGTCAAGATCACCGGGTACCCCACCAGCAGTGAGACGCCGATCTCCTGCCACAACCGCACGACGCGGTTCAGCGACACGCAGATGCGCGTCGAGTGCACCGACTTCGCCGGCGGTACGAGCGGCAGCCCCTGGCTCGCCGACTACGACCCCAAGAGCCACACCGGGACCGTGATCGGCGTCCTGGGAGGCCACGAGGGCGGCGGCGACGAGGACGACGTCTCGTACGCCTCGTACTTCGGTGACGAGGTCGCCGACCTCTACAAGCGCGCCCAGGACGAGGGCGAGGGCTGAGCAGGCCGGGGGTGGCAGCACTGCGCCCGTAGCCCTCCGGGGCCGGACGGCCCGCTCACGGCCCGTGGCCCACGCCCCGAGACGTACGCGAAAGGGCCGCACCCCGTTTCCGGAGTGCGGCCCTTCGGCGTAGTGCTATGGCACTGCGATCAGGCGGCGACGACCTCGACGCCGACCTTCGCGACAACGTCGCTGTGCAGACGCACGGACACCTGGTGCGCGCCCAGGGTCTTGATCGGCGAGCCGAGCTCGACGCGGCGCTTGTCCACGTCGGGGCCACCGGCGGACTTGATCGCCGAGGCGACGTCGGCCGGCGTGACGGAGCCGAACAGGCGGCCGGCGTCACCGGCACGCACGGACAGCTTCACCTTGACGCCCTCGAGCTGGCCCTTGATCTCGTTGGCCTGCTCGACCGACGCGATCTCGCGGATCTTGCGACCGCGGCGGATCTGCTCGACGTCCTTCTCGCCACCCTTGGTCCAGCGGATCGCGAAACCACGCGGGACCAGGTAGTTACGGGCGTAACCGTCGCGGACGTCTACGACGTCGCCGGCGGTGCCGAGGCCGGAGACCTCGTGGGTGAGGATGATCTTCATGAGTCGGTCACCCTTCCCTTATCGCGCGGTGGAGGTGTAGGGCAGCAGCGCCATCTCACGGCTGTTCTTCACGGCCGTGGCGACGTCACGCTGGTGCTGGGTGCAGTTGCCGGTCACCCGGCGGGCACGGATCTTGCCGCGGTCGGAAATGAACTTCCGCAGCAGGTTCGTGTCCTTGTAGTCGACGTAGGAGATCTTCTCCTTGCAGAACACGCAAACCTTCTTCTTAGGCTTGCGAGCAGGCGGCTTCGCCATTGTCTCTCTCCAGTGAGTTCAAGAAGTTTGTGCTGACGCCCTCAGGCCCCGGCCGTTTCGCGCTGTTTCACGTGAAACAGCGCGCGTACGGACTGGACCTAGAAGGGCGGCTCGTCCGAGTAGCCGCCGCCGGAGCCGCCGCCCCAGCCACCGCCGCCGCCACCCTGCTGGCCGCCGCCTGCAGGGGCACCGGTCGCCCACGGGTCGTCGGCGGGAGCCCCGCCGCCCTGGCCGCCGCCGGGGCCGCCGCCCCAGCCGCCGCCACCCTGGCCGCCGCCCTGCGGGCCGCCGCCGAAGCCGCCGCCCTGGCCACCGCGACCGGTGGTCTTGGTGACCTTGGCCGTGGCGTTCCGCAAGCTGGCGCCGACCTCGTCGACGTCGAGCTCGTAGACCGTGCGCTTGACGCCCTCGCGGTCCTCGTACGACCGCTGCTTGAGGCGGCCCTGCACGATCACGCGGGTGCCCCGGGTGAGGGACTCGGCGACGTTCTCCGCCGCCTGACGCCACACCGAGCAGGTCAGGAACAGGCTCTCGCCGTCCTTCCACTCGTTGGTCTGGCGGTCGAAGGTGCGGGGAGTGGACGCGACGCGGAACTTCGCGACCGCCGCACCGGACGGGGTGAAGCGCAGCTCGGGGTCGTCGACAAGATTGCCGACGACCGTGATGACGGTCTCGCCTGCCATTAGGGGAACCTCTCGGCGGGTGTGCTGCTGGCTGCTGGTGTTGCTGCTACTCGAACCCGGTTACCGCTGACGCTGATGCGTTCAGTGGGTCTCGGGACGGAGGACCTTGGTCCGGAGGACCGACTCGTTCAGGTTCATCTGACGGTCGAGTTCCTTGACGACCGCAGGCTCGGCCTGCAGGTCGATGACCGAGTAGATGCCCTCGGGCTTCTTGTTGATCTCGTACGAGAGACGACGACGGCCCCAGGTGTCGACCTTCTCGACCTTTCCGTTGCCCTCACGGACGACGGAGAGGAAGTTCTCGATCAGGGGAGAGACAGCGCGCTCTTCCAGATCGGGGTCGAGGATGACCATCACCTCGTAGTGACGCATGTAGAACCCACCTCCTTTGGACTCAGCGGCCACGGTCGTTCCGTGGCAGGAGGGTCTTGATGCGTTCCGCACCCGGCCCGGCCAGGAGACCTGGACAGACATGGGCGCAGACCGTACACAGTACCTGCCTTCGGGCTTCCGGTTGAAATCCGGCCGCCGATCCCCCCAATCTGGAACACAACGGGTGTGAGCGGCGTTACAGTTCGCCGCCCTGTCTTCGGAGGTGCCGCATGGCACAAGCAGTCCGGCCGCAGCACGGCCTTCTCTCTCTTCTGAACAGCGACGGCAAGGCCCATCCCGTCGAGAACTCCCTTGTCGCCGTGACCCTGGTGCTCGGCGCCCTCGCCTTCTTCACCGCCCACTTCCACAACCTCCACCTGGTGAGTTCCTGGGCGGGACTGATCGGTATCGGCACCGGCGCCTGGGGCCAGTTCATCTCCGCGACCACCGGAGAGCGCTTCTTGCTGATCATCGGCCTGGGCGCGGCGGCCGTCGGCTTCTTCCTCGGCATGGCCCACGGCGGCCTCTTCGGCGGGGTGCTCGGCTAGGCGGCAGGCCGGGCGCGGGGTCGCTCCACCCCCCTTCGCCCAAACGGGGCGCTCCCCTGTCGCAGTAGGCTTCGGCGCGAGAGCCGGAGCCCCGACCCTGGGGACAAACCTGCCGAGGAGCGCCCCGCATGAGCCTGACCCTGAGGACCATCAGCCGAGAGCAGCATCTGGCGTACATCCAGAGTCTGCCCTCGGCGAGCCACATGCAGGTCCCGGCCTGGGCCGATGTGAAGTCCGAATGGCGCTCGGAGAACCTGGGCTGGTTCGACGCGAGCGGTCAGCTGGTCGGCGCGGGCCTGGTCCTCTACCGCCAGCTGCCCAAGATCAAGCGGTACCTCGCCTACCTGCCCGAGGGCCCGGTCATCAACTGGTACGCCCCGAATCTGGAGGACTGGCTGAAGCCGATGCTGGCGCACCTGAAGCAGCAGGGCGCCTTCTCGGTGAAGATGGGCCCGCCGGTGATCATCCGGCGCTGGGACTCCGCCGCGATCAAGTCCGGCATCCAGGACCCGGACGTCAAGCGGCTGCGCGACATCGAGGCCACCCACATCGAGCCGCGCGCCTTCGAGGTGTCCGACAAGCTGCGCCGGATGGGCTGGCAGCAGGGCGAGGACGGCGGGGCCGGCTTCGGTGACGTACAGCCCCGTTACGTCTTCCAGGTGCCGCTGGCGAACCGTTCGCTGGAGGACGTCCACAAGGGCTTCAACCAGCTGTGGCGCCGCAACATCAAGAAGGCCGAGAAGGCCGGCGTCGAGGTCGTCCAGGGCCGCTACGAGGACCTCGCCGAATGGCAGCGGCTGTACGAGATCACCGCGGTGCGCGACCGCTTCCGGCCGCGTCCGCTCGGCTACTTCCAGCGCATGTGGACGGCCCTCAACACCGAGGACCCCAACCGCATGCGGCTGTACTTCGCACGGCACAACGGCGTGAACCTCTCCGCCGCGACGATGCTGGTCGTCGGCGGCCACGTCTGGTACTCCTACGGCGCATCGGACAACATCGGCCGCGAGCACCGGCCCTCCAACGCCATGCAGTGGCGGATGCTGCGCGACGCCTACGCGCTCGGCGCCACGGTCTACGACCTGCGCGGCATCAGCGACTCGCTGGACGAGAACGACCCGCTTTTCGGCCTCATCCAGTTCAAGGTGGGTACGGGCGGGCAGGCGGCCGAGTACCTGGGCGAGTGGGACTTCCCGCTCAACAAGCTCCTGCACAAGGCTCTCGACATCTACATGTCTCGCCGCTGACCGTCACACCTCCCGTTCGTCCCTCTGATCGACCGCAACGCAGCTACGAGAAAGGTTCCGGGCCCGGCCATGGCGCTCACTCTCTACGTCGACACCGCGCGCTGGCGGGCACACCAGCAGAACGTTCTCCAGCAGTTCCCAGGGCTCGTCCCGGTCTGCAAAGGCAACGGTTACGGCTTCGGCCACGAGCGCCTCGCCGAGGAAACGACTCGCTTCGGGGCCGATCTCCTCGCCGTGGGGACCACCTACGAAGCGGCCCGCATGAAGGACTACTTCAGCGGTGACCTGCTGGTCCTGACTCCTTTCCGGCACGGCGAGGAACCGGTTCCGCTGCCGGACCGCGCCATCCGGTCGGTCTCCTCGGTCGAGGGCGTGGGCGGCTTGGTGGGCGCCCGGGTGGTCATCGAGGTCATGAGCAGCATGAAGCGGCACGGCGTCATGCCGGAGGAGCTGCCGAAGCTGGCCGCCGCCATCGAGGACGTACGGCTGGAGGGCTTCGCCATCCACCTGCCGCTGGACCGCACCGACGGCTCCGACGCCGTGGAGGAGGTCATCGGCTGGATGGACCGGCTGCGGAACGCGCGCCTGCCGCTGCACACGATGTTCGTCAGCCACCTCAAGGCCGACGAACTCGTCCGCTTGCAGCAGCAGTTCCCGCAGACTCGTTTCCGCGCGCGCATCGGTACGCGCCTGTGGCTCGGCGACCACGAGGCCACCGAGTACCGCGGCTCGGTCCTGGACGTCACGCGGGTCGGCAAGGGCGACCGCTTCGGCTACCGCCAGCAGAAGGCCGCCTCCGACGGCTATCTGGTCGTCGTGGCCGGCGGCACCTCGCACGGTGTGGGCCTGGAGTCCCCCAAGGCCCTGCACGGCGTGATGCCCCGCGCCAAGGGCGTGGCCCGCGCGGGTCTGGCGACCGTCAACCGCAACCTCTCGCCCTACGTGTGGGCGGGCAAGCAGCGGTGGTTCGCGGAGCCGCCGCACATGCAGGTCTCCATCCTCTTCGTGCCCGGGGACGCCCCCGAGCCGCGGGTGGGCGAGGAACTGGTGGCGCACCTGCGGCACACCACGACGCAGTACGACCGCATCGTGGACCGCTGAGCCGCGACCGCTCCGTGAACGCCTCGGGCCCGGGGCCGCAGACTTGCTCTGCGGCCCCGGGCCCGTTCCGTGCGTCCGGCTACCGGCGTGCCGAGTCCCGCGCCACTCCCCAGCGAAGCTCTGCGGCCCCTTCGAATTGCAACGCGTGCCGCGGTACGCGTTGCGCCTGGCCGAGCACGAACACATCCGGTGCGTGGTCCAGCAGGCCGCCCGACGGGTCGTCATCGCCGTCCTTGCGCACCACGTCCCGCTCCGGCATCAGCACGTCACGTACGACCACGGCACACAGGTACAGCGTGCCCGCCAGGTGGAGCACGATCGCCAGCTGGTAGCCCTCCAGCGGCAGTCCCTGGTGCTTGTCTCCGTTGCCGGTGTAAGCGAGGTACAGCCAGATCCCGAGGAAGTACATCACCTCGCACGCCTGCCAGATCAGGAAGTCGCGCCAGCGTGGCCGCGCCAGCGCAGCGAGCGGGATCAGCCACAGCACGTACTGCGGCGAGTAGACCTTGTTGGTGACGATGAAGAGCGCGACGACGAGGAAGACGAGCTGCGCGAACCGCGGCCGGCGCGGCGCGTAGAACGTCAGCAGCGCCAGGGCGCCGCACCCGAGGAGCATCAGCAGCGTCGCGTAGGTGTTCGCGTCCTCCAGCGGGCTACCGGTGCGCTGGGAGATGAGCAGCCAGATCGAGCCGAAGTCGATGGGCCGCTCCTGGCTGAAGGTGTAGAACTTCGCCCAGCCCTCGCGGATGTGGAAGCCGGAAGCGTCGTGCGTGATCATCACCGGCGCGTTGACCACCAGCCATGCGGCGACGGCTCCGGCTACGGTCTTGCCGTACGCCTGCCACCGTCCGGCGCGCCAGCACAGGAGGAGCAGTGGCCCGAGCAGCAGCACCGGGTACAGCTTCGCGGCGGTCGCCAGGCCGATGAAGACTCCTGCCGCGAGGGGCCGACAGCGCGACCACGTCAGCATCGCGACGGCGGTCAGCGCGACGGCGAGCAGGTCCCAGTTGATCGTCGCGGTGAGCGCGAGGGCGGGGGCGAGGGCGACGAGCAGTCCGTCCCAGGGCCGGCGCCGGTGCGTACGGGCCACGCACACGGCGAGTACCGCGGCGCAGGCCAGCAGCATTCCGGCGTTCACCAGCCAGTAGATCTGCTCACGGTCCTGGATGGACCCGCCGTGCGGAGTCATCCAGGAGGCGACCTCCATGAACACTCCGGTCAGCACCGGGTATTCGAGGTACTCCATGTCGCCGGGCAGCTTGTCGAAGTACGGGATGAGCCCGTCGGCGAAGCCACGGCCCGTGTACAGGTGCGGGATGTCGGAGTAGCAGGCGTGGGTGTACTGGCTGGTGGCGCCGAAGAACCAGCCGCTCTCGTAGCACGGGAGCTTCTGCACCATGCCGAGTGCGAACATGCCGATGGCGACCAGCGCGATGACGCGTACCGGTGTCCACCAGCCGGTGCCGAAGAGCGCGCGCCGGCCCGCCGGCCCGCCGAACAGCTCGCTCCCGGCCGCCGCCACGTCATCCCGCCTCGTCGGCCGTACGGGCTCGTCCTGTCGCACGCTCGTCATGGGCCCATCCTGCCGTACGGTCTAGGGCCGAACAGGGAGAAGCCCCCGCCCGCAGGTCCCGGGTCGGGGGCTTCTCGGTTTCACGTTTCACGTGAAACAGCCAGCGGTCAGTAGCGTCGTCCGCCCGACGCTCCACCGCCGCCGGGGCCGTCGAAGATGCCGCCATCGGTGCCACCGCCGGGACCGCCCGTGCTCGGATCGGGCGACGACGAACCGCCGCCGGTGTGTCCACCGGGCCCGCCACCGGTCTCACCACCGCCGGTCGCCCCGCCGTTGTGCTGGCAGGCGATGTCCCAGTCCGCGCACGTCTTGGTCGGTGTGGGGCTGGGGGGCGGGCTGGACGGCTTCGGCTTGGTGGGCGTGGGCTTCGGGCTGCTCGGCTGCGGAGACGGCAGGGTGGGCGTCGGGGACGGGCTCATGCCGTCGCCGTACACCTTCTGGCCGATCGGTGCGGGCTTCGGGAAGGGTTCGAGCTTCTGCCCCTTCATCGCCTGCGTCATGTACTCCGCCCAGATCCGGGCCGGGAAGGACGCGCCGTGGATCTTCTCCTCGCCGCCGACGCCGTACATCTTCAAGAATTCCTGCTGCTTGGCCTGGTCGTCCACGCGCCACATGCCGATCGTGGTGGCCAGCTGCTTCGTGTACCCGGCGAACCAGGCGGACTTGTTGTCGTCGGTGGTACCGGTCTTGCCGGCCGCCTCACGCCCGTCGGGCAGCTTCGCGGCCGTACCGGTGCCCTTCTCCACCACGGTCTTCAGGACGTCCGTCACGTTGTCCGCGACCGCCGCGCTGAAACCGGTCTTGGGCTTCTTGGTGTGCTCGTACTTGGTCTGGCCGTCCTTCTCGACGGACTCGACCGAGTACGGATCGTCCTGCTGGCCACTGGCGGCGAAGGTGGCGTACGCGCCGGCCAGCCGGATCGCGCTCGGCGCCGAGGTGCCCAGCGAGTAGGTCGGCGTGGTCTTGGCCATGCTCTGGTCGTCGCGCAGGCCCGCGGCGATCGCCGCTTCCTTCACCTTGTCGCGGCCCACGTCCATGCCGAGCTGGATGTAGGGAGTGTTCACCGAGAACTGCATGGCGGTGCGGAGGGTGATCTTTCCGCGGTCCTCGTTGCCGTCGTTCGCCTGGTGCCACTCCTTTCCGTCCTTGTCGTGCCAGACGGTCCCGTCGTAGTTGAGCAGCTTCAGCTTGTTGTCGCCGTTGTAGATGCTGTTCGGTGAGACGCGGGTACGTCGTTCGGGATTGTGCGGATCACGCACGCCGTCGCTCATGGCGGACGCCAGCACGAACGGCTTGAAGGTCGAGCCGACCTGGACACCGGTGTAGTCGGCGTTGTTCGTGTAGTGCTGGGTCGCGTCCTTGCCGCCGTAGATGGCGACGATCTTGCCGGTACCCGGTTCGACCGAGGCGCCGCCGAACTGGACGTACTTGTCGACCTCGCGCTCGTCCGGCTTGATGTGCTCCTTGGTGACCTTGTCGACGGAAGCCGCGAGCTCGTTGACCTTCTTCTCGTCGAAGGTCGTGTGGATCTCGTAGCCGCCCATCTTCAACATGGAGTCGGTGATGTTGGTGTTCGCCGTGATGTAGTTGTTGGCGAGGTCGACGAGGTAGCCCTTCTGGCCGCGGAGGTCCATGGCCTTCTTGGGCTTCTTGGGCATCGGGAAGTCCTTGATCTGGTCCCGCTCCGCCTTCTCCATCCGCTTGACCTCGACCTCGCGGTCCAGGGTCCACTTCCAGCGTGCCTCGGCCCGCTTGAGGTTCGCGCCCTTGGTCTCCGTCGTGATGTACGGGTCGTAGAGGTTGGGACCGTTGAGCAGCGCGGCCAGGAAGGCGCCCTCGCTCGGCGTGAGCTTGTCGCAGTCCTTGCCGTAGTACGCCCGGGACGCCGCCTGGATGCCGTACGCGCCTCGCCCGTAATACGCGGTGTTGAGGTAGCCGGCCAGAATCGTGGGCTTCTTCTCCTTGATGCCCACCTTCACCGAGATGAACAGCTCGGTGAGCTTGCGCTTGAGGGTCTGCGACTGGTCGAGGTAGGTGTTCTTCACGTACTGCTGGGTGATGGTCGACCCGCTCTGGGTCTCACCGCCCTTGGCCATGTTGAGGACCGCGCGGGCGATGCCCATCGGGTCCACGCCCGAGTCCTCGTAGAACGAGGCGTTCTCGGCGGAGATCACCGCGTTCTGCATGGACTTGGGGATCGAGGTGATCGGCACGATCTGGCGGTTGAGGTCACCGCCACCGGCGACGACCATCGGCTTGCCGTTGGACCAGTAGTAGACGTTCTTCTGCAGCTTCGACGCCTTCTGCGCATCCGGGATGTCCACGTAGGCGAGCGCGAGACCGGCCGCGCCGACGATCACTGCGAGGAAGCCGATGCAGGTACTGAGGACCTGTTTCCACGAGGGCACGAACCGGCGCCAACCGACCTTGCCCGCACGCGGATAGTCTATGAACCGCTTCTTGGCGGGCCCGCCTGCTCCACGGCCCCGCCCGCGACCGCCCTCGCTTCCGCCGCCACCGCCTCCGGTGCGCCGGCCGCCGCGCCCGCCACGGCCACTGCCGGAAGCCATCTCGGCCGTATCGGACGCCCGTCGCCGGCCACCGCGTTGAGCGGCGCGCCGGGCCTCGGCTCTACCGCCGGCCGGCCGTTCCTGCCCGTACGCCCCGGACTCGGCGTCCGGGCCGGGGCCGGGGGCGGAGCCGCGGGAGGGCGCGGCGCGACGCCCGGATGATTGCTGTGCGGCTCGTCGGGCCGCAGCACGTCCGCCGCCCTGCGGCTGGGGCGGTTTGCGACGGTGCTCGCTCATGGAACGAATACTCCTCGGGCAGGCGCGCTATCTATCTCGTCGCCTGAAGGCGGCAGTTGGCTTCAGGTCCCCCCGACGTACGGCACCCATATGGCTCATGGGGTCGCACTACACCGAGGACGGGGACGTCACTCATCGCCCCTCGGTTCCCGGCAGTTTGCATGCCGCACAGACTACGCAGGGCCAAAACCTGCCCACTGTTGAAATTCACTCCAAATCAGTCAGGTTGGGTAGAACGAATCAGTGATGTGACGGCGTTCACCGTCCCCCCTCTTGTTCCTCTCGAATGACCGATCTATCGTCTGGATGTATCGAGTCGATACATCAGCTCGGCATAAAGAACGCACGAGGCCAAGGAGGCGGACATGAGCAGGCGGTCCGGCATCCTTGAGTTCGCTGTCCTCGGGCTGCTCCGCGAGTCCCCTATGCACGGCTACGAGCTGCGCAAACGGCTCAACACCTCGCTGGGGGTCTTCCGTGCGTTCAGCTACGGCACCCTCTACCCCTGTCTCAAGGCACTGGTCGCCAACGGCTGGCTGACCGAGGAGACGGGTGGTGCGCCGGAGGCCACTCCCGCGTCCCTCACCGGCCGCCGGGCGAAGATCGTCTACCGGTTGACGGCAGAGGGGAAGGGCCACTTCGAGGAGCTGCTCGCGCACTCCGGACCGGACGCGTGGGAGGACGAGCACTTCGGCGTCCGCTTCGCCTTCTTCGGACAGACCTCGCGCGACGTCCGAATGCGGGTACTGGAAGGCCGCCGCAGCCGGCTGGAGGAGCGCCTGGAGAAGATGCGCACCTCCTTGGCACGCACGCGCGAGCGGCTGGACGACTACACCCTCGAACTGCAGCGGCACGGCATGGAATCCGTTGAGCGCGAGGTCCGGTGGCTCAACGAGCTGATCGAGAGTGAACGCGCCGGACGCGATCAACGCGCCGCGGATCCCGCGGAGCGGGACCAGAAGGACACGTCAGGGGATACGGGCGGCCTGCCCCGGCGTCGGGGTGGTTCCCGGCCGGATCCGTCCGATGACACCACCACATGAGGCACCGCATTCCGCGGGTCTTGTCGAGAACACAGGGAGCAACCGGAATGGGTTCGGTTCGCGTAGCCATCGTCGGCGTGGGCAACTGCGCCGCCTCGCTGGTACAAGGCGTCGAGTACTACAAGGACGCAGACCCGGACAGCCGCGTGCCCGGTCTCATGCACGTGCAGTTCGGTGATTACCACGTGCGTGACATCGAGTTCGTGGCCGCTTTCGACGTCGACGCCAAGAAGGTCGGCCTCGACCTGGCGGACGCCATCGGTGCCAGCGAGAACAACACCATCAAGATCTGCGACGTGCCGCACTCCGGTGTGACCGTCCAGCGCGGCCACACCCTCGACGGCCTCGGCAAGTACTACCGCCAGACCATCGAGGAGTCCGCGGAGACCCCGGCGGACATCGTCCAGGTCCTCAAGGACAAGCAGGTCGACGTCCTGGTCTGCTACCTGCCGGTCGGCTCCGAGGACGCCGCGAAGTACTACGCCCAGTGCGCCATCGACGCCAAGGTCGCCTTCGTCAACGCCCTGCCGGTCTTCATCGCGGGCACCAAGGAGTGGGCGGACAAGTTCACCGAGGCCGGTGTCCCGATCGTCGGTGACGACATCAAGTCCCAGGTCGGCGCCACCATCACGCACCGCGTGATGGCCAAGCTCTTCGAGGACCGGGGCGTCGTCCTGGACCGCACGATGCAGCTGAACGTCGGCGGCAACATGGACTTCAAGAACATGCTGGAGCGCGACCGCCTGGAGTCCAAGAAGATCTCCAAGACCCAGGCCGTCACCTCGCAGATCCGCGACCGCGAGCTGGGCGAGGACAACGTCCACATCGGCCCGTCGGACTACGTGGCCTGGCTGGACGACCGCAAGTGGGCGTACGTGCGCCTGGAGGGCCGCGCCTTCGGTGACGTCCCGCTGAACCTGGAGTACAAGCTGGAGGTCTGGGACTCCCCGAACTCCGCGGGTGTCATCATCGACGCCCTGCGCGCCGCGAAGATCGCCAAGGACCGCGGCATCGGCGGCCCGGTGCTCTCCGCGTCCTCCTACTTCATGAAGTCGCCGCCCGTTCAGTACTTCGACGACGAGGCGCACGCGAACGTCGAGAAGTTCATCAAGGGTGAGGTCGAGCGCTAAGCAGCGCCCGTAACGCTTCACAGCAGGCCCCCTGGCAATACCGCCCGGGGGCCTGTGCCCTGTGTGAGGCTGGACCTCATGCCCGTTGTGCGTGATCTCCGCGTACTGCTCCAGCTGCGCGACTTCCGCTCCCTGCTGGCCGTACGGCTCCTCTCCCAGGCCGCCGACGGCGTCTATCAGGTCGCGCTCGCCGCGTACGTCGTCTTCTCCCCCGAGAAGCAGGCGTCGCCCGCGGCCATCGCTTCCGCCATGGCGGTTCTCCTACTCCCGTACTCGCTCCTCGGCCCTTTCGCCGGCGTACTCCTCGACCGCTGGAGGCGTCGGCAGGTCCTGCTCCACGGCAACCTGCTGCGCGCCGTGCTCGCCGTCGGCACCGCGGCTCTGGTCACCGCCCGCGCCCCCGACTGGCTCTTCTACGCCTCCGCCCTGTGCGTCATGGCCGTCAACCGCTTCGTGCTGGCGGGCCTCTCGGCCTCCCTGCCCCGCGTGGTGGCCGGCACCGAGCGGCTGGTCACGGCCAACTCCCTGTCGCCGACGGCAGGCACGCTCGCGGCCACCGCGGGTGGCGTACTCGCTTTCGCCGTCCGGCTGGCAGGCGTGGACTCCAACAGCGTCGTCGTACTGCTGGCCGCGGCCCTGTACCTGTGCGCCGCCGGTGTTTCCCTGCGGATGGCTCCAGGGCTGCTCGGCCCCGCGCCGGAACACCTTCAACCGCAGGTGGGCGCCGCCCTCATGAGCACCGCGCGCGGCCTGGTGGCGGGCCTGCGCCACCTCGCACGGCGCCGCACCGCGACTGCGGCGCTGGCCGGGATGGCCGTCATGCGTTTTTGCTACGGAGCGCTGACGGTGATGGTGCTGATGCTGTGCCGGTACACATGGACGGACAGCGAATCGGACGGGCTGGCGCTGCTCGGTATCGCCGTCGGCGTTTCCGGAGCGGGCTTCTTCGCGGCCGCGCTCCTCACGCCGTCAGCCGTGGCACGGTTCACGCCCCTGGGCTGGATGGCGTGCTGTGCGGGCCTGTCGGCGGTGCTGTCTCCGTGCTTGGGGCTCACCTTCACCTACGGCCCATTGCTGGCTGCTGCCTTCGTCCTTGCCCTCAGCACCCAGTCGGTCAAGATTTCCACGGACACGGTGGTGCAGTCCTCGGTGGACGACGCCTTCCGAGGCCGCGTCTTCGCTGTCTACGACATGCTCTTCAACGTCGCCTATGTCAGCGCCGCTGCCGTGTCGGCGCTGATGCTGCCGCCGGGCGGCGAGTCGAGCGCACTCGTCCTCGTCATAGCTCTTCTCTATGCGGCGACCGCAGTGGCGCTGGTTCGCTGCACACGGCGGTGAGCGCTTCGCCGTGAAGACCTCAGGAGGAAGGGTGCTGTCGGCCGTTTCACGTGAAACACGACAGCCTGCCGCCGTGTTTCACGTGAAACGACAAGCTCAGTTCTGAGCCGCCCACCACTCCTGCAGAGCGGCGACTGCCTGCTCCCGTTCCATCGGGCCGTTCTCCAGCCGCAGTTCGAGCAGGTGCTTGTACGCCTTGCCGACCTCAGGGCCGGGGGCGATGCCGAGGATCTGCATGATGTCGTTGCCGTCCAGGTCGGGGCGGATCGAGTCCAGCTCCTCCTGCTCCTGCAGCCGCGCGATGCGCTCCTCCAGCCCGTCGTACGCGCGGGACAGGGCATTGGCCTTGCGCTTGTTGCGCGTGGTGCAGTCCGACCGCGTCAGCTTGTGCAGGCGCTTCAACTGCGGGCCGGCGTCGCGCACGTACCGGCGGACCGCCGAGTCGGTCCACTCGCCCGTCCCGTAGCCGTGGAACCGCAGATGCAGTTCCACCAGCAGCGAGACATCCTTGATCATGTCGTTGGAGTATTTCAGCGCGGTCATCCGCTTCTTGGTCATCTTCGCTCCCACCACCTCGTGGTGGTGGAAGGAGACCCGGCCGTCGCTCTCGAAACGACGCGTCTTCGGCTTGCCGATGTCGTGCAGCAGCGCCGCCAGGCGCAGCACGAGGTCCGGCCCGTCCTCTTCGAGGTCGATGGCCTGTTCCAGCACTGTCAGCGAGTGCTCGTAGACGTCCTTGTGACGGTGATGTTCGTCACGTTCCAGTCGCAGCGCGGGCAGCTCCGGGAGGACCCGGTCGGCGATGCCCGTCTCGACCAGCAGCTTGAGCCCCTTACGCGGGTGGGAGCCCGTCAGCAGCTTGTTCAGCTCGTCCCGCACCCGTTCCGCGGAGACGATCTCGATGCGCTCGGCCATGGCCTTCATCGCGGAGACGACGTCGTCGGCGACCTCGAAGTCCAGCTGGGCGGCGAACCGGGCGGCGCGCATCATCCGCAGCGGGTCGTCGGAGAACGACTCCTCCGGCGTGCCCGGCGTCCGCAGGACACGTGCCGCCAGGTCCTCCAGCCCGTCGTGCGGGTCGATGAACTCCTTCTGCGGCAGGGCCACCGCCATGGCGTTCACCGTGAAGTCCCGGCGCACCAGGTCCTGCTCGATGGAGTCGCCGTAGGAGACCTCGGGCTTGCGCGAGGTGCGGTCGTACGCCTCGGAGCGGTACGTGGTGACCTCGATGTCGAACGAGTCCTTCTTGCAGCCGACCGTGCCGAAGGCGATGCCGACCTCCCACACCGCGTCCGCCCACGGCCGGACGATCTTCAAGACGTCGTCGGGGCGGGCGTCGGTGGTGAAGTCGAGGTCGTTGCCGAGCCGGCCGAGCAAGGCATCGCGCACCGAGCCGCCGACCAGGGCAAGCGTGAACCCGGCCTCCTGGAAACGGCGGGCCAGATCGTCCGCGACGGGGGACACCCGCAGCAGTTCGCCGACGGCACGGCGCTGCACCTGGCTCAGGGCATTCGTCGACTGCGAGGTCCGCTCGGGCTGCGGGGCGAGGAAGTCATTGTTGGCGTTCGGCACAACAGAACAGGGTACGTGGCCGCGTCGCGCGAGGCGCCCCGTCGCTCCGCGGCGCCGGGCACCCCGTCAAAAGGGGACAACCACTTCCCGGCAACCGGCTGACGGCGATCTTGTGGAGCAGTCCCCAGCACTTCGGCACAGCGGTCCTCGTTACCATGCGTGGACGCACATTCCGACGACCACTGACGACGACGAGGGACGGGCGAACGCGTGGCCGAGGCGGCAGGGTTCCAGGGGAGTGAACGGCCGCGTGGTCGGTGGCTGCGCCGCGCCGCGGCGCTGGTCGCCGGGGTGCCGCTGCTGGTGGGAATGCTGCAGTTTCCGGACGCCCCCGAGGCCCGCGCGGCGGGCGGCCCGCGCACCGTCGACGTCTCCGTCGACGCGCTCACGCCGACCGCGCCGAAAAAGGACGACACACTCACCGTCTCCGGGACGCTCACCAACGACGGCGACTCCCCGATCACCGACGCGCACGTGGGCCTGCGGCTCGGCCCCGCCCTGAGCAGCCGTAGCGCCATCGACTCGGCCGCCAAGCGCACCGGCTTCTCGTCCGCGGACGGACAGGAGATCCAGAACCGCACCCAGAAGATCGACAAGCTGGAGCCGGGCGTCAGCCGCACGTTCACCCTCCAGGTACCGGTCAAGGACCTCGGCCTGGGCAGCGACGGCGTCTACCAGCTCGGGGTATCCCTCTCCGGGCGGGCCCAGGGCACGTCGTACGAGCAGGTACTCGGCATGAAGCGGACGTTCCTGCCCTGGCAGGCTTCCGACACCGAGAAGAAGACCCAGCTCACGTACCTGTGGCCGCTGATCTCCTCGACGCACCTCACCGCGGAGACGGACGCGGACGCGGAGCAGACGCCGGTCTTCCGCAACGACAACCTGGCCGCGGAGATCGCCCCCGGCGGGCGGCTCCAGCAGCTCGTCGCGCTCGGCAAGGACCTACCCGTCACCTTCGTCATCGACCCCGACGTGCTCGCCTCCGTCGACGCGATGACCAAGACCTACAAGGTCGAAGGGCCGAACGGGCCCACCGCGGGCAAGAACCAGGCGGTCGCCAAGCAGTGGCTGAGCCAGGTGGAAGAGGCGGTGAAGACCCACGAGGTCGTCGCCCTGCCGTTCGGCGATCCCGACCTGGCCTCACTCGCCCACCGCGGCAAGGAGGTGCCCAGCGCCCTCGGCCACCTCGGCCCCGCCACGACGCTGGCGGCCAAGACCGTGGAGACCATCCTGGGCGTCAAGCCCCGTACCGACTTCGCCTGGCCCGCCGACGGTGCCGTCGACTCCTCGATCGTCGACGTGGCCACCTCGGGCGGCGCCCACAACATCATCGCCCGCAGCGACAGCCTCCAGGAGAACAGCCTCTCCTACAGTCCGACGGCGGCCCGCCCCATCGGCAGTGGCAACACCGCCATCGTCGCGGACGCAGGGCTTTCCACCGCCTTCGAGGGCGACCTGTCCAAGGCGGAGAACTCCACGCTCGCCATCCAGCAGTTCCTCGCCCAGAGCCTGATGGTCAACGGCCAGGAGCCCGGGAGGCAGCGCAACATCGTCGTCGCACCGCAGCGCACCCCCTCGGTCAGCCAGGCCCAGGCGATGGCCGCCGGCGTGAAGGCCCTGGCGCCGGGCCGGTGGGCCGAGCCGTTGAACCTGGGAAGCGCCGCCAAGGCCGCCCCCGACCCCGGGGCCAACCGCGAGGTGCCCGCGGCTAGTGAGTACCCGGACTCGCTGCGCAAGCAGGAACTGCCGACCGAGGCCTTCGAGCAGATCCAGAAAACCCAGACCGAGCTGGACGACTTCGAGCTCATCCTGTCGCAGCCCGGGCGCGTGGT
Source organism: Streptomyces sp. NPDC017056 (assembly GCF_044332485.1). NCBI lineage: Bacteria > Bacillati > Actinomycetota > Actinomycetes > Kitasatosporales > Streptomycetaceae > Streptomyces > Streptomyces sp. NPDC017056. The sequence goes on along the minus strand of NZ_JBIRPD010000003.1, from coordinate 315,819 downwards.
CACACCGTTCGGCAACGCGATCATGCGCGAGATGTCGACCGAGTGGCGGGGCGACACAGCGGGCGCCGCGGCGTTCCGCGCCTCCGTGCACAGCTACCTCGACGGCCTGACGAAGAACGTGCAGCTGATCCAGAAGTCGGACGCGACGCTCTCCGGGCGCAGCGCGACGATTCCGGTGACGGTGCAGAACAACCTGGTGCAAGGCGTCAAGGGCCTCACGCTGGAGCTCACGTCCTCGCAGCCCAACCGGCTCGACGCGGGTGAGCCGCAGCAGATCACGGTCGACGGCGGGCACAGCCAGTCGTTCAAGTTCGACACGACGGCGAACGCCAACGGCCCGGTGCAGGTGACGGCGCAGCTCTACACCTCCGACGGCAAGCCGTACGGCCGGCCGATGTCCTTCCAGGTGAACGTCACCGAGATCACCTCGGCCATCATGCTCGTCATCGCGGTGGGCGTGCTGCTGCTCGTGCTCGCCGGTGTCCGTATCTACCTCCAGCGCAAGCGCGCCGCGGCCCACCGCGACGCGGAGGGGACCGACGGCGGCAACGGGGACGACGGCGGGACGGACGGTGACGGCCCGGTGCAGCCGGGTGACCCCGAGCCGGACACCGGTTCGGAAAGCACGGACGCGTCCGGCTCAGGTGAGAAAGTGGACCGTTGATAGTTGGCGGGGCCGGATGGCCGGCGACGGATGAGGTGGGGCAGCGATGAATGCGCCGTACGACGGGGACCGCGGCAGGGGTGCGAGCGACACCCCCGCGGGTCAGGGACCGCCGACGCCCCAGGGGCAGCCGCCCCATGACCCGTACATGCAGGACGCGTACGCCAACGACCCGTACCGGTCCCAGGACCCCACGGCCCAGGACCCGGTCCACGACGTGTTCTACGACCGGTCCGCGCACCCCCCGCCGCAGCACGGCCAGTCCCCGCACCCGCTCTACCAGCAGCCGCCCGCTCCTCAGCCCACACCCGACCCGCAGGTCTGGGCACCGCCTCCGCCACCCGAGCCCCAGGGGCCGACGCGGCACCTCCCCTACGGTGACGACGCCGCCGCGACGCAGTTCGTCGGCGTGGATGACCTGATCTCGCAGGCCGCCGACGAGCGCCCGGAGCCGGACGCCTTCGCCCACCTCTACCGCGACCAGCAGCAGCCGTACGAGCCGCAGCGCCCGGTGGCGCCGCAGCCGATGACCCCGCAGCCGGAGCCCGTGCCGCAGGCCGCTTCCGTACCGGAGCAGCCGCCGGTGCCCGCGCCCGAGCCGGCCGCCCCCGCCAAGCGTTCCGGCGGGCGCGCCTCCAGCCTGCTCAAGTCCAGTGCGGTCATGGCGGCGGGCACGCTGGTCTCCCGCATCCTGGGTTTCGTCCGCAACCTCGTCATCGCCGCGGCGATCGGCGTCGGCACCCTCAACGACTCGTACCAGGTCGCCAACACCCTGCCGACAATGATCTACATCCTCGTCGGCGGCGGCGCCCTGAACGCCGTGTTCATCCCGCAGCTGGTGCGGGCCATGAAGAACGACGAGGACGGCGGTGAGGCGTACGCCAACCGCCTGCTGACGCTGGTCACCGTGCTCATGGCCGGTGTCACCACGGTCTGTGTGCTCGCGGCGCCGGTCTTCATCGGCATCATGTCGCCGAAGATCGCCTCCGACCCCGAGCAGATGGACGTCGCGGTCGCCTTCGCCCGCTACTGCCTGCCCACCATGTTCTTCATGGGTGTGCACGTCGTGCTGGGCCAGATCCTGAACGCCCGTGGCCGGTTCGGCGCGATGATGTGGACCCCGGTCCTGAACAACATCATCGTGATCGCGACCTTCGGGGCCTTCATCTGGGTCTTCGGCAGCTTCTCGCAGAGCGGCGTGAGCGCGGGCAACGTCTCCGCCGAGGCCATTCGGCTGCTCGGCCTCGGCACGCTGCTCGGTCTGACCGTGCAGGCGCTCGCCATGTTCCCCTACCTCCGGGACGCCGGTTTCCGGCTCCGCCCCCGTTTCGACTGGCGCGGCCACGGGCTGGGCAAGGCCGCCCGGCTGGCCAAGTGGACCTTCTTCTTCGTCCTCGCCAACCAACTCGGCATGGTCGTGGTGACCCAGATCGCCACCTGGGCCGGCTCGGTGGCCGAGGGCGAGGGCCATTCCGGCACCGGTATCACCGCCTACAACTACGCGCTGCAGCTCTGGCAGATGCCGCAGGCCATCATCACCGTCTCGGTCATGACCGCCGTCCTGCCGCGCATCTCCCGGGCCGCGCACGACGGGGACGTCACCGCCGTCCGCGACGACATCTCCTACGGCCTGCGCACGTCGGCCGTGGCCATCGTGCCGTGCGCCTTCGCCTTCCTGGCGCTCGGTGTCCCGATGGCGACGCTGATGTTCTCCAGCGCGGGTTCCGGCGCCACCAACATCGGTTACGTCATCATGGCGTTCGGCCTGGGCCTGATTCCGTACTCCGCGCAGTACGTCGTCCTGCGCGGTTTCTACGCCTACGAGGACACCCGCACGCCGTTCTTCAACACCGTGATCGTCGCCGCTGTCAACGCCGCGGTCTCCGGTCTGTGCTTCCTTCTCCTGCCGGCCCGCTGGGTCGTGGTCGGCCTCGCCGCGGCCTATGGACTGGCCTACGCCGTCGGCATCGGCGTGGCCTGGCGGCGGCTGCGCACACGGCTGGGTGGCGACTTGGACGGCCCGCACGTCATTCGTACGTACGCCCGTCTCGCCGGTGCCTGTGTGCCTGCCGCGGTGGTCGCCGGCGCCGCCGCATACGGAATCACCCTGGCGCTCGGCAGCGGCTTCACCGGATCACTGGCCGCCTTGGCCGGTGGTGGTGTCACACTGATCGCCGTCTTCTTCCTCGCCGCGAAGCGGATGCGGATCGAGGAGATGAACGCGATGGTCGGCATGGTGCGCGCCAAGCTGGGGCGCTGAGCGGGCACAACCATCGACCGCAACCGTGTGTCGTGCATAGTGGCGGACTGTGGGCACAATTGTCTTGGCTCTTAGAGCCTGCAACGGATGGGGAGGCAGGAACGACGGTGGCGGAACGGAGCACGGCTGCCGTCGACGTGGCCGACACGAGCGGTGAAGAGCCGCTGACCGCCCAGGCGGGACAGGCCACGAACGACGGTGCGGAGGCCGAGAGCGTAACCGGCACGGACGAGGACACCGCACACACCGGCGATCAGCCTGCCGCGGTGACCGACACCAAGCCGCCCGAACTGCACAGCGGCCACAAGCTCGCCAGACGCTACCGCCTCGAAGAGTGCGTCACCCGTCTGGACGGATTCAGCAGCTGGCGTGCGGTCGACGAGAAACTGCGCCGTGCGGTCGGCGTACACATCCTGCCCGCGGACCACCCGCGCGCCCGGCCCGTGCTGTCCGCCGCGCGCTCCGCCGCGCTGCTCGGTGACCCTCGCTTCGTGCAGGTCCTCGACGCGGTCGAGGAGAACGACCTCGTCTACGTCGTGCACGAGTGGCTGCCGGACGCGACCGAGCTGACGGCCGTGCTCGCGAACGGCCCGCTCGAACCGCACGACGCCTACCAGCTCGTCAGCCAGGTCTCCCAGGCGATGGCCGCCGCACACCGGGAGGGCCTGTCCCATCTCAGGCTCAACCCCGGTTCGGTGCTGCGGACCGAGTCCGGGCAGTACCGCATCCGCGGCCTGGCCGTGATGGCCGCGCTGCGCGGCATCACCAGCGAGCACCCGCAGCGCACGGACACCGAGGCGATCGGCGCGCTCCTGTACGCCGCCCTGACCCAGCGCTGGCCGTACGAGAGCGACGCGTACGGCCTGTCGGGGCTGCCCAAGGACGTCGGCATGATCCCCCCGGACCAGGTCCGGGCCGGGGTGCACCGCGGGCTGTCCGAACTGGCCATGCGCGCGCTGGTCAACGACGGGGCCACCGCCTCCCGCCAGGAGCCGGCCTGCGCCACCCCGGAAGAGCTGGCCAAAGCGGTCACGGCCATACCGCGCATCCGCCCACCGGAGCCGTCCTTCACCTCGCCGCCGCCTTACCAGCGCACCGCATTCCAGCAGGGCTCGTACGGCCAGCCGCCGACGCGCAGCGGCGGACCGGCGGCCCGCGCCGCCACTCCGGTGCCCACCCCGCCGCCACCGCTGCAGAGCCGTACCGGCCGGGCGTTGAAGTGGTGTGTCTCCGGCCTGCTCATCGCGGCGCTGGGACTCGGCAGCTGGCAGCTGGCGGACACTCTGTTGCAGGGCGAAGGCCAGGACAGCCAGGAAAACACGCAGCCGGAGGGCGGTACGCAGCAGAAGAAGCCCGCTCCGAAGCCGCTGGCGATCGCCGGCGGCACCGAGTTCTCCCCGCTGACCAGCACGCCCGTCGCCTCCCGTGACGTGGCCGCGAACGCCGTGGACGGGGACCCGAGCACCGCTTGGATCACCGGGGAGTTCAGGGGCTGGGCGAACTTCGGCAACCTGCCGCAGCGTGCGGACGGTAGCGGCGTCATCGTCGACCTCGGCAGCGTCAAGGATGTCTCCGAAGTACAGGCCAGCATGTACCGGGCGGGACAGACGGCCGAAGTCCTGGCCGCCGACCCCGAAACGTCGAACCCCACGACGCTCAGCGCCTTCTCGAAGCGCCTGTCGAAGCTGGAGAAGGCCGGCTCCTCGCTGTCCGTGAAGCTGGACAAGCCGGTAAAGACCCGTTACCTCCTGGTCCACATCACGGAACTCCCCGTCGACCAGGACGGGGACGGCTACCGGGGCGGCATCTCGGAGATCAAGGTCAGCGGCTGACCCCTTCGGGCGCTCTTCACCGGGCGCCCGAAGGGCCGGTTCCGGTCGCTGTCCCCGCAGGATCCGGCCGACTCACAAGGCTTGTTTACTTCCTGCGGGTGACCGGCTTCAATGGGGCCCAGTTATCCGCTACCCGCACAGGGGGGCACGTGGAGGCGGGACCCTACGGGCCTCACGACATCAGCGACGGCGATCTTCTCGCTCGCCACGTCGCCGGTGATCCCGACGCCTTCGGCGAGATAGTCCGGCGCCACCGCGACCGGCTCTGGGCGGTGGCCCTCCGTACCCTCGGCGACCGGGAAGAAGCCGCGGACGCCGTCCAGGACGCGCTTGTCTCCGCCTACCGGGCCGCCCACACCTTCCGCGGCCAGTCGGCCGTCACGACCTGGCTGCACCGCATCACGGTCAACGCCTGCCTGGACCGGGCCCGCAAGGCGGCCTCCCGCCGTACGTCTCCCGTCGCCGAGACCGAACGGCTGGAACAACTGCTGGAGCCGCACGAGTCCGCCGCGGTGCCGGCCGAGCGGCAGGACCTGCACCGGGAACTACTGAGCGCGCTTCGCACCCTGCCCGAAGAACAACGTGCCGCCCTGGTGCTCGTTGATATGCAGGGGTATCCCGTGGCGGAAGCCGCGGAGATCCTCGACGTCCCCACGGGAACGGTGAAGAGCCGCTGTGCGCGGGGCCGGGCGAGACTTTTGCCGATGCTCACCCATCTGCGCTCAGGTGGCGGGGATAGCAGACCCGTCAGCGGGGGAAGGAACCGGGCGCAGGGGACATCCGTCCCAGAGGCGGCAGGGCCGAAGGACACAGATGCCGTGAAGGGCGGAGGTGGGCGCTCGTGACTTCGACGACCGACACGGACGAGCACCCGGAGGTCTCCGAGATCTCCGCGCTCACGGACGGTCTGCTGTCCCCGTCCCGTACCGCCGATCTACGTGATCACCTGGCGTGCTGCGAGCTGTGCGAGGACGTGCACGCCTCCCTGGAGGAGATCCGGGGCCTTCTCGGCACGCTCCCCGGCCCCACCCGCATGCCCACCGACGTGGCGGAGCGGATCGATGCCGCGCTGGCGGCCGAAGCCCTGCTCGACTCCACCGCGCCGGACCACGACCTCTCCGTTTCACGTGAAACGCCGACGGACATCGTCACCTCCGTTTCACGTGAAACCGAGGTGACACCGGCCGCGAACACGTCCGGCCCGGTCACCCGGCCCACCGGTCATCCCCGCGCCGCCTCCGGCCCGGGCCGCCGTACACCGGGCGCGCGGTCCCGTACCCGGCGCTGGCCCAAGGCGGTGCTCGGCGCCGCTGCCGCCGCCGCGGTCCTCAGCGTCGGCGCGCTAGTCATCCAGACCACGGGCACCGACACCGGGCACGGCAGCGCGCAGAAGCCGCACATCGCGGCCTCCGAGAAAAAGGGAGCCGGGGCCACGTCCACGTTGACGGCCGCCACACTGGAGTCACGCGTCCGTGACCTGCTCACCTCCGCGGGCGCCAAGAAGACGCCGGAAGTCGGCACCCGGAGTTCCGACTCCCCGCTGCGCGGAGCGACGGACACCGTCCCCTCCTGCGTCCAGCAAGGCACCGGACGGACCGAGGCACCCCTGGCCTCCGCGCGAAGCTCCTATGAGGGCCAGGACGCCTATCTCCTGGTGCTGCCGCACCCGACCGACCCCAGCCGCGTCACGGCCTACGTCATCGCGGCCTCCTGCGTCTCCGCGTCGCCGCCGGCCCCTGGCAAGGTCCTGCTGACCCACTCGTACCGGCGAGACTGAACCGGCGGTAAGGGCGCCGGGGCACCGCGGGAATGCCTGCCCCGTAGGATCCGTTGGGTGGGGTGAGAGTTCACCGAGAGCCCCATCAAGCAGTCGGCAGAGACAAGGAAGACACCCGTGAGCGACGTCCGTAACGTGATCATCATCGGCTCCGGGCCCGCGGGCTACACCGCCGCGCTCTACACCGCCCGTGCCTCTCTGAAGCCGCTGGTCTTCGAGGGCGCCGTCACCGCCGGTGGCGCGCTGATGAACACCACCGAGGTGGAGAACTTCCCCGGGTTCCGTGACGGCATCATGGGCCCGGACCTGATGGACAACATGCGCGCACAGGCCGAGCGGTTCGGCGCCGAGCTGGTACCCGACGACGTCGTCTCGGTCGACCTGTCCGGGGAGATCAAGACCGTCACCGACACCGCCGGCACGGTGCACCGCGCCAAGGCCGTGATCGTCACCACCGGCTCCCAGCACCGCAAGCTGGGCCTGCCCCGCGAGGACGAGCTCTCCGGCCGCGGTGTCTCCTGGTGCGCCACCTGCGACGGGTTCTTCTTCAAGGACCAGGACATCGCCGTGGTCGGCGGCGGCGACACCGCGATGGAGGAGGCCACCTTCCTCTCCCGCTTCGCGAAGTCGGTCACGATCGTCCACCGCCGTGACACGCTGCGCGCGAGCAAGGCGATGCAGGAGCGCGCCTTCGCCGACCCGAAGATCAAGTTCGTCTGGGACAGCGAGGTCGCCGAGATCCACGGCGAGAACAAGCTCTCCGGGCTGACGCTGCGCAACCTGAAGACCGGCGAGACCTCGGAGCTCCCGGTGACCGGCCTGTTCATCGCGATCGGCCACGACCCGCGGACCGAGCTGTTCAAGGGCCAGCTGGACCTGGACGACGAGGGGTACCTCCAGGTGGAGTCCCCCAGCACCCGTACGAACCTCACGGGTGTCTTCGCCGCCGGCGACGTCGTGGACCACACCTACCGCCAGGCGATCACGGCGGCCGGCACCGGGTGCTCCGCGGCCCTGGACGCCGAGCGGCACCTCGCCGCGCTCTCGGACAGCGACGACGTCCCGGAGCCGGAGAAGACCGCTTCCGCCTGACTCCGCCCCCGCCCCGCCCCCAACCCCACTCAGTAAGGAGATTGCCATGGCCGGTGCCACGGTGACCGTGACGGACGCCAACTTCGAAGAGGTCGTCCTCAAGAGCGACAAGCCCGTACTCGTGGACTTCTGGGCCACCTGGTGCGGCCCGTGCCGCCAGATCGCCCCGTCGCTGGAGGCCATCGCCGCCGAGCACGACGAGATCGTCATCGCGAAGCTGAACACCGACGAGAACCCCACCATCACCGCCAAGTACGGCGTCATGTCGATCCCGACGATGAACGTCTACAAGGACGGCGAGGTCGTGAAGACCATCGTCGGCGCCAAGCCGAAGGCAGCGCTGGAGCGCGACCTGGGCGAGTTCCTCGCCTGATCTGATCGCTCCCGCGTTCGCACGAACGGGCCCGCCCCTCCCGGGGCCGGGCCCGTTCGCGTTGTGCGGAGGCCCTACAGGGTGGAAGCCCTACAGGGTGGAAGCCCTACAGCGGCCGCAGGGCGGGTTCCTTTTGCACGGCTCCCAGAAGCCGGTCGAGCGCCAGCTCGACGTCTTCCTTCCAGGAGATCGTGGTGCGCAGTTCCAGCCGCAGGCGGGGAAAGCGGGGGTGCGGGCGTACGGTCTTGAAGCCCACCGCCAGCAGATGGTCCGCGGGGAGCACGCACGCGGGCTCTGCCCAGCGGGCGTCGCCGAATGCCTCGATCGCTTTGAAACCGCGCCGGATGAGGTCCTTCGCCACCGTCTGCACCATCACCCGCCCCAGCCCCTGGCCCTGATAGCCGGGTGTCAGCCAGGCCGTGAGGAGCTGCACGGCGTCGGGGGACACCGGGCTCGTGGGAAAGGCCGTGGAGCGCGGTACGTAAGCGGGAGGGGCGTACAACACGAAGCCGACCGGGACGTCGTCCACGTAGACCACGCGTCCGCATGAGCCCCACTCCAGGAGCACGGCCGAGATCCAGGCTTCCTTCTCCAGCTCCGGACGGCCCGCCTTTACCGCGGCCTCACCGCTGACAGGGTCGAGTTCCCAGAAGACGCAGGAGCGGCAGCGCTTGGGGAGATCCGGAAGGTTGTCCAGCGTGAGCGGTACGAGCCGACGGCCCATGAAGACTGGTCCTCACTTCCCTCGCCCGCCGCACCGCGCGATGCCGTCCGCATGTCCCGCTCTCTGAGCAGGCCACCGACGAATCCACCGACTGCTCCGAGGCCGAAGCCCGCTGCCACCAGTCCGGTGCGGCTCACCGTTCGCATGGCTTACTCCTTGATGTGGGGATTTCCCCGTGGATGTGCGCCATACCCGATCGCATCGTATCCACGGTCCGCGTGAGCGGGTACCGCCACACAGGAAAGGGCGGGTCGTGTTCCGGAATCGGCCCGGAACACGCCCCGCCCTGTGGGCCTGACGGCTCAGCTCACTCTTCTTCGCCGGTCTCCTCGGCGAGGCTCTTGTCGAGCACCCGCCCCTCCCCGGGAGCCAGCGTGCCGAGGATGCGCTCCAGGTCGTCTATCGAGGCGAACTCGACGACGATCTTGCCCTTCTTCTGACCGAGGTCGACCTTCACCCGGGTCTCGAAGCGGTCGGACAGCCGGGAGGCAAGGTCGGTCAGGGCAGGGGCCACACGGGTGCCGGCCCGTGGGCCCTTCACCTTGGCGCTGCTCTTGGGCCGGGAACCCATCAGCTGCGCGATCTCCTCCACCGCGCGTACCGACAGCCCTTCGGCCACGATGCGGTGCGCCAGCCGGTCCTGCTCCTCGGCGTCGTCCACGGAGAGCAGGGCGCGGGCGTGGCCGGCGGACAGCACCCCGGCAGCGACGCGGCGCTGCACGGACGGCGAGAGTTTCAGCAACCGCAGGGTGTTGGAGACCTGAGGACGCGACCGGCCGATACGGTCGGCCAGCTCGTCGTGCGTGCACTTGAAGTCCCGCAGGAGCTGGTCGTACGCCGCGGCCTCTTCCAGCGGGTTGAGCTGCGCCCGGTGGAGGTTCTCCAGCAGCGCGTCCAGCAGCAGCTTCTCGTCGTCGGTCGCCCGAACGATCGCCGGGATCTTCTCCAGGCCGACCTCGCGGCAGGCCCGCCAGCGGCGCTCGCCCATGATGAGCTCGTACCGCTCGGGGCCGGTCTGCCGGACGACCACCGGCTGGAGCAGGCCCACCTCCTGGATGGAGGTGACGAGTTCGGCGAGGGCATCCTCGTCGAAGACCTCACGCGGCTGCCGCGGGTTGGGGGTGATCGCGTCGAGCGGCAGCTCGGCGAAATGCGCCCCGGCAACCTCCTCCACACCGTCCTTGACCGTCTCTGCCTCCTGCGGCTCTTCCGTTTCACGTGAAACCGCCTTGGCGGCGATCGAGGTGACCTTCGCCGCCGCCACCCCCCGCTCCGGTGCCAGTACCGGGACCGCGGTCGGCGATGTCGCCCCCCGGCCCACCGCAGGACCGGTGTTGTCCGGGGTCTGCGGTGCCGCGGGGATCAGCGCACCGAGCCCGCGGCCCAGTCCTCTACGTCGTTCGCTCACTGATTCCCCTCCGACATGCTGTGCTGTGGTTCGTAGTTCACGGTGAGCCCCTGCCCCCCGGGCTGGGGGACTCCGCGCAAAGCGATCTCCCGGGCCGCCTCCAGGTAGGAGAGCGAACCGCTGGATCCCGGGTCATAGGTGAGAACCGTCTGCCCGTAGCTGGGCGCCTCAGAGATGCGCACCGAGCGGGGGATGCTGGTGCGCAGCACCTCGTTGCCGAAGTGGCTGCGCACCTCCTCCGCGACCTGGGAGGCGAGCCGGGTCCGGCCGTCGTACATGGTGAGCAGGATTGTCGACACGTGCAGCTTGGGGTTGAGGTGCCCGCGCACCAGGTCGACGTTGCGCAGCAGCTGGCCGAGGCCCTCCAGCGCGTAGTACTCGCACTGGATGGGGATCAGCACCTCGGCGCCGGCGACCAGGGCGTTGACGGTCAGCAGGCCGAGCGAGGGCGGGCAGTCGATGAGGATGTAGTCCAGCGGCTGTTCGTACGCCTTGATGGCCCGGTCCAGCCTGCTCTCCCGGGCCACCAGCGAGACAAGCTCGATTTCGGCGCCGGCCAGGTCGATCGTGGCGGGCGCACAGAACAGCCCTTCCACGTCCGGGACCGGCACCACGACGCCGGAGAGCGGCTTGCTCTCCACCAGCACGTCGTAGATGGAGGGCACTTCCGCGTGGTGGTCGATGCCGAGGGCTGTGGAGGCGTTGCCCTGCGGGTCGAGGTCGATGACCAGGACGCGGGCGCCGTGCAGGGCCAGGGAGGCGGCAAGGTTGACCGTGGTGGTGGTCTTGCCGACCCCGCCCTTCTGGTTGGCGACCACCATGACCCGGGTTTCCTCGGGCCGGGGTAGCGCTTCTCCCGAGCGGCCGAGCGTCTCCACCGCCAGCTGAGCTGCACGACCGATCGGGGTGTCGTCCATGGGGGGTGGCGTTTCACGTGAAACGTCATCCCCGGGCGACTCGCTACGGGGACCGGGGACCGGATCGGTCATCGGTCCCGCGATGTTGGCGTCGGACCGCAAGGATTCACTCTCCTCGACATCAGGCTCGCAGTTCTCAGAGCCTGCCATGCTTCCGGTGTCGTGAACCAGTGAGGTCCGTTCTCCTGTGGATGAATCCACCTCTGTGGACACTTCCGTGACCCGTGTGGGTTTCCGGTCACGCGGCGCGGCAGCCGCGCGACCGCGACTGATGATTCCATGCAGCAGAGAACGACGTTTCACGTGAAACACGATGACAGTGACGCGTCCGTTTTGTACGCGACACTCCGCTTTGCGTCGTTTGTTGGCTTTTTCGGCCTAGTTGGCGGCTCGATGAGCCGCGCTCAGCGACGCCGCCCCCTCGCTGCCCGGCTGGGCCTGGCCGCCTTGGCCCGCTTGGCCGCGAAGCGCACACCGCCCGGGCTCTCGCCGACCTCGACACGCACCACGGTCGACATCGGTTCCACGATCCCCTCGCCGACGTGCACCACCGAGGTCTCCACCACACCGAGCTTGCTCAGCGCGGCTCGGGCCCCCTTCAGCTCCTCCTCCGCGGTGTCCCCCTTGAGGGCCAGCATCTCGCCGTAAGGCCGCAGCAGCGGGACACCCCACCCCGCCAGCCGGTCGAGCGGGGCCACGGCCCGCGCCGTCACCACGTGCACCTGGGGGAGCTTGCCCATGACTTCTTCCGCGCGGCCGCGCACCACCGTCACGTGGTCGAGCCCGAGCAGCTCGACCACCTCCGTGAGGAAGTTGGTGCGGCGCAGCAGCGGCTCCAGAAGAGTGATCTTGAGGTCCGGCCGCACCAGGGCCAGCGGGATGCCCGGGAGCCCCGCCCCCGAGCCCACATCACAGACGGTGACGCCCTCGGGGACCACTTCGGAGAGCACCGCGCAGTTCAGCAGGTGCCGCTCCCACAACCGCGGCACCTCACGCGGCCCGATCAACCCCCGGCGTACGCCCGCGTCGGCGAGCAGCTCGCCGTAGCGCACGGCCTCCGGAAAACACTCACCGAACACCTCGCGCGCCACATCCGGCGCCGGCGGGAGCTCCGCTGCTGCGTCCGACACGGGAACCGCCCTTCCTGGACTGTTGTAAGGCTGACAAGACATGGCCCCGCCTGCGAGCAGACGGGGCCAATTACATCAAGGCTGAGAGGAACTCGGGCCGTCAGGCCGGGAGGACCACCACACAGCGCTGGGGCTCCTCGCCCTCGGACTCGCTGCGCAGCCCGGCCGCCGCCACGGCGTCGTGCACGACCTTGCGCTCGAAGGGCGTCATCGGCGCCAGCTTCACCGGCTCACCGGATCCCTTGGCCTCCTCCGCCGCCTTCGCGCCCAGCTCCGCGAGCTCCTCACGCTTGCGGGCCCGGAAGCCCGCGATGTCCAGCATGAGGCGGCTGCGGTCACCGGTCTCGCGGTGCACCGCGAGGCGGGTCAGCTCCTGGAGCGCCTCCAGCACCTCACCGTCACGGCCCACCAGCTTCTGCAGGTCACGGCTGGTCGAGTCGCTGATGATCGACACGGCGGCGCGGTCGGCCTCGACGTCCATGTCGATGTCGCCGTCGAGGTCGGCGATGTCCAGCAGGCCCTCGAGGTAGTCGGCCGCGATCTCCCCCTCCTGCTCCAGGCGGGTCAGGGTGTCGGTGCCCTCAGCGGCCGGGGTCCCCCCTGTCGAAGACGAGGGGCGGGTCGTGTCCGTCACGGAAGGACTCCTTCTTACTTCTTGGACGGGTGCTTGGGCCGCTGCTGGCCCTTGCGCTGTCCGGACTTGGCGTTACGGGAGCCGGAGGCGGAGGAGCCGCCCTTCGGCTTGCTGTCCTGCGGTGCCTGCTTCTCCAGCGACTGCTTCTCCGAAGCGTCCGAGGAGGCACCGGAAGCGCTGGAGCCGGCACCGGCGCGGGTGCGGCGCTGCGGGGTGCCACCGGCCGGCTTGGCGCCGCCGGCCGGCTGGGTCTGGCGCTGGGCCTTGCTCTGCCGCTTGGGCTGCTGCCGGTTCTGGCGCGCCTCCTCGACGGCCTTCCTGGCCTCGACCTCGGCCGGGTCCTCCTTGAGCTTGCCCTTGGCACGCAGCCGCTGCTGGCGCTCCTCGAAGGCCTTGCTGCCCGGAGTCGGGTTGCGGCGGATGACGAACATCTGCTGGCCCATGGTCCACACGTTGGTGGTCAGCCAGTACAGGAGAACGCCGACGGGGAAGCCGGGGAAGCCGATGCCGAAGACGGCGAACATGACCGGGAAGACGTACATCAGCATCTTCTGCTGCTGCATGAACGGCGTCTTGACCGTGAGGTCGACGTTCTTCGTCATCAGCTGGCGCTGCGTGTAGAACTGCGAGGCCGACATCAGCACGATCATGATGACCGTGACCACGCGCACGTTGGTGACCGAGGCGCCCAGGGCTTCGAGCTTCTCCGGCGTGTCCAGGAACTTCGCGGCCAGCGGGGCGCCGAAGATGTGCGCCCGCTGCGCGCTCTCCAGCAGCGACTGGTTGATGACGCCGACCGTCTGGTTGTTCGCGATGTGGCTGAGGACCTGGTACAGCGAGATGAAGAAGGGCGACTGCGCCAGGATCGGCAGGCAGCTGGAGAGCGGGTTGGTGCCCGTCTCCTTGTACAGCTTCATCATCTCTTCGGACTGACGCTGCTTGTCGCTCTTGTAGCGCTCCTGGATCGCCTTCATCTTCGGCTGGAGCGCCTGCATGTTCCGCGTCGACTTGATCTGCTTCACGAAGAGCGGGATCAGGCAGATACGGATCAGTACCACCAGCGAGACGATGGACAGACCCCACGCCGCGCCACTGTTCTCGTCGAAGATGAGGCTGTAGAACGAGTGGAACTGGACGATGATCCAGGAAACTGCGTAATAGAGAGGACTGAGGATCGTGTCCACGAATCAGGCTCCTTGGGCGGTGGGCTGAGTCTCAGGCTGTGCGGCAGGCTCAGGGGCGGTGGGCCCGCCCAGGCGGCTCCTCAGCCGCTGATGCCAGACCGGACGCTTCCGGGGTGGGACGTGGTCGACGCCACCTGGCGACCACGGGTTGCAACGCAGGATGCGCCAAGCCGTCAGCGCGGTCCCTTTCACCGCGCCGTGCCGGTCGATGGCCGTGTAGCCATAGTGCGAGCACGACGGGTAGTACCTGCAGACCGGGCCCAGCAAAGGGCTGATGGTCCACTGATACAGCTTGATCAACAGCAGCAGCGGGTACTTCATCGCGGCACCCTCCCCTGACCTTCGGTTGGGGGATTTCCACCCAGCAGCCGCTGCAGCGCGGTGTCCAGGTCGCGGGCCAGCTGGTCGTGACCCGCATCACCTGCGCCGGGCAGCGCCCGTACGACAACCAGGCTACCGGCGGGCAGCCGGTCCAGCCGGTCGCGCACGAGGTGGCGCAACCGCCGCTTGACCTTGTTGCGGACCACGGCGACGCCGACGGCCTTGCTCACGACGAAACCCGCACGCGCCGGGGGAAGGGTTTCCCCCGCTGCGTGCGGGTCCGTTACGCCGCTGCGTAGATGGACGACGAGGAGCGGGCGCCCGGCCCTGCGTCCCCGGCGTACCGCGGTCGCAAAGTCCTCGCGCCGCCTCAGCCGATGCTCGGTAGGCAGCACGTCATGGACCTAGCTCAGGGCTCAGGCCGACAGGCGGGCGCGACCCTTGCCACGGCGGGACGCGAGAATCGCGCGGCCGGCACGGGTGCGCATACGCAGGCGGAAGCCGTGGGTCTTCGCGCGACGGCGGTTGTTCGGCTGGAAGGTGCGCTTGCTCACTCGGGGGCTCCAGAGATGCTTGGTGTCTCCGGGGAGACAGGTGTGGGGCGTCGACTGGCTGTCACCGTGCGCCCACGAGTAGCTCGCAACGCCCGAGTGCACCGCTACACGATCACTAGAGCGCGATCTTTGCCCATCGGAGGCAGGCGGCAGCAGCCATCGACAACTCGACCTGGTTACGGTACGCGCGGCGGCGTCATCCGGTCAAACCGGCCCTCGGCCGGGACACACTATGCACAGCCTGTGGACAACAACTTGAATCACCAGGGTCGCCCTGACTACCGTGGGTCAACTCCGATTCCTTCCCGCCCGTCCTGAGAATCACACATTCGTGGGACCAGTGAGAGAGCGTGCTCTGTGGCTGACGTACCTGCCGATCTTGCCGCAGTGTGGCCACGCGTACTTGATCACCTCCTACGCGCGGAAAGCGACAGCCTCAAGCCGAAGGACCAGGACTGGCTGAAGCGGACCCAGCCGCTGGCGCTGGTGGCCGACACCGCGCTGCTGGCCGTCCCCAACGAATTCGCCAAGGGCGTGCTGGAGGGCCGGCTCGCGCCGCTCATCGGTGAGGCGCTGAGCCACGAGTGCGGCCGCCCGATCCGGATCGCGATCACGGTCGACGACTCCGCCGAGGAGCCGCAGCAGCAGCTCCCGCAGTCTCAGCAGCCGCCGCACAGGCAGCAGCACCACCAGCCCCAGCAGCAGCCGGGCCAGCCCGGTCAGCAGCACGAGACGTACGGCGGCTACGACAGCAGGCAGAGCGACGGCTACGACAACCGGCAGGGTTACGGCCACCAGGACGACGACCTGCCGACCGTGCGCCCCGCCTATCCCGAGTACCAGCAGCATCAGCAACACCAGCAGCCCCGGCACGAGCCCGGCGCCTGGCCGCAGCAGCACCCCGGCATGGGCGGCCAAGGCGGCCCCGGCTCCGGGCCCGGCCCGCGTGAGGACTACGGCTGGCAGCAGCAGCGCCTGGGCGGCTTCCCCGAGCGCGACCCGTACGCCACGCCGCCCCCGTCCCACGTACAGCAGCACTCCCAGCGGTCACAGAACGACTACCGTTCGCCGGCTACCGAGCACTCGGGGCCGCCGCAGCACCAGCACTCGGAGGGGCGCTCCCCTTACGAGCAGCAGCCGCCGCAGCGCCGCGACCTGTCCGAGCACCAGCCGCCCGCGCACATCCAGAACCCCGGCCCCGGCGGGATGACGGCGCCCAGCGGCGCCCCCAGCCCGCTCGCCGCGCAGCCCGCGCCCGCGACCGGCCCCGGCGAGCCGACCGCCCGGCTGAACCCGAAGTACCTCTTCGACACCTTCGTCATCGGCGCTTCCAACCGCTTCGCGCACGCCGCGGCGGTGGCGGTGGCCGAGGCGCCGGCCAAGGCGTACAACCCGCTGTTCATCTACGGCGAGTCCGGGCTCGGCAAGACGCACCTGCTGCACGCCATCGGGCACTACGCGCGAAGCCTCTACCCGGGCACCCGGGTGCGGTACGTGAGCTCGGAGGAGTTCACCAACGAGTTCATCAACTCCATCCGCGACGGCAAGGCGGACGCGTTCCGCAAGCGCTACCGCGACATGGACATCCTGCTCGTCGACGACATCCAGTTCCTGGCCAGCAAGGAGTCGACGCAGGAGGAGTTCTTCCACACCTTCAACACGCTGCACAACGCGAACAAGCAGATCGTGCTGTCCTCGGACCGCCCGCCCAAGCAGCTGGTGACCCTGGAGGACCGGCTGCGCAACCGCTTCGAGTGGGGCCTGATCACCGACGTGCAGCCGCCCGAGCTGGAGACCAGGATCGCGATCCTGCGCAAGAAGGCGGTCCAGGAGCAGCTGAACGCGCCGCCGGAGGTGCTGGAGTTCATCGCCTCCCGCATCTCGCGCAACATCCGCGAGCTGGAGGGGGCGCTGATCCGCGTCACGGCCTTCGCCTCCCTCAACCGCCAGCCGGTGGACCTGGGCCTGACCGAGATCGTCCTCAAGGACCTGATCCCGGGCGGCGAGGACGCGGCCCCCGAGATCACCGCGACCGCCATCATGGCGGCGACCGCGGACTACTTCGGGCTGACCGTGGACGACCTGTGCGGATCCTCGCGCAGCCGCGTCCTGGTGACGGCCCGGCAGATCGCGATGTACCTGTGCCGTGAGCTGACGGACCTTTCGCTGCCCAAGATCGGGGCGCAGTTCGGCGGCCGCGACCATACGACGGTGATGCACGCGGACCGCAAGATCCGGGCGCTGATGGCGGAACGGCGGTCCATCTACAACCAGGTGACCGAGCTGACGAACCGCATCAAGAACGGCTGACGCGGGCTCAGCCAGGGGGCCGGCCAGAGCTTTTGAGGGCGCCCCGGGACGTACGTACTCCCGGGGCGCCCTTCGTCGTTCTGCAGGCTCCCTGCGCCGTGTGGGGCGGCCGGCCGTTCCCTGCCGCTCTGCATCCTTCGCCCAGACGCTCCGGAACACTCCGGCCCCGCCCCCCGACTGCCCCTCGACCGCCTCGAAACCCGCCTCGGAACCCGTCCCGAACCCCCGCCGAACCGCCTCGAAACCCGTCCCGCCCGCATCCCAAGCCTGTGGAAGTCCCCGGCTCTGTTCGATTCCGAGTCAGGTCACGGCCACACTCCACAGATTGGCCAAGATTCTTCCGTCCACATGCTGGGGACTGCGAAGTTATCCCGGTGGCTTCCACAGGCAGCCCGGTCCGCGGGACATCTGCCGAGGTCAGCGGGGTGTGGATTTGTGGCAAACAATGATCCACAGGCTGTGGACAAGATTTTCTTCCACAGTGGGCGGGATGCGTTGTCCACTGCCCGCCCACAGGCGGCCCGCCCTTGTCCCCAACTTCTCCACACCCCTGTCCACTGTTCGGCAAGGCAACACCCGGGCTCACCGGGGCGAGTGAAAGGCGTCACACCAAGGTGCCGGATTGGGCTGTGGGGAACCGGGGTAAAGCTGGGGACAGGACTGGGGAGAAGTAGGGCTCCCCTGTGCATCGGGTGTGCATGAATCCCGGCGGTCCACAGATACAGCCGGTTGTCCACGGCTGCCGCCCACAGGCCCGGTGGACAAAAAAACCGCGTTGACCTGCGCTGATCCAGTTGTCCACGGTTTCCACAGGCCCTACTACTACGACCACAGATAGCTACCGGGGAACTCGTTTCGAATCGGGTGTTGTGCACAACTTGGGGATCGGTCGTCCGGCGCCTCTCGATCCGACTTGACCCCGAGCCGCACCGAGTGTCGGTGGCGTGCGTCAGACTGGTCTCCGGCGACCCAGCCGACGAAGAAGGCCAGCAGGGCGAAAGCCAGCAACAGCAGGAGGCGGTTTCCGGTGAAGATCCGGGTGGAGCGCGATGTACTCGCGGAGGCAGTGGCCTGGGCGGCCAAGAGCCTCCCGGCCCGTCCGCCGGTGCCCGTCCTCGCGGGCCTGCTGCTCAAGGCGGAGGAAGGCAGCCTGAGCCTCTCCGGCTTCGACTACGAGGTCTCGGCGCGGGTCTCCGTCGACGCGGACGTGGAGGAAGAAGGCACCGTCCTGGTCTCCGGCCGCCTGCTGGCCGACATCTGCCGCGCCCTCCCCAACCGCCCAGTGGAGATTTCCACCGACGGTGTACGGGTGACCGTCGTCTGCGGCTCCTCCCGGTTCACACTCCACACCCTTCCTGTGGAGGAGTACCCGGCACTGCCGCAGATGCCGACCGCCACCGGCACGGTGCCCGGCGAGGTCTTCGCCTCGGCCGCCGCCCAGGTCGCCATCGCCGCCGGCCGTGACGACACCCTCCCGGTGCTCACGGGTGTACGGATCGAGATCGAGGGCGACACCGTCACGCTGGCCTCCACCGACCGCTACCGCTTCGCCGTGCGCGAGTTCCTGTGGAAGCCGGAGAGCCCGGACGCTTCCGCGGTGGCGCTGGTGCCCGCCAAGACGCTCCTGGACACCGCCAAGTCGCTCAGCAGCGGCGACAGCGTCACCCTGGCGCTGTCCGGCTCGGGCGCGGGCGAGGGCCTGATCGGTTTCGAGGGCGCCGGCCGCCGTACGACCACGCGCCTGCTGGAGGGCGACCTCCCCAAGTACCGCACGCTCTTCCCCACCGAGTTCAACTCGGTCGCCGTGATCGAGACCGCCCCGTTCGTCGAGGCCGTCAAGCGTGTGGCCCTGGTGGCCGAGCGGAACACCCCGGTGCGCCTGAGCTTCGAGCAGGGCGTGCTGATCCTGGAGGCCGGCTCCAGCGACGACGCACAGGCTGTGGAGCGGGTGGACGCCGACCTGGAGGGCGACGACATCTCCATCGCCTTCAACCCGGGCTTCCTCCTGGAGGGCCTGTCGGCGATCGACTCCCCGGTGGCCCAGCTGTCCTTCACGACCTCGACCAAGCCGGCGCTGCTCAGCGGCCGCCCGGCCAAGGACGCCGAGGCGGACGACACGTACAAGTACCTGATCATGCCGGTGCGCCTGTCCGGCTGACCTGCACACACCGGCCCCTGTCGCGGGTCCCGCCGGAGCGCCGACGGCGTGCCGCGCGGGGCCCGCGACCGGCTGGTGCGCCTGTGCGGCTGAACCGGCTGCCCGGTCGGCCGATGAGCGCTTGAGCCCACAGCTGTGCACGCACCGGCGGGCGTAGGCTCGGAGACAGGTCAGGCATGGAAACGAACGACTAGGTGCAAAGAGGGTCTCTGATGGAGCTCGGTCTCGTCGGTCTCGGCAAGATGGGCGGCAACATGCGCGAGCGCATCCGCCGCGCAGGCCACACCGTCATTGGATACGACCGCAACCCGGACCTGGCTGATGTCCACAGCCTCAAGGAACTGGTGGACGGGCTCAAGGGCCCGCGCGTCGTGTGGGTCATGGTGCCCGCCGGCGAGGCGACCCAGGCGACGATCGACGAGCTGGGCGAGCTGCTGTCCGCCGGCGACGTCGTGGTGGACGGCGGGAACTCCCGCTGGACCGACGACGAGAAGCACGCCGAGGAGCTGCGCGCCAAGGGCATCGGCTTCGTGGACTGCGGCGTCTCGGGCGGCGTCTGGGGCCTGGAGAACGGCTACGCGCTGATGTACGGCGGCTCCACGGAGGACGTCGCCAAGGTGCAGCCGGTCTTCGACGCGCTCAAGCCCGAGGGCGAGTACGGCTCCGTGCACGCCGGCAAGGTCGGCGCGGGCCACTTCGCGAAGATGGTCCACAACGGCATCGAGTACGCCATGATGCAGGCCTACGCCGAGGGCTGGGAGCTGCTGGAGAAGGTCGACTCCGTCACCGACGTGCGCGAGGTCTTCCGCTCCTGGCAGGAGGGCACGGTCATCCGTTCCTGGCTGCTGGACCTGGCGGTCAACGCGCTGGACGACGACGAGCACCTGGACAAGCTGCGGGGCTTCGCCGCCGACTCGGGCGAGGGCCGCTGGACGGTCGAGGCCGCGATCGACAACGCCGTACCGCTGCCCGCGATCACGGCGTCGCTCTTCGCGCGCTTCGCCTCGCGCCAGGACGACTCGCCGCAGATGAAGATGATCGCCGCGCTGCGCAACCAGTTCGGCGGCCACGCGGTCGAGAACTCGAAGAAGTAAGCAAGCAGTCAGGTAGCCGGGGGAGGTCGGCGCGCCACATGCACGTATCGCATCTCTCGCTCGCCGACTTCCGCTCGTACGCCCGGGTCGAGGTCCCGCTCGACCCGGGCGTCACGGCTTTCGTCGGGCCCAACGGGCAGGGCAAGACCAACCTCGTCGAGGCGGTCGGCTATCTGGCCACCCTCGGCAGCCACCGGGTCTCCTCGGACGCGCCGCTGGTGCGGATGGGCGCCGAGCGGGCGATCGTGCGGGCCTCGGTCGTGCAGGGCGAGCGGCAGCAGCTGGTTGAGCTGGAGCTGAACCCCGGCAAGGCCAACCGTGCCCGTATCAACAGGTCCTCGCAGGTCAGACCGCGTGACGTGCTGGGGATCGTACGGACGGTGCTGTTCGCGCCCGAGGATCTGGCGCTGGTCAAGGGCGACCCGGGGGAGCGCCGCCGCTTCCTGGACGAGCTGATCACGGCGCGTGCGCCGCGGATGGCGGGCGTGCGCTCGGACTACGACCGGGTGCTCAAGCAGCGCAACACGCTGTTGAAGACCGCGGCGCTGGCCAGGCGGCACGGTGGCCGCCAGATGGATTTGTCGACCCTCGACGTGTGGGACCAGCACCTGGCGCGCGCCGGCGCGGAGCTGCTCGCCCAGCGCCTCGACCTGATCGCCGCGCTCCAGCCGCTGGCCGACAAGGCGTACGAGCAGCTGGCGCCGGGCGGCGGCCCGCTGGCGCTGGAGTACCGCGGCTCGGCAGGCGACGGGATGGACGGCGCCACGACGCGGGAAGAGCTGTACGGGCTGCTGACCGAGGCGCTCGGCGCGGCCCGCAAGAACGAGATCGAGCGCGGGGTGACGCTGGTCGGCCCGCACCGCGACGACCTGCAGCTCAAGCTGGGGCAGCTGCCCGCGAAGGGGTACGCGAGCCACGGGGAGTCCTGGTCGTACGCGCTGGCGCTGCGGCTGGCCTCGTACGACCTGCTGCGCAGCGAGGGCAACGAACCGGTGCTGGTGCTCGACGACGTGTTCGCGGAGCTGGACGCCCGGCGGCGGGAGCGGCTGGCGGAGCTGGTGGCGCCCGGCGAGCAGGTGCTGGTGACGGCGGCCGTGGAGGACGACGTGCCGGGCCTGCTGTCGGGGGCCCGCTTCGCGGTGGCGGAGGGCGTCGCGGAGAAGGTACGGCCGTGAGCGGGCGACGGAGCCAGTGATGAGCGGCGAGCAACCGGACCTGCCCTCCGAGGAGCCCTCGGAGCGGCCGGCCGGCGCCGACCAGCCGAAGCCCCCCGAGCTGTCCGGTATCGACCTGGCCCGGCAGGCGCTGGTCGCCGCCAAGGAGCAGGCGAAGGCGCGGGGCGCCGCCGCGCAGCAGAAGAAGCAGGCGCGCCGGGGCGGTCTGCGCTCGGGCGCGCGCGCCGACGGGCGCGATCCGCTGCCGCTGGGTGCGGCGATCAACCGGCTCATCACGGAGCGCGGCTGGGAGACCCCGGCCGCGGTCGGTGGCGTCATGGGGCGCTGGCCGCAGCTGGTGGGCCCGGAGGTGGCGCAGCACTGCGAGCCGCAGAAGTACGACGAGGACGCGCGGGTGCTGACGGTGCAGTGCGACTCGACGGTGTGGGCGACGCAGCTGCGGCTGCTGGCGCCGCAGCTCGTGGCCCGGCTGAACCAGGACCTGGGCCAGGGCACGGTAAAGCTGATCAAGGTGCTGGGTCCGGGTGGTCCGGCCCGGCGGTACGGGCCGCTGCGGGCGCCGGGCAGCAAGGGTCCCGGGGACACGTACGGCTGAGATGTACGGGTGGTACGGGTGAGACTCCGCTCACCGTAGCCGGAGGTTGACAGCCCGAAGCGCTGAACGCCCCTCAGGGCGTCCTGGGGGCCCACCGCAGATATGGGGAGTCGGCCAACGGCATCTCAGGGCGGCACATGACGACTCAGGCGCCCGCAAACCCCCATTAGTGTCGGCGCTACCGGTAGACTGGTAGCAATCCCGCCCACTCGCGGAACATGTCGAACGACGCAGCCGCCCTGCTTCTGATGGAGGCGGCTCGTGCTGTGCCAGAAAGGGCGCTTCGTGGCCGACTCCGGCGACCTCAACGAGAACAACACGGCTTCTACTGAAGAGGGGGTTCCTGCCGGCGCCAGTGGCGACTCTCCGGAAGAGAAGTCGTACGACGCCAGCGCGATCACTGTCCTCGAAGGTCTGGACGCGGTCCGTAAGCGTCCGGGCATGTACATCGGCTCGACCGGCGAGCGTGGTCTGCACCATCTTGTGCAAGAGGTCGTCGACAACTCGGTCGACGAGGCGATGGCCGGGCACGCGGACACCATCGACGTGACGATCCTGCCGGACGGCGGCGTGCGCGTCGTCGACAACGGCCGCGGTATCCCCGTGGGCATCGTCCCGTCGGAGAACAAGCCGGCCGTCGAGGTCGTGCTGACGGTGCTGCACGCGGGCGGCAAGTTCGGCGGCGGCGGTTACGCGGTCTCCGGCGGTCTGCACGGTGTGGGTGTCTCCGTCGTCAACGCGCTGTCGCAGAAGGTTGCCGTCGAGGTCAAGACGGACGGCTACCGCTGGACGCAGGATTACAAGCTCGGTGTGCCGACGGCGCCGCTGGCCCGTAACGAGGCCACCGACGAGACCGGCACGTCGGTCACCTTCTGGGCCGACGGCGACATCTTCGAAACGACCGAGTACAGCTTCGAAACGCTGTCGCGCCGCTTCCAGGAGATGGCGTTCCTCAACAAGGGCCTGACGATCGCGCTCACCGACGAGCGCGCGGCCCATGTGGACGAGGAGGGCAACCCGCTCTCGGTCCGGTACCACTACGAAGGCGGCATCGTCGACTTCGTGACGTACCTGAACTCGCGCAAGGGCGAGACGATTCACCCCACGGTGATCGACATCGAGGCCGAGGACAAGGAGCGCCTGCTCTCCGTCGAGGTCGCGATGCAGTGGAACACCCAGTACACCGAGGGGATCTACAGCTTCGCGAACACCATCCACACGCACGAGGGTGGTACGCACGAGGAGGGCTTCCGCTCGGCGCTGACGGGTCTGATCAACCGTTACGCCCGGGACAAGAAGCTGCTGCGGGAGAAGGATGACAACCTCACGGGTGAGGACATCCGCGAGGGTCTGACGGCGATCATCTCGGTCAAGCTGGGCGAGCCGCAGTTCGAGGGCCAGACCAAGACGAAGCTGGGCAACACCGAGGCCAAGACCTTCGTGCAGAAGGTGGTCCACGAGCACCTGTCGGACTGGCTCGACCGCAACCCGAACGAGGCCGCGGACATCATCCGCAAGGGCATCCAGGCGGCGACGGCCCGCGTGGCGGCCCGCAAGGCCCGCGACCTGACCCGCCGCAAGGGGCTGCTGGAGACGGCTTCGCTGCCCGGCAAGCTCTCGGACTGCCAGTCGAACGACCCCACCAAGTGCGAGATCTTCATCGTCGAGGGTGACTCCGCCGGCGGTTCGGCCAAGTCGGGCCGCGACCCGCAGTACCAGGCCATCCTGCCGATCCGCGGCAAGATCCTGAACGTGGAGAAGGCGCGGGTCGACAAGATCCTGCACAACAACGAGGTGCAGGCGCTGATCTCGGCTTTCGGTACCGGTGTCCACGAGGACTTCGACATCGAGAAGCTGCGCTATCACAAGATCATCCTGATGGCGGACGCCGACGTCGACGGCCAGCACATCAACACCCTGCTGCTCACCTTCCTCTTCCGCTTCATGCGGCCGCTGGTGGAGGCCGGGCACGTCTACCTCTCCCGCCCGCCGCTCTACAAGATCAAGTGGGGCCGCGACGACTTCGAGTACGCGTACTCGGACCGGGAGCGCAACGCCCTGATCGAGCTCGGCAAGCAGAACGGCAAGCGGATCAAGGACGACTCCGTCCAGCGGTTCAAGGGTCTGGGCGAGATGAACGCAGAGGAGCTGCGGGTGACGACGATGGACGTCGACAGCCGCGTGCTCGGCCAGGTCTCGCTGGACGACGCGGCGCGCGCCGACGACCTGTTCTCGGTGCTGATGGGTGAGGACGTCGAGGCCCGGCGCTCCTTCATCCAGCGCAACGCCAAGGACGTCCGCTTCCTCGACATCTGAGTCGGCCCCCCGCCCGGAGCGGGACCGCAGCAGCCGCAGCTCGAAAGGATTTTGAACAGCAATGGCCGACGAGAACCCCCCTGTGACCCCGGACGGCGTGACCGCCGAGGGCGCGGCCCCCGCCATCGAAGGCGTGGGCATGCGCGTCGAGCCCGTCGGGCTCGAAACGGAGATGCAGCGCTCCTACCTCGACTACGCGATGTCCGTCATCGTCTCGCGTGCGCTGCCGGACGTGCGGGACGGCCTCAAGCCGGTGCACCGCCGCGTCCTGTACGCGATGTACGACGGCGGGTACCGCCCCGAGAAGGGCTTCTACAAGTGCGCCCGCGTCGTCGGCGACGTCATGGGTACGTACCACCCGCACGGTGACTCCTCCATCTACGACGCGCTGGTCCGCCTGGCCCAGCCGTGGTCGATGCGGATGCCGCTGGTGGACTCCAACGGCAACTTCGGCTCGCCGGGCAACGACCCGGCCGCGGCCATGCGGTACACCGAGTGCAAGATGAAGCAGCTCTCCATGGAGATGCTGCGGGACATCGACGAGGAGACCGTCGATTTCCAGGACAACTACGACGGCCGCAACCAGGAGCCGACGGTCCTGCCGGCGCGCTTCCCGAACCTGCTGATCAACGGCAGCGCCGGCATCGCGGTCGGCATGGCGACCAACATCCCGCCGCACAACCTGCGCGAGGTCGCCGCCGGTGCCCAGTGGGCGCTGGAGAACCCCGAGGCGTCCAACGAGGAGCTGCTGGAAGCGCTCATCGAGCGCATCAAGGGCCCGGACTTCCCCACCGGCGCGCTGGTGGTGGGCCGCAAGGGCATCGAGGACGCGTACCGCACGGGCCGCGGCTCCATCACGATGCGCGCGGTGGTCGAGGTCGAGGAGATCCAGAACCGCCAGTGCCTGGTGGTCACGGAACTGCCGTACCAGGTCAACCCGGACAACCTCGCGCAGAAGATCGCCGACCTGGTGAAGGACGGCAAGATCGGCGGCATCGCCGACGTCCGCGACGAGACCTCCTCTCGTACGGGCCAGCGCCTGGTCATCGTCCTCAAGCGGGACGCCGTCGCGAAGGTCGTGCTGAACAACCTCTACAAGCACACCGACCTGCAGACGAACTTCGGCGCGAACATGCTGGCGCTGGTGGACGGTGTGCCGCGCACCCTGTCGCTGGACGCCTTCATCCGCAACTGGGTCGGCCACCAGGTCGAGGTCATCGTCCGGCGTACCAAGTTCCGGCTGCGCAAGGCCGAGGAGCGGGCCCACATCCTGCGCGGTCTGCTCAAGGCGCTGGACGCGATCGACGAGGTCATCGCGCTCATCCGGCGCAGCGACACGGTCGACGTGGCGCGCGAGGGCCTGATGGGCCTGCTGACCATCGACGAGATCCAGGCCAACGCGATCCTGGAGATGCAGCTGCGCCGGCTGGCAGCCCTGGAGCGCCAGAAGATCACCGCCGAGCACGACGAGCTCCAGGCGAAGATCAACGAGTACAACGCGATCCTCGCGTCGCCGGAGCGCCAGCGCCAGATCATCAGCGAGGAGCTGGCGGCGATCGTCGAGAAGTTCGGCGACGACCGGCGTTCGAAGCTGGTGCCCTTCGAGGGCGACATGTCCGTCGAGGACCTGATCGCCGAGGAGGACATCGTCGTCACGATCACCCGTGGCGGCTATGTGAAGCGGACGAAGACCGACGACTACCGGTCGCAGAAGCGCGGCGGCAAGGGCGTGCGCGGTACGAAGTTGAAGGAAGACGACATCGTCGACCACTTCTTCGTCTCCACCACCCACCACTGGCTGCTGTTCTTCACCAACAAGGGCCGGGTCTACCGGGCCAAGGCGTACGAGCTGCCGGACGCCGGCCGGGACGCGCGCGGCCAGCACGTCGCCAACCTGCTCGCGTTCCAACCGGACGAGCAGATCGCGCAGATCCTGGCGATCCGCGACTACGAGGCCACCCCGTACCTGGTGCTCGCCACCAAGGGCGGCCTGGTGAAGAAGACGCCGCTCAAGGACTACGACTCGCCGCGTTCGGGCGGTGTCATCGCCATCAACCTCCGCGAGACGGAGGAGGGCGCGGACGACGAGCTGATCGGCGCCGAGCTGGTCTCCGGCGAGGACGACCTGCTGCTGATCAGCAAGAAGGCGCAGTCGATCCGGTTCACCGCCACGGATGAAGCGCTGCGTCCGATGG
Source organism: Streptomyces sp. NPDC017056 (assembly GCF_044332485.1). Lineage (NCBI taxonomy): Bacteria > Bacillati > Actinomycetota > Actinomycetes > Kitasatosporales > Streptomycetaceae > Streptomyces > Streptomyces sp. NPDC017056. The sequence goes on along the minus strand of NZ_JBIRPD010000003.1, from coordinate 289,106 downwards.
GACGCGCGACCTCGGGTGTCAAGGGCATGAGTTTCCGCGAAGGCGATGAACTGCTCTCGATGAATGTGGTGCGGGCCGGTACGTTCGTCTTCACCGCCACCGACGGCGGCTACGCCAAGCGCACCTCGGTGGACGAGTACCGGGTGCAGGGTCGCGGCGGCCTCGGCATCAAGGCCGCCAAGATCGTGGAGGACCGGGGTGAGCTGGTCGGCGCCCTGGTGGTCGAGGAGACGGATGAAATTCTCGCCATCACGCTCGGCGGTGGCGTGATCCGTACGCGGGTCAGCGAGGTCAGGGAGACGGGCCGTGACACCATGGGCGTCCAACTGATCAACCTGGGCAAGCGCGATGCCGTGGTCGGCATCGCACGTAACGCCGAGGCCGGACGCGAGGCCGAAGAGGTCGACGGGGTCGAGGAGACCGAATCGGCCGACGAGGCGGCGGGTACCGAGTCCGCGGTGGCCGAGGGCGGCGAGCCCGCGGCGGAGTAACGCGAGGAGTAGGTCGTGAGTGGAGCCACGGGCGCTGCGGCGGGTGGGTCGGGGAACAAGAGAGGTTCCCGGTCCGGACCCGCGACCGTGACGGAAGACAGCGCCCGTGGCTCTGCCACTGATGGCGGCACCACGTCCGAGGGCTCCTACCAGGGGGGAACCGTGACCGACACGCGTCAGCCGCATCCGCAGAAGCCGCAGTCCACGCCCCAGCCGCAGCCCCAGCAGGCGAAGGCGCCCGGCGCCCAGGGCGGTGGCACCCAGGGCGGGCAGCAGCCGTATCAGCCGCCTCAGGCGTACCGCTCGGGAGCGGGGCAGGGCGCGGGGGCGCAGCAGGGCGTGCGCCGGCCGCGTACGGGCGCCCGTACGACGCCGCGTACGCGCAAGGCCCGGCTGCGCGTCGCCCGCACCGACCCGTGGTCGGTGATGAAGGTCAGCTTCCTGCTCTCCATCGCGCTGGGCATCTGCACCATCGTGGCCGTCGCGGTGCTGTGGATGGTGATGGACGCGATGGGCGTCTTCACCACCGTCGGCGGCACGATCAGCGAGGCGACGGGCTCGGGCGACGGCGGCGGCTTCGATCTCCAGACGTTCCTGTCGCTGCCGCGGGTACTGCTCTTCACGTCGGTCATCGCGGTGATCGACGTGGTGCTCGCGACGGCGCTGGCCACGCTCGGCGCCTTCATCTACAACATCTCGGCCGGGTTCGTGGGCGGCGTCGAGCTGACCCTCGCCGAGGACGAGTGACGGTCGCGGGCGTCCTGGAGGGGGCCGTGCCGCGGCCCCTCCCGGGGGCCTCTCCCCGGCTCCGGGGGGACGATTTTGGGAACGCCTCTGAAGTGCGCTAATCTTTCGGTGCAGCGCGGGGCTATAGCTCAGACGGTTAGAGCGCTTCCCTGATAAGGAAGAGGCCACAGGTTCAAGTCCTGTTAGCCCCACCAGCGCGAAGAGGTCCTACCGATACCGGTAGGGCCTCTTTCGCTTTCGGGGACGGTGCGCAGGTGTTCGCGGCAGGGCCGGGCGGGTGGTGCGCATTGGTCGGGCCCTAGGTCACCGATCGGTATCGGCCGGTGTGTATCATCGGCCCCCAGAGGTCCCCTACGTCAACGAAAGACGAGGTCGCGCGGTGAAGAAGCTTCTCCTGGTCGCACTGGCCGCCATCGGCGGGCTCCTCGTGTACCGCCAGATCCAGGCGGATCGCGCCGAGCAGGATCTGTGGACGGAGGCGACCGACTCCGTGCCCGCAGGTTCGGGTGTGTGAGACGCAGAGCAGTTCGTAATCCAACGTACGTACCCCGGCCACCGCGCGACGGTGACCGGGGTTTCGTGCGTCCGGGGGCGGGAGGCCGCATGGCGCGGCCGTCCCTGCGGGTTTGCCATAGCACATAAATAGCTTGCAAAAGCAAATGTGGTGAGGGGTGGCTCGTGGTGAGGGGGCTTGGGCGCTCTCTTGGGCGCACGACGAGGGGCGGGTTCGCCGGGCGGCTGGCGTCCGTACTGGTGCCCGTACAGCTGACGGTGCTGGTGGGAGCGGCGGCCGCGTGGGCGGCGCCACCGGGGCCGTCCGTGGGGTCCTCAGGGCCGACGGCGGGTTTACCGGGTGACCTGCCCGCATACAGAACGGCGGCCGGCGCCCAGGCCGTACGGGGCACGCCGGCCCCGGCGAACGCGCCCCGCATCGGGCCCGGTACGTACACCGACACCCTCGCCAGCGGCGACGAGAAGTTCTACGCCGTGCGCCTGGACGGCAAGTCCAGCGCCTACTTCTCGGCCGTGGCCGCGCCGCGCCCCGGTACCGAAGTCGCGGACCACACCGACAGTTTGAAGGTCGTCCTCCAGGACGCCGACGGCAGCACGTGTGCGCCGGGCGGCAGCACCTCCTTCCGCGGCCGCAGCATGGCGTATCCGATCGCCGACTACGCCACCCGCCGTATCGACGGCCCGCGGACCAACTGCCAACAGGCGGGCACGTACTACCTGGTGGTCAAGCGGGTGGGCCGGGCGAAGACCGGCGCAACGGCCCGCTGGCCCGTCGAACTGCGCGTCCAGCGCGAACCCGGCCTCACCGGCACCCCGCCCGCACAGCCCGGCCCCGGCACCTGGTCGACCGCGACACCCGTACCGCTCAGCGGAGGCACCACGAAGGAAGCCAGGGGCGGCACCGGCTTCAACGACGCGGGAGCGGTCGGCAAAGGCGTGTGGCGGGACCGGATCAAGCCAGGGGAGACCCGGTTCTACCGGGTGCCGCTGGACTGGGGGCAGCAGCTCAGCGTCAGCGCCGAACTACCGCAGGCGGCGCTGTCCGGCAGCGGTACGAAGTCGGCGGGGCGCGGGGTGGCGGGCTCGCGCCTGGTGGCGAGCGCGCTGGGGCTGGGCGTCTACAACCCGGCGCGCGGCCCGGTCAGCGACACCCGGTTCGTGCCGTACGACGGGAAACCGGCCGCGGCCAAGTTCCTGACCGCCCCTGTGGACTACGGGAACCGCTACAACGCCACCGCGCCGGTGAACGCGATGCGCTTCGCCGGCTCGTACTACCTCGCGGTCTCGCTCCACCCGGATGCCGCGAAGTACTTCGAGGACGGTGCGCAGTTCACGCTGCGGGTGGACCCGCTGGGCAGGCCGCAACGGGCGCCCGGCTACCGCGAGGACGCCGCCGAGTTCTCCGTCACGCCGCAGGAACGGACGGCGGCCGACACGGGACCGAGGCCGCAACAGGACGAGCACAACGGCGCCTTGCGGCTGGTGGGGTACGCAGGCATCAGCACGGGGACGGTGTTGCTGCTGGTAATGGGGGTGTGGACGGTGATGGCGCGGCGCGGGGGCGGCCGGAGCGCGGAACCTGGCGGGCCCGACGGACGCCCGGTCAGCTGACGGACAACGCCCAGACGCCGACCGCGATGCACAGCAGCGCCATGAGGATCACCGGCACCGCGACCTGCGGGGGCGGCCCCGGGCGCCGCTGCGCACGCGCCCGGTGCCTGCGGGCCGGGGCCCGGCCCGCAGGCGCGAGCGGCTGCGGACCGGGGGTGTACGGGCGGGTGTCCGGAGGCGGGGCCGGGTGCTGCGGGGCGGGCAGGCCCGCAGAGGGCGGGGCCAGGGGGAAGCTGCCGGAGTCGGACATGTTCGGCGCGGGCGCCGGCGGTGGGGTCGTCGGCACCGGAGGCGGGGTAGGGGGAACCGGCGGTACGGGTGCGGACGACGTGGCTGACGCGTTCGGAGTGACCGGAACGTTCGGAGTGACCGGAGCGTTTGGAGTGGCCGGAGCGTCCGGTGTGAGCGAAGAGTGCAGTGGGGGCGGAGCGTCCGGTGTGGGCGGGCCTTTCGGCTCCGCGCCCTTCGGGTGCAGCGGTCCGTCCGGTCCGTACCCGGCCGGCAGCGGCCCGATGTGGTCGAAAACCTCGACGATGTCGTCCTCGACGGTCGGTTCCGGCAGCAGTTCGGCTGCCGCGAGGAGCGCCTTGCGCGCGCCCGCGGCCGTCTTGAATCGCAGGGCCGGGTCGGGTTGCAGCAGGCTCGCCAGCACCTGCCACAGCGGCTCCGCGACGTCCTCGGGAGCATCCGGCGTGCCGTGCTGTGCGAAGTGCTCGATCAGGCCCTGGGAGTCCGGCTTGGAGCCGGTGAGCAGGTACACGGCGACCAGGCCCACCGCGAAGAGGTCGCCGGGGAAGTCCGGCTCGGCGCCCAGCATCTGCTCGGGTGCGAAGTAACCTGGCGTGCCCACCACGTAGTTCACGTCGGTCAGCCGCGGCTCGCCCTTGCGCATCGCGATGCCGAAGTCGGACAGCCGCACGTGCGGGCGGCCGGTGCCGGTGGACTCCAACAGGACGTTGGCGGGCTTGATGTCGCGGTGCACGATGCCCTCGGCGTGGACGGCCGTCAGCCCCGACAGCAGCTGGTCGAGCAGTACGCACGCCAGGCGCGGCGGCAGCGGCCCGTAGTCGCCCACCAGGTGCGCCAGCGAGCCGCCGTGCACCAGGTCCATGGTGAACAGGACCTTGTCGTCGTCGGCGGCCCAGCTCGCGGGGGCCAGCACGTGCGGATGGTCGATGCGTACCGCCTGCTCGCGCACGAAGCGCAGCAGCGTGTGCGCGTCGCTCTGCTGCAACACCTTGGCCGCCACATAGCGGCGGCGCCGCTGGTCCCAGGCGCGCCAGACGGCGCCCACACCGCCCCGTCCGATCGGGTCGATCAGTTCGTACCGACCGGCGAAGACCTCACCCATTGCGCCCCGTCCGCCTACCGAACCACCGAACTGCCCGCCTACCGGAGGCCGTCGCGTGCGCCGCCCCCGGCTGCTCGCCGCCTGAGAGCCCCTGCCTAACTCTGGTGGGCCTCGTAGTGGGAGACCGCGTCGGCGGTCCGGCCCGCGCCGTAGACCCGGAGGAACTCTGCCAGTTCGGGGTGGGTCGGTGCGAGGGTGTTCGCGGCGTCGATGATGTCGCCGGCGGCCGACACGGAGCGCAGCAGCGACTGGATCTCGCGCACCACCCGCCGCACGGTCGTCGCCCCGGTGGACGACGCGGTCTGCGCGGTGTTGTTGAGCACCGAGCCGCCCGCGGTCTTCTTGATCTCGTCCATCCGGTCGGTGGCCTCGGCGGCGCTGACGCTGCCGTCGGCGACCTGGCCGGCCAGTTCCTGGAGCGCCTGGACACGCTGGACGACGGCCGGGTTCCCGATCTTCGCCCGCTGGCCGCTCATGAGCTGTGACAGCATGGGCGCGGACAGTCCCAGTACGGACGCGAGCCGGGCCTGGTTGAGGCCGAGATCGTCGATGAGACGGCGGAACAGCGCCCCGAGAGGCTCCCCGTACCAGCTCCGCTGCAGCTCCCGAGCGCGCGCGGTGGCTTCTTGCTGTGCTGCGTCCATGGCGTCTCCCCTGTCTCCCCGATCGCGCTTCGCTGCCGCGAATCTCGCGAAGCATCCTACGGAGACCACCTGCGCCGAGCGATACCCGGTCGGGAAACCCTTCGGGCACCGGGTACCCTGGTTCGCGACGGGGCCTTAGCTCAGTTGGTAGAGCGCTGTCTTTGCATGGCAGATGTCAGGGGTTCGACTCCCCTAGGCTCCACGTCGACAAGCCCCTCCGGCCCGCCTCAGTGCGGTGCGGAGGGGCTTTTCCGTGTCTCGGGGGCCGGCGTTTTTCCGTTTCGGGGCCGGCGATTTCCCAGGCCAACGGCCCGTGCGGCAGGCCCTTCGACGGAGCTGCGGCACGGGCCGGAGTTGTGGCGGGGCGGCGAGCGGTCGGGGGAGCCGCCCGGGTGATCAGGTGGTGGGCCCGCCGCCGCGTTCCTCCGCTTCGGCTTCGGCCTGCTTGGCCTGGACCTCCGGGTCGAGGGCGGCGGCCTCCGCGGTGCCGTCGACCGCGGTCAGGGTGGCGCGCTCGCTGACCTCGGTGGGGGCCGGGGGCTCGACCAGCCAGTCCGGGTTGGCCTGCTTGTCCCACCACTTCCAGGCGGCGAAGGCGCCGCCCGCGAGGAGGCCGACCACCGCGAGCCGCTTGGCCGCCTTGCCCGCGCGCCGGCGGCGGTTGTGCTTCTTGACCAGCTTCTCGATCTCCTTGGCCGACACCTGGCCGCGGAGGGCGGCGAGGGCGGCGGTGCCGCGGGCCACGGCCTGTTCGCGGACCGGCTCGGCCGCGGCGCGTGCGCTGTGCACGGCGTGCTCGACGCGCGGGGCGGTGTAGTCGGCGGCCTGGCGGGCGGCCTTGCGGGTGCGCTCGGCGGCCCGGCTCGCGGCCGCGTCCACCTTGGGGGGCAGGGCGCCGCGCGCGTGCTCGATGTGTGGCTGCAGACGGGCGTCGTACTGGCTGCGTGCCTGGTGAGCGGCCTCGGCCACCTTGGGTGCCAGTCGTGTGCGGGCCTCGTGCGCGTAGTGCGCGGCGGTGTCCTTGGCCGTACCGGCATACGGAGCCACCACCTCCGCCGCGTGCCGCACGCTGTCCTTGGCCGAACTGGTCGCCGCGCGCACGCTGTCCTTGCGGGTCACGGGATCCTCCTCCTCGGTGGCGTGTCCGGGGGGCTCGGGGGTTGTCCCCCAATGTCTGCTGTGTCGCCTGTCCACCCGATGCAAGATCATGCCTGCACACGCGTCATACGGCATGTGCGAGCAGGCATCCGGGTCATTGAGGACCCTTACGGAGCCTTGTGATGACAATGCCACGCTTTGCCGGGTCGTGCGCCGGTTCGGCGGGTACCGGTCAGGGAAACGGCGGCCGGAACGTGGAGCGGTGTCCGGGTGCGACGCGGGCGTTCGTGCGAGGATCGGGACTCGTCAGTGCAGACTTATGGAAGGTAGATCGTGGCTGAGCAGCTCTACGCCACCCTGAAGACCAATCAGGGCGACATCGAGATTCGGCTCCTGCCGAACCACGCGCCGAAGACGGTGAAGAACTTCGTCGAGCTCGCCAAGGGCGAGCGCGAGTGGACCCACCCGGAGACCGGCCAGAAGTCCACGGAGAAGCTGTACGACGGCACGGTCTTCCACCGGGTGATCAGCGGCTTCATGATCCAGGGCGGCGACCCGCTGGGCAACGGTACCGGCGGCCCCGGGTACGAGTTCGCGGACGAGTTCCACCCCGACCTGTCGTTCAACAAGCCGTACCTGCTGGCCATGGCCAACGCCGGCCCGGGCACCAACGGCTCGCAGTTCTTCGTCACGGTCTCCCCGACCACGTGGCTGACCGGGAAGCACACCATCTTCGGCGAGGTCAGCAACGACGCGAGCAAGAAGGTCGTGGACGCCATCGCGGCGACCCAGACCAACCCGCGCACCGACCGCCCGGTCAACGACATCGTGATCGAGTCGGTCGTCATCGAGAGTCGCTGAGGCACGGACAACCGGCCCCGCGGCCCCGGCGCGCGGGCGAGCGGGAACCATTGCGCCCTGCCCGGTCGTAGATCGGGTGGGGCGCGCACCGTGTTCGCGCGGTGCTGCGCGCACGACGAGGACGAGGGACCGAGGGGACCATGGACCAGGCGCCAGGCAGCCCACAGGAGCCGCGGGACGCGCATACGGGCGATGCCGCGCCGCCCGGCTGCTACCGCCACCCGGACCGCGCCACCGGCATCAGCTGTACGCGCTGCGAGCGGCCCATCTGCCCCGAGTGCATGGTCAGCGCCTCGGTCGGTTTCCAGTGCCCGGAGTGCGTACGCGGCGGCAGCGGTACGGGCCGTACGGCGCAGGCCACCGCCCCCCGCACGGTCGCGGGCGGCTCGCTGACCGCGGACACCCGCCTGGTCACCAAGATCCTGCTCGGCGTCAACGTCGCGGTGTTCGTCGCGGTACTGGCGGTGGGCAGCGGTCTGGTCCAGGACCTGGAGATGATCGGCGGCGCCTTCGTCCCCGAAGAAGCGAAGTTCATCGGCGTCGCCGAGGGCGAGTGGTACCGCCTGCTGACGGCGACGTTCCTGCACCAGGAGCCGATGCACATCATCTTCAACATGCTCTCGCTGTGGTGGCTCGGGCCGCCGCTGGAAGCCGCTCTCGGCAGGGCCCGCTACCTCGCGCTCTACCTGCTCTCGGCGCTCGGCGGCAGCGCGCTGTCGTACCTCCTCGCCGCGCAGAACCAGCCCTCGCTGGGAGCGTCCGGTGCGGTCTTCGGGCTGCTCGGCGCGACGGCCATACTGATGCGCCGCCTGAACTACGACATGCGGCCGGTGCTGATCCTGCTGGCGCTGAACCTCGTCTTCACGTTCGCGTGGCACAACATCGCGTGGCAGGCGCACATCGGCGGCCTGGTCGTGGGCGCCGCGGTGGCGTACGGAATGGTGCACGCGCCGCGTGAACGGCGGGCGCTGGTGCAGGGCGCGACCTGCGCGGTGGCGGCCCTGGCGATCGTCGCGGTGGTGTGGGTGCGGACCGTTCAGCTCCTGGGCTGAGCGGAGCGGAGCGCTTCGCGCACGGCCGTTCGGGGCGAGTTGTCCACAGCGTGTGGCGGATCTTGTGCACCGGGTGGGCAATGCGTGGTAGGGGGTGCGCCGATCAGCATTTTCCCAGGAAGGACCAGGGGTCGGGACACGCGGGGCGGCGGGTCACCGGTCACACCGGCGTCAACGGCCGGGAAGTTATCCACAGATCTTCTTAAGTTTTCCCCGGCTGTGGATAACCGTGTGGATGGCCTTGGGCAGGGCTTGCGCGCCTGCCCGTCAGCCGTCGTACGAACCGGCTACTTCCACTGGGTGGACACGCCGAAGCCCACCGCGATGAAGCCGAAACCGCACACGATGTTCCAGTTGCCCATCGCCTTGACCGGCATGTCGCCCGAGGTCACGTAGAAGAGCACGATCCACACCAGGCCGATCAGGAACAGTGCCAGCATCACCGGGGCGACCCAGCCCCGGCCGGAATTCAGTCGCAGATTGGTCTTCTGCTTCGCCGGCGGCGGCGTGAAGTCGTCCTTCTTGCGGATCCGTGACTTCGGCACGAGGAACTCTCCTGTCGATGCTCTGCGTGACCGCACTGGGTGGCGGGTGATACGGAATGCGGGCCGGGCGGGGAGCGACGGGGAGCAGGTTGTTCCCCCCGGGCGTCCGTTAGCGTAGTGCTTCCGCGGCGTCGTAAGGAGCAAGGGTACGTTGAGCACTTCCGCTGACTCCCCCGGCCACCCGCCGCGTCGCCGCCTGCGTCCGGTGCGCCTGCTGACGCTGGCCGTCTTCGCGCTCGCCGGCCTGATCTTCTGGCTGAGCTTCGACACCGCCCGCGGCACGGACCTGCGCTCCGACGACTCGATGCTGCGCCTGTCCGACCTCATCCAGGAACGCAGCCACAAGAACGGCGCCCACGACGAGCGCAACGCCGCGCTGCGCGACGAGGTGGACGCCCTGGCGCAGGGCGACAGCGGCAACTCCGAGGCCGACGACGCCAAGCTGGCGGCGCTGGAGAAGAACGCCGGCACCAAGCCGGTGTCCGGCAAGGGGCTGACCGTCACCCTCACCGACGCGCCGCCGAACGCCACCGCCAAGATTCCCGGCGTGCCCGAGCCGCAGCCCAACGACCTGGTCATCCACCAGCAGGACCTGCAAGCCGTGGTCAACGCCCTGTGGCAGGGCGGCGCCAAGGGCATCCGCGTCATGGACCAGCGGCTGATCTCGACCAGCGCGGTGCGCTGCGTCGGCAACACCCTCATCCTCCAGGGCCGCGTCTACTCGCCTCCGTACAAGGTCACCGCCGTGGGTGACCGCGACGCGCTCAGCAAGGCGCTGACCGCCTCACCGGCCATCCAGAACTACATGCAGTACGTGAACGCCTACGGCCTCGGCTGGAAAGTCGACCAGCACGAGGCGGTGACTCTGCCCGGTTACTCCGGCACAGTGGATCTCCACTACGCACAGCCTGTGAAGCCGTGACCCGCCGGCCGCCCGCACCGGCGACGGCGGCCGGGGAGGGGGCGGTCCGGGATGACGCTACGGTCCGGTGCGCGGCGGCGGTCCGGCGTCCGGGGGCGGCCCGGTGTCCGGGGGCGCTCCGGTGGGCGGGCGCCGTCCGCCACGACGGCGCGGCTGGTCGTCCGGGCGTTCAGCGAGGTGTGCGTCACCGCCGGCACGTTGATCGTCCTGTTCGTGGTCTACGTCCTGTTCTGGACGGGCGTGCGGGCCGACAGCGCGATGGACGGTGAGATCGGCAGGCTCCAGGACCGGTGGTCCGCGGGGCCGGTCGCGACCGGCACGCCGGGAAGCCCGGAAGGGCGGCCGGGCCGGACCGCGCCGCAGCCGCCGTACGAGAACGGCAAGTCCTTCGCCGTGATGTACATCCCCCGCTTCGGCGCCGGCTGGAGCAAGCCCGTACTGGAGGGCACCGCGGCGGACATCCTGAAAAAGGGCCTGGGGCACTACGACCGGACCGCGCGCCTCGGCGAGACGGGCAACTTCGCGGTCGCCGGGCACCGCCGTACCTACGGCGACCCGTTCAAGGACTTCCCCGACCTGCGGCCGGGCGACGCGGTGGTCCTCACGGACGGCACGACGTGGTTCACGTACCGGATCGACAGCCGGCCCTACAAAACGCTGCCCACCGACGTCGGGGTCATCGACCCCGTACCGCGCAAATCCGGATACAACGGGCCGGGCCGTTACCTCACCCTTACGACCTGCGAGCCAGAGTGGGGCCACAGCCACCGGCTGATCGTCTGGGCCCACCTGGATTCCACCCAACCCGTGGAGCGCGGAAGGCCGTCGGCTTTGACCGGCTGACCCCCCGGCCCCCGGCCTTGCCCTTTAGTCTGGTGGGGCGATCGACATCGATCGACACGGTCACCGTCATCGGCAAGTAGGGGCAGCGACAGCATGTACGGCTGGATCTGGCGGCATCTGCCGGGCAACGCATGGGTGAAGGCGCTGCTTTCGCTCGTGCTCGTGCTGGCGATCGTCTACGTGCTCTTCCAGTACGTCTTCCCGTGGGCGGAGCCGCTGCTCCCCTTCAATGACGTCACCGTCGACCAGGGGATGGGCGCCGTCCGATGACCACACGGATTCTCGTTGTCGACAACTACGACAGCTTCGTCTTCAACCTCGTCCAGTACCTCTACCAACTGGGTGCCGAGTGTGAGGTGCTGCGCAACGACGAGGTCGAGCTGCGGCACGCGCAGGACTGCTTCGACGGCGTGCTGCTCTCGCCCGGCCCCGGCGCTCCCGAGCAGGCCGGCGTCTGCGTCGACATGGTCAGGCACTGCGCCGACACGGGCGTGCCGGTCTTCGGCGTCTGCCTCGGGCTCCAGTCGATGGCGGTCGCGTACGGCGGCGTCGTGGGCCGGGCCCCCGAGCTGCTGCACGGCAAGACCTCCCTGGTCTCCCACGAGGGCGCGGGCGTCTTCAAGGGCCTGCCCACCCCCTTCACCGCCACCCGCTACCACTCCCTGGCCGTGCAGCCCGGCACCGTCCCCGACGAGATGGTGGTCACCGCCTGGACGGGCGACGACGCCGAGACCGGCGTGGCGATGGGCCTGCGGCACCGCGAACTGCCCGTGGAAGGGGTGCAGTTCCACCCCGAGTCGGTCCTGACGGAGTGGGGCCATCGGATGCTCGCCAACTGGCTGGTGGAGTGCGGCGATTCCGGTGCGGTGGAGCGTTCGGCGGGGCTTGCCCCGGTGGTCGGCAAGGTCGGCGCGTGACGTCCCTCCGCCCCGAACGCGAAGGAAGGTCCCACGAGCCGCGGCGCGACACCGACGGTAGGTACGACCGCGAGGCGTTCGAGGCGGCCGTCGGGCAGCTGGACGACCCGCTGACGGACCCCCTCCCGGGCCGTCCGCCGGCGCGGGAACCACGGCCCGAGGCCGACCGGGCCGCACGACCGGCGCCGCGGCGGCCCGCAGCCACCGGCGGCGGGTCGCCCTGGTTCCGCCCCCACCAGGCCCCCCAGCAGACCCCGCAGCAGGCCCCGCACCGCCCGGTCGCCACCGAGCCGATACCGGACCCGGGGCCGGCGCCGGATCCGGTATCAGCGCCGGGCCCCGCCCCGATACCGGCACCCGTCCCGGAGACGGCTCCGCTCCCGGAACCCGCCCAAGAACCGGCGGCGGCCCAGGAGCCGATGACCGCCCAGGGACCGGTGAGCGTCCAGGAACCGGTGGCCGACGACGAGACCATGGCGCTCCGGCAGGCCGAGGAGACCGGCGCCGGCCGCTCCGGAGCGGACGCTGTTTCACGTGAAACCGAGGCGACCGACGCGCCGGCGACGGCATCGGTGGCGACGCCTCCGGCAACCGGCGGCCGCGCCGCACGCCGCAAGGCCGCCCAGGAGGCCGCCAAGCGCGGCAACAGGCGCAAGGGGCGCGGTTCCCGGGCGGACGCCGCCACGGCGTCCTCAGTGGCCGCTGAGGCGCCTTCGGCGCCCATGTCGCGGGTGGAGGCCCGCCGGGCCGAGCGGGCCCGCAAGGAGAGCCCCAGCGTCATCGCGAGCCGCGCGGTGGGCGAGGTGTTCATCACCCTCGGCGTCCTGATGCTGCTCTTCGTCACCTACCAGCTGTGGTGGACGAACGTCCTGGCGCACCAGCAGGCGGGCGGAACGGCCAGCAACCTGGAGCACGAGTGGGACGCGGGCGGCGATGACCGCAAGCCCGACGCCTTCTCGCCGGGACAGGGCTTCGCGATCATGTATATCCCCAAGCTGGACGTGAAGGTCCCGATCGCCGAGGGCATCAGCAAGCCCGCGGTGCTGGACCGCGGCATGGTCGGCCACTACGACAGGAACAGCGTGAAGACCGCGATGCCCTGGGACAAGCAGGGCAACTTCGCGGTGGCCGGGCACCGCAACACCCACGGCGAGCCGTTCCGCTACATCAACAAGCTCAGCAAGGGCGACAAGATCGTCGTCGAGACGGGCAGCACGTACTACACGTACGCGATGGAGAGCATCCTCCCGCAGACCTCGCCGCGGAACATCTCGGTGATCGGCCCGGTCCCGCAGGGCTCCGGCTTCAAGGGCCCCGGCCGCTACCTCACGCTCACGACCTGCACGCCGGAATTCACCAGTACCTACCGGATGATCGTCTGGGGCAAGATGGTCGAGGAGCGGCCGCGGAGCAAGGGCAAGCCGGATGCGCTCGTCAGCTGAGCGAACGTAAGAGGGGTACCGCGGTGACTGCCACCGGACACGACGAGGACACCGGACCGGCGGCGGACGAGCCGGCGACCGTACCGCCACGCCGCCTGCGCGGGCGTGTCGCAGCCGTCGTCAGCGTCATCGGCGAGCTGCTGATCACCGTGGGCCTGCTCCTGGCCCTGTTCGTCGTCTACTCGCTGTGGTGGACGAACGTCCTCGCCGACCGCGAAGCGCACAAGCAGGGGGACACGGTACGCCGCAACTGGGCGCAGCCCCCGAAGGGCCCCGGCGCGCTGGACACCAAGGACGGCATCGGCTTCCTGCACGTCCCGGCGATGAAGAACGGCGAGGTGCTCGTCAAGAAGGGCATCGACTCGGACGTCCTGAACGAGGGCGTCGCCGGCTACTACACCGAGCCGGTCAAGTCGGCCCTGCCGCAGGACAAGGAAGGCAACTTCACGCTCGCCGCGCACCGCGACGGCCACGGCGCGAAGTTCCACAACATCGACAAGCTCAAGAACGGCGACGCGATCGTCTTCGAGTCCAAGGACACCTGGTACGTCTACAAGGTCTACGCGTCACTGGAAGAGACCTCGAAGTACAACGTGGACGTGCTGGACGACATCCCCAAGGAGTCGGGGAAGCGCCAGGCGGGCCGCTACATCACCCTGACGACCTGCACGCCCGTCTACACCTCGACCTACCGCTACGTCGTCTGGGGCGAGCTGGAGCGCACCGAGAAGGTCGACGCCAAGCGCACCCCGCCGAAAGAACTGCGCTGAGGACGGCACCGGCCTGCACCGACCGAGCGAAAGCCCCGGCACCCTTCGAGGGTGCCGGGGCTTTCCCGTACGGCGGCTGCCGGTCAGTGCTTCTTGTGCCAGCCACCCCACCAGCCGCTCGGGCCGCCCCAGCTGTTGCCGTCGTCACCGCTGTCGTCGCCGGTGGGCGCGCCCACCGTGGTGAGCGTCACCGTCGTGGACTTGGGGTCGGACGGGGTGTTCGGCTGCGGGTCCTGGGTGACCACGCGCGCCTGGTCGTCCTGCGAGCTGCCGTTCGCGAACTGGATGTTCGTGAAGCCGGCGTCCTGCAGGGCCTTCTTGGCGTCCTTGACGGCCTGGCCGACGACGCTGGGGACCGGCTTCTGCTCGCCGGCCTTGCCGACGGTCAGCGTGATCGTCGAACCCTTCCTGGCCTGCGAGTTGCCCTCGGGGGACTGCTGGATGACCTTGCCGACCTGGTTCGGGTCTGAGGTCTCCTGCTCGGTCTTGGCGACCTGGAAGCCGAGGTCGGTCAGCTGCTTCTGCGCCGCGGCGAAGTCCTGGCCGGTCACCGGCGGCACCGTCGTCGTGGGCGACTTCTTGGCGACCACCAGCGTGATCTTGGACTTCTTGGTGCCCTCGCTCTGGCCCTTGGGGTCCTGGTCGACGACCGTGCCCTCCGGGCGCTCGGAGACCCGCTCGGTCTTCTGGACGTCCTCGAAGCCCTTGCTCTTCAGCTCGTCCTTCGCCTGGTCGAACGTCAGGCCGCGGACGTCGGGGATGGTGACCTTCTCCGGTCCGGTGCACATCGTCACCGTCACCGTCTCGTCCTTGCCGATGTCCTTGCCGGCGGCCGGGGACTGCTTGGTGATCTGGCCCTTCTCGACGTTCTCGCAGGCCGTGCTGCCGCCCTTGGCGACCTTGAAGCCGCCGTTGACGCCGGCCGCCTTGGCCTGCTCGAAGGTCTTCCCCGTCAGCTCCGGCACCTTGACGTCGTTGCTGGTGTTCTGGCCGTTGAACATCGCCTTGCCGATGAAGATCGCACCGGCCAGGACCAGGATGCCCGCGACGACCAGCATGATCGTCGAGGTGTGCTTCTTCTTCTGGCCGCCGGCACCGCCCCGGCGCCGGTCGGGCCGCTCGTCGTAGCCGTAGCCGCCGTCGTCCGGGTTCATCGGCGGCAGCATCGACGTCTGGCCCGCCGGGTCCTGCGGGCGCAGCATCGTCGTCGGCTGGTCCTGGTCGTAGCCGACCGCGCCGAGGGCCGCGGTCGCCGCGACGGGCTGGCCGTCGAGGGCCGCCTCGATGTCGGCGCGCATCTCGTCCGCCGACTGGTAGCGGTAGTCGGGGTCCTTGACCAGCGCCTTGAGGACGATGGCGTCCATCTCGGGGGTGATCTCGGGGTCGAAGTTGCTCGGCGGCTGCGGCTCTTCGCGTACGTGCTGGTAGGCGACGGCGACGGGCGAGTCGCCGACGAACGGCGGACGTACGGTCAGCAGTTCGTAGAGCAGGCAGCCGGTGGAGTACAGGTCGGAGCGGGCGTCGACCTGCTCGCCCTTGGCCTGCTCGGGCGAGAGGTACTGCGCCGTGCCGATGACCGCGGCGGTCTGCGTCATCGTCATGCCGGCGTCGCCCATCGCGCGGGCGATGCCGAAGTCCATGACCTTGACCTGGCCGGTGCGGGTGAGCATGACGTTGGCCGGCTTGATGTCGCGGTGGACGATGCCGGCCCGGTGCGAGTACTCCAGCGCCTGGAGCACGCCGATCGTCATCTCCAGCGACCGCTCGGGCAGCAGCTTGCGGCCGGAGTGCAGCAGTTCGCGCAGGGTGGAGCCGTCGACGTACTCCATGACGATGTACGGGATGGAGACGCCGTCGACGTAGTCCTCGCCGGTGTCGTACACGGCGACGATCGACGGGTGGTTCAGCGAGGCGGCCGACTGGGCCTCACGGCGGAACCGGGCCTGGAAGGACGGGTCGCGGGCGAGGTCTACCCGCAGCGTCTTCACAGCGACGGTGCGGCCCAGGCGGGTGTCATGGGCGAGGTAGACCTCGGCCATGCCACCGCGGCCGAGCACCGAGCCCAGCTCGTACCGGCCGCCGAGGCGACGCGGCTCTTCCATAAGCTTCTCCAGCCCTCTCCGTCAGTCCCGACCGCACCCGTGTGTGGTCCGGCGGTGTGCTGTTCGGGCATACCGTACCCGGCACGCCATGCGGGGCCCGGTCGCGACCGGCACCTGATATCCGACCGGTATTGGCGTGACCGGGGTCACTTCTTGCCGTCGAGTACCGCCTCCATGACCTTCTTGGCGATGGGGGCGGAGAGCTTGCCGCCTGCGATGTCGTCGCGGAGCGTGTCCGAACTCTCGATCACGACGGCGACGGCCACCGGCGTGCCCTTGGAGGTCTTGGCGTAGGAGATGAACCAGGCGTACGGGTTGTCCTTGTTGTTCTCGCCGTGCTGGGCGGTGCCGGTCTTGCCGCCGACGGTGACGCCGTCGATCTGGGCGTTGGTGCCGGTGCCGTTCTTGACGACACCCTCCATGATCTCCTGGAGCTTCTGGGCGTTCTCCGGCTTGACCGGCTGGCTCATCGCCTCCGGCGTGTGCTGCTGCACGACGTTGAGGTTGGGGGCCACGAGCTTGTCGACCATGTACGGCTTCATCAGCTTGCCGCCGTTGGCGATGGCCGCCGTGACCATGGCCATCTGCAGCGGGGTGGCGCGGTTGGAGGCCTGGCCGATGCCGGCCATCGCGTTCTGCGGCCGGTTGTCGGTCGGGTAGACGCTCTCGGCGGCCCGCACCGGGGTGTCGACCTCGGCGTTGTTGAAGCCGAACTTCTCCGCCTCGGCCTTCATCTTCTTGTTGCCGAGATCGGCGCTGATCTTGCCGAAGACGGTGTTGCAGGACCAGCGCAGCGCTTCCTTGAGGCTGGCGTTCTCGCAGGGGATGTTCCCCTCGTTGTTCAGCGGCTGGTGCGCGGTGTCCGGCAGGTAGTACGGCAGCGGCGACTCGGTCTTGGCGTTGACGTCGGTGTAGAGGCCGTTCTCCAGCGCCGCGGCGGCGGTGACGACCTTGAACGTCGAGCCCGGCGGGTAGGTCTGGCGCAGCGCCCGGTTGAGCATCGGGTCGTCGGGGTTGTTCTGCTTCAGCAGGCTGTTGTACGCCTTGGCGTCCTTGTCGGACATGCCGGCGAAGGTGGAGGGGTCGTACGACGGGGTGCTGGCCAGCGCCAGGATCGCGCCGGTCTCCGGGTTGATCGCGGCGACCGCGCCCTTGTTCTTGCCCAGCCCCTCGAACGCGGCCTGCTGCGCCTTGGCGTTCAGCGTGGTGACGACGTTGCCGCCCTTCTGCTTCTCGCCGGTGAACATGTCGACCGTACGGCTGAAGAAGAGCTTGTCGTCGGTGCCGGACAGGATGCTGTCGTTGAGCTTCTCCAGCTGGTTGGAGCCGAACGCCTGGGACGCGTAACCGGTGACCGGCGCCCACATCGGGCCGTTCTTGTACGTCCGCTTGTACTTGAAGTCGCCGCTGTCGTTGGTGGTCGAGCCGGTGACGGCCTTGCCGTCGACGATGATGTTGCCGCGCGGCTGGCTGTAGCGCTCGATGGCCACGCGCCGGTTGTGCGTGTCGTTCTTCAACTCGTCGGCCTGGACGAACTGCACCCAGTTGACGCGGATGAGCAGGGAGAGAACCAGCAGCCCGCAGAAGATCGCAACGCGGCGCAGAGGCTTGTTCACGGGCGGACCACCTGGGTCATCTCGGCGTCGGTGGAGGGGGCGGGGGCCGGGGCCGGCCGGCGCGCGGTGTCGCTGATGCGCAGCAGCAGCGCGACCAGGGCCCAGTTCGCGATGACGGAGGAGCCGCCCTGGGCGAGGAACGGCATCGTCATACCGGTCAGCGGGATCAGGCCGGTGACGCCGCCGGCGACGACGAAGACCTGGAGGGCGAAGGCGCCGGACAGGCCGACGGCGAGCAGCTTGCCGAACGGGTCGCGGGCGGCCAGCGCCGTACGGATGCCGCGCTCGATGAGCAGGCCGTACAGCAGCAGGATCGCCATCAGGCCGGCGAGGCCGGCTTCCTCGCCGACGGTGGCGAGGATGTAGTCGCTCTTGGGCGCGATGCCGCCGATGAGGCGGGAGTAGCCCTGGCCGAGGCCCGAGCCGAGGATGCCGCCGGAGCCGAAGGAGTACATGGCCTGGGCGGTTTCGGTGACGCCGCCGTTCAGCAGCTCCAGGGGGTTGAGCCAGTTGTGCACACGGGTCTGCACGTGCGACTCGAAGGTGGCCACCGCGACCGCGCCGCCGGCGCTGAGCAGCAGGCCGAAGACGATCCAGCTGGTGCGTTCGGTGGCCACGTACAGCATGACCACGAACAGGCCGAAGAAGAGCAGGGACGTACCGAGGTCGGTCTCGAAGACCAGGATCATCAGGCTGAGCGCCCAGATGACCAGGATCGGGCCGAGGTCGCGGCCGCGCGGCAGGTACAGGCCCATGAAGCGGCGGCTGGCCAGGGCGAGCGCGTCGCGTTTGACCATGAGGTAGCCCGCGAAGAAGATCGCGATGACGATCTTGGCGAACTCACCGGGCTGCAGCGAGCCGACACCGGGGATGGTGATCCAGATGCGGGCGCCGAACTTGGCCGGGAAGAAGATCGGCGCGATCAGCAGGACCAGCGCGACGACCATCGAGATGTAGGTGTAGCGCTGCAGGACGCGGTGGTCCTTGAGGAAGATCAGGACGCCGAGGAACAGGGCGACGCCGATCGTCGACCACATCATCTGCCCGGGAGCCATGGCTCCGCCGAGCTGCTTCGTGGTGATCTGCGGTTCCTGGTCGAGGCGCCAGATGAAGACCAGGCCCAGACCGTTGAGGAGGGTCGCGATGGGCAGCATCAGCGGGTCGGCGTACGGGGCCCACTTGCGTACGACGAGGTGGGTGACGCCGGCCAGCAGGCCGAGACCGAGGGAGTAGCCCAGGACGCCGGCCGGGACCGAGCCCTCCTTGGCCAGGCCCACGTTGATGTACGCGAACACCGGGATGAGCACCGCGAAGACGAGCATGGCCAGCTCGGTGTTGCGGCGGCTCGGGGCACCGATGGTGCCCACGGTGGTCGTGGTGGTGGTACTGCTGCTCATCAGATCTACGGCCCCCTACGCCCTCACTGCTGGGTGCTGCAATTTTTTTCCAGCTTCTGCTGCTCCTCGGAGGGGGGCGTCTGGCTGGGTGTGGGTGTCGGGGTCGCCTGCGGCGTGCCCGCCTGGCTGCCGGGCTTGCCGGCCTTCTTGTTCTTGCGGGCTTCTTCGTCGGCCTTCTTACGGGCCTCCGCATCGCGCTCCGCCGCCTCGCGCTGGTCCTTCGACCGGCAGGCGTTGGCCTGCTTGCCCAGCTCGGTGACCTTGTCGATGGCCTGGTTGCGGCTGTCGACGGCGATGGTCTCCTTGACCTGGTTGCGCTGGTAGGCGGGGAGGTACTTGAGTTCGATCTCGGGGTGGTCCTCGTCGACGTTGTTGAGCTTGATCCAGGCGAGGTCCTGGCTGATGCCCTGGTACAGCGCGACGTGGTCGTCCTTGGCGCCGACGAAGTACTGCGTCTGCGTCCAGCGGTAGCCCGCGTACAGGCCGCCGCCGACGACGGCCAGCGCCAGTACGGTGATCAGCGACCGCTTGATCCACTTGCCGCGGCGGCGCTCCGGCTTGAGGTAGTCCTCGTCCATGAACGCGCCGAACGAGCCCTGCGGGGGGCCCGTGAAGTCGTTGTCGCCGCTGCCCGGCGGGCCGAAGGCGCCGCCCGGCGCGGCCTGTGGCGCGTCCCGGTGGCGGCCCAGTTCGGCGGCGCGGGCGGCCGGGGTCTGCATCGTGCTGGGGTCGCTGAGCTGGCTCTGGTTCTCGGCGACCGCTCCGACGACGACCGGGGTGTCGTTGAGGTGGCCCGCGAGGGTGTCGCCGGCGTCGACGTCCAGGACGTCGGCGACGATGCACGTGATGTTGTCGGGGCCGCCGCCGCGCAGCGCCAGCTGGATCAGTTCCTGCACGGTCTCGTGCGGGCCCTGGTAGCTGGCGAGGGTGTCTTCGAGGGTCTGGTGGCTGACCACGCCGGACAGGCCGTCCGAGCAGATCAGGTAGCGGTCGCCCGCCCGTACCTCGCGGATCGACAGGTCGGGTTCTACGTGGTCGCCGCTGCCCAGCGCGCGCATCAGCAGGGAGCGCTGCGGGTGGGTGGTGGCTTCCTCCTCGGTGATCCGGCCCTCGTCGACGAGCCGCTGCACCCAGGTGTGGTCCTGCGTGATCTGCGTCAGGACGCCGTCGCGCAGCAGGTAGGCGCGGGAGTCGCCGACGTGTACGAGGCCGAGCCGCTGGCCGGTCCACAGCAGGGCGGTCAGGGTGGTGCCCATGCCCTCCAGCTGCGGGTCCTCCTCGACCATGACGCGCAGCTGGTCGTTGGCGCGCTGTACGGCCGTGCCGAGGGAGGTGAGGATGTCGGAGCCGGGGACGTCGTCGTCGAGCTGGACGAGGGTGGAGATCACCTCGGAGGAGGCGACCTCGCCGGCGGCCTGACCGCCCATGCCGTCGGCGATGGCGAGCAGGCGCGGGCCGGCGTAGCCGGAGTCCTCGTTGCCCTCCCGGATCATGCCCTTGTGCGATCCGGCGGCGAAGCGCAGTGACAGACTCATACGCACCTCGCCCGTCGGCTCGGGGTACATCCGCACGGTGCCCACCCTCCGGTCGGGAGCACGCTCGGGTCCGTCGAGTGGACCGCCGCGGCTCGCTCGCTCCGCTCGCTCATTGTCGTACTACTTCCGCAGCTCGATGACGGTCTTGCCGATGCGGATCGGGGCTCCCAGCGGAATCGGTGTCGGGGTCGTCAGTCGGGTCCGGTCGAGATACGTGCCGTTGGTGGACCCGAGATCCTCGACGATCCACTGGCCGTCACGGTCCGGGTAGATCCTGGCATGCCTGCTGGAGGCGTAGTCGTCGTCCAGCACGATCGTGGAGTCGTGCGCGCGTCCCAGGGAGATGGTCTGGCCCTGGAGGGCGACGGTCGTACCCGTCAACGTGCCCTCGGAGACCACCAGCTTTGTGGGGGCACCGCGGCGCTGACGGTTGTTGCCGCGGCCGCTCTCCTGGCGGCGCTGCTGCGGTGGTGCGGCCTGCTGGCGCTGCTGCGAACGCGCCTCCTGGCCGCCGCGGCGGGCGGCGCCGCGCTGCGTGACACGCGTGCCGAACAGATCGCTGCGGATGACCTGGACGGCCACGATGACGAACAGCCACAGTACGGCGAGGAAACCCAACCGCATGACCGTGAGGGTCAGCTCTGACATTGCCCCCGCTTCACCCTTCGGCTTGCCGGTAAACGATGGTGGTACTGCCCACGACGATCCGCGAGCCGTCGCGGAGCGTAGCGCGGGTGGTGTGCTGCCCGTCCACCACGATGCCGTTGGTGGAACCCAGATCCTGGATGGTCGGGGGTGTGCCGACGCGGATTTCGCAGTGCCGCCGGGAGACTCCCGGGTCGTCGATCCGTACGTCGGCGTCGGTGCTGCGGCCCAGGACGAGCGTGGACCGGGAGATCTGGTGGCGGTTGCCGTTGATCTCGATCCAGCGCCTGGTCTGCGTGCTCCGCTCCGCCCCGCCTCGGCTCTGGTACCAGTTGTCGGAAGCCGAGCCTGGCTGCGGCCCGGGGCCGGGCGGGGCCGACCGGGGGGCCGGCTGCGCGGCTCCGGGCGGCGAGGTGGGCATGGGGGGCGGGCCCACATGACCGCCGGGGCCGGACGGGCTGCTCCTGGGCGCGGTGGGCCGCTGGGCCGCGGCGGCTGCGCCCGGGTGTTCCTGGGAAGTGCTGGACGCCAGGGTGCGGCTGCGGACGCGGTACAGGCCGGTGTCGAGGTCGTCGGCCTTCTCCAGGTGCACCTTGATCGGGCCCATGAAGGTGTAGCGCTGCTGCTTGGCGTAGTCGCGGACCATGCCGGAGAGCTCGTCTCCGAGCTGCCCGCTGTACGGGCTGAGCCGCTCGTAGTCGGGGGTGCTCAGTTCGACGATGAAGTCGTTGGGGACGACCGTGCGGTCGCGGTTCCAGATGGTGGCGTTGTTGTCGCACTCGCGCTGGAGGGCGCCGGCGATCTCAACGGGCTGCACCTCGGACTTGAACACCTTGGCGAAGGTGCCGTTGACGAGACCTTCGAGACGCTGCTCGAAGCGCTTCAGTACTCCCACGGGGCACCTCCTTCCTCAGTCTTCGTCAGGTCGGTCTTCGACAGGGTCGTCCTGATACTGCTTACTGATCGTATCCACGCGCCGGGAAAACGGCTGGTTCCCCTTTCCCGCCTTGAGGACGAGTGTCGCCCCTCACAAGGTTGCTCACTCCTGCTTGCTGCTGCGTCACTCCGGTGCCACCGCGTTGATCTGCGGCGTCACCGTGGTGGTCCTGCCGTGCCGCCGGCCGCGTTCACCGGGCCGTGTCACCGCGATGGCTTCGCGATGCGACCGCGCCGGCGTTGCGATGGCACTGCGATCGTAGATGTGCCCCGCTCACAGTGTCCCGCAACCGCCGTGTTCGCCGACCGCCCGGGGCGCAGTCGCGGCGGCCCGGTCCGGTACGTGGCCGGATGTGTGTCCACGGGCTTCGGTGCGGCGGCAGTACGGGGGTGCGGCGGCGGCCGTGCGGCGTCGGGGCGGGCGCGGCCGGACCACCGGGCGCAGCCGACCGGACTGCCGGGGAGGCCGGCGCGGGTCCCCTGTACGAGGTCGTGAGCGGGCTGCGGGGAACGGATGTGATTGCACCCCTGCCAGCGTGCTAATGTTCTGGATGTCGGAAGGCGCTCGCACAAGACCCGGACGGAACAGCCCGGATCACGTGAGAGAATCGAACGACACACCCAATGCGCGGGTGGCGGAATAGGCAGACGCGCTGGATTCAGGTTCCAGTGCCCGAAAGGGCGTGGGGGTTCAACTCCCCCCTCGCGCACAGAGAAGACCCCCGGTCCGGATCTCCGGACCGGGGGTCTTTTGTCGTTCAGGCCGGGATACCTTCGTAGCCCTGCCCGTAAGGGCGGCCCGGCCCGGACGCCGTCGCGCCGGCCCGTACCGCGAAAAGAACGGGAAAAGAACGGTGAGTGCTACGTCACATCGGTGACGGCCGTGCTGAATGCGCGGGTGCGCGCGGTCTCGCGGTCCCGGTGCCAGACGAGGCCGAGGGCGGAGTCCGGCAGGCCGGTGACCGGTACGAAAGCGAGGTCGCGGCGGCCGTGGTAGTCCGCTGTGGGGCGGCACAGGAGCATCGCGCCCCGGCCGGCGGCGGCCAGGGTCAAGCCTTCTTGGAGCGTGCGGACGCCGGGGCCGGGCGGGATGCGACGGCCGCCGGGGGTGTCGGCGGGGGCCTGGGCGTAGCGCCAGTACTCGGGTGCGGGGGCGCTGACGGAGATGAGCGGGCCGTCCGCCAGGTCCTCGGCGTCGACGGTCGCGCGGGATGCGAAGGGGTGGCGTACGGATACCGCGAGCGTCTGCTGCTGCTTGGAGAAGACCGGACCGAGTACGAGACCAGGTTCCTCGACGGGGAGTAGGACGACGGCGGCGTCCACCTCGCCGCGGTGCACCGGCCCGAAAGGGTCCTGGAGCGGGATTTCCACGATGTCCGTGGCGCACCCGGGGTGGCGGCTGTGGAAGGTGTCCACGGCCTTCATGATGCGGTCGTCCGCGGTGCCTTGGAAGCCGATGCGCAGCAGTCCCTCGATGCCGCGGGCGGCGGCTACGGCGGTGTCGACCGTGCCGCGCAGGGCGTCGTAGGCGGGCCTGAGGGCGGCGAGGAAGTCCGTACCGAGAGGGGAGAGGCGTACGCGGCGGCTGGTGCGCTCGACGAGCCGGGCGCCGACGTGGCGCTCCAGGGAGCGGACGAGCTGGCTGACGCGGCTCTGGGACACGTACAGGCGTTCGCCGGTGCGGCCGAAGTGCAGTTCCTCGGCGAGAACGAGGAAGCACTCCAGCTCGCGGATCTCCAGGCCGCCGGTGCGCAGGGACATGGGGCCTTTCCGGGAGCTCGTGGCCCGTGGGGAGCGTGGGCCGTGCGGGGTCGGTAGTGTGTCTCGTACGGCCGGATCGCCATACGAGTGGGCCCTCGTAGGTCGATGAGCCACGCTCATTGAAGGGTGCGGGGTTCGCCGTTGTTCCCGAGGGCGGCCGCGCGTTGGCTGGGATGCATGACGACTATCGAGCAAGCGGCGGGCCGGGGCGGCGAGTTGGTGCGGGGGGCGGGGCGGGGCTGGCCCGCGGTGGTGGCGCTGGCCGCGGCCACGTTCACGGTGGTGACGTCGGAGATGCTGCCGGTGGGGCTGCTGACGCCCATCGGGAGCGCGCTCGGGGTCACGGACGGCACGGCGGGCCTGACGCTCACGGTGACCGGGGTGGTCGCGGCGCTCGCGGCCCCGGCGCTGACGCTGGCGGTGGGCAGGGCGGACCGGCGGGTCGTGCTGTGCGCGCTGATGGCGATGCTGGCGGCGGCCAACCTGCTGGCGGCGTACGCGCCGGTCTTCGGGGTGTTGCTGGCGGCGCGGGTCCTGGTGGGGCTGGGCATGGGCGGGGTGTGGGCGCTCGCGGCGGGGCTCGCGGTGCGGCTGGTGGCGCGGCGGTCGGTGGGTGCGGCGACGTCGCTGATCTTCAGTGGGGTGGCCGTGGCGTCGGTGCTCGGCGTGCCGGCGGGCACGCTGACCGGGGAACTCGGCGGCTGGCGTGCGGCGTTCGTCGTGGTGGGCGTGCTGTCTGCGCTGGTCGCGGTGGCGCTGGCGGTACTGCTGCCGCCGCTGCCCGCCGAGGGGGCGGTGCGGCTGGGCGGGGTGCTGCGGCTGTTCCGTGACGCGCGGGTGCGCACGGGGCTGGTCGTGGTGGCGTTGCTGGTGGCGGGGCATTTCGCCGCGTACACCTATGTCCGGCCGGTCCTGGAGGAGGTGTCCGGGGTCGGGCCCGAGCTGATCAGCACGTTGCTGCTGGTCTACGGAGTCGCCGGGGTGGCGGGCAATTTCCTGGGCGGCGCGGGGGCGGGGCGGTCGCCGCGCGGGACGTTGCTGGTGCTCAGCGGGGTGCTGGCGGGGGCGGTTTCGCTGGTGCCCGTGGTGGGAGCGGGGGTGCCGGGGGCGGCGGCGCTGCTGGTGGTGTGGGGGCTGGCCTACGGAGGGGTGTCGGTCAGTACGCAGTCGTGGCTGATGGTGGTGGCGCCCGAGGCCAGGGAAGCGGCGTCGGCGCTGTTCGTGGGGGTGTTCAACGCGGCGATCGCGCTGGGGGCGTTCGGCGGGGGGCGGGCCGTGGACGGCTGGGGGCTCGTGGGGGTGCTGTGGCTCGGGGGCGCGCTGGCCGCGGGCGCCTTGGTGGCCGTGGGCGCGGGGCGCGGGCCGGGGGCGACGAGCCGGGTACGCGGGCCGGGGGCGACGGGCCGGGTACGCGGGCCGGAGGCGACGGGCCGGGCACGGGATTAGCGACTTTCGTCGCGGCAGGGAGCGACTTACGGCGACTGCGCGGACGGGGCGGGGTTTCCTACGCTCGGCACGTGAACATGACGGGGAAAGCGCAGGTGGCGGGCCGGGGAGCGGCGGTCAGAGCCGCGGGCGGGCGGCTGTGGCGGCGGCTGGCCCGGCCGGAGCAGTGGCCGCCGTACCGCGTCGTCGGCGAGGTGCTGCTGGCGTTGCTGCTGGGACTGGTCGCGCTCGGTTCGGAGAAGCTCTTCGGCAGCAGCGAGGCGCACACGTGGACCGTGACGGTGGCGGTGATGGTGATCTCGCCGCTGCGCCGCGCCCTGCCCGGCACGGTCCTGATCGGCTCGGCCGCGCTGAGCTGGCTGTTCGTGGGCATATCGGCGCTGCTGATCGTGGCGGGCTGGTCGGCCGGGCGACGGATCGCGGGCAGCGCGCGGGCGCTGGTGGTGTTCGCGGTGGCGCTGGTGCTGAGCATGGCGGTGCCCACGGTCCAGGACCTCCCGCTGGTGTCGCCGGAGAAGCTGATGCTGTTGGCGGTGTCGTTCCTGGCGATAGTGGCCATGCCGGGCATAGCGAGCCGCTACTGGTCGCAGCACCGCACCCTGGTGGACACGCTCCACACACAGCGCACGCAGCTGCTGCGAGAGAACGCGATGATCGCCCACCAGACGCGGCTGCGGGAACGGCAGCGCATCGCGCAGGACATGCACGACAGCCTGGGCCACCAGCTGACGCTGATCGCCGTGCACACGGGCGCACTGGAGGTGGACTCCGAGCTGAACGGGCGGCAGCGGGAGGCGGTCGCCGTGCTGCGGGGCGCCTCGGTGGCGGCGATGCGCGAACTGCGAGAGGTGGTCGGCCTGCTGCGCGACGAGACCGAGGACGCGGCCGCCGGGCACACGGTGATCGGATCCGGTGCGGCGCCGGACGCGGGGCAGCGCGGGGTGGCCCAGGTGGACGGGCTGGCCGAGGCTTCGCGCGGCGCGGGGGCGCGAATATCCGTGGTCCGCTCCGGGGAGCCGCTCGCGCTCGCGCCGGCCGTCGACCGGGCCGCGTACCGCATCGTGCAGGAGGGCCTGACCAACGCGCACAAGCACGCGTCGGGGGCACCGGTGACGGTGTCGCTGCACTACGAACCCGACTCGCTGCTGGTCGAGGTCGTCAACGGGCCGGTGCCGCCGGACTCGGCCGGCGGGCCCGAGGTCAGCGGCGGCCAGGGGCTGACGGGGCTGCGGGAGCGGGCCCGGCTGGTCGGCGGCATGGTGCACAGCGGTCCGTTGCCGGACGGCGGGTTCCGGCTCGCCGGGGTGCTGCCGTACGGGCCGGTGACGCCGGCCGCCGCGAAGGCCGGGGCGCCGGAGCCGCCGCTGCCCCCGGCCGGCCCGGCCGCGCCGTACGCGCCCGGTGGGGTCGTGGACCCCTACCGCGGGCGTCCCGCGGTGCGAACCGGCAAGGACGGCCGGCCGGTCGTCGACTGGTCGCAGGTGTACGCACCGCCGGACGCGGGCGCGTTCCGCGGGGAGCACCGGCGGAACGGGTTCGCCGTGGGGTGCGGTCTGGCGGCGGGCGTGGTCGTGGTCATGGGCGTCGTGACCACGTGGGGGGTGGTGGAGCTGTTCAAGGCGGTCCAGGACGGCTCGGTGGCGCCGGGCACCTACGAGGAGGTGGAAGTCGGCAGTGCGGAGGCCGAGGTGCGCGAGCGGCTGCCTCCGGGGTCGTTCATGAACAGCGGTCTGAACGACCAGGGGCCTGCCAAGCCGAAGGGCGCGCGCTGTGAGACGTTCTCGTCCACGGACACGTCTGAGGACTGGGGAGAGGAGCGGGCGTTCCGGTTCTGTTTCAAGGGCGGGAAGCTGGTGGAGAAGCGGACCTTCGTGGGGAAGGTCTGAGGGCGGCCGGACGGACCGGCGCGTGAACGGGGGGATGATGGCGCAGTCCGTGGGAACAACCGACCGAGCCCGTGCGGGAGTCCGAGTGATCAGGGTGATCGTCGCCGACGACGAACCGCTCATCAGGGCCGGCATCCGCATGATCCTCACCTCCGCCGCCGACATCTCGGTGGTGGCCGAGGCGGGGAACGGCAAGGAGGCCGTCGAGGCGGCGCGTGGCCGCGGCGCCGACGTGGTGCTCCTGGACATCCAGATGCCGGTCATGGACGGGCTGACGGCGCTGGCGGAACTGCGCCGGGCGGCACCGTCCGTACCGGCCCTGATCCTGACGACGTTCGGGGAGCGGGAGAACGTCCTGCGTGCGATGGGCGAGGGAAGCGCGGGCTTCCTGCTGAAGGACTCCGCTCCCGACGAACTGATCCGTGCGGTGCGTGCCGCGGCCGACGGTCACGCCTACATGTCGCCGGTGGCGACCCGTCATGTGGCGGATTCCCTGGTGGCACGCGGCAGCGGCCCCGGCGGGGAGAGCGGTGCGGCGCGGCGCGGTGAGGAGGCCAGGCAGCGGCTGTCCGTCCTGACGGCGCGGGAGATGGAAGTGCTGTCGCTGCTCGGCGAGGGGCTCTCGAACGCCGACGCGGGTACGCGGATCCATATGAGCGAGGCGACGGTGAAGACGTACGTCAGCCGGATCCTGGCGAAGCTGGAGTGCGAGAACCGGGTGCAGGCGGCGCTGCTGGCCCGTGACGCGGGCCTGGGGACGTGAGACCGCGGGGCCGACCGTAGCGGGAGGGAGCTGTGGGGACGCCGGACCGGCCGTACGTCCCCAACCCGTCGCGCGGCCGGGTGCCCCGGGGCGGTGCGTCAGGCGGCGAGGCGTTCGGCGAGGGCCTTGGCCTTGGTGGCGGCCTCCTGAAGGGCCTTCTCGCGGGAGGCTTCGTACAGCGGCACCAGCTCCGCCATCGCCGGGTTGCTGGGGGCCATCGTCAGCTCCGGGACGATGAAGTCGACCTCCATGCCGAACATGGTGCCGAGCACGGCCTCCAGGTAGTTCTGGACGTAGTCGAAGCCTTCGCGGGGCGTGCCGGGGGCGTACGAGCCGCCGCGGCTGGTGACGATGGTCACCGGCTTGCCCTTGAGCGAGGACTCCTCCCCGGTGACCCGGCCCATGATGATCACGTGGTCCAGCCAGACCTTCAGCGTGGAGGGGATCGTGAAGTTGTACATGGGGGCGCCTATGACGACGGCGTCCGCGTTCTCCAGCTCCTCGACCAGTTCGATACGCCGCGCGAGGGCGGCCTGCTGCTCGGGGGAGAGGTCGGCGGGGTCGCCGAGGGCGGCGGTGAAGCCCGGGGCGTCCAGGTGCGGCAGGGGGGTGGCGGCGAGGTCGCGGTAGACGACGGTGCCGTCCGGGTGCTGCTCCTCCCATGCCTTGCGGAAGGTGGCGGTCACCGCGCGGGAGGCGGATCCGTCAGCGGCGAACAGGGAGGAGTCGAGGTGCAGAAGAGTGGCCATGATGCGGTCCTTCGTTCGCGGCCGGTGCACGGCCTGGCGAGTACTCCGTACGTTCCTATGTTTACCACAGTAGCTTACTTTTCCGCAGTACCCAACGAGAAGCCAGTACGCTGGTCACATGGCGGAGCGCGGCGAAGAGGTATGCAGGCAGGTGGACACGGGCATGGCCCGGGTCTTCGAGCTGTTCGGCAAGCGCTGGACCGGAATGATCGTGTCCGTCCTCCTCGCCGGGCCCGAGTACTTCGCCGGTCTGCGGCGGGCGATCCCCGGCATCAGCGAGCGCATGCTCTCGGACCGGCTCACGGAACTGTCCGCGGCCGGCCTGGTCGTACGCGAGGTGGACGGGGGTCCGCCGCTGCGCGTCTCGTACCGGCTGACCGAGGCGGGGCGGGCGCTGGATCCCGCGCTCAAGGAGCTGGGGCGGTGGGCGGAGACATACCTCCCCGACGGCGGGAACTGTCCGGAGCGCTTCCGCAAGTGAGGGGCGCGGAGCGCCCGAGGCGTGGTCGGGGCGCTCGCGGCGGTGGTCAGCCGAGCCGTTCCTGGGCCGCGTTGTAGCGCAGCAGGTACGAGGCGAAGCGCTCCAGGTCCTCCGCGTCCCAGTCGGCGAGCCGCTCGTGGAACGCCTGGCGGCGGCTGGCGGTGACGTTGGCCAGCACCTGCGCGCCCTTGGCCGTGGGGTGCAGCACCTGGACGCGGTGGTCGTCCGGGTCGACGCGGCGCTCCACGAAGCCGAGCTTCTCCAGTGCGGAGATCTGCCGGCTGACCGTGGACTTGTCCAGGAGGTAGTGCGCGGCGAGGTCGGTCGCCCGGCATCCCCGCTGGTCGTCGAGGTGCGCCAGCAGCGTGTAGGAGACGAGCGACAGCTCGGGGTGCATGCGGGCGGCGGTGGCGCGTGCCCGGCGGGCGAACGCGGTCATCTCCTGCTGGATGGTCTCGACGGATTCGTCTCTGCGGGGCACGGGAGTTGCCTTTCGTTGAAGTAGTTGTATAGTACAACGTGGAATGTGAGTTGTATAAGCCAACTACCCTGTACGGCTCCCCGACGCTGAGCGACTAGCTTGAGAAGGCACCACCCATGAGTTCGGTCCGACGTCCCGACCACCAACACCGCCCCGATCACCGCGCCGACCTGCGGCATGTCCTTACCCACCTGGTCACCCCGCTGCTGATGTGCATCGGTATGGGGCTGGCCTACCTGGGCGCGTTCGCCAACCCCTCGCCGCACCACCTGCCCGTCGCCGTGGTCGGCTCGGGCTCCGGTGCCCAGGTGCTTGCCCAGTCGATCAACGACAAGTCGGACGGCGCGCTGGACGTACGCACGGTCGGCAGCCGGGCCGAGGCCGTGGACCAGCTCAAGCACCAGGAGATCTTCGGCGCGTACGTCATGGACACGCACGCCTCCGGGAGCGGGGCCGCGCACGCCACCGCGGGTGGCACGGCGAAGGCCGCGCCGGAGCTCGTGGTCGCGACGGCGGGTTCCGACACCACCGCGACCGTGGTGCAGAAGATCTTCACGCCGATCGCGGCACAGCAGGGCGTGCCGCTCAAGGTCACCGACGTCGCCCCGCCGGCCGAGGACGACCCGACGGGCCAGGGCATCTTCTTCCTGATGGTCGCGGTCAGCATCGGCTCCTACGCCTCGGTCGCGGTGATCGGCGGCGCCGGTGGCGTACTGCCGATACGAATGCGGGCGATGCTGGCGGTCGGCACCTCCTTCGTGGTCGGCATTCTCGGCACGCTCTTCGCCGGACCGGTCTTCCACATCGTCGACCACGGCCTGTGGGGGCTGTGGGGCATGGCCTGGCTGTACTCGGCGGGCATTTTGCTCATCGGCACCGGGCTGCACACGTTCCTCAAGCGCTGGACCACGCTGGGCGTGATGGCGCTGTTCGTGATGCTCAACTTCACCTCGGCGGGCGGCGTCTTCCGCCCCGAGATGCAGAACGGTTTCTTCGCGTCTCTCCACGCGTTCTGGAACGGCGCGGGCTTCGTGGAGGGCACCCGTAGCCACGTCTACTTCGACGGCAACGGGCTGGCCGGGCACGTCTGGACGCTGGTGCTGTGGCTGGTCGTGGGCGTCGCGGTGGTCGCCGTGGCAGCGCTGGCCGAAGCGCGCCGGCGGCGTGCGGCCGCGAGCGCCGCGGCGAACGCGACGGCCGTGGCGGCAGCCGCGGTGGCGGCGACGGTGCCGGAACGCCGCCCGGCCCACGGTGCGGCGGACGGGCACGGCACGAGCGGGGAAGCGGCCGAAGAGGAGATGGAAGAGGCGGTCGGCGTCTGAGGCGAGGCCGTTCGAAACGGCCGCCATCAGCCCTCCAAGCTCAGTCACCCAGAGTTATCCACAGGCCCTGCCGCAAGGCCGGGCCTGTCTGTACCGTCGTGCACACGCGGCGGGAAGGGCGTGCGGCGACCGGCGGTCGGCCGGGCGCCGGCATCGGCCCGGCGCGAGCGGACGCCAACGCCGGCACGGGTCGGTGCAGGGACGAAGGGGGAGGTGGCGCGCGATGTCGCGATTGCCGTACGTACCGGGATTCGCGAAGCCGGATGCGCGGGGGCCCGCGCCGAAGGCGGTCGGCAAGGCGCTGCGGGAGCGGGCGCCGCGCTCCGGGCACGGCCGGTTCACGCCCGACGCCGGGCGGCCCGACGCGGTCACCATGGTCGAGGAGTCGAACGCCGGCCGGCTTCCCGAGCTGACCCGGATACGGGTCGGCCGCATGGCCGCGGACCCCTTCGCCTTTTTCCGCGGGTCGGCCGGCTTGATGGCGTACGACCTGACGTCCACCCCCGTGACCGGCATCGGGGCACAGATATGCGGTGACGCGCACGCCGCCAACTTCGGCCTCTACGGCGACGCCCGCGGCAAGCTCGTGATGGACCTCAACGACTTCGACGAGACGCTGTACGGGCCCTGGGAGTGGGACCTGAAACGGCTGGCGGCCTCACTGGTGCTGGCCGGCCGGGAGGCGGGTGCGAGCGAGGAACAGTGCCGGGAGGCGGCCCGGGACGCGGTCGGCGCGTACCGGCGCACGATGCGGCTGCTGGCGGGCATGCCGGCCGCCGACGCCTGGAACGCGATAGCCGACGAGCGGCTGGTCTCCCACACGGACGCCCGGGACCTGCTCGGCACGCTGGAGCGGGTGGTGGAGAAGGCGCGCAGGAACACGAGCGCGCGGTTCGCGGCGAAGTCGACGGAGGAGATACCCGGGGGCGGCAGGAAGTTCGTGGACGCTCCACCCGTACTGCGGCGCATACCGGACGCGGAAGCCGCCGCGGTGGCCGCCTCGCTCACCGACTACCTGGACACCCTGCCGGAGGACCGGCTGCCGCTGCTGGCCAGGTATGAGGTGCAGGACGTGGCGTTCCGGGTGGTGGGCACGGGGAGCGTCGGTTTGCGCTCGTACGTGGTGCTGCTGCTGGATCACCGCGGTGAGCCGCTGGTGCTCCAGGTGAAGGAGGCACGCAGCTCGGCACTGGCCCCGTACGCGGCGAAGGCGGGCTTCCCGACCCCCGCGGTGCCGCACGAGGGCCGGCGGATCGTGCTCGGACAGCGCCGCATGCAGGTCGTCAGCGACAGCCTGCTGGGCTGGACGACAGTGCACGAGCCGGGAGCCCGGTCAGCCGTGAGCACACCTCCGCGCGCCGACCACTCACGCGAACGGCCAGCCGCCGACGGTTCGCCGGGGGCGGGCGGGTTGACGGAAGCTGGGGGGCCGGTGGGCACCGGTGGTCCGACGAGGGGCGACGGGCCGACGGGCGCTGCGGGGGCGGCGGGGGCGGGGAGGCCCTTTCAGGTGCGGCAGTTTCGGAATCGTAAAGGCAGCGTCGATCCCACCGCCCTCGCCGGCGACCAGATCGACGATTACGCGCGTATGACGGGCGCGCTGTTGGCCAGGGCTCATGCGCACAGTGCCGATCCGCGGGTGGTCGCGGGGTACTGCGGGAAGGGGGAGGCGTTGGACGAGGCGCTGGCCGCATTCGCGGTGGCTTACGCGGATCGTACGGAGGCCGATCACGCGGAGCTGGTCGCGGCGATCAGGAGTGGGCGGATAGCCGGGGAGACGGGGGTCTGAGCCGAGGCGGGGGTCGGAGCGGGGCCGGGCCGGGCCGTAGGGTGGCCGGGTGACGAACTCGCAGGCGGAGAACGCGCAGGGCGGCCAGGACGCACATGCCGACCACGGGCCGGCGGGCTACACGGGCCCCGCCGACCACGGCGGGCAGGGCTATGGGCGGCAAAGTCGGGACGTCCGGGGTGGTGACTCCGGTGGCGGGCCCCAGAGCCCGGGGCCTGAAAGCCCGGGGCCCCGGGAGCCTCAGGAGCCGGCGAACCAGCGGTTGGCGCGGGCCGTGGAGGCGGCCGAGCAGGCGCTGATCGAGTTCGAGATCGCGGTGGAGACCTTCCGGGTCGAGGTGGAGAACTTCTCGCGGCTGCACCACCAGCGCCTCGGCCCCATGTACGCGAGGCTGGACGAGCTGGATGCCCGGATCGCCGAGGCGGTGGCGGCTCGTACGGGTGATCCCGAGGACGTGCGCAAGGCCGGCGAGGCGCGGGCGGCGGTGCTGCCGATGCCGGACGTGGAGGAGCTCTTCCACGGGTGGATGGGCTCGGAGGGCCTGTATCCGGAGGCCGAGGCGATGCTCACCGAGCAGCCGGTCCGGCCGCCGAAGAAGGTCCGCCCCAGTGAGGAGGCCCGCCGGGTCTACCGCGACCTGGTGCGCAAGGCCCACCCCGACCTGGCGCGGGACGAGGCCGAACGCGAGCGCAGGGACGCCTTCATCGTGCGGGTCAACGCCGCTTACGGCGCCGGGGACGAGGCCGCGCTGCGCGAACTGGCCCGCGAGTGGGAGTCCGGGCCCGTGCCGCAGGAGCGGCGGCTGAGCGAGAGCGAGGAGCTCTACGCCCGGCTGGAGTGGTTGGCCGCGCGCAAGGAAATGCTGGCGGCCGCTGCTGCCGAGCTGGAGGAGAGCGCGATCGGCGCGATGATCAAAATGGCGCCCCAGGACCCGGACGGGCTGCTGGACGAGATCGCCGAGAAGCTGCTCGCGGACGTCGCCGAACGCGAGGCGTACCTCGCCCAGCTGGTCGGGTAGCGTCGGGGCCATGCACTTTGGTTCTCTGCCCACGGTCGGTGTCGACGCTCTCTCGCCCGAGGACTTCCTCCTCGACGTACGGGAGAACGACGAGTGGGAGGCGGGGCACGCCGAAGGCGCGCTGCACATTCCGATGAGCGAGTTCGTCGCCCGGTACGGCGAGTTCACGGAGCAGGCGCCCGACGGCGGCAAGGTCTACGTGCTGTGCCGGGTCGGCGGCCGGTCCGCGCAGGTGGCCCAGTACCTGATCCAGCAGGGCATCGACGCGGTGAACGTCGCCGGCGGCATGCAGGCGTGGGAGGCCGCGGGCCGTCCCGTGTCGGACGGCAAGGGCGGCGCGGGCACGGTCGTCTGACCCGGTCGGTGCGGCCGCGGTTCACCTGAGGGTGTGTGTCGGCTGGTCAGCCCAAGGCGTGGGCCGCCAGTAGGTCGCCCAACGCTTCCTCGTGAGCGGCGGCCGGGCCCAGGGACAGTTCGAGTTGCTTCGCCCAGGCGTGGTAGCGGTGCAGCGGGTAGTTCGTGTCTGCGCCGAAGCCGCCGTGCAGGTGCTGGGCGGTCTGTACGACGCGGCGTACGCCCTCCGAAGCCCAGATCTTGGCCACGGCCACGTCTCCCGCGGGCGGCAGCGCGCCGTTCGCGCCGCTGCTGATGCGCCAGGCGGCCTGCCACAGGGTGGCCTCCATGGCGCGGAGGTCGATGTAGCGGTCGGCGGCCTGGACGGCCACTGCCTGGAATGTGGCGACGGGGAAGCCGAACTGTTCGCGTTTCGCGGTGTACGCGCTGGTCATGGCCAGTACGGCTTGGCCCAGGCCGAGGGCCAGTGCGCAGGTGCCGGTGGTGAGGAGGTTGCGCAGCCGATCCCAGGCGCCGGGGTCGGTGATCATCTCTTCGGGGGCCGTTCGGACGGAGGCCAGGCGGACTTCCGCGAGGCGTTCGCCGCTGGTGGAGACCTGGTCGTGGAGGCTGACGCCGTCCCGGTCGCGGGGTATGAGGGCGAGTACGGCGGTTCCGTCGCCGGTGTGGGCGGGGACGAGTATGCGGTCGGCGCTCTGCGCCCAGGGCACGGCGGTCTGTACGCCGTCGAGCACCCACCCGGAGCCCTCCTGCCGGGCGTTCACTGCGAGTTCCGCCGGGTCGTGTCCGGTGCGGCCACAGGCGGCGGCGGTCAGGACCAGTTCGCCGCGGCCTGCCCTGGGCAGTACGTCGGCGCGCAGCTCGGCATCGGCGTACGTCTGCACCGTGAGGGCCGCCGCGCTGTTCTCCAGCAGCGGTACGCGGGCGAGCACTTTGGCCGACTCGCGTAGTACGAGGCAGAGCGCGATCGCGTCCAGGCCCGCGCCGCCGTACTCGGGGGCGAGCAGCAGGCTCAGCAGGTCGGTGTCGGCCAGCTTGCGCCACAGGGGCCGGTCGAAGTCGTCGGCCACGGCTCCGGCGGTGAGCGCGGGGCTGGGTACGCCGTCCGGGGCCACGTCCGCGAAGACGGCCTGTGCCGCTTCGACGGCTGCCTGCTGCTCCTCGGTGAAGGTGAAGTCCACTGGCCTGTCCTCCCGCGCGCCGCACGCCCAAGACCTGACGATGCGTCAAGTTAGAACAGGTTGCAGGAATTGTGAATGGGGTCAGCGGTCGAAGTCCAGCTCCACCCTCTCCGTCACGGGGTGCGATTGGCAGGCCAGCACGTAACCCGACTCGACTTCCTCGTCCTCCAGCGCGTAGTTGCGGTCCATCCGTATCTCGCCCGACACGAGGAACGCGCGGCACGTGCCGCACACGCCTCCTTTGCAGGCGTACGGGGCGTCCGCGCGGTTGCGCAGCACCGTTTCCAGCAGCGACTCACCGTCCCGCACCGGCCAGCTGCCCGCGCGGCCGTCCAAGGTCGCGGTCACGGTGCTGTGCGCGGGCGTGCGGGGAGTTGTGGCGCCACCGAGGGAAGAGGCCGCGTTCCCGGCAGGGGCGGGCCCAGCGGCGGCGGGTTCCGCTACATCGTCCGCTACGTGGAATATCTCTTCGTGGATGCGGTTGCGGGGGACGTCGAGTCCGCGCAGGGCCCGTTCCGCTGCCTGTACGAGGCCGTAGGGGCCGCACAGGTACCAGCCGTCGACGGCTCCGACGGGGAGCAGGGCGGGCAGCAGCTCCCGCAGCCGCGCCTCGTCGAGGCGGCCTGACGGCAGGCCCGACTGCTGCTCCTCGCGGGAGAGGGCGGAGACGAGCTGGAAGCGGTCGGGGAAGCGGTCCTTGAGGTCGGCCACTTCTTCCAGGAACATCGTCGAAGCCGCCGTGCGGTCGCTGCGGATCAGGCAGAAGCGGGCGTCGGGCTGCCGGGCCAGCAGCGTCGAGACGATGGACAGCACCGGTGTGATGCCGCTGCCGCCGACGATCCCCACGAACCGGCCGGGCCGGGGCTCCAGCACGAACCGGCCGGCCGGCGCCATGACCTCTACCGTGTCGCCTGCGGACAGCTCCTTGAGCGCGTACGTCGAGAAGGCGCCGTCCTCGACCAGCCGGATGCCCACCCGCAGCGTGGGCTCGTCCGAAGCCGGGGTGCAGATCGAGTACGTACGGCGGATCTCCTTCCCGTCCACCGTCCGGCGCACCGCTATGTGCTGGCCGGGGACGTGCCGGAAGGTCTCGCGCAGCTCGGGCGGCACCTGGAAGGTGACGGCCACCGCGTCGTCCGTGAGCCGTTCGATCTCCGCGACCCGGAGCGGGTGGAACATCACAACTCCTTGAAGTGGTCGAACGGTTCGCGGCAGGTCTCGCAGCGGCGCAGCGCCTTGCAGGCGGTGGAGGAGAACCGGCTGAGCAGGGTGGTCTCGGTCGATCCGCAGTGCGGGCAGCGGATGGCCAGGTCGACCGGCACGGGGCCGCCGCCAGGGTCGGCGGGGCCGGTGGGGCGTGGCGGGGCGATGCCGAACTCGGCCAGTTTCCGGCGGCCCTCGGCCGTGATCGCGTCGGTCGTCCAGGGCGGGCTGAGGACCGTGCGGACCGCTACCCGCGGTATGCCGTTCTCGTGGAGGACGCGCTCTATGTCGGCGGTCATGGCCTCGACGGCGGGGCAGCCCGTGTAGGTCGGCGTGAGGTCGACCTCCACCTCCCCGGGGCCCGTCATCCGCAGTCCGCGCAGGACGCCCAGTTCGGCGAGGGTCACGACCGGCAGCTCCGGGTCGGGTACGGAGCCTGCCAGTTCGCGCAGCCGTTCTTCGAGGGTGGTGGTCACCATGTCGCCCCCGGGTGGCTTCGGTGCAGGTGCTGCATCTCGGCGAGCATGCGGCCGAAGGGCTCGGTGTGCAGCCCCTGGCGTCCGGCGCCCGCGGTCCACGCGCCACGCTGCGGACCTTGCGGAACGGAGAGGGTGGCGCGCGCCAGGATGCT
Organism: Streptomyces sp. NPDC017056; assembly: GCF_044332485.1. Lineage (NCBI taxonomy): Bacteria > Bacillati > Actinomycetota > Actinomycetes > Kitasatosporales > Streptomycetaceae > Streptomyces > Streptomyces sp. NPDC017056. The sequence goes on along the minus strand of NZ_JBIRPD010000003.1, from coordinate 252,003 downwards.
CTCGACGCGCGTGGACCAGTCGTCATGCAGGGCGGTCAGGTCCAGGTCCAGCCCTGGCACGGGCTCGAACAGCTCGCCGGTGAAGCGCCACAGCGCGTCCAGGCCGCGCTGCATGCGCTCGTGGCTCTGCTCGGTGCCGTCTCCCAGGCGCAGGGTCCACTGCTCGGCGTGGTCCCGGTGGTAGGCGACCTCCTTGACGGCCTTGCCCGCCAGCGGAGCCAGGGGGCCGGAGGTCGCTGCCAGTTGTGCGTACAAGAGCTCTTGGTACGTGGAGAAGTACAGCTGACGGGCGATGGTGTGGGCGAAGTCGCCGTTGGGCTGCTCGACGAGCTGGAGGTTACGGAAGGAGCGCTCCTCGCGCAGGTACGCCAGGTCGTCCTCGTCGCCCGCGAGCGAGAGCAGGACGCGGGCCTGGCCGAGGAGGTCCAGCGCGATGTTGGCGAGCGCCACCTCCTCTTCCAGGACGGGCGCGTGTCCTGCCCACTCCCCCAGCCGGTGGGAGAGGACGAGGGCGTCGTCCCCGAGGGCCAGCGCCGGGGCCGTGTCCGAAGCGGTCCGTACGGGCTTCACAGGTGCTGCACCCCGTCCGGGATCTCGTAGAAGGTCGGGTGGCGGTAGGGCTTGTCGGCGGCCGGTTCGAAGAACGAGTCCTTCTCGTCGGGGGAGGAGGCGGAGATCGCGGCGGAGGGGACCACCCAGACCGAGATGCCCTCGGAGCGGCGGGTGTACAGGTCGCGGGCGTTGCGCAGGGCCATGGGGGCGTCCGGGGCGTGAAGGCTGCCGGCGTGGGTGTGCGACAGGCCGCGTCGGCTGCGCACGAAGACCTCCCACAGCGGCCAGTCGGTGGGGCCCGCCGAAGCCCCTGCCGCGGCGCCTGCCCGGCCGTCCTTGCCGGCTTCCGTGCCGGCCTGTCCCTCCGGACCGGTCGTGCTCATCGGTTTCCCTCCCCGTGCTTGGCCGCGTACGCGGCGGCGGCTTCCCGCACCCAGGCGCCGTTCTCGTGGGCCCGGCGGCGCTGGGTGATCCGCTGGTCGTTGCAGGGCCCGTTGCCCTCGAGCACCTCGCGGAACTCGTTCCAGTCGATGGGGCCGAAGTCCCAGTGGCCGCGCTGCTCGTTCCACGACAGGTCCGGGTCGGGGAGCGTGAGGCCGAGCGTCTCGGCCTGGGGCACGCAGATGTCCACGAAGCGCTGGCGCAGCTCGTCGTTGGAGTGCCGCTTGATCTTCCAGGCCATGGACTGCGCGGAGTGCGCCGATTCGTCGTCGGGCGGGCCGAACATCATCAGCGACGGCCACCACCACCGGTCGACCGCGTCCTGCGCCATGACGTGCTGCGCTTCGGTGCCGCGGCTCAGGGCCAGCAGGAGCTCGTACCCCTGGCGCTGGTGGAAGGACTCCTCCTTGCAGACCCGGACCATGGCGCGGGCGTAGGGCCCGTAGGAGCAGCGGCACAGGGGGACTTGGTTGGTGATCGCGGCGCCGTCCACCAGCCAGCCGATGGCTCCGACATCGGCCCAGGTCAGCGTCGGGTAATTGAAGATGGAGGAGTACTTCTGGCGGCCGGAGTGCAGTTTGTCCAGCAGCTCGTCGCGGCTCGCGCCGAGGGTCTCCGCCGCGCTGTACAGATACAGGCCGTGTCCGGCCTCGTCCTGCACCTTGGCCATCAGGATCGCCTTGCGGCGCAGCGACGGCGCGCGGGAGATCCAGTTCGCCTCCGGCTGCATGCCGATGATCTCGGAGTGGGCGTGCTGCGCTATCTGGCGCACGAGGGACGAGCGGTAGGCGTCCGGCATCCAGTCGCGCGGTTCGATGCGCTCGTCAGCGGCGACGGCCGCGTCGAAGTCCGCCTGCCAGTCCGCTTGGGACTCCCTGCCCGGCGCAATCGTCGTCATGTGATCCCCCAGCCTCCCGACCGACCGATCGTTCGGTTCAATGGTGTGGCCGGGCGTGCGGGGTGTCAAGCCTGTGGATAACTCGGGGGAGGGTGTGCCGGGTGGGGCTGCCTAGGTACGGTTCCCGGGCGGTGAAAAGCCGCACGGGATCTGGGAACGGGGCAGGAATGCAGGTAAACGGGGACGAATCGCGGCCACCAGCCGCGCTGTCGCTGCCGTCACGCATCGTGACGACCGTGGCGGCAGGCGCGGTGACGCTGGCCGTCGCGATTCACCTGGCGATGATGTTCCTGCACGTCGCGCCGCCGAACACGCTGAGCAAGCAGCACGGCCCGCTGGTCAACGACTACGTCTTCCCGGAGTACGAACAGAACTGGAAGCTGTTCGCGCCCAACCCGTTGCAGCAGAACATCGCGGTGCAGGTGCGCGCCCAGCTGCGTACCCGGTCCGGCGACCCGGTGACCACCGGCTGGAGTGACCTGTCCGCCGTAGACGGCCAGGCCCTGCTGCACAATCCCATGCCCAGCCACACACAGCAGAACGAACTCCGCCGCGCCTGGGAGTTCTTCCTCAGCACCCACGACGCGCAGAACCGCGGCGGCGGCATGCGTGGCGAGCTGTCCGAGCAGTACCTCCGGCGCATCATCATGCAGCGCATGAGCGCGCAGTGGGTGGCGCGCGGCACGGTCGAGCAGATGCAGGTCCGCTCGATGACGACGGCCGTCAGCCCGCCGCAGTGGGGGACGGAGAAGATCAGCGACAAGCCCAGGTACCGCGAGCTGCCCTGGTGGCCGGTCACCGCAGGCGACCTGCCCGAAGGAGCGACGATCCAGTGACAGCGCACAGGGTGCCTCCGCAGACGTCCGAGGCGGCGACCGAAGCGGCGGCCGGAGCGACGCCCGAATCGGCGGCAGAAGCAGCGTCGGCGACGGTGCCGGAACCGGCAGCGGAAACGACCTCGGGAACCGGAACGGCCGCGGCCGCGGAATCCGGCGCCCCCACCGCGTGGCCCACCGTGGCCGAGCCCGCCGGGCAGCTCCCGAAACAGCGGGCCGCCACCGGGGAGACCCGGGTAGAGCGGGCCTTCGCCCGCGCCTTCGCCCGTGTCACGGGCAGCGCCCTGGCTCCGTACCAGTCCGCCGTCGTCCGCATCGGGTTCGCCGCCACCTGGTTGTTCTTCCTGTTGCGGGAGTGGCCGCACCGGCAGGAGCTGTACGGGCCCGATGGCCCCTGGAGCGGGGACATGGCGCGCCGCCTGCTCGGCGACAACGGCGCCTTCTCGGTCCTGACCTGGTCCGACAGCCGCGGCTGGTTCGAACTCGTCTATGCCCTCGCCATCGTCGCGAGCGCGCTGCTGCTGGTCGGCTGGCGCACCCGCACCATGTCGGTGCTGTTCATGGTGGGCGTGCTCTCGCTCCAGAACCGCAGCATCTTCGTCGGGGACGGCGGCGACAACGTCATCCACCTGATGTCGATATACCTGGTGCTGACCCGCTGCGCGCAGGTGTGGTCGCTGGACGCCCGCCGTGCGGCGAAGCGCGCGCACACCGGTGCGACCGCCCTGCCCGAGCGCGACGTGACCGGCATCGTCCTCTGGGCGGCCCTCGGGCTCGCCCTCCTGGTCGCCCAGTCCCTGGGCCTGTCCAGCCTCTCCTGGTTCGGCCCCGGACCCGTCCCCCACGTGGGCTGGGGCCTGGCCCTGTGGGTCCTGTGGCTCGCCCACGGCCTGTGGTGGGCGGTGCGGCGGTACGCGCCGGGCGAGCCGCGCACCGTGCTCGACATGATCACCAAGCTGGTGCACAACGGCGCCCTGCTGGTCATCGTCGTCGAGGTCTGCCTCATCTACGCCACCGCCGGCTGGTACAAGATCCAGGGTTCGCGCTGGCAGGACGGCACCGCGGTCTACTACCCGATGCACCTGGACTACTTCTCGCCCTGGCCCGAGCTGTCCAGGGTGCTCGCAGACAACGGCCTGATGATCATGCTGATCACATACGGCACCGTGATCGTGCAGGTCGCCTTCCCCTTCACGCTCTTCAACCGCCGTCTGAAGAACGTCCTGCTGGTCGCGATGATCACTGAGCACCTGTCGATCGCGTTCCTGCTGGGCCTGCCGTTCTTCTCGCTCGCGATGATCACGGCGGACGCGGTCTTCCTGCCGACCGTCTTCCTGGTCTGGCTGGGCGCCCGGGTCTCCGCCGTACGCGACCGGGTGCTCCCCCGGCGTACGGGCGGCGCGGCAGCCGCACCCACGGTGCCGGCGCCCGCAGGGCCGGGCAGCGGCGGGCAGACGGCGGGTGCCCGCCCGTCGGACAGTTGAGATAGTGGGGAAATGATCGAGAACGGGACCGCGGACGATCCGGTACGGCGCTGGCGTGCGAGCGCCGGGGACCCGGCGGCGGTCCTCCTGGACGGCTTCCACACCCTCAAGCACGCGCTGCGCTTCGACGGCGCCGTACGGCACGTGCTGACCAGCGACAAGGCCGCCCTGCTGGCGCTCGCCGACGAACTGGCCGGTGATCTCACCGGAACGCTCGACGCGCTGGCCGAGCAGGTGCCCGCCGCGGCCCTGCGCACGCTCGTGCCGAAGATCCACCCCACGGGAGTCGCGGCCCTCGCCCTGCGCCCCGACGCCGCGGCGAACCTGGCCAGGCTCCGCGAGACGCCGCGCCCCTCCCCCGTCGTCCTCCTGGAGAACCCGCGCAACCTGGGCAACATCGGCGCGGTCGTACGCCTGGCGGCAGGTTTCGGCGCGACCGGCGTCGTCACCACGGGCTCACTCGACCCCTGGCACCCCAACGCGGTACGCGGCAGCGCCGGCCTGCACTTCGCGAGCGCGGTGGAGCGCCTGACGCTGCCCGAGCTGCCGCCGGGGCCGGTCTACGCGCTCGACCCGGAGGGCGCGGACATCCGCTCCGTGACCTTTCCCGACGACGCGGTGCTGGCCTTCGGGTCAGAGCGCCAAGGGATCTCCGACGAGCTGCGGGAACGGGCGTCCGCGCTGGTCGCGGTGCCGATGCAGGCGCGGGTGTCCAGCTTCAACCTGGCCACGAGCGTCGCCATGGGCCTCTTCCACTGGATGTCGCGCACCACGGCGGCCCCGGCCGCCCCGGGCGGAATCACCGGGGCGACCGGGCCTGCGCTCCTCTAGGAAGTGTCCGGTCAGACCTTCTCCTGGGCGGGCCTGCGCACCTCCACCGTCCGGAACCGGTTGGCCACGAACGCGCCGTCGCACAGCGCCGCGTTCGCCGCCGGGTTGCCACCCGAGCCGTGGAAGTCGGAGAAGGCGGCGGTCTGGTTCACGTACACCCCGCCGGTCAGGTTGAGGGAGAGCTGCGCGCACTCCTCAAGGCACGCCTCCTCCACCAGCTTCTCCACCTCCTCGGAGGTGGTGTACGCACCGACCGTCATCGCGCCCTTGCCGCGGACCGTGTGCCGCAGCAGGTCCACCGCGTCCGCCGCGGAGTCGACGGCCACCGCGAAGGAGACCGGGCCGAAGCACTCCGACAGGTAGGCGGCGTCGGCGCCCGCGCCCTCCCAGAGCTTGCGCGCGCCGTCCATCTTGACCATGACGGGCGTACGGACCGTGGCGTCGGGGAACTCGGGGTTGGCCACCTCGCGGGACGGCAGGGCCACCTCGCCCAGCCCCGACGCGGCCTCGATCCGCTCCTTGACCTGCGGGTTGACGATCGCGCCCAGCAGGGCGTTGGCTCGTGCGTCGTCGCCCAGCAGCTTGTTCACCGCGCCGGCGAGGTCGCCGACCACCTCGTCGTACGACTTCGGGCCCGCGTCCGTGGTGATGCCGTCGCGGGGGATGAGCAGGTTCTGCGGGGTGGTGCACATCTGGCCGCTGTACAGGGACAGCGAGAAGGCGAGGTTGCCGAGCATGCCCTTGTAGTCGTCCGTCGAGTCGATGACGACCGTGTTGACGCCGGCCTTCTCCGTGTAGACGGACGCCTGGGGCGCGTTGGCCTCCAGCCAGTCGCCGAACTCCGTGGAGCCCGTGTAGTCGATGATGCGGACCTCGGGGCGCACCGCGAGGGTCTTGGCCAGGCCCTCGCCCGGCCGGTCGACGGCCAGGGCCACCAGGTCGGGGGAGAACCCGGCCTCGGCCAGCACCTCGCGCGCCACCCGGACGGTGAGCGCGAGCGGCAGCACGGCCCGCGGGTGCGGCTTGACCAGGACGGGGTTACCGGTGGCCAGGGAGGCGAACAGGCCCGGGTAGCCGTTCCACGTCGGGAAGGTGTTGCAGCCGACCAGCAGGGCGATGCCACGGGGCACGGGAGTGAAGGTCTTGGCCAGCTCCAGCGGGTCGCGCTTGCCCTGCGGCTTGGACCACGCGGCCTGGTCCGGGGTGCGGACCTGCTCCGCGTAGGCGTACGCGACGGCCTCCAGGCCGCGGTCCTGCGCATGCGGCCCGCCCGCCTGGAACGCCATCATGAACGCCTGGCCGCTGGTGTGCATCACGGCCTGCGCGAATTCGTGGGTGCGCGCGCTGATGCGCGACAGGATCTCCAGACACACCAGCGCCCGGGTCTGCGGCCCGGCGTCGCGCCACGCGGGCATTGCCGCGCGCATCGCCGGCAGCAGCACGTCCGCGTCCGGGTGCGGGTAACTGATGTTCAACCCGATGCCGTACGGGGACACTTCACCGCCCGTCCAGTCGTCGGTGCCGGGCTGGTCCAGCTCGAACCGCTTGCCGCGCAGCGCCTCGAAGGCGGCCTGGCCGTCCGCCGCGGCGTTCTCCCCGTAAGCCTTCGGGTGCTCGGGGTGCGGGGACCAGTACGCGCGGGTACGGATCGCCTCCAGCGCCTGGTCGAGCGTCGGGCGGTGCTTTTCGAGCAACTGCGCTGAGGTCAGTTCGACGGCCATCGAAGACCAACTCCTCGTCGAGCGGGGCTGGGGCAGGGGCTGGGAACACTTTGGGCGACGGGGCTAGAGTAACCGAACGATCGGTCGGGGCAAGGGGGTCCGGCGAACCTGTGGACAACTCTGTCGGGGAGGATGAGCCGTCATGACAGCCATCGAAGCGGGCCGTGCCGTCGCCGTCGTCGGCACCGGCACCATGGGCCAGGGAATCGCGCAGGTCGCGCTGGTCGCGGGCCACCCGGTCCGGCTCTACGACGCCGTGCCGGGCCGCGCCGGGGAAGCCGCCTCGGCGGTCGGGCGGCGCCTGGACCGCCTGGTGGAGAAGGGGCGGATGGAGCCCGCCGTACGCGACGCGGCCCGTGCGCGCCTCACCCCCGCCACCGCGCTGGACGAACTCGCCGACGCCGCACTCGTCGTCGAGGCCATCGTGGAAGAACCCGGCGCCAAACAGAAGCTGTTCGCGGCCCTGGAGGACGTGGTCGGCGCGGACTGCCTGCTGGCCACCAACACCTCGTCCCTGTCCGTGACCGCCGTCGCGGGCGCGCTGCGCCTCCCGGGCCGCTTCGTCGGCCTGCACTTCTTCAACCCGGCGCCGCTTCTGCCCCTCGTCGAGGTCGTCAGCGGATTCAGGACGGACCCGGCGGCGGCCGCGACCGCGTACGAGACGGCCGCGGCCTGGGGCAAGTCCCCCGTACGCAGCGCCGACACACCGGGCTTCATCGTCAACCGCATCGCCCGCCCCTACTACGCGGAGGCCCTGCGCCTGTACGAGGAGCGGGCCGCCGACCCCGCCACCATCGACGCGGTGCTGCGCGAGTCCTGCGGCTTCCGTATGGGGCCGTTCGAGCTGATGGACCTCATCGGCCAGGACGTGAACGAGGCCGTCACCCGTTCGGTGTGGGAGGGCTTCTTCCAGGACCCGAAGTTCACCCCGTCGCTCGCCCAACGCCAACTCGTGGCGTCAGGACTGCTGGGCCGCAAGTCGGGGCGGGGCTGGTACGACTACGCCGAGGGCGCCGCCGAGCAGCTCCCGCACACCGCCGAACCGTGCCCGGCACCGGAGACGGTCGCGGTGCACGCCAAGCTCGCCGGGCCGTCCGCCGTCCTGCGGGAGCTGATCGACGAGGCCGGGATCAAGGTCACCCGGGACCGCACGCCGTCGGAGAGCACGGGGTACATCCGGCTGCCGGGCGGTGCGCGGCTGGCCCTGACCGACGGCTACCCCGCCACCGGCGACGTGAGCGGCCCGACGATCCGGTTCGACCTGGCGCTGGACTACCGGAGCGCCACCCGGATCGCCCTCGCACCCGGCGCCGAGGCGTCCCCCGAGGACGTACGGGAGGCGGTGGGCCTCTTCCAGGCGCTCGGCAAGAAGGTCAGCGTCATCGAGGACGTACCGGGCATGATCGTCGCCCGTACGGTAGCGATGATCGTGGACTTCGCCGCGGATGCCGAGGCCCGCGGCGTCGCGAGCCGCGAGGACATCGACACGGCCATGCGGCTGGGGGTGAACTACCCCGGCGGCCCCTCCGAGTGGGCGGAGAAGCTGGGGAACCACTGGGTGTGGGACCTGTTGGACACCATGCACGTGCAGTACGCGAACGGACGCTACGGACCCTCCTGGGCCCTGCGGCGCAGTTTGAAGACGCCTTACTAGATGCTCTAATCATGACCATGGCCAAGCGCGACACCTATACGCCCGATTCGCTGCTCGCGGTCGCCGTCGAGGTGTTCAACGAGCGCGGTTACGACGGCACCTCCATGGAGCACCTCTCCCGGGCGGCCGGCATCTCCAAGTCCTCGATCTACCACCACGTGCGCAGCAAGGAAGAGCTGCTGCGCCGTGCCATAAGCCGGGCGCTGGACGGCCTCTTCGGGGTGCTCCAGGAGCCCGCCGCGCTCACGGGCCGGGCCATCGACCGCCTGGAGTACGTGACCAGGCGCGAGACCGAAGTGCTCATGGACGAGCTGCCGTACGTGACGCTGCTGCTGCGGGTGCGCGGCAATACGGACACGGAGCGCTGGGCCATGGAGCGCCGGCGGGAGTTCGACGGCGAGGTCACCGAACTGCTCAAGCAGGCCGCTGCCGACGGCGACCTGCGCCCGGACGTGGACGTCCGGCTGGCGACCCGGCTGCTCTTCGGGATGATCAACTCGATCGTGGAGTGGTACCGGCCGGGCCGGGGCGGCTCGGCCAGCCGCGAAGAGGTCGCGGACGCCGTGGTGCGCACGGCTTTCGCGGGGCTGCGGACGTAAGGGCCCGGCCGGGCCCTAACCCTGTTCGGCCCCCAGGTCGGTTTCCTCGAAGACCAAAAGGGTGCGGGTGCTGAGCACCTCCGGGATCGACTGGATGCGGGTGAGGACCAGCTCCCGCAGCTCCTGGTTGTCCTTGGTGTGCACCAGCAGCAGTACGTCGAAATCGCCGCTGACCAGTGCGATGTGGGATGCCCCTGGAAGCGCGGTGAGCTGCGCGCGCACCGTCCGCCACGAGTTCTGCACGATCTTCAACGTGACGTAGGCGGACGCGCCCTGGCCGGCCCGCTCCTGGTCGATACGGGCGCTGAAACCCCGGATCACGCCGTCGTCGATCAAACGGTTGATGCGGGCGTAGGCGTTGGCGCGCGAGACGTGTACCCGCTCGGCGACGGAGCGTATCGAGGCCCGTCCGTCGGCCTGGAGCATGCTCAGGATCGCCCGGTCGATGGTGTCCAAGGGGCGAGCGGGACGGTGTCCTCCGCTCGTGGCCATCTGTTCGTCCGGCATACCGCCTCGCCTCCCCTTGGTGGACGCCCTGTTCTCATCTCAGGCTGTGGAGAACCGATTGTCCACAGGCTGAGCCCGCCTGTAGCCAAAATGTGCCGGCGACCGAACAATCGGTAGGGAAGGGCCACCCGCCCGTCCCACCCGCATCCCTACCCGCCCGTCGTCCATCACCGCTCTCAGCGAGGCGTTCGGCGCCTCCGATTCCGACTCCAAGGAGGTGCTCGTCATGACGGTTCTAGAGCAGCGCGGCAGCAGCAGGAGCGAGAGCCACCGGCCCGCACCGCCGCCCGCCTGGCGGCCCCGCGTCGACCCCGCGCCCCTCCTTCCCGACGCGGAGCCGTACCGCCTGCTGGGTACGGACGCCGCCGGCCGCACCGGGGCCGAGCTGCTGACCGGCCTGTACGAGCACCTGGTGCGCGGCCGCCGTTACAACGCGCAGGCGACGGCCCTGACGCGGCAGGGCAGGCTGGCGGTCTACCCGTCCTCCACAGGCCAGGAAGCGTGCCAGGTCGCCGCCGCGCTGGCGCTGAAAGAACAGGACTGGCTCTTCCCCAGCTACCGCGACACCCTCGCAGCGGTGGCCCGCGGCCTCGACCCGGTGCAGGCGCTGACCCTCCTCAGGGGCGACTGGCACACGGGATACGACCCGCGCGAGCACCGCATCGCGCCGCTGTGCACCCCGCTGGCCACCCAACTGCCGCACGCGGTGGGCCTCGCGCACGCCGCCCGGTTGAAGGGTGACGACGTGGTCGCGCTCGCCCTGGTCGGCGACGGCGGCACCAGCGAGGGCGACTTCCACGAGGCGCTGAACTTCGCCGCGGTGTGGCAGGCCCCGGTCGTCTTCCTCGTGCAGAACAACGGCTTCGCGATCTCGGTGCCGCTGGCCAAGCAGACGGCCGCGCCGTCCATCGCCCACAAGGCGGTCGGGTACGGCATGCCGGGCCGCCTCGTGGACGGCAACGACGCGCCCGCCCTGCACGAGGTGCTCACCGAGGCGGTGGAGCGCGCGCGAAGGCGCGGCGGGCCGACGCTCGTCGAGGCGATCACGTACCGCATCGAGGCGCACACCAACGCCGACGACGCCACCCGCTACCGCGCCGACTCCGAGGTCGAGCAGTGGCGCGGACACGACCCGATAGCCCTGGTGGAGCACGAGTTGGCGGAGCGCGGCCTGCTCTCCGACGACCTCGTACAGCGGGTGCGGGACGGCGCCGAGGAGCTGGCGGCCGACCTCAGGGAGCGGATGAACCAGGACCCCGCCCTGGACCCGATGGACCTGTTCGCGCATGTATACGCCGAGCCCACCAGCCAGTTGGCGGAGCAGGCGGCGCAGCTGCGGGCCGAGCTGGAAGCCGAGGCCGAGGGCGCCGACGGCGCAGGCGCCCGTGCGGCGCACGAGAACGTGGCAGGGGAGGAGCGACCATGACACCGACCGCGGTGGCGGCGGGGCGCAAGCCCGTCAGCATGGCGCAGGCGCTGAACCGGGCCCTGCGCGACGCAATGGCCGAGGACCCGGCCGTCCATGTGATGGGCGAGGACGTCGGGGAGCTGGGCGGCGTTTTCCGGGTCACCGACGGGCTGGTGAAGGAGTTCGGCGAGGAGCGCTGCGGTGACACGCCGCTCGCCGAGGCGGGCATTCTCGGCACCGCGGTCGGCATGGCCATGTACGGGCTGCGCCCCGTCGTGGAGATGCAGTTCGACGCCTTCGCCTACCCCGGCTTCGAGCAGCTGATCAGCCACGTGTCGCGGATGCGCAACCGCACCCGGGGCGCCATGCCGCTGCCCTTGACCATCCGCGTCCCCTACGGCGGCGGAATCGGCGGCGTGGAGCACCACAGCGACTCCTCCGAGGCGTACTACCTGGCCACTCCCGGCCTGAAGGTGGTCACCCCGGCGACGGTCGCCGACGCGTACGGGCTGCTGCGGGCCGCGATCGCCTCCGACGACCCGGTGGTCTTCCTGGAGCCGAAGCGGCTCTACTGGTCGCGCGCCGACTGGTCGCCGGACGAGCCGGAGCCCGTCGCCCCGTTGGGCCGGGCGGAGATCCGGCGGCCGGGCACCGACGCCACGCTCATCACGTACGGGCCGTCGCTGCCGGTCTGCATGGAGGCCGCCGAAGCGGCCACGGCGGAGGGCTGGGACCTGGAAGTTGTGGACCTGCGCTCGCTGCTGCCCTTCGACGACGCCACGGTCTGCGCTTCGGTACGGCGTACGGGGCGCGCGGTCGTCGTGCACGAGGCCGGCGGCTTCGGCGGCCCCGGCGGCGAGATAGCCGCCCGGGTCACGGAGCGCTGCTTCCACCACCTGGAGGCGCCGGTGCTGCGTGTCGTGGGCTTCGACATCCCGTACCCGCCGCCGATGCTGGAGCGCCACCACCTGCCGGGCGTGGACCGGATCCTGGACACCGTGGGCCGGCTCCAGTGGGAGTCGGACTGGACCGAGGGGATCGGTGACTGATGGCCGTGGTCCGTGAATTCACGCTGCCCGACCTCGGGGAGGGCCTCACCGAGGCGACGGTGGTGCGGTGGCTGGTCGAGGTCGGCGAGGTGGTCGCCGTCGACCAGCCGGTGGTCGAGGTGGAGACCGCGAAGGCGCTGGTGGACGTGCCGTGCCCGTACGGAGGCGTGGTCACCGCGCGGTTCGGCGACGAGGGCTCGGAGCTGCCGGTCGGCTCGCCCCTGCTGACGGTGGCGGTCGGAACCGGCGCCGAGGCGGCTTCGCCCGCCGGAGGCGGCGGGAAGGACGACGGGGAAGCGGCCGAGGAGTCGGGGAACGTCCTGGTCGGGTACGGGACGAGCGCGGCGGCGGCGCGCCGGCGGCGGGTGCGCCCGGGGGCCGGTGGTGACGTGGGGACGGCGGGCCCGGGGCGGGGGAAGGAGAAGCCGAGTGGGAAGGCGGTGCGGGAGGGGGAGCAGGAGCGGGAGAGGGAGCGGGAACAGGAAGAGGGGCGGGGGGTATGGCAGGACGGTCCCGTTCCGGTCATCTCGCCGCTGGTACGGCGGTTGGCGCGGGAACACGGCCTGGATCTGCGAGAGATACGGGGGACCGGCCCGGAGGGGCTGATCCTGCGGACCGATGTCGAACGGGCGGTGAGCCTGCGGGGTGCGGCAGCGGCGGACGAGGCCGCTGGGGTTGGCGGGGTTGGCGGGGCGGCCGGAACCGCTGGGGCCGGCGCCGGCGCCATCACCGAGACCGGGACCGGGATCGGGGCCGCTATGGGGCCCCGTACGGCTACAGGCAAACGAACCGCTGTAGGGGGCGGGTCCGGAGCATACGGGGGCCTGCCCGAGGAGGCCGAGCGGATACCGCTGCGGGGGATGCGGGGCGCCGCGGCCGAGAAGTTCCGGCGCAGCCGCCAGGAGATCCCCGACGCGACGTGCTGGGTGGACGCCGACGCCACCGAACTGCTCGCCGCGCGCCGGGAGATGAACGCGGCCGGTGGCGCCAAGGTGTCGCTGCTCGCGTTGCTGGCCCGAGTCTGCACGGCGGCGCTCGCGCGGTATCCCCAGCTCAACGCCACCGTCGACCTGGAGGCCAACGAGATCGTACGGCTGCCCGCCGTGCATCTGGGCTTTGCGGCGCAGACCGACCGGGGTCTGGTGGTCCCGGTCGTACGGGACGCGCACCGCCGTACGGCCGAGGGGCTGTCCGCAGAGATGGCGCGGCTGACCGAGGCCGCTCGGGACGGAGCGCTCAGCCTCGGCGAGCTGACGCACGGCACCTTCACGCTCAACAACTACGGCGTCTTCGGGGTCGACGGTTCCACGCCGATCATCAACCATCCCGAGGCCGCGATGCTCGGCGTGGGCCGAATAACGGCCAAGCCGTGGGTGCACGAGGGGGAGTTGGCCGTACGCCAGGTCGTGCAGCTGTCGCTCACCTTCGACCACCGGGTCTGCGACGGGGGCACGGCGGGCGGGTTCCTGCGGTACGTGGCGGACTGCGTGGAGCGGCCCGCGGTGTTGCTGCGCACGGTGTGAGCCGGGGGCGGGAGGGGCGTCGGGACGGTGACCGGCGGGCGGGCCCGTCCCGCCGGCCGGGGCGGTACCGGCGATACTCGACGGGTGACCGACCACCCGCCAGCTACCGACCACCCGCCAGCCACCGACCACGCGCCAGCCACCGGCCAGCCTTCGGTTGCCGACCCGTCGCCGCGCGACGGCTCCGGACCGGGTGCCTTCGCGTACGAGGCCGAGTACGACGTCATCGTGCCGGCCGGGGGCGCGGCCCGGCGGCTCGGCGGTGCGGACAAGCCGGCCCTGTCCGTGGGCGGCCGTTCGCTGCTGGACCGGGTGCTCGACGCATGCCCGGACGCAGCGAGGACCGTGGTCGTCGGCCCGCCGCGCCCTACCGCACGCCCGGTCGTCCACGTCCGCGAGGAACCCCCCGGCGGCGGGCCGCTCGCCGCGCTGGACGCCGGGCTGCGGCACACCAAGGCTCCGGTCGTGCTCGTCCTCTCCGCCGACCTGCCGTTTCTGACGGGGGCGACGGTACGGGCCCTGCTGGCGGCCGTCAGGGGCGGCGCCCCGCGAGGGGACTGCGACGCCACTCAGGTGGCCAGCGCCCAAGACAGCGCCCAGGTGGACGGCGCGCTCCTGCGGGACGCGGAGGGCCGCGACCAGCCGCTGGTCGCCGCCTACCGGGCGGAGCCGTTGCGGCGGGCGATGGCGGCGGTACGGGCCGAGCGCGGCGCGACGGCCGGGCTTCCGCTGCGCGCGCTGCTGGACCGGCTGACCCTCCGTCGGGTGGCCGACCCGACGGCTACGGCGTCCTTCGACTGCGACACCTGGGAGGACATCGAAGCGGCACGCGCCCGTATCAGGGAGCATGGGAACGTGTTGGACGAATGGATCACCGCAGCCAAGGCCGAACTGGGCATCGAACTCGATGTCAACACGGCGGCACTCCTCGACCTCGCGCGTGACGCGGCGCACGGCGTGACCCGGCCGGCGGCGCCGCTGACGACCTTCCTGGTCGGCTACGCCGCCGCCCAGCAGGGCCGGGACGTGTCCGTACTGGCGGGCAAGGTGGCCGCGCTGGCCAACCGCTGGGCCGCCGAGTCCGCCGAGAACGCCGACGCCACGCCGGAGGCGGCGCCCGAGGCCAAGCCGAAAGCGCGGCCGGCGGAATGACGGACGGGGAGTTCGACGACGCGCTGGCGCTGGCCAACGGCGGCCCCATCGAGCTGCCGGGGCACGATCAGGGCCGACGTCGCGATCAGGGCCGAGATTACGAGCAGGGCCGCGATCAGGGTCAGGGCCGCGATCACGGTCACGCGCCGCCTTCCGGCGACAGCCGTATCCCCGCTCCCGGTGAGAGCCGTATCGCCGCGCCCGACGACGGTCACGGCACGGCCTCCGACACGTACGCGCCCGTCTTCGAAGACAGCTACGCCTGGATCTTCGGCGACGACCGGCGACCGACCCGGGAAGCCGGCAGGGGCCGAAAGACCGCCGGGAGCCGAGAACCCGACCGGGACCGAGAGCCCAGCGCAGAGACCAGCACAGGGCCCAGCGCTGGGCCCAGCACGGAGGCTGGCGAGCAGTCCGGCCAAAAGCCCGCCCCGGAACCCAACGCAACGCCCGACACGAAGCCCGCCGACCCGAAACCCGGCGCAAAGCCCACGGCAAAGCCCAGCCCCAAAACCGGCGGCACAGGGCTGGACGACGACGCGCGCCTCGGCCCGTACACGCCCTGGGACACCGCCCCGGCACCGCCTCCCGAGTCACACGAGCCGTCACCCACCCCCAACGCCCGCACCAGCTCCCCCACCCCCACCCGCCGCACCCACCACGGGCGTCCCGCGCCGACCGCGTGGCGTACGGCCCGTGCCATCGCCGCCCGCGCGCCGGAAGGGCCGCTCGCCCCGGCCGTTTGTCCGCTCGGCAGTGCCGCTCTCGGGCGTACCCTCGCCGAGCCGCTGACCGCGTTGACCGACCTGCCGTCCTTCGACACCTCCGCGATGGACGGCTGGGCCGTCGCCGGGCCCGGCCCCTGGCACCTGCCCGCGCGCCCCGGCCCCGGCGAGCCCGAGCAGGACGCCGGTATCGGCATCCTCGCAGGTCACGAGAGGTCCGAGGCGCTCGCGGACGGCGACGCGGTGCCGATCGCCACCGGCGCCCGTATCCCGCCGGGCGCCACGGCGGTGCTACGGAGCGAGCACGGTGAGGTACGGGAGCGCCTCGACGGGGGCGCACAGTTGTACGCGCCCGCGCCCGCGCCCCCCGGCCAGGACATCCGGCCACGTGGCCAGGAGTGCCGGCGGGGCGAGCAACTCCTGCCTGCCGGCGCCCTGGTGACGCCCGCCGTGCTCGGCCTGGCCGCGGCCGCCGGGTACGACGAGTTGACCGCGTACGCCAGGCCGCGCGTCGAAGTGTTCGTGCTGGGTGACGAGTTGCTGCGGTCCGGGCTGCCCGCCGACGGGCTGATCCGGGACGCGCTCGGCCCGATGCTCGGCCCCTGGCTGCGTGCCCTGGGCGCGGAAGCCGGGCCGACGCGCCATCTCGCGGACGACGCCGACACGTTGTACGAGGCCATCGCGGACTCGACGGCGGATCTGGTGATCACCACCGGCGGTACGGCCGCCGGGCCCGTCGACCATGTGCATCCCACGTTGCGGCGGCTGGGCGCGGAGATTCTGGTGGACGGCGTGGCGGTACGCCCCGGTCACCCCATGCTCCTCGCGTGCCTCCCCCGTACCGACGAAACTCATTCCGACGCGCCTCCTTCCCGTACCGCGTCGCAGCTCTTCGTCGGACTTCCCGGCAACCCGCTCGCCGCCGTGTCGGGCCTGCTCACCCTCGCGGAGCCGGTGCTGCGCACGCTCGCCGCCCGGCGCAGGGCGGCCTCCTGCCGGGTGCCGGTGACCGCCACCGTGTCCGGGCACCCGCACGACACCCGGCTCATTCCGGTCGCCTACCGGGACGATGCGGACGGCGAGGGGGACAGCGTGGCGGTCGTACCGCTGCGCTTCAGCGGGCCCGCCATGCTGCGCGGCATCGCGGCCGCCGACGCGCTGGCCGTCGTTCCGCCGGGCGGCGCCGCGCGCGGCGAGTATGTCGAACTGCTCGATCTGCCCTGGTCAGCCGATTGGTCAGCTGGTTGGTCAGTCGATTGGTCAACCGGTTGGTCCGCTGATCGGTCAGCGGATTGGTCGGCGGGCTGGACGGCCGAGGCGCCCGACACCCGCTCGAACGTTTCGCCACCCCGACCCCCGGCCCCGCCCCCGGCCTCCGGCCCGCCCTCACCCCCAGGCCCGCACCCGACCGGCGGAGGCGCCGCGTGAAGCTCCCCACCCACGACGCCGCGGCCCGCGAACTCCCCGAGGACCGCAGCCACCGCGTCGTGCTGCCCCGCCGCACCCCCGTGGCGCCGCTGCGCCAGGTGGCGCGCCGCCTGCTGATGGCGCTGCTCGTGCTCGTCGCGACGGTGGCCATCGTCTGGGTCGACCGCGACGAGTACCACGACAACGCCAACGGCTCCGTCGACTTCCTCGACTGCGTCTACTACGCCACCGTCACGCTCTCCACCACCGGCTACGGCGACATCGTCCCGTACGGGGACGGCGCGCGGCTGCTGAACATCCTGCTCATCACGCCCCTCCGAGTCCTCTTCCTGATCATCCTGGTCGGGACCACTCTCGAAGTCCTCACCGAGCGCACCCGCGAGCAGTGGCAACTGAACCGCTGGAGAAACGCCTTGCGCGACCACACCGTCATCGTCGGCTTCGGCACCAAGGGTCGGTCCGCGGCCCAGACCCTGCGTGCGACCGGTCTGACCCGCGACCGCATCGTCATCGTCGACCCGAGCCCCAAGGTCATCGACGCCGCGGTCGCCGAGGGCTTCGCCGGCGTGGTCGGCGACGCCACCCGCAGCGACGTCCTGGTACGCGCCGAGATCCAGCGCGCCCGCCAGGTCGTCATCGCCACCCAGCGCGACGACACCGCCGTCCTCGTCTCGCTCACCGCCCGCCAGCTGAACAAGAAGGCGAACATCGTCGCGGCGGTGCGGGAGGAGGAGAACGCGCCGCTGCTGCGCCAGTCCGGCGCCGACATGGTCATCACCTCGGCCAGCGCCGCCGGCCGCCTGCTCGGCCTGTCGGTGCACAGCCCGAGTGCCGGTACGGTCCTGGAGGACCTCATCCAGCAGGGCAGCGGCCTGGACCTGATCGAGCGCCCGGTGGTGAAGGCCGAGGTCGGCAAGTCGGTGCGGGAGACCGACGACCTGATCGTCTCGGTGCTGCGCGGCCACCGGCTCCTCGGGTACGACGATCCGGCGGCCAGCCCGCTACAGGCCGCCGACCGGGTGATCA
Source organism: Streptomyces sp. NPDC017056 (assembly GCF_044332485.1). Lineage (NCBI taxonomy): Bacteria > Bacillati > Actinomycetota > Actinomycetes > Kitasatosporales > Streptomycetaceae > Streptomyces > Streptomyces sp. NPDC017056. Next base: position 234,169 of record NZ_JBIRPD010000003.1, on the reverse strand, counting down.
CCATCGTCAGGGCGGCGCCCGTGGACGCGTCGGAAGGCCCCGCCAAGCCGGGCTCGAAGCCGATGATCCCCGGTACGGGGGTCTCTCCCATGGCACCCGTCCGGCGCGACGACTGACGACCGCTGACCGGAGGCGCGCCCTCCGGCCGAGCGCCTTCGTACGGTGGCGAGTAGCCTCGCGGCCATGCGTGCGATCACCATTCCCGAACCCGGTGGCCCCGACGCCCTCGTATGGGCCGAGGTGCCCGATCCGCAACCCGCCGAAGGGGAGGTCCTGGTCGAGGTGGCGGCCACCGCCGTCAACCGCGCCGACCTCCTCCAGCGCCAGGGCTTCTACGATCCGCCGCCCGGCGCGTCCCCGTACCCCGGCCTGGAGTGCGCCGGCCGGATCAGCGCCCTCGGCCCCGGGGTGAGCGGCTGGTCGGTCGGCGACGAGGTGTGCGCGCTGCTGTCCGGCGGCGGGTACGCGGAGCTGGTCGCCGTGCCCGCGGGCCAGCTGCTGCCCGTACCGAAGGGCCTCGACGCGGCGGCCGCCGCCGCGCTGCCCGAGGTGACGTGCACCGTCTGGTCGAACGTCTTCATGATCGCGCACCTGCGGCCCGGCGAGACGCTGCTCGTGCACGGCGGCTCCAGCGGCATCGGCACGATGGCGATCCAGCTCGCCAAGGCGGTCGGCGCCCGGGTCGCGGTCACCGCGGGCAGCGCCGACAAGCTGGCCCGCTGCGCCGAACTGGGCGCCGACATCCTCGTCAACTACCGGGACCAGGACTTCGTCGAGGAGGTGCGCAAGGCCACCGACGGCAAGGGCGCTGACGTCATCCTGGACATCATGGGCGCCAAGTACCTCGACCCGAACGTCAAGGCGCTGGCCACCAACGGCCGCCTCGCGATCATCGGCCTCCAGGGCGGCGCGAAGGGCGAGCTGAACCTCGGCGCGCTGCTCACCAAGCGCGGTGCGGTCACCGCCACTTCGCTGCGCGGCCGCCCGCTGGCCGAGAAGGCGGCGATCGTGGCCGCCGTACGGGAACACGTCTGGCCGCTGATCGAGAACGGCCAGGTCCGGCCGATCGTGGACCGCACCCTGCCGATGCAGGAGGCGCCCGAGGCGCACCGGGTCGTGGACGCGAGCAGCCACGTGGGCAAGGTCGTCCTGACGCTCTGACGCTCTGACGCTCTGACGCTCTGATACTCGTTCACACGCTGTGACGCTGTGACGCTCTGACGGGGGCCGGAGGCGAGCCCGAGACCGATACGAGCCCCCTCCGGCCCCGCCCCAGCCCTCCCGCCCCGCCCGAGATGCCGGACACCTCCCCCCATGTGACGCTGAGAAGATCAGTCGGCGGCTCCGCAGGTATGGGAGGCCATGAGGGTGACTCCGGAACTCGTGACCCCGGCGATGCTGCGCCGGTTGACTCTCGTGGCTCTCGCGGCAGGTCTGCTGTGCGCCGCCGTCCTGCTGCCCCTCCCGGGCCCGGCGGCCTCGGCGGCAACCAGCCACGGCCATACCCGCCCGGACGGCGCCGCCCACCCCGACGCCCCAAGCCGCAACCAGGCCCCCGACCGCAACCAAGGCCCGGACCGCAACCAGGGCCCCGACCGCAACCAGAGCCCGGGAAGCGGTGACCCGGACCGTCCGAGCCCCGGCCCCGCCGGTCCGCTCCTGCCCTCGCTCCTCGCGCCGACCGGCCTGCTGCCCCTTCTCCCGCCCGCCGACGCCCCGGCCACCGCCCGCCCGCCCCACCCGCCGGAACCGGGCCCGTCCGCGCCGCAGAGCCGTCCCACGGGCGGTGCCGGGGCCGTGCCCGCGCACCCCTCGCCCCGTACCCCGGCCCCCTCCGCCTCGTCCGGGCGCCTTGAGGCGGCCTCTCCGTCGCCCGGCAAGCCGCGCCGGGGCGATCTGGCCGGGCGCCTCGCCCACCGGCCCTACGTGCCGCTGCCGCCCCTCCAGGCCCCCGTACGCCCGGCTTCCCCGGCACGGTCGCACGGTCCGTCCCGTTACGCGCCCGGTGCCGTGCCCGGCGCCGCTTCCGCCACCGCCGAGACCCCGTACGAGGCGGTGGACCAGGGCAACGGTGTGCACCGCGTCCTCCCGCTGGGCGCGGGCATGGCGCTGACCGGCCTCGGCCTCGCTTTCATCGCCTTGCGGCTGCGCCGCTCCTGACGTGTTCCGTACCGAATCGGCATCCGGAGGTTGGATCATCTTTCTCCCAGGGCACAACCGTTCCTAGTCGTCTGTACGAGAGAATGGCGGCATGGATATGCCGATGAACGAACGGTCGCAGGAGAGTCCGCACGTCCTGGTTGTCGGCCCGGACGGAATGGCTCTCGGCAGCGCCGGCTCCGGTGGCGGGGACGGCGACGACGAGTCCCGCGAGGTTCCCGTGACGGACATGGTCGAACAGCCTGCGAAGGTCATGCGCATCGGCAGCATGATCAAGCAGCTTCTCGAAGAGGTGAAGGCCGCCCCGCTGGACGAGGCGAGCCGGGTCCGGCTCAAGGAGATCCACTCCAGCTCGGTCAAGGAGCTGGAGGACGGTCTGGCGCCCGAGCTGGTCGAGGAGCTGGAGCGGCTGTCGCTTCCGTTCACCGACGACTCGGTGCCCACGGACGCGGAACTGCGCATTGCCCAGGCCCAGTTGGTCGGCTGGCTGGAGGGGCTGTTCCACGGCATCCAGACCGCGCTGTTCGCCCAGCAGATGGCGGCGCGCGCCCAGTTGGAGCAGATGCGCCGGGCGCTGCCGCCCGGTGCCGTGCCGTCCGATGACCACGAGCAGCACCAGCCCGGACAGGGCGGCGCCCGCTCGGGCCCGTACCTCTGATCAGACCTTACGAACACCCGCCAACCGCCGCCGCACACCGAGAAGCACACGAGAAGGGGCCCGGCCGCGCATCCCGCGCGCCGGGCCCCTCTCGTGTCGTGCCGGAACCGGGTGACGTTACGAGCTGCGCCCGTTGGACACGGTCAGGTGAATCTTCCCGCCGGTCTTCGGGTCCCACAGGGAGGTCGGCGACTGGCTGATGACCGTGTCCTTGCCGTAGATGGCGCTGGTGCTCTCGGTCACCTCGTACTGCCAGCCCGCGGCGTCCATGCACCGCTTCACCGAGTCCAGGTTCTTGCCGTAGAAGTACGGCAGGTAGATCTTGCCCTTCTGGGCGTAGCTTTCGAGCGGGTCGGTGCAGCGGCTGGTGGGGATGGTGGCCGCCAGGTCCGGCGGCTTGACCGAGGGGGAAGGCGAGTAGGAGTACGGGCTGGTGGGGCGCGGGCGCGGGGTGTCGCTGCTGCCGCCGCTCAGGCCGATGCCGATGGCGACCGCGGTGACGACGACCACGCCGACGATGGCGGAGACGACGACCACCGGGGTGTTGCCCCGGCCGCCGGAGCGGTTGCCGCCGGGGTTCGGGCCGACCGGCGCCGGTGTGGCGGGGCCCGCGTACGGCGGCGGGGTCTGGAAGCCGTTGTTGAACGGGGCCTGGCCCTGCGCGGGGATCGGCGTGGGCGGCTGGTAGGCGTTGACCGGCGGGGGCGTGGCCGGGGCCGAGGGTCCGTAGGCCGAGGGGCCGGGCCCCATCTGCGGGTTTGCCTGGGGTGCGGCCTGTGTCGGCTGGTACGGCGTCTGCACGCTCGGCGGCGCCGGGGTGTGCGGCCCGGCGGCGTTGGCGGAGGCGGCGGGGAAGACCGCGGAGGACACCGACGAGCCGCTGGTGCGTGCCCGCGGGCCCTCGCTGATGATCAGCGGGGTGGCGCCGGGCTGGCCCGTGCCGGCGACGCGCAGGCACTCGTCCCGCATGGCCTCGGCGGTCGGGAAGCGCTCATTGGGGTTCTTCTTCAGCGCGCGGGCGATCAGCGCGTCCACGGCGGGCGGCAGCGAGCGGTTGATGCCGGAGGGGACCGGCGGCTCTTCCTGGACGTGCGCGTAGGCGATGGCCAGCGGGGAGTCCGCGTCGAAGGGCAGCTGGCCGGTCAGCAGCTCGAAGAGCATGATGCCGACCGAGTACAGGTCGGAGCGGGCGTCCACGCCGCGGCCGAGCGCCTGCTCGGGGGAAAGGTACTGCGGGGTGCCGACGACCATGCCGGTCTGCGTCATGGAGGTGACGCCGGACTGCATGGCGCGGGCGATGCCGAAGTCCATGACCTTGACGACGTTGCGCTTGTTCAGCATGACGTTGCCGGGCTTGATGTCGCGGTGGACCAGGCCCATTTCGTGGCTGACCTCAAGGGCGGCCAGCACATCGGCCGTGATCTTGAGCGCTTTCTCGGTGGGCATCGCGCCGTGCCGGGCGATGTCGCTGTCCAGGTCGGAGCGGAGCGGCTGGCCCGCCACGTACTCCATGACGATGTACGGCACCATGCCGCCGTCGAGCTCGTCCTCGCCGGAGTCGAACACCGAGACGATGTTGGTGTGGGTGAGCTTGGCCACGGACTGGGCCTCGCGCCGGAAGCGCTCGCGGAACGCCGGTTCGCGCCCCAGCTCGGTGTGGAGCGTCTTGATCGCGACCTCGCGGTCCAGGACACTGTCGTAGGCGAGGTGCACGGACGCCATGCCGCCGGCGCCCAGCAGGTCACGGAGCTGGTAGCGGCCCCCGCCGACCGAACGGCCCTCGTACTGGCCCTGAGCGCCGTCCTGGCTCATGGTTCCGCTTCCCCCTTGGCGCGCTGTTCCCGCGCACGTGTTGCGGCGCGCCGCGCCCCGTGGCTTGTCGTGCCCGTCCGTGTAGAGACGTGTGACGTATTGACGTGTACAGACGTTACTCAACGTCGTCCGCCTGCGGCACGTGCGGCTGCGGACGTGCCGAGATCAGTATGGGTTGTGTCGAGATCAGTATCCGCGATGGCGGAGCCCAGTCTGCCCCAGGGCCGGGACACGTCAAGCTGTGTGCCCGTTCCGTGACCAGATGCGCAAGATCCCATTACGGTCCCGGGCTGTTTCGGTCGCCGGTCGGCCCGTGAATCCCGCTGGTGAACTTGCGACAATGGGGCCGCAGAAGGTGTGATGACCGGTCCATCACGGGACCGGCGCATGTCGCGGAGCCTGTAGCGTGCTCTAGCGAAGACCGAGACCTTACCGCTGTGATGCGGATCGATTCGACGGCGAGGACCGATGGCACCGACGCAGAGCCCCCAGGGCCCGTCCGATCCTGATGCCACCGGCTCCAACTCTTCCGATGCAAATCTTTCCGATGCACCGGAGATGTGGGGCAATGGCGGTTTGGTGGGCGACGGACGCTACCGGCTCACGCGCCGGCTCGGCCGTGGCGGCATGGCGGAGGTGTTCGCCGCCGAGGACGTGCGCCTCGGCCGCACCGTCGCCGTCAAGCTGCTGCGTGCCGACCTCGCGGAGGACCCGGTCTCCAAGGCCCGCTTCACCCGCGAGGCACAGTCCGTCGCGGGGCTGAACCACCACGCGGTGGTCGCGGTGTACGACTCCGGCGAGGACTACGCCGGCGGCTCCACCGTGCCGTACATCGTCATGGAGCTGGTCGAGGGCAGCACCATCCGCGACCTGCTGATGAACGCGGACGCCCCGCCGCCGGACCAAGCGCTGATCATCGTCTCCGGGGTGCTGGAGGCGCTGGCCTACAGCCACCAGCACGGCATCGTGCACCGTGACATCAAGCCCGCGAACGTGATCATCACGCACGGCGGCGCGGTCAAGGTGATGGACTTCGGCATCGCCCGTGCGCTGCACGGCGCGCAGTCGACGATGACGCAGACCGGCATGGTCATGGGCACGCCCCAGTACCTGTCGCCCGAGCAGGCCCTCGGCAAGACCGTCGACACCCGCTCCGACCTGTACGCGACCGGCTGTCTGCTGTACGAACTGCTCGCGCTGCGCCCGCCGTTCACCGGTGAGACGCCGCTGTCGGTCGTCTACCAGCACGTCCAGGACATGCCGGTGCCGCCTTCGGAGGTCTCCTCCTCGGTGCCGCCGGAGCTGGACGGCCTGGTGATGCGTTCGCTCGCCAAGGACCCGGACGACCGCTTCCAGACCGCCGAGGAGATGCGCGGGCTGGTCCAGTACGCGCTCCAGATGCTCCACGAGCAGGGCGGTCACTCCGGTACGTGGAACACCGGGCCGGTCGCCTTGCACGACAGCGGGCACACCCCGGCCATGGGTTCGGTCGCCGCCACCACCGCGCTGCCGCACCCGGACCACGGGCAGACCACGGCGCAGCCGATACTGCCCCCGGGTATGCGGGACGGGGACGGCGGCTACGAGGGCGGGCACCGGCCCGCCAAGGGCGGCAGCGGCAAGATCTGGCTGATCGCGGCGCTCGCGGTGATCGCCATCGCGGTCGGTGTGGCCTTCGCGCTGCAGAACGCGGGCGGTGACGAGAAGAAGAACCCGACGCCGACCAAGAGCCCGTCGGCCTCGCAGAGCTCCGAGGAGCAGACCTCCGACTCGCCCTCCGCCGAGCCGTCCACGCCGTACACCCAGCCCGGCAGCACGGGCGGCGACTCCGGCTCGTACACCCGTACGCCGTCGCACCGTCCGAGCACGCCGCGTACCTCCGAGCCGCCCACCAACAAGCCCACGCAGTCCAAGCCCCCGACGTCCCCGACGCCCCCCAAGCCGACCAACGGTGGTACGACCAGCGGCAACACGACCACCGGGTCCGACGGCGGCAACGGCGACACCAACGGCAACACCAGCAACGGCAGCTCGACCAACGGCAACACCAGCACCGGGGCCAACGGCGGCAGCGGCAGCCCCGGCGGGGCCGGCGCGATCGGCGGCACCACCGACTGACCGCCGTGGGGGGGGGGGGCCCGCCCCGGCCGGCCCCCCCCCCCCCCCCGCCCCCCCCCGCCCCCCCCCCCCCCCCCCCGCCCCCCCCCCCCCCCCGCCCGCCCCCCGCGCCCGGGCGCCCGGGCCCGCGGGCCCCCGCCGGCGCCGCGGCCAGG
>NZ_JBIRPD010000003.1:0-227256 GCF_044332485.1 Streptomyces sp. NPDC017056 | reverse complement strand
GCGGGGGGGCCCCCGGGGGCGGGGGCGGCGGGGGGGGGGGGGGCGTGTGGGGCGCAACCCCGGCGGGCCCGGGGGGGGGGCGGCTCTCACTCCGTGAAGGCCGCCCGCACCGCCGCGTACTCCCGCGTCCACCAGACCGCCAGCGCGGCCGCCGCGGGGAACTGGGGGTCGGCCCGGCGGTCGCCCAGCCGGTAGCGCCAGTCCAGCATCCAGAAGTCGTTGAGCCGTTCCCACCACACCCGGTGTACGGCGGCGGCCAGTTCGGCCGCGGGGGCCCCGCACGCGCGGCGGTAGGCGCCCGCGTAGGCCCGTACCTTCGGCAGGTCCAGCGTGCCCGCTGGCTGTACGAAGAAGATCGCGGCAGCCCGGACGGCCTCTTCGGCGCGGGGCTGCACGCCCAGCCGGTCCCAGTCGACGATGGCGGCGGGCTCGGCGCCCCGGTAGAGCAGGTTGAGCGGGTGGAAGTCGCCGTGCACCCAGCCGGTGGCCGGTACCTGAGCGGCCGTCGGCCGCCGGTGTGCCTCCCGTTCCAGCAGCGTTCGGCGTTCCAGCAGGCGGTGTTCGGCCAGCTCGTCGAAGCTGCTGCGCGGCCGCGTCCGGCGGGCCAGCGCCAGTAGTTCGTCGATCGTCTCGAAGGTGCGCGCGGGGTCGGCGCCGGTGCGCTCGTGCGGGGCCCTTGGCCCGCCCGTGTCGTCCGCTATGACCTGCTCCAGCGCGGTGTGCACCTGCCCCAGCAGGGTGCCCAGGTGCCGGGACTGGGGGTGGGTGAGGGCGGCGCCGTCGCGGTGCCGGCCCTCGATCCACGGGTGCAGTGCGTAGCAGCGGCCGTCGATGACCGTGACCGTGCGCCCGTCCGCGCCGGCGACCGGCGGTGCCACGGGCAGGCCGAGGGCGGCCAGGCGCCGCGTGGCGCGGTGCTGGCGGGCGATGGCGACGCGGTCGCCGTCGAGGTGGTGCTTGAGGAAGAAGCGGCCGTGTGTGGTGGTGAGGCGGTAGCCGTGGTTGAGCAGCCCCTCGGCGACGGGCTCGCACGACAACGGCTCCCCGGCGCCGTAGCGGCGCAGCAAGGAGCCGAGGGTGTGTCCGCCGGGCGTGGTCACCGTCCGGACATCGGATGAGCGCAGCACGCGCCAGATGTTAGATCACTGCGTCACGCGAAGTGGGCGTATCGGAAGACCGGGACATCGGACAGGCAGTGCACCTTGACAAACTCCGCTTCGATGCGGAGGAAAACCGGGTCGAAGGGCTCGCCGTCGGCCAGTCGCGGGGTGCGGCCGAACAGTTCCAGTTCGCAGTCCGTGGGCCGGATGGCGTGTGCGGTGCCGGTGAACTGCACGGACCAGGTGTCGCTGGCGCCGGAGTTGACGTTGTCGGCCTCGTAGGCGACGACGTTGCCGTCCAGGGCGCGGTGGTAGCCGTAGCCGCGGTGCAGCCGGAGCAGGAGGCCGTCGTCGGCCACGATGTGCCGCGTGATCGTGGTGAAGGGCAGTGCCCGCAGGCTGGCCGACACCCGCCCGTAGGGAGTGCGGTTCAGCAGCTCGATGGCGCGGAAGTCGTCGGTGGGCATGCGTACACCCTGCCGTGCCTGCGGGCGGGAAAGTAGGGGCCCCCGCCCTACCGGAAACGGGACGTTGGTCCTGAAAAGGGCAGGGTTTTTCCTGGTAAGAGGCTTTTTGTGAGGTCAGGGCCGGATTCGGGCGCCGGAATTTTTTACATTCCTTGAACTTTCGCCCAATCGGGAGTTCCGCGCACGGCCGGGCCCGTGCGCGCCGTGCTAGTGCCGCTCGGCCTGCATGCGTGCCACGTAGGCGGCCGCCTGGGAGCGGCGTTCCATGCCCAGCTTCGACAGCAGGCTGGAGACGTAATTCTTGATCGTCTTTTCCGCGAGGTGCAGCCGCTCGCCGATCGCCCGGTTGGTCAGGCCCTCGCCGATCAGGTCCAGGATCTTGCGCTCCTGGTCGGTCAGGCCGGCCAGCCGGTCGTCGCCGCGCGGGTTTTTGCCGTCCCGCAGCCGCTCCAGTACGCGGGCGGTGGCCACCGGGTCCAGCAGGGACTTGCCGGCCGCCACGTCCCGTACGGCGCTCAGCAGCTCGTTGCCGCGGATCGCCTTGAGGACGTAGCCCGACGCGCCCGCCATGATGGCGTCGAAAAGGGCCTCGTCGTCGGCGAAGGAGGTGAGCATCAGGCATGCGATGCTGTCGTCCTGGGAACGGATCTCGCGGCAGACCTCCACCCCGCTGCCGTCGGGGAGGCGGACGTCCAGGACGGCCACGTCCGGGCGCGTCGCAAGGATCCTGACCAGGGCATCTGCGGCAGTGCCGGCCTCGCCGACCACCTCGATGTCCGGTTCCACGGAGAGCATTTCGTGGACGCCGCGGCGCACCACCTCGTGGTCGTCGAGCAGGAATACCGTGATTTTTCCTTCTTCGCGCACCTGCTCAGTCTCACACACCAACTCTTCCCGTGCTCCTGGTCACCGATATAACGTGCCGTTGTCCCGGCGGACTGCAACGCTGTGAACAGGGGATTGCCGACTGATCGGCGCGATGCTCGGAAATCCAAGCAAAATACTTGGAACCCCAAGCAAAGTCGCAGGTCAGGGCCCCTTTCGCCTAGGCTCCGAAAGGAGGGCACAACGCCCCCTTCCGGCAGGCCGTGGCCGGGGCACCTTGTTCCACCCGGGCCGCGCCGTGCCGCACACACCCCGTGCGCCGTAACGGATACCGGGTGAGCCGCAATACGGCCACCGGCGGACCCCGGGGGCCGGACAGACGGAGGAGCAGCACGTGACCGTGGAGAGCACTGCCGCGCGGAAGAACACCCGCGGTGGCGGCAAGCGCACCACCGCCAAAAAGGCGACGCCCGCCAAGGCGAAGGCCCCGGCCCCCGGCCAGGCACCGGCCGAGGAGCAGGACCAGCTCGTACAGCTGCTGACCCCCGAGGGCAAGCGCGTCGAGCACCCCGAGTACGCGATCGACCTGACGCCCGAGGAACTGCGCGGGCTGTACCGGGACATGGTCCTCACGCGGCGCTTCGACGCCGAGGCGACCACCCTCCAGCGCCAGGGCGAGCTGGGCCTGTGGGCCTCGCTGCTGGGCCAGGAGGCGGCGCAGATCGGCTCGGGACGGGCGCTGCGCGACGACGACTACGTCTTCCCGACCTACCGGGAGCACGGCGTCGCCTGGTGCCGCGGTGTGGACCCGACGAACCTGCTGGGCATGTTCCGCGGCGTCAACCACGGCGGCTGGGACCCCAACAGCAACAACTTCCACCTGTACACCATCGTCATCGGCTCGCAGACGCTGCACGCGACCGGCTACGCGATGGGTGTCCAGAAGGACGGCGCCGACTCGGCGGTGATCGCCTACTTCGGTGACGGCGCCTCCAGCCAGGGCGACGTCGCCGAGTCCTTCACCTTCTCCGCGGTCTACAACGCCCCCGTGGTGTTCTTCTGCCAGAACAACCAGTGGGCCATTTCCGAGCCCACCGAGCGCCAGACCCGCGTGCCGCTCTACCAGCGCGCCCGCGGCTACGGCTTCCCCGGCGTACGCGTGGACGGCAACGACGTCCTGGCCTGCCTGGCCGTGACCAAGGCGGCCCTGGAGCGGGCCAGGTCCGGCGAGGGCCCGATGCTCGTCGAGGCGTTCACGTACCGGATGGGTGCCCACACCACCTCCGACGACCCGACGAAGTACCGCCGGGAGGAGGAGCGCGAGGCGTGGGAGGCCAAGGACCCGATCCTGCGGCTGCGCACCTACCTGGAGACCGAGGGCTTCGTCGACCGGGAGTACCTGGACGCCATCGAGGAGGAGAGCGAGGCGCTCGGCAAGCGGGTGCGCGAGGTGGTGCGCGCCATGCCGGACCCCGACACGATGGCGATCTTCGAGAACGTCTACGCCGACGGGCACGCGCTCGTCGACGAGGAGCGCGCACAATTCGCCGCGTACCAGGCATCGTTCGCGGACGCGGAGGAGAACTGACCATGACCGTCTTCGAGAAGATCACGCTGTCCAAGGCGATCAACGAATCGCTGCGCGCCTCCATGGAGGCCGACTCCAAGGTCCTGGTCATGGGCGAGGACGTCGGCAAGCTCGGCGGCGTATTCCGCGTCACCGACGGCCTCCAGAAGGACTTCGGCGAGGACCGGGTCATCGACACCCCGCTGGCCGAGTCCGGCATCGTCGGCACCGCCATCGGCATGGCGCTGCGCGGCTACCGCCCCGTCGTGGAGATCCAGTTCGACGGCTTCGTCTTCCCCGCGTACGACCAGATCGTCACCCAACTTGCCAAAATGCACGCCCGTGCCCTCGGCAAGATCAAGACGCCGGTCGTCATCCGCATCCCGTACGGCGGCGGCATCGGCGCGGTCGAGCACCACTCCGAGTCGCCCGAGACCCTCTTCGCGCACGTCGCGGGCCTCAAGGTGGTCTCCCCCTCGAACGCCTCGGACGCGTACTGGATGATGCGCCAGGCCATCGAGGGCGACGACCCGGTGATCTACTTCGAGCCCAAGCGCCGCTACCACGACAAGGGCCGCCTGGACACCGAGGCGATCCCCGACCCGCTGCACAAGGCCCGGGTGGCGCAGGCCGGCACGGACCTGACGCTCGCCGCGTACGGCCCGATGGTCAAGGTCTGCCTGGACGCCGCCAAGGTCGCCGCCGAGGAGGGCAAGTCGGTCGAGGTCCTGGACCTGCGCTCGCTGTCCCCGATCGACTTCGACGCGGTCCAGGACTCGGTGGAGAAGACCGGCCGGCTGGTCGTCGTCCACGAGGCGCCGGTCTTCCTCGGTACGGGCGCGGAGATCGCCGCCCGCATCACGGAGCGGTGTTTCTACCACCTGGAGGCGCCGGTGCTGCGGGTGGGCGGCTACCACTCGCCGTACCCGCCGTCCCGGCTGGAGGACGAATACCTGCCGGGTCTGGACCGGGTCCTCGACGCGGTCGACCGCGCGCTGGCGTACTGAAGGGCTTGAGGAGTAGTGACCATGACTGCAACCGAGCAGCGCTTCCGCGAGTTCAAGATGCCCGACGTGGGCGAGGGGCTCACCGAGGCCGAGATCCTCAAGTGGTACGTCCGGCCCGGTGACACCGTCACCGACGGGCAGGTCATCTGCGAGGTGGAGACCGCCAAGGCCGCCGTGGAGCTGCCCAGCCCGTACGAGGGCGTGGTGCACGCGGTGCACTTCGAGGAGGGCACCACCGTCGACGTGGGCACCTCGATCATCGCGGTGGACACCGACCCGGGCGCGGGCCCGGCCGAGGCCCCGGCAGCGGCCGAGACCGCTCCGGCCGCCGCCGAGGAGGACGCCGAGCCGCAGGGCCGGCAGGCCGTACTCGTCGGCTACGGCGCGGCCCCCTCGTCCACCAAGCGCAGGGCGCGCAAGCCGCAGCCGGGCGTACCGGCGCAGGAGCCGGCCGCCGCGGCGGTACAGGCGGAGCTGAACGGCCACGCGGCGGCCCCGGCCCCCGCGGCGCCCGCCGCCCCGGCTGCCGTCCCCGCCCCCGGCCGCCCCCTGGCCAAGCCGCCCGTCCGCAAGCTCGCCAAGGACCTCGGCATCGACCTGGCCACGGTCACGCCGACCGGCCCGGACGGCGTGATCACCCGCGAGGACGTACACGCCGCGGCGGCCCCCGCGCCCGCCGCAGAGGCCCCGGCCCCCCAGCCGGCCGCCACCGAGGCCCCCGCCGCCTCCGGCGCCCCCCGCCCCCGGGAAACCCGCATCCCCATCAAGGGCGTACGCAAGGCCACCGCCCAGGCGATGGTCAACAGCGCCTTCACCGCGCCGCACGTCACGGAGTTCGTCACCGTCGACGTCACCCGCACGATGAAGCTCGTCCAGGAGCTCAAGCAGGACACCGACATGGCGGGCCTGCGCGTCAACCCGCTCCTGCTCGTCGCCAAGGCGCTGCTGGTCGCCATCAAGCGCAACCCCGACGTCAACGCGGCCTGGGACGAGACGAACCAGGAGATCGTCCGCAAGGACTACGTGAACCTGGGCATCGCGGCGGCCACCCCCCGCGGCCTGATCGTCCCGAACATCAAGGACGCCGACGCCAAGACCCTGCCGCAGCTCGCCGAGGCGCTCGGCGAGCTGGTGTCCACCGCGCGCGAGGGCAAGACCTCCCCCGCCGACATGTCCGGCGGCACGGTCACCATCACCAACGTCGGCGTCTTCGGCGTCGACACCGGCACCCCCATCCTCAACCCCGGGGAGTCGGCGATCCTCGCCTTCGGCGCGGTCAAGCTCCAGCCCTGGGTCCACAAGGGCAAGGTCAAGCCCCGCCAGGTCACCACCCTGGCGCTCTCCTTCGACCACCGCCTGGTCGACGGCGAACTGGGCTCCAAGGTCCTCGCGGACACCGCGGCGATCCTGGAACACCCCAAGCGCCTGATCACCTGGGCGTAACCCGCACAAGGGCGGCCCGTGCCAACCGGCACGGGCCGCCCTCGCGCATTCACACGTCCGTCAGCCCCGGATGATCTCCACAGCGCGGCTGAGGTGCCCCACAGGCCCGCCCGGCGCCGTGTGGTCGGCCTGGGCGGCGCCCTTCGTCAGCGCGATCCCGCCCCACAGCGCGGCCACGAGCAGTGCGACCATGACGCTGGTACGGGCACGTCGGCCGGCGTTCGTCCTGGGCTGCATGGTGGTCTCCCCTTGCGTACGGTTCGGAGCCTGGGTGCCGGCCCCTCCCTTCCATTACTCCACGGAAAATCGCCGATTCCGTACGCGCCAGGTACAGACTCACGTCCGCCTTAAGTCGGACACCCGGTACATCCTTCGGCAGATCGCCGAGCCCGCGAGGGGCCCGTCCGGCGGGGGCGGGCGCTCCAAATGGAGTTGCCTCCTCCCCTCCCCCTCCCTACCGTCGACCCGGTGACCAGCCAAACAATCACCAGCCCCGTCCGCCCGGCGCCCCTGCACTCAGTCGGCTGGCTGCACCTACAGAACGGCCGCCTGCTCAGCGTCCGTACGCGCGGCAACGACACGTTCTACCTCCCCGGCGGCAAGTACGAACCGGGCGAAACCGCCCCCGAGGCGCTCTCCCGCGAGCTGTCGGAAGAACTCGGCCTGACCGTCCCCGCGGACGACCTCCGCGAAGCCTTCGTCATCCACGCCACGGCCCACGGCGTAAACGCCGGACGCCCTCTCCACATGACCTGCTTCACCGGCGGCCCGCAGGCCATCGCTCCGGTGCCCGGCCGCGAGATCGCGGAGTACGCCTGGTTCGACCGCCACGAAGCGCGCGAACGCTGCGCCCCGGCGCACATGCAGGTGGTCAACCGCCTGATCGAGCAGGGCCGCATGCCCGCGTAACGGCGCGCACCTCTAGCTGCACCTCGGCCCACACGGTCTTCCCGACGGTCCGGTGCTCCGTCCCCCACCGGTCGGCGAGCCCATCGATGAGTACGAGCCCGTGCCCCGACGTCGAGACCACCCCACGCCTCTTCCGCGGCAAGCGCTCCCCGCGTGGATCACTCACCTCGACCCGCAACAGGGATGGCTCCATCTCCAGCCGCACCCTGAACAGCCGCCCCCTAAGCGACCCATGCAGCAGTGCGTTGGTAGCCAACTCCGAAACGATCAGCGCCGCATCCCCGGCAACCTCCGCCTGCCCCCACTCCGCCACCAGCCGAGCCGCCCGCCGCCGAGCAAGCGAGACGCTGCGCGCGGTGGGCGTGTAGTCGAGCGTGTCCACGTACGTGAGTTGGGGAACGGGCATGGCTGATCGCCTCCGTTGGATGGCCAACTGTGCGCTGTAGCAGCGCGAGTGGGGACGACTGTAGGGGAACTTGGGCTCTGAGACTGACGTCGCGGGGAACATATTCCCCGCAAGGGTGAAGGTCATCGACGAATGCGTGCAGCACAGGCAAGACTGTTCCGGTGAACCGTTCAGAGCAGGGAAACCGAGCTTCGACCGTGTTGGGTCGGCGGCTCGGAGGGCAGCTCCTGCTGCTCCGTGACGCGGCGGGCAAGACGCAACAAGAGGCCGCCCAAGTCCTCAGCGCAACAGCTACAAAGATCGTGAAGATGGAGCGCGGATGGGTCCCGGTGAGGGATCCGGACATTCGTGCGTTGTGTGCGTTCTACGGGCAGGATGGCCACGAAGTAGTGAACACCCTCCTGAGCCTGGCGCGGCTGGACCGAGAGCGCCGCAAAGCGAAGGGTTGGTGGAACCAGTATCCGGTCTTGCGTTCGCAGGCCGAATACTTCGCGCTGGAGGACATCGCGACATCGATGAGGACCTGGCAGCTGACGACAGTTCCGGGCCTGCTCCAGACACCGGACTATGCACGGGCATTGGTTGTGGGAAATGGCGCTTGGCGCAACCTGGCGGAGATCGAGGCGTTCGTAGAAGCGAGGATGGCACGCCAGGCTCGACTGGGAGGGGACGCGCCTCTGCACGTGTGGGCTGTCGTTCAGGAAAATGTGCTGAGGCAACTGGTCGGCGGACGCGTTGTTATGCGCGGCCAGCTGGAGCACCTGCTGGACATGGCCCGGCTGCCTCACGTGGAGATCCAAGTCCTGCCGTATTCGGCAGGTGCTCACCCTGGCATGACCAGTGCCTTCAGCGTGGTCTCGTTCGCCGAAGCGGGAGCGCTCGACGTGGTGCGTGCAGATACCGTCTCGACGTCACTGTGGTTGGAGAGCGAGACTGATGCTGCACAGCACCTTGCCATTTTCGATCGCATCACGCACATGGGGCTGGCACAAAGTAACTCCACGCGGTTGATCGAGAGCATCCTCAAGGAGACGTAGGGCCGTGGGCCAGTTTCTGTACGTGAAGTCCAGCCACAGCGGTGGGGAGCCGCATGCGGAATGCGTCGAGGTGGCGGTCAACGTACCCGCAGCCGTGGCGGTGCGGGATTCCAAGCAGCCGTCGGGGCCTGTCTTGCTCTTCGGCGACCGCGAGTGGTTGGCCTTCCGGGCCGCCGTGGTCGACGGACAGATACGCGCGGGGTCGCTCACCGCGTGACGCGTTCTCCCGGCGGGGTGACGTCAGTAGGGTGACACGGTGACCTGGAGGATGTAGACGCACTGGTGACGCGGTACGACCTGGTGGGTGAACATGCCGCCGGCGATGATCTCCTCGCCGAGCTTCGGGGACGCGCCTTGATAGAGCGTGCCGTCGAGGTACTGGGCGGCGGCTGCCCGGACCAGTTCGTCGGCTGTCTCTTCGATTCGGGCGATGAGCCCCAGATCGTCGATGCCGCCGATGACGTGGTTCGCGGTGGGGTCGTACTCCCAGCGCCACTCAGCCACCGGTCACCGCGCGACGGGCTTCGTTGTGCACGTCGCGGATCTCGTCCATGGCGGCCCGCCACTCCGGGGCGGTGCGGTCGAGGGTGTGCACGAGGTGTTGCGCGGCTTCCATGCGTTGGTCGAGGTCGCGGCGCCGCTTCATTTCGATGACGGTCGCCCACTTGAGCTGGAAGCCCTTGATCGGTTCGAACGACCCCGTCTCCGTGGCCCGGGTGAACTGGACATCGCGGTCGGCCAGCATCTCGGGCACCCGTGTGGGAGCGACCCGGGCGAGCGCGGCACGCAGGCTGGGAAAGGACAGGTCCGGGCGGGGGACCAGTTCCTCAGGCGGTTCTTCGGGTTGGGCACTCATGCCGCTGCCCTCTCCTTCGTGCCGGGGTGCTGGCCGGGGTGGTGCCGTGCCTTTGCATCCTATGGCGGCTCGCGAGGTGCGCGCTGCTGAAGCGTGCCGACGGGTTCGTGTACACCGTGGGGCACGCATGCCGCTTGCGATCTCGGGCAGGCGGGCCCGGCACGGATGGGCTTTGAGAGGAGTGTGTGATGCGTAGTAAGTGGGCTCAGCGGGCGGCTTTGGCGGCTAGTGGTGTGGTTGTGGCGGGGGCGTTGCCGCTTGTGGTGGCGGGTCCGGCGCAGGCGATGTCGTGGGACTGTCAGCAGTATCTGCGGCATGCGGGCTACAACGTGCCCATCGGCGGCAAGGCCGCCAACGCGTGTTCGACCGCTGAGGACGGTGCGGGTTCGGCGTACTCGCTCGACCTGTGCAGGCAGCAGTTGGAGGCGTTGCACGTCAAGGACAAGCATGTGAAGCCTGCTTGTAAGAAGGGCGCTTGGCGGTAGGGAAGCGGCTGCCGCACAGACAGGTGGAGGGCCCGGCGCGCGTCGCCGGGCCCTTTCGTGTGGGTCAGGTGCTGGAAGGGAGGCCCACCGCGTCGGCGAGGGCGCCGATGTCGAGGGTGAGGAGGGTGGCGGGGTCGTGGCCCATGCCCTTGTAGCTGCCCTGGACTTCGAGGCTGACGATGCCGTGGGTGCGGGTCCAGGCGAGCACGGTGGCGGCGAGGGCGGGGACCGGGTCGGCCACGGGGGCGTAGGCGGCGGCCCAGGTGGCGACCTCGGGGGTGGACGCGATCCAGGCGCGTACTTCGTCGTACAGGGGCTCGGCGGCCGGCCATGGGCTGCCCGCGCTGAGGACGGCGATGAAGGGGCCGAGGACGGCGCGGGCGCTTTCGGCGGTGTGGTCGGGGGCCTCGTACGTCGCGGAGGGGGTGCCCGCGAGGAGCAGGTAGCGGTGGGGCTGGGCGACGGCCCAGTCGCGGAACGCGTGGGCGAGGGCGAGGAGGCGGTCGCGGGGTGAGCGGTCGGCGGTGCGGTGCGCGGCCGTGCGGATGGCTTCGGCGGCGTCTTCGTATCCGTCGCTGATAAGGGCCGTGAGCAGGTCGTCGCGGTTGCGGAAGTACTTGTAGAGGGCGGGGCCCGACATGCCCAGGGTTTTGGCGATGGCGTTGATGCTGAGCGCGTCGATGCCGCCGTCGGCGATCTGTGCCAGGGCGGCCTGCTTGACCTCTTGCTGGACTTGGGCCCGGTACCGCTCGCGCGGTGTGGAGGGGGTGGGTGCCGAGGGTGTGGTTGGCGGCATGAGGGCGGCTCCGTCGGAGGGCTGGTGGGGTCTCTTCTGAGAGAGCCAGGGTATCGGCTGTAGATTTGGTTAGAGGGTGTAGCTATAGTGAGGGGTGTTAGGAGGCGCCGCCGCGCGGCGGTGTTCCGCGTTACTTCGAATGCTGGGGGTTCGCATGTCTGCTGGTACGTCGTCCCGTCCGCTGCACGTCGTCCTGGGTACCGGCCCGGCCGGGACCACGCTCGCCGAGGAACTGCTGCGGCAGGGCCACCGGGTGCGGACCGTCGACCGCGCGGGCCGGAGCCGGCTGCCCGGTGCGGAGGCCGTGGCCGCCGACCTCGGGTCGCCGGACGCCGCGCGGCGGGCGGTGGCCGGGGCCGAGGTGGTCTACCACTGCGTGAACGTCGCCTACGAGCTCCAGGTCGAGGTGATGCCAGCGCTCCAGAAGGTGATCGTGGACGCCGTGGCGGCGGTGGGCGCCCGGCTGGTGGTGATGGACACCCTGTACCCGTACGGCCCGTCCGGCGGCGTGCCGCTGACCGAGGACACCCCGTGGCGGGCCACTTCCCGCAAGGGCCGGATGCGGGCGCAGCTGGACGCGGCGTACCTGGCGGCTCACGAGGCGGGCCGGCTGCCGGTCGTGCTGGCCCGTGCGGCCGACTTCTACGGGCCGCGGGTGCTCAACTCGACGCTGGGCGCGGCGGTCTTCCCGGCGGCGCTGACCGGCGGCACGGTCCTGGCCCTCGGCGGCCTGGACGTGCCGCACAGCTTCACGCACATCGGGGACGTCGCCCGCGGCCTGGCCAGGCTCGGCCAGGAGCCGGACGCGTTCGGGCTGGCCTGGCACCTGCCGACGGCTGCCGCGCCGACCGTGCGGGAGGTGCTGGACCTCGTACGGGAGCACGCCGGGGTGGCGTTCGGTACGGAGGTGCTGGCGGAGCCGCGGGCCTGGGGGCCGTTCGACGACGCCTTCATGGCGGAGTACGCCGAGCTGTTCTACCAGCACACCGAGGCGCAGGAGATGGTCTCGGACGCGTTCGAGCGGCGCTTCGACATGGCGCCCACTCCGCTGCCCGACGGGATCGGCGAGACCGTCGGCTGGTACCGCGGCTGGCTCGCTGAGCAGGGCGTGGTGGGCAGCGCGGCCTGATGGTCAGGGCGCGGGGTGGCGGCTCGGCAGGCGGAGGGCCAGGAGGACGCCGACGGCCGCCGCGGCCGCGAGAGCCGTCAGGGTGGGGCCCATGGCGGAGACGAAGGACGGCCCGGTCGCCTGTGGCCCGCCCCCGGTGCACGCCGTCATCAGCATGGTCGCCGCGGCGACGCCCAGCGTCGGGCCGATGTTCAGCGCGGTCTGCTGGAGGCCGCCGGCGACCCCGGCGGTGTGTACGGACGCCTGGTGCACGATCGCGGCCGTCGCGGTGACCATCACGGTGCCGAACCCGGCGCCGAGGAGGAGGAAGCAGCCGCCGACGGCCACGGCGCCGGATGTCTCGTCGAGGCGGGACATCAGGAGGACGCCGAGGGCGACCAGGGCCGCGCCGGTCGCGGTCGTACGGCGGGTGCCGAGGCGGCGCGTCAGGGCGGCCGAGGCCGGGGCGCAGAGGATCATCATCGCGGCCAGCGGCAGGGTTTCCAGGCCGCTGCGGAACGGGTCGAGCGCCAGCACGCCCTGGAGGTAGTACGTGCCGAGGAACAGCGCGCCGAACAGGGCCGCCGACACGGTGACCAGGATGCCGAGGGCCGGGGCGACGACCGGGGAGCGGAGCACGTCCGGTGGGATCAGCGGGCTCGCGGTGCGTCGCTCGTGGCGTACGAAGGCGGCGCCGGCCGCCACGGCGGCGGCCAGGCCGAGCACGGTGACCGGCGTCCAGCCGCCCTCCGGCACCCCGACGAGGGTGTTGACCAGGCCGCTCAGGGCCACCGCGAACAGGCAGGCGCCGGGCAGGTCGAGCCGTACGGCGGGCGGCGGGTCGTGCGGCGCCGGTATCCGTACGGCGAGTGCCAGTGCGCACGCGGCCAGCGCGGGGGCGACGTTGAGGAAGAAGACCGCGCGCCAGCCCAGGTGGGCGGCGAGTGCGCCGCCGAGCACCGGGCCGGCCGCGACCGCCAGTCCGATGGCGCTGGTGCGCAGCGCGATGGGCGTTCCGAGCCGGTCGCGCGGGTAGACGGCGCGCAGCATGCCGAGGGTGGCCGGTTGCAGGAGGGCGCCGAACGCCCCCTGTGCTACGCGGAGTCCGATGACCCAGCGGATGTCGGGCGCCAGGCCGATGCCCGCCGACGTGGCGGCGAAGCCGAGCACGCCCAGGGCGAAGGTCCGCCGGTGGCCGTAGCGGTCGCCGAGGCGGCCCGCGAAGACGAGGAGGCTGGCCACGGCGATCAGGTAGCCCGTGCCCGCCCACTGGACCTGTACGAACGTGGCGTCCAGGTCCTCTTGGACGGTGGGTTGCGCGACGGTCAGCACGGTGCCGTCCAGGGCGACGATCACCGCTCCGGTGATGCTGCTGACGAGTGTGCGGCGCTGGAGCCGGCGCGTACTCACCGGGGCTCCGGGCCCAGGTGCGCGTCGAGCGCGGCGCGCAGCAGCGGTTCGGCGTCGTCGACTCCCGTAGCGAGCTGGAGGCTGCCCCAGGCCCTCAGTTGGGCGATGCCGTGCAGATTCGCCCACAGTGCTCCCGCGACGACCGCGGGCTCGGCGGCGGGGCGGGGCCTCACCTGGGCGATCAGGTCCACGAGGGTGCCGAAGAGCGGCAGGCTCGTCTCCCTCAGGCCGAGGTGGCCGCTCTCCAGCAGGTCGTGGCGGAACATCAGCTCGAACATGCCGGGGTGGGTGCGGGCGAAGCCGAGGTAGGTGCGGGACAGGGCCTGTAGGGCGGCGCGTGCGTCAGAGGCGTCGGCGACCGCTTCGGCGGCCCGGTCCGAAAGGTCGGCGAATCCCTGCCGGGCGATGGCGGACAGCAGGGAGAGGTGGGTCGGGAAGTAGCGGCGCGGGGCGCCGTGCGACACGCCTGCGCGGCGGGCGATCTCACGGAGGGTCAGCGCCTGTACGCCTTCGCTCGCGACGAGTTCGGCTCCGGCGGTCACCAGTCGGTGGCGGAGGCTCTCTTCTGCTTGCTGCGGCTCGTCCTGTCGATGCATAGACACTGTCTACCAGGAGACGTAGACAGTGTCTACCAGTGGCGTAGACACTGTCTATCGGCAGGTCGGGCAGCGTCGGCGAGCTAGGGGAGGGTGTCTCCGGCTGCGCCCGCGGACCGTGCCGCGCAGACTTGGTTCAATTGCCTCGTAACGGGGCGAACCCCGTAACGGGCTCATCACATCAGCAGGACCGAAGGGGCTGATTGGTGATGCGAGTCGCGGTCATAGGACAGGGATACGTGGGCTTGACCGGAGCGGTCGCCCTTACCCACCAGGGTCATCAGGTCACCGGAATAGAACAGGATCCGGACCGGTTGCGCGCGCTGCGTGAGGGCCGGGCGCCGGTGTTCGAGCCGGGGCTGCCGGAGCAGCTGACGGCCGCCGGAGCCACCGGCAGGCTCCGCTTCACCGACTCCGTCACGGAAAGCCACCGGCGGACGCCGTTCGACATCGTGCTCGTCACCGTCGGCACGCCGCCGTCGGCCGACGGGTCGGCCGATCTGACGCAGGTGGACGCCGTGTTGGAGGAGGTCCTGCGGTTGCTGCCCGCGCCGTGCGTGGTGCTGAAATCCACCGTGCCGCCGGGCACCAGCGCCATGCTCGCCGAGACGCACCCCGGGCTGCGCGAACGCTTCGCGTACAACCCGGAGTTCCTCAACCAGGGCAGCGCGCTGGAGGACTGGGCCGTGCCCGCCAGGATCGTGGCCGGCACGTGGAGCGAGAGCGGGCTGGAGGCGCTGCGGGAGCTGTACGCGGGCGTGTCGGCGCCCTGGGTGGCGACCACGCCCTCCGGCGCCGAGATGATCAAGTACGCGAGCAACGCCTTCCTCGCCACGAAGATCAGCTTCGCGAACGAGGTGGCCGGGATGTGCTGCGGCCCCGACATCGACATCGACCACGTGATGCAGGGCGTCGGCTTCGACCCCCGTATCGGCCACGCCTTCCTCCAGCCGGGCCTGGGGTACGGCGACTCCTGCCTGCCCAAGGACACCAACGCGCTGGCCCACTGGGCGGGCACCGAGGGCCTGGCGACGCCGTTGCTGCGCGCCACCATCGCCGTCAACGACGCGCAGGCCGGGCTGGCCATCCAGATCCTGCGCACCGAACTGGGCGCCGGGCTCGGGGACGGGCCGGGCGACGACCTGGCCGACGGCCTGGCCGACGCGGAGATCGCCGTGCTCGGCGTGCGGTACGAACCCTGGAGCGACGACCTGCGCGCCGCCCCCAGTCGTACGGTGGTCCCCGCGCTGCTCGGCCAGGGGGCCCGGGTCCGGGTGTGGGACCCCGGCACCGACACCGGCACCACCGCGGGACTCTTCCCCGGCGCCCGCGCGGCCGCGAGCCTGCCCGACGCGGTCGAGGGGGCGCACGCCGCCGTCGTGCTGACCGAATGGCCGCAGGCGATCGAGGCGGACTGGCGGGGGCTGGCCGCCCTGCTCGACGAACCGCGCCTGGTCATCGACGGCAAGAACTGCCTCAGCCCCGAGCAGATGCACGACCTGCCGGTCCGGTACCGCAGCGTCGGCACCCGGCTGCCTCCCTCGGCCGTCCACAGCGGCGCGAGCCGCCGGGCCGATCCCCGTATGGAGGCATGACAGGCCCGGCAGCGGGCCCGGTAGTGGGCGGTACGCCCCCGCTCCTGACCCCGGCCCTCTCCCCCCACCCCTCTCCCAGACCGGTGAATCTCGGGACATATGTGGCCGTTGTGGGTACGGACACAGGGACACAGCGGTCGGTTGCCACGGCGAGGAGAGCGTTCCGGTGAATCAGCCACCCACGCTGGACGAGCCGCCTGCGGACGAAACTCCCCCGGAGGCGGCTCTTCCGGAACCGTCGGCGTGGGCCCCGATGCGCCGCCGGATGTTCCGTGCCCTGTGGACCGCCCAGCTCGCGGCCAACATGGGCACCTGGATGCAGACGGTCGGCGCCCAGTGGCTGATGGGCGACCTCGGCGGCGGAGCGCTGGAGGTGGCCCTCGTCCAGACGGCCACCACCCTGCCGGTCTTCGCGCTGGTGGTGCCCGCCGGCGCGCTGGGCGACATCCTCGACCAGCGGCGCCTGCTCCTCGGCGGCCAGCTGCTGATGTTCCTCGGCGCGGCCGGCCTCGCCCTGGTCACGGGCGCCGACGCGGTGACCCCGGCCCTGCTGCTCGGCCTGACCGCGCTGATGGGTGTCGGCGAGGCATTCTGCATCTCCTCCTTCCAGGCCATCCAGCCCGAGCTGGTCAGCAAGGACGAGATCCACCAGGCGGCGCTGCTCAACAGTGCCAACGGCAACGTCGCGCGGGCCGCGGGCCCGGCCATCGGCGGCCTGCTCATCTCCGCCGCCGGCCCCGCCGCCACCTTCGGGATCAACGCGCTGTCCTTCCTGGGCGTCATGATCGTGCTCTACGCGTGGCGGCGGCCCGCCACGCACCGGCCGCTGGGCTCGGAGCACGTGCGCGGCGCGATCCGCGCGGGCGCCCGTTACGTACGCAGGGCGCCCCAGTTCGGGGCGGTCCTCGGCCGCTCGGGGCTGTTCATGCTCTTCGCGGGCGGGCTGTGGGCGCTGCTCCCGGCGATCGCCCGCGGTCCGCTGGGGATGAGCGCCGGGGGTTACGGACTGCTGCTGGGCTGTGTCGGCGTGGGCGCCGTGGCGGGAGCCCTCGCGCTGCCGGCGATCCGGTCCCGTACGACGACGAACGGCCTGGTGAGCGTCGCCATGGTGCTGTACGCGGCCACCATGGCCGTGATCGGCCTGGTGTCGTCGCCGGTCGTCGCGGCGGCCGCGCTGATCGTCTCGGGCCTGGCCTGGGTGGCGGTGCTGTCGACCCTGTCGGCCTCGGCGCAGATCCTGCTGCCCGTCTGGGCACGCACCCGCGCGCTCGCCTACTACCAGCTGGTCTTCATGGGCGGCCAGGCGCTGGGCGGGGTGGGCTGGGGCCTGGTGGCCGACTGGTTCGGCGTACAGGCCGCGTTCGTGATCGCGGGTATCGGGCTGGTCCTGGCGACGGCCGTGGGCACGCGGCTGATGCCGATGCCGGCGGGCCGGATCGACATGGAGCACGTGCAGCACTGGCCCGAGGCGGAGAGCATGCAGACGCCGGGCCGCAACATCGGCCCGGTGCTGGTCATCGTCGAGTGGCGGGTGGACCGGGCCGATGCGGAGGCGTTCATCCGGGCCATGCGGCCGGTCGGCCAGGCCAGGCGGCGGACCGGGGCGACCCTGTGGGGCCTGTTCGAGGACATGGACGATCCGACGGTCTTCCTGGAGACGTTCACCGTCGTCTCCGAGCGGGAGCACCTGCGCCAGCACCTGGAGCGCGGGACCAAGGAGGACCAAGAGCTCGAAGCGCGGGCCCGCAGCCTGATCAAGCCGGGCAGCGCGCCGCGCGTACGGCACCTGATCTGGGCGTACGCGCTGGACCGCACCGAGGAGCTGTCGGCCCACCAGCACTGAGCGGCCGGGGGCACCGGGCCCGGAAGACACCGGATCCGGGGGCGCCGGGCCGGGGGCGACAGCAGCCCGCGCCCCACCCCGCGCCCCCACCTCGCGCCCCATGCGCCCCACCCCGCTCCCGTCCGCATCCCGGACCGCCCTGACTGACGCATACGTGTTGTATCTATGCTGTGCACATGCCATCAGCAGCCGCTCCGGTCACCTCTGCCCCGGACTCACCACGCACCACAGCCGCCACCGGCGCCGCCACCACGACGACGCCCGCCAAGACCCCGCCCGCCGCCGAGCGCGTCTACGCCTACGTCAAGCAAGCCGTACTGGAGCGGCGCTACGAAGGCGGCATGCTGCTCACCGAAGGCGAGCTGGCCGAGGCCGTCGGCGTGTCGCGCACGCCCGTGCGGGAGGCCCTGCTGCGCCTTGAGGTCGAGGGGCTGATGAAGCTCTACCCGAAGAAGGGCGCCATGGTCCTGCCGGTCTCCGCCCAGGAGATCGCGGACGTCGTGGAGACCCGGCTGCTGGTCGAGGAGCACGCGGCGCGCAAGGCCGTGCCGGCCGGCCCGGCGCTCCTCGCCGAGTTGGAGGAGCAGCTCGCGAAGATGAAGGAGCTGGCCGCGGCCGGCGACCTCGCCGCCGTGTCCGTCGCCGACCGCTGCTTCCACGCGGCGATCGTGCGCAGCGCGGGCAACCAGATCCTGGACCGGCTGTACGAGCAGCTGCGGGACCGGCAGCTGCGGATGGGCGTCGCCGTGATGCACGCCAACCCGGACCGGATCGCGAAGAACATCGCGGAACACGGCGAGATCCTGGAAGCGCTGCGCGCCGGGGACGCGGCGGCGGCCACCGACGCCGTGCACCGGCACGTCAGCTGGGTGCGGAACCTGGCACAGGGAGACGTCCGATGAGCGGCGGGTCCGGAGGGCGGGACGTGAACGGCGGGACCGGAGGGCGGGACCTGGGCGGCGGGTCAGCGGGCCGGGGCGCCCTGCTGCCCGGCGACCCGCCCGGCGGCCGCAGAGCCATGGCCGTCTGGGGCATCGGCGTCGCCGTCTACTTCGTGGCGATCACCTACCGTACGAGCCTGGGCGTGGCGGGCCTGGACGCGGCGGAACGTTTCCACATCAACGCCTCCGCGCTCTCCACCTTCTCCATCCTCCAGCTGCTCGTTTACGCGGGCATGCAGATACCCGTCGGCCTGATGGTCGACCGGCTCGGCACCAAGAAGGTGCTGATCCTGGGCGTCGTGCTGTACACCGTCGGCCAGTTCGGCTTCGCGCTGTCGCAGTCGTACGCCATGGCGCTGGGCTCGCGGGCCCTGCTCGGCTGCGGTGACGCGCTGACGTTCATCAGCGTGCTGCGGCTGGGCGCGCGCTGGTTCCCGGCCCGCCGGGGCCCGCTGATAGCCCAGATCGCCGCCCTCATCGGCATGGCGGGCAACCTCGTCTCGACTCTCGTCCTGGCCCGCCTCCTGCACACCTTCGGCTGGACGCCGACCTTCGCGGCCAGCGCGCTCGGCGGCATCGCCGTCCTCGCCCTGGTGCTGGCCTTCCTCAAGGACCACCCGGAGGGTTACGAGCCCGCCCCGGCGCCCGCCACACACACCGGTGCCGCCTTCGTCCGCCGTCAAATAGCCGACGCCTGGCGCGAGCCGGGCACCCGGCTGGGCATGTGGGTGCACTTCACCACCCAGTTCCCGGCGATGGTCTTCCTGCTGCTGTGGGGCCTGCCGTTCCTCGTCGAAGCCCAGGGCCTGACGCGCGGTGAGGCGGGCGAACTGCTCACCCTCGTCGTCCTGTCGAACATGGCCGTCGGCCTCGTGTACGGGCAGGTCATCGCCCGCCACCACGCCGCCCGCGCGCCGCTGGCGCTCGGCACCGTCGCCGCCACCGCACTGCTGTGGGCGGTCACGCTGGCCTGGCCGGCCGACCACGCGCCCGTATGGCTGCTGATCGTCCTGTGCGCCGTGCTCGGCGCCTGCGGCCCCGCCTCGATGATCGGCTTCGACTTCGCCCGCCCGGCCAACCCGCCGGAGCGCCAGGGCACCGCCTCCGGCATCGTCAACATGGGCGGCTTCACCGCTTCGATGACGACGCTGCTGGCGATCGGCGTCCTGCTGGACGCCACCGGCGACAACTACCGGATCGCGTTCGTCTCCGTCTTCGTCCTGGAGGCGCTGGGCGTGGCACAGATCCTGCGGCTGCGCGGGCAGGCGCACCGCAGGGAGCGGGAGCGGCTGGTGACCAGCCGGGTCGAGGCGGTG
Source organism: Streptomyces sp. NPDC017056 (assembly GCF_044332485.1). Lineage (NCBI taxonomy): Bacteria > Bacillati > Actinomycetota > Actinomycetes > Kitasatosporales > Streptomycetaceae > Streptomyces > Streptomyces sp. NPDC017056. The sequence goes on along the minus strand of NZ_JBIRPD010000003.1, from coordinate 207,549 downwards.
CACGTACCGGTGTGAGGGACCGGGCGGGGGCGGGTCCCGGCGGACGTGCGGCGCGGGCCCTACGGCGTGATCGCGAAGTGTGCGAGGACCGCCTCGGCCAGCGCCCGGTCGCCGTCGATCTTCACCTGCTCGGCGACGGCGGCCGGCCGCACCCGGCCGCAGGCCAGCCGCCAGAACGTCTCCCAGTCCATCGAGAACGTCACGGCCGGGCCGAGCGAGACGCTCGCGTCCACCGTGCCGTTGCCGTGGGCGTCCACCCGCACCGTCCGCATGAACTCCAGCGGGCCGCTGACGTCGAAGACGACGGCCGAATCGGCGGGCGCGCCCGCGTCCTTGGCGACCACCTTCGGCAGCGCGAGCAGCAGCAGGTCGCGGGTGAGCTGCGCGCCGGGGGAGTCGAGGTTGCCGGGGGCGTTCAGCGCGTGCCGCAGGTCCTGTTCGTGGACCCAGACGTCGAACGCCCGCTGCCGCAGGGCGTACGCGAGCGTGCGCTCCTCGCCGAGCGGGGTACGCAGCACCGTCTCGGGGTCACGGGTCTCGTTGCGCAGCGACCGCGCCCGGCGGATGACCATGTACTCCAGCTCGGCGGTCATCTCGGGCCCTGTGTGGTGCCGCCGTACGTCCACCTGGAGTTCCATGCGGCGGGCGAATTCGGTGCGCACATGGTAGAGGTCGCGCGGCAGCGAATGGATGGGCCTGGGGTCGCCGAGCATCTCGCTCTCCAGGCCGATGATGTGCGACACGATGTCGCGGACGGACCACCCCGGGAGGTCCGTCGGCCTGTTCCACTCCCCTTCGACGAGTGGTGTGACCAGCTCGGATATCGCTTCGATGGAGTGCGTCCAGGCGTCGATGTAGGGCTGCAGGCTGGGATGGACGGTCACGGGACCCCTCGGACGGTTCGTACGCGGGCTGCTGTCTGTGCAGTTAAGTTACGCTGCGCACGGGCACCCCGGCAGTGCTTTCGGGTGACCATCGTAGGTCGATTTTTGACGGCGTACCGGCTCGAATGCTTAGGCGGTGGTACTGTGCGCGCTTCACTGATCCAGATGGATGTGGACACGGAAGAACCAGTCAATTCGCGGCGGCAGCGCGCTGCTTCGCTGGTGCGCGAGCGGGCGGACAGCGATCTGGTGGTGCTGCCCGAGCTGTGGCCCGTGGGCGCCTTCGCGTTCGAGTCGTTCGCCGACGAGGCGGAGCCGTTCGAAGGGCCCACGCACCAGGCGATGTCGCAGGCCGCCCGGAACGCCGGGGTCTGGCTGCACGCCGGCTCCTTCGTCGAACGCGCCGCCGACGGCACGCTCTACAACACCTCGCTGGTCTTCGCCCCGGACGGGCAGCTCGCCGGCTCCTACCGGAAGATCCACCGCTTCGGCTTCGACAAGGGCGAGGCGGTCCTGCTGGGAGCGGGCGAGAAGCTGGCCACCGTGCCGCTGCCCGAGACCACGCTGGGCCTGGCGACCTGCTACGACCTGCGCTTCCCCGAGCTGTTCCGGCAGTTGGTGGACGCGGGCGCGCAGACGCTCGTCATCCCGGCGGGCTGGCCGGCCCGCCGCCGCGCGCACTGGTCCCTGCTGGCCCGCGCCCGCGCGGTGGAGAACCAGAGCTACGTCCTGGCCTGCGGCACCGCGGGCACGAACGGCGGCGTCGAGCAGGCGGGCCACAGCGTCGTCGTCGACCCGTGGGGCGAGGTCCTGGCGGAGGCGGGGCCGTACGAGGAGGTGCTGACCGTGGAGCTGGATCCGGCCAAGGTGAGCAAGACCCGCGCGGACTTCCCGGCCCTGCGCGACCGGGTGCTGGGCCTGGACGTTCCGTAACGGCGTGCGGGACGCCGCGCTCAGTCCTCCCCCCTTTCCCGCTCCGCGAGCCGGATCACGCTCACCGCCACGGCGATGAGCAGCGACGGGTCGGCGTCCTCCCGCACCACGTGCACCGCGTAGGTGTCCCGCACGGACAGCCACCGGCGCGAGATGTCCGCCAGCAGTTCGCCGTCGTACTCGACGGCGAACTCGCGGTCCAGGATTTTGCCGCTGACGTCCAGCTCGGTGCCGTCCACCAGCTCCACGCGGTAGTGGTTGCGCAGCAGCGACAGCCGCTTGCGCCGGATGGTGGCCAGCGGTCGGTCGTCGCGCTCGATGGTCATCGTGTCGCGCAGGGCGAGCCACTTCTTGCGGATGGTGACCAGTACGCGCCGCTCGGTGTCCTTGAGCTCGAAGGTCTCGCGCAGCCGCAGGGCCTTGCCGTCGACGAGATACACGTGCCGGCCGTGCTCGTCGTCGATCCAGTAGTCGTCTCCGATGCCGAAGATCCGGTCGTGCACGAGGAATTTCATGGCTCCCATGTTCCCGGCTGCCGCACGGCGAAGCGCCGTTTCCGGCCCCGGGACACGCCGCAGCCAGGTGACCTTGCGCCGCTCCTGCGCGGGTCCTTCGCCACCCCGGGCCGCGGCGCGCGGACGATGACCCCATGGCAGACGCGGTGACGAAACGGCGGTTCACGCCGGAGGCGGGATGCGGACGGTGCGCCCGGTTGGACGCGGCGCGCCGCCGGGCTGTGCGCGACCACGACCGCAGCGCCGAAACGGACGCCCGGGTGCTGATCAAGCTCCACATAAGCGCGGATCACGGCACGGACCTGGCCGTCGGCTGGTCGTGACGGCGTACGCGTGACGGCGTACGCGGCCGGAGCCGGCACCCGGGAGCCCGTGTCACCCGCCGTACTCCCGTGATCGCACGTTCATGCCCAAGTGGCACTCTTGAACCATGACTGACGCCGCCGCCGCACCGAACACCCCGCGCCGCACCCGTGTCCGCGCCCCCGAGCTGATCGGCAAGGGCGGTTGGCTGAACACGGGCGGCCAGGACTACACCCTCGCCGACCTGCGAGGACGCATCGTCATCCTGGATTTCTGGACGTTCTGCTGCGTGAACTGCCTGCACGTCCTGGACGAGCTGCGGGAGCTGGAGGAGCGGCACCGGGACACCGTGGTGATCATCGGGGTGCACTCGCCGAAGTTCGTCCACGAGGCCGAGCACCAGGCCGTCGTCGACGCCGTCGAGCGCTACGAGGTCGAGCACCCGGTACTGGACGACCCGGAGCTGGCCACCTGGAAGCAGTACGCGGTCCGCGCCTGGCCGACACTCGTCGTCATCGACCCCGAGGGCTATGTCGTCGCCCAGCACGCCGGCGAGGGGCACGCGCACGCCATCGAGACGCTGGTGGCGGAGCTGGAGGCCGAACACGAGGCGAAGGGCACGCTGCGGCGCGGCGACGGCCCGTACGTGCCGCCGGAGCCGGTCGCCACCGACCTGCGCTTCCCCGGCAAGGCGCTGCGCCTGCCCGAGGGCACCTTCCTGGTCTCCGACACCACCCGGCACCAGCTCGTGGAGCTGGCCGCGGACGGCGAGACCGTACTGCGCCGGATCGGCAGCGGCGAGCGCGGCCTCGGCCCTGACTCCTTCAACGAGCCGCAGGGCCTGGCGCTGCTCCCGGACGGCAAGGTCGCCGTCGCCGACACCGTCAACCACGCCATCCGCACGTTCGACCCGCAGACCGGCGAGATCGCGACCGTGGCCGGGACCGGCAAGCAGTGGTGGCAGGGCTCGGCGACCTCGGGCCCCGCCCTCGACGTCGACCTGTCCTCGCCGTGGGACGTGGCCTGGTGGCAGGACCGGCTGTGGATCGCGATGGCGGGCGTGCACCAGCTGTGGACGTACGACCCGGCCACGGAGACGGTCGAGGCGGCCGCCGGCACGACGAACGAGGGACTGGTGGACGGCCCGGCGGCGGAGGCGTGGTTCGCGCAGCCGTCCGGCCTGGCGGCGGCCGGCGACCGGCTGTGGATCGCGGACTCCGAGACCAGCGCCGTCCGCTGGCTGGACACCGGCCTCGTCGTCCACACCGCGGTCGGCACCGGCCTCTTCGACTTCGGCCACCGCGACGGCGACGCGGAGCAGGCACTGCTCCAGCACCCGCTGGGCGTCACCGCGCTGCCCGACGGCTCGGTCGCCGTCTCCGACACGTACAACCACGCGCTGCGCCGCTACGACCCGGAGACCGGCCAGGTCACCACGCTCGCCACCGACCTGCGCGAGCCCTCGGACGCGGTGCTCGTCGGCGGCGAGGGGTCCGGCGACCCGGACATCGTCGTGATCGAGTCGGCGCGCCACCGGCTGACCCGGCTGCGGCTGCCCGAGGAGGCCGTACGGGTCGAGTCCGTCGCGCACCGCACGCAGCGCGCGGCGACCGAGGTCGGCCCCGGCAAGCTCCGCCTGGACGTCATCTTCCAGGCCCCCGCCGGCCAGAAGCTGGACCTCCGGTACGGCCCGTCCACACGCCTCCTGGTCAGCTCGACCCCGCCCGAACTGCTGGCCTCCGGCGACGGCGCGGACACCGACCTCAACCGCGATCTCGTCCTCGCGGACGGCGTGACGGAGGGCGTACTGCACGTCTCCGCCATGGCGGCTTCCTGCGACGACGACCCGGCGATCGAGTACCCGGCCTGCCATGTGCACCAGCAGGACTGGGGCGTGCCGGTGCGGGTCGTGGACGGCGGCACGGACCGGCTGGCGCTGGTGCTGGCGGGCATGGACGAGGCGGGCGGCGAGTAACGGGGGCCGGGGCTCGGGGCGCCCCGCCGAGGGACGCCCCTGATCTCGGCCCGCTTCCCTTACCCCTTCGGCTTCGTGAAGCTCTCCGCCCGGTTGAGCGTCTTGTGCCAGTAGGTGACCTGCGTGGCGCCGACGGCGAGCGGCGCGGTCGGGAAGGCGACGCGCTGCGGTGGGCCCTTCGGGGCGCCGTTCAGGTCGCTGCCGCTGAACTCGATCGTCGCGTACGTTTTCTTGGGACCGCTGCCCTTCTGGGCGGCGTTGCCGGTCGGAATGCTCGCCCAGATCGTGCCCTTGGGAGCCACGGTCTCCACGTCGCCACCGACCGCGTTGCTGCCCTTCAGCAGCGGCAGCGGGTCCTTCGCGCTGCCGAAACGGACCAGCGGGTGGTTGTAGACCAGGCAGGAGCGGGTGCTGCTGGTGTTGACGGCCTTGATCACGACATGGTCGTTCGGCGTGTGCGAATAGATGTCGAAGCGGAACATCCCCGGGCCGCACGCCCGCGCACCACGCGAACCGGCCACCGCACCGGCGCCCGCACCCGCTGCCGCGCCACCGCCGATGATCTTCTTTTTCTTGCTCTTGGACGACGACTCCGACGACGACTTCTTCGAAGTTTTGCTGCTCTTCGAATTCCCGGAGCATCCGGTCAGAGCGAGCGATCCGGCCATCGCGACGGCCAGCGCCGCATATGCGGTGGAGTGGCGGGAGCGGCGTGCGGTCATGGGGTCCCCCAGTGATGTCACTGCGATCGGTACGACGAGTGCGGCGGTGGTGCGTGTGGCGGTGTCATGGCAGAGCCACCATAGCGAGTGGAGCGCGGGACGCCAGTGCCGTCCCATTCGGCACCAGATCTCCACACGCCGCCTGTACGTGTCCTCAGTGACGCGTATCGCCGACCAAGTTGGCTTTTATGCGCACGAGAAGGTCGCGGAACGCATGGGGCCCGGGCGTGATGGTGCGAGTGATGTCGTCGCATTCACGGAGTGCCACGGCTGTGTCCATGATGGTGATCTCTATGCAGGCGTTGCCGGAAGATTCGGAGAACGAGGACTTGAGCCACTGGACCTGGGCCAAGGCGATACCTCTCAAATCTGCTTGATGATATCGAGGATGAGGTCCCGCGACTTCTTCGAATTCAACGCCACCTGTTCGACCACGTCCAGACGGCGCCGAAAGTTGCCAAGGTGGGTCGGTGGGTCGAAAAAAGATGAAGAGGTCGAACAGCGCCCGGGCGTGGTCCTCGGTCTGGAACAGGCCGGGGATGTGCACCGTTTGCAGCGTCCGCAAGCTCGTCGCATGGTGCTCGAACTCCGCGACGTCCAGGAAGTCCGGTGGGATCTTGCCCCGGTACTCGTCCCACCAGCCCTTCGAACGGCCGCCGGTCACCGCAGCGTCACTTCGTTCGGTGTCGATCCGTACGGCACGTACGTCCCGTACCCCTTCGCGCCCCGCATGGAGGTGCCCCATGCACTACGCGCCGACGGGCAGCCGGTACACGGATACGTGCGAGCCGGACTCGGCGGTGAACTCGCTGCCCCGCCAGTCGGCGTGTCTGGTTTCCAGTTCGAAGCCGGCCAGTTGGGCCATGAGGTCGAGTTCGGCGGGCCAGATGTAGCGGTGTGGGCTGCGGGCCAGGCGGGCCTGGCCGTCTTCGGTGTAGCGGAAGTGGTGGGAGACGAGGTGTTGGATGAGGGGGTCGTAGGTGTCCAGGCCGATGTAGTCGGTGTCGGTCTTCCAGACCGTGGCCTGTTGGCCGGGCGGGAGCTTTCTCAGCGCGGGAACCCCCAGCTCGATGACGAACCGGCCGCCCGGAGCCAGGTGGCGGGCGGCGTTGCGGAAGCAGGTGACCTGTTCGGCCTGGGTGAGCAGGTTGGAGATGGTGTTGAAGACGAGGTAGACGAGTTGGAAAGAGCCGGGCAGGCCGGCGGTTGCGGTTGCCATGTCGCCGACGGTGACGGGGATCGTCGTCTCGTCCGCCTTCGTACGCAGTTGGTCGAGCATCGGCTGTGACAGCTCGATGCCGGTGACCGGAACCCCGCGTTCCGCGAGCGGTACGGCCACGCGGCCGGTGCCGATGGCGAATTCGAGCGCGCGGCCTCCGCCCGCGAGTTCCGCGAGGCGGTCCACGGCCGGGTCCAGCACCTCCGGTGCGAACATGCCCGTACCGGGCGTGTCGTAGCTCAAGGCGGTGGCCACGTCCCAGAGTTCGTCCTGTCGCATGCCCATCACGATGCACAAGCGGCCAGGGGGTTGTCGACGGGTTATTTGCGAGGTGCCAGGCGCCAGCCGCCGGGCGTCAGTCGTCGTAGTGCATGCGGTGGGTCTCCTCGACCACCGGGGCCGCGGGGCTCGGCGGCTGCATGCGGCGGCGCTTGAAGATGCTGACGTAGGCCGCGATGCCGATGACGCCCACGGCCATGAGGATCAGGCCGACCAGGTGGACGTTGACTCCGGCCATGTGCCAGTCCACCGCGAAGGTCAGGATGCCCCCCACCGCGAGTAGACCGATGCACCATCCGATGCCCATGGTTCTGCCTCCGTACGCAATTGGATGTTCCGGGCCGGTCGTTGACCGGGTACCCGGGGGCGGAGGCGCCAATCGCGTGTCATCGGCGGCGGGGCGCGGTGGGGCGGCAGCGGGTGGTCAGGGGCGGAGCGCGCGGCCCGGGTCGTGCTGCCAGTAGGTGGTGCGGGCGCCGTCGCCGAGGTGGTAGCCGCCGGGCAGCCGTACGTGCGCGCGGGGGCCGGGGACGCCGTGGCCTTCGCGGTCGGTGAAGCCGACGGACAGGGAGCGCGCCTCGCGGCCGGTGCCGGTGGTGGACAGGCTGAGGGTCGCGTACGCGGTGGCGCCGGGGGCGAGGGTGAGCGGCGCGCGGGGTGCCTGCTGCTTGGCGTACGGGGTGACGGCCGAGTCCGAGTCGCCCGTCCGCAGCCGGGGGAAGCCGTGCAGGTCGCACACGGCGGGGGAGGTGTTGGTGACCTGGAGCAGGAGGCGGCCGGGCGGCTGGGGGAGCGGTTTGGCGGCGAGCGTCACCTTGCCGGGGTCGCAGGACGGGTGGCTGCCGCTGGCCGCCCGGTCGGTACGGGCGCCGCTGGGCATGCCCGTGCCCAGTGGCTCGTCCGAACCGCCGGAGTCCTTGCCGAAGGGATGGAAGGGCCTGGAGTCGTTGGTTTTGAGCGCTTGCTGGCCGCCGCAGGCGGTGAGGAGGCCGAACGCGGCCACCGCCGTGAGCCCGGCGGCTGCGGCTCGCAGCACGCGGGACCGGTCGTGGCGCGTGCCGCGGGGACCGCCGCCGTCACGGCTGTGGTCGCGGCGGGCGGTGGCGGCCTCCGTAACGGTGTGGTGCGGCATGGGGTCTCCCGGGGTCGCTGCGGTGTCTCTGCAGGGTGCATTGACACCCTGACGTGCCCGGCTGCCGCTCGGCTAACGCTTCCCTAACGGAATCGGCACAGTGTGCCGGAGACGGTGCGGATCGCGCCGCCGGCGTTCTCGTCGTCGGTGCCGAGTACGCCCTCGCGGGAGTGCGGGAGGCAGGCGAGCGCTTCGATCTTGTGGCCGGTGTAGCGGGCTACGGGCGCGGGGGACCGGCGCACGGACAGCCGTACCGCGCCGTTGCGGTCGACCGTCACCTTGCCCGCATCGTAGACGGCGGAGTCGAAGGGGCCGTCGTCGCCGGTGTCCGAGGCCGAGGAGACGGTGAGCGCGCCGGACGGTGCCGCCTTGACGTCGCTGATGTGCCGGACGTTCGTGGCGGGGTACGGCGCGTGGAACGGGGCGGTGACCGGCGCGGAGAAGGTGTGGCGGCCGAGGTCCAGCGTGGCGGCGTGCAGGGTGCCGGGGCGGTCGTTCTCGCCCCGGTCGGCCCAGACGGCGACGAGGCGGTGCGCGCGGGAGGTGAGCGCGAAGCCCTCGTAGTTGTCGTTCTTGGTGGCGCCGGGGACGGTGAAGGTGCCGAGGACCCGGGCTGTGTCCGAGCCTGTCGTGCGCAGGTGGTAGCCCTTGCCGGAGCTGGTCAGGGCGACGTACTCGCCGGGGCGTCCGGGTATGGAGTCGAGTGCCTCCAGGTCGGCGGGGGGTTCGCCGCCCTGCCAGGCCAGCGGTCGTACCTCGGGCTTTGCGTCGGTACGCAGCCGTATCGTCGCGAGGCGGTTCTCCCCGTCGCGCTTGTTGTCGCGGACGACCAGGACGTCGGTGGCGCCTGCCCGGGAGCCCGGTGCCACGGCGATGCCGCTGATGCCGGAGGTGATGCCGTCGCCGACCTGCTGCCAGGCGGCGGGGCGCGCGGTGGCGGTCTGTGCGGCGGCGAGGGACGCCGTACAGGCGAGGGCGGCGGCCACGGCGGTGCACCTGCTTTTGATCATGCGCAGACGGTAGGGGGTATCGGGCGGGAAGGGAACAGTCCGGGAGGAGAAAGGGAACCGGGGCTTCCGGAGTGGTGTCTCCGGCCGCCCCGGCCCTCAGCGCTCGTACGGTCCGGTCGCCACCGGCTGTGTTCGTCCCTCAGCGCTCGTACGGCCTGGTCGCCACCGGCTGTGCCCGGTCCTCAGCGCTCGCCACGGCCGTCGGCCGGGCCCTCGTCGCGTGCGAACAGCTGGGTCAGGGTGCTGATCGTGTAGACGTCGGTGGACTCCTCGTCGACCAGGTGCATTTCGGTGAGCCGGTCCAGACCGTCCTGGATGCGCTGCGGGTCGGACCCGGCCAGCGCCGCCGCGACGGACGCGTTCAAGTGCCCGTCGGCGCTGGCGGCGAGCGCGCTCAGCAGGCGCGCGTCGTCGGCGGACAGGCGGGCCACGGACATCCTGAGGGCCGCCGCGACCCCGGTGTCCTCGGCGGACAGCAGGGCCAGCCGCCGCCGTTCGTCGCGCAGTGCGGCGGCGAGGCGGGCCAGCCGCCAGCGCGGGCGGGCCGTCAGCTGCGCGGCGGCGGCGCGCAGGGCCAGCGGCAGGCCGTCGCAGAGCGCGACCAGTTCCCGCGCGGCGTCCGGGTCGTCCGCGACCCGCTCGGCGCCGAGCATCGCGCCGAGCAGTGCCACGCCCTCGTCGGCGCCGAGCGCCTGGAGGGCCACGGGCCGGGCGCAGTCGGTGGCGACCAGGCCGTCGAGCCGGCTGCGGCTGGTGACGACCGTCGCGCAGTGCGGGCCGCCGGGCAGCAGCGGGCGCACCTGCGCGGAACTCTCCGCGTTGTCGAGGACGACCAGCAGCCGGCGCCCGGCCACCAGCGACCGGAACAGCGCGGAGGCCGACTGCGCCGACGTCGGTACGCGCTCCGGTGGCGTGCCGAGCGCCAGCAGGAAGTCGCGCAGGATCTCGACGGGTTCGGCCGCGGCGCCCTCGTTGAAGCCGCGCAGGTCGGCGAAGAGCTGGCCGTCGGGGAACGCCCCGGCGTACGTGTGGGCCCACTGCACCGCGCAGGCGGTCTTGCCGACGCCGGCCGGGCCGGTGACGACGGCGAGCGGGCTCTCGCCGGGCAGCGCGGACTGCGGCACGGTGGTCAGCGTGGCGAGCTGCTGCTCGCGTCCGAGGAAGCGGGCGGGCGGCCTGGGCAGGAGATGGGGCACGGGAGGCGGTCCGTTGGTACGGGCGGGAGTGCCCGAATGGCCACCGGTCGCGCTGCCCGCCTGTGCGGGTACGCGGGGATCCACGGGGCGGTCCGGCACCTCGGCGCCGGAGCGCGCGGCGCGCGGAGCGGCGCCCGCCGGCCCGTCGGCCGCCGGGGTGGCGGCGGCCGCCACGGCGTTCCCCGCCTCCTCGGCCCGCAGGATCTCCTCGTACGCCTGTTTAAGCCGCGCTCCGGGCCCTACGCCCAGGTCCTCGTCGAGCAGCCGCCGTGTCCGGTGGAACCACTCCATCGCGTCCGACTGCCGCCCGGTGCGGAACAGCGCCCGCATCAGGTCGGCGACCATGCCCTCGCGCAGCGGGTTGTTGACCGCGGCCGTGTAGAGGATCGCCGCGGCCTGTTCGTGCTCGCCGAGCGCGCCGTGCGCCCGTGCGAGCGCCTCGGTCGCCGTCAGCCGCTGCTCCTCCAGGGCGTGCGCGGCGGCGGCGAACGGCGGGCTGGTGACCGTGCCGGTGAGGGCGGGGCCGCGCCACAGGCCGAGCGCCTCGCGCAGCAGCGGCACCGCGTCGCGGGGCGCCGCCTCCGGCCGGGCCAGCGCGACCAGTTCACCGAACCGGTGGGCGTCGATCAGCTCCTCGGGCAGCCGCAGCAGGTAAGCGGAGCCGTGGGTGGCCAGCTCGATGCCGTACGCCTCGGCGCCGCCCCCGGCGAGCGTGGCGCGCAGCCGGGAGACATGGCCCTGGACGACCGTACGGGCGTGCTCGGGTGGTTCGTCCTCCCACAGGGAGTCGATCAACTGCTCCAGCGGAACAGTGGTGTTGGGCTGCAACAGCAGCAGCGCCAGTACGCTGCGCCGTTTGGCGGGCCCGAGCGCCAGCTCACCGGAGCCGGTGGCGACGGATATCGGGCCCAGCAGGGAGAAGTCCAACTCAGCTCTCCAGGAATGCCGTCAGGGCGCTCGCGAGCAGGTGCGGGTCCTCGCTGCCGCACAGCTCGCGCGCCGAGTGCATCGACAGGATGGCGACTCCGATGTCCACGGTGGCGATGCCGTGCCGGGCGGCGGTGATGGGCCCGATGGTGGTGCCGCAGGGCATCGCGTTGTTGGAGACGAAGGACTGCCACGGCACGCCGGCCCGCTCGCAGGCGTCGGCGAAGACGGCCCGGCCCGTGCCGTCGGTGGCGTACCGCTGGTTGACGTTGACCTTGAGGATGGGGCCGCCGTTGGGCAGGGGGTGGTGGCCGGGGTCGTGGCGTTCGGTGTAGTTGGGGTGCAGGGCGTGGCCGGTGTCGGAGGAGAGGCAGACCGTGCCGGCGAAGGCGCGGGCGCGGTCCTCGTACGAGCCGCCGCGGGCGAAGACCGAACGTTCCAGCACCGTGCCGAGCAGCGGGCCGTCCGCGCCGGTGTCGGACTGGCTGCCGTTCTCCTCGTGGTCGAAGGCGGCGAGCACCGGGATGTACGGCGGCTCCTCGCCCGAGGTGGCGACCGCGGCGAGCGCGGCCGTACCGGCGTGCACGGACAGGAGGTTGTCCATCCGGGGGCCCGCGACCAGCTCGCGGTCGCGGCCCAGGTAGGCGGGCGCCTCGACGCTGTGCAGCATCAGGTCCCAGCCCCGTATGTCGCCGGCGGCCACTCCGAGTTCGTCCTCGACGAAGGCGATCAGGTCGCCCTCGCGCACCTCGCCGAGGCCCCAGATCGGCGTCATGTGGCGCTGCTTGTCCAGCTTGAGGCCGTCGGCGTTGACGGAGCGGTCCAGGTGGACGGCGAGCTGCGGCACCCGCATCAGGGCGCGGTCGACGTTGACGAGCCGGGTGCTGCCGTCACGCAGGGTGACGCGGCCGCTGAGGCCGAGGTCGCGGTCGAGCCAGGTGTTGAGCAGGGTGCCGCCGTAGACCTCCACGGCGACCTGCCGCCAGCCGCGGTGGCCGGTGTCCGGAATCGGTTTGACCCGCAAATTGGGAGAGTCGGTGTGCGCGCCGACAATCCGGTACGGAGTGGCCGCTGTGGCGCCCTCCGGCACGTACCAGGCGATGATCGCCCCGCCGCGGAGCACGTACTTGCCGCCGCTCTCGCCGTCCCAGGCATCGGTCTCGGCCACCTGGTGGAAGCCCGCCTTCTCCAGCCGCTCGGCCGCGTTGGCCACCGCGTGGTACGGCGACGGGGACGTGGCGAGGAAGGACATCAGGTCGTCGGTGTGGCCGCGGTCGAAGCGAGGGGAATGGCTCATGGATTCAGCATAAGGACTAGCGGGTGCCCTTCCCCGGTATGGCAATCCGCATGCATCACGGTATGGGCACCTTCGGTGCCTGTTGGGGCAATGCGGGGCCGGCCGACAGGTACGGTGGAATGCGAACCCGTGCAGGAACGGAACGACGCGGAGCCGCCGAGATGCCCGACGCCGAGGGGCACCCCGCCCCCGCCGAGATGACGCTGCGTACCGTACTGGCCGCCTTGGCCGACCCGCTGCGGTACGAGGTCGTGCGGACCCTGGCCGGGGACGCCGACGGGGCCGCGCGCACGTGTGCGTCCTTCGGCTTCCCGGTCTCGAAGTCGACACTCAGCCACCACTTCCGGGTGCTCCGCGAGGCCGGGCTGATCCGGCAGGTGGACCGGGGCAACAGCCGGGCGGCGATGCTGCGCCGGGACGAGCTCGACGCGCGCTTCCCGGGACTGGTGCGACTGGTGGGGGACAACCCGGCCGGGCCCTGAGCCTTCCGGGACCCCGGAAGACGGTGCCCCCGTACGACGATGCCCGCCTCCCCGGGGGATGGGAGGCGGGCAACGCCAGCTTGGCGCGCTTGTCTGAGAAGGATGTGAGAGCCCGCCGCGCACCGCGCCTTTCAGGACGCGTCTTAGGCGCTCCTTAGAACGCCCTTAGAGCGCGGCAGGTCCCTCGGGACCCCTCTAGAAGGCGGCCTCGTCCAGCTCCATCAGCGACTGGTCGACGGTCTCGGCCAGGCCACGCTGCACGGACACGCCCGGCAGCACGTTCTGCGCGAAGAACTTCGCCGCCGCGATCTTGCCCTCGTAGAACGGCTTGTCCTTGCTGGAGGCGCCCGCCAGCTTCTCGCTCGCGACCGCGGCGCCCTTGAGGAGCAGGTAGCCGATCACGACGTCGCCGGAAGCCATCAGCAGACGGGTGGTGTTCAGGCCGACCTTGTAGATGGACTTGACGTCCTTCTCGGTCGCCGCCAGGTCGGTCAGCATCGCGCCGACGATCGCCTCCAGGTCGGCGGCGGCCTTGGCCAGCTCGCCGCGGGCCGCCTCCAGCGCCTCGCCGCCGACGGCCTCCGCGAGGAACTTCTTGATCTCCTCGGAGAGGGCGGTCAGCGCCTGGCCCTGGTCGCGGACGATCTTCCGGAAGAAGAAGTCCTGGCCCTGGATGGCGGTGGTGCCCTCGTACAGGGTGTCGATCTTGGCGTCGCGGATGTACTGCTCGATCGGGTACTCCTGGAGGTACCCGGACCCGCCGAAGGTCTGGAGCGACTGGGCCAGCTGCTCGTAGGACTTCTCCGAGCCGTAGCCCTTGACGATCGGCAGCAGCAGGTCGTTCAGGCGGGTCGCGGCGGAGGCGTCCTCGCCGGCGGCCTCCTTGGCGAGGATCTCGTCCTGCACGGTCGCCGTGTAGAGCACCAGGGCGCGCATGCCCTCCGCGTACGCCTTCTGCGTCATCAGCGAGCGGCGCACGTCGGGGTGGTGGGTGATGGTGACGCGCGGCGCGGTCTTGTCGGTGAAGGCCGCCAGGTCCGGGCCCTGCACGCGCTCCTTGGCGTACTCCAGCGCGTTGAGGTAGCCGGTGGAGAGGGTGGCGATGGCCTTCGTGCCGACCATCATCCGCGCGAACTCGATGATCTTGAACATCTGGCGGATGCCGTCGTGCTTCTCGCCCAGCAGCCAGCCCTTGGCCGGGTGGTTGGCGCCGAAGGTCATCTCGCAGGTGTTGGACGCCTTCAGGCCCATCTTGTGCTCGACGTTGGTGGCGTAGACGCCGTTGCGCTCGCCCAGCTCGCCGGTCTCCCAGTCGAAGTCGTACTTCGGCACGATGAACAGCGACAGGCCCTTGGTGCCGGGACCCGCGCCCTCGGGGCGGGCCAGCACGAAGTGCACGATGTTCTCGGACATGTCGTGCTCACCGGAGGTGATGAAGCGCTTCACGCCCTCGATGTGCCAGGAGCCGTCCGCCTGCTGCGTGGCCTTGGTACGGCCCGCGCCGACGTCCGAACCCGCGTCGGGCTCGGTCAGCACCATGGTGGAGCCCCACTGCTTGTCCACCATCAGCTGGGCGATCTTGTGCTGCTCCTCGGTGCCCTCCTCGTGGAGCACGCCCGCGAAGGCCGGGCCCGAGGCGTACATCCAGATCGCCGGGTTGGCGCCCAGGATGGTCTCGGCGAAGGCCCACAGCAGGGAGCGCGGCGCGGTGGTGCCGCCGATCTCCTCCGGGATGCCCAGGCGCCACCACTCGGCGTCCATGTACGCCTGGTAGCTCTTCTTGAAGGTGTCGGGGACCGGAGCGGTGTTGGTGTCCGGGTCGAAGACCGGCGGGTTGCGGTCGGTGTCGGCGAAGGAGTCGGCCAGCTCGTTCTCGGAGAGCCGGGCGATCTCGCTCAGCACGCTCTTGGCCGTGTCGACGTCCATCTCCGCGAACGGTCCGGTGCCGTACACGCTGTCGCGCCCGAGCACCTCGAAGAGGTTGAACTCGATGTCGCGGAGATTCGACTTGTAGTGGCCCATGGGTACGGCTCCGTAAGGTTCGGGAGGAGACCCAGCGCTTGGAAGCGAGGGACCTCAAAACGCAATACCAGCAAGTAGCTCCGATGATGCTACCCGTCGGTAATAAGAAGCAACCCCTAACCGCCCATCTGTGACGAGCGTCCCTGAGCGCCCCGGCGGACCCCTACGGCGCGGCTCACGGCCGCTCCGGCCACTCCCCCTGCGTATCGCTGGTGGTCACCCGGCACACGGCGGGCTTGCCCGGCCCCGGCGACCGCCCCGAGGCGACCTCCCGCTCGCCGTCCAGCAGAATCCGGCAGGAAGCCGTGCCGTTCCCCGCGGGCCTCACCTCCACCCACGCCTCCTCGCCGCCGTCCACGACGGTCGTCTCGTGCCAGGGCAGCCGCGTACCGCCCACCTTCTCCACCTGCCGCTCGCTCCCCGGGTTCATGCCGACATCGTGGGCATAGCGCACCTCGGCAGTGCCCGGCGCGCCGCTGGTGGAGGCGGCCTCGTACGTGAGGGACCAGGCGGTACCCGAATCCTTGAACAGGGCGGCGGCGTAGAGCGACAGCGCGCCGGCGAGCACGGCGGCGAGGGTGAGCAGCACGCCGCCACGGGTGACGCGCGGCTTCGTGCGGGTACGGTCGGACATGTAAGGGCGGCCTCGGTCGGTGGTACGGGCTGGGCTCTTACAACGTAGCCGCGTGCGCCCCACGCCGACTCAGTACGCTGTGCCGCATGTACGGCTACGACCAGAACGCGGGCGCCGGGCAGCAGCAGTACGGTGCGCCCCCGCCGCAGCACCCGGCCCCCGGCGGCTACGGCGAGCAGCCGCTCTACCCCGAGCCGTCCCCGCCCTCCCTCGCCGACGCGGTGCGGGCCTTCACCACCGGCTCGATGTCGGCGGAGGACTTCCAGGGCATCTTCTCCACCTCCAAGGTCTACTGCCCGCGCGGCGACAACCCCGGGTTCCTGGCACTGCACAACACCCAGCAGCCGGTCATCCCGATGTTCACCTCGCTCAAGGAGCTGCGCCGGTACGCGGGCAAGGAGTCCAAGTACTTCGTGATCACCGGCGCCGAGGTCCTCGACCTGCTCCCCACCGGCTACGGCTTCGTCCTGGACATGGAGGGCGACCACCGCATGGTCTTCGACGCCAAGTCGGTGGAACAGATGGTCGACTTCGCGATGCGCCGGATGTACGGCTGACGTCTGCCCGGCCGGGCGTCACGGCGGCACCCGACCGGGTGCCGCCGTTTTCTTTTCCCGCGCGGACGTGCCGGTTTCCCCGGCCGCTCCGGCGTGCTTCGCGGCCCTCGGGTACCCGGGGGGAATGGTTGGCGCCTTGCAGGTTGTTCAGGGTTCAACTAAGTTGAACGGTGAACGTCCGAGGAGGCCGTCATGCCCGCAGTGACCGTAGAGAACCCGCTGACCTTGCCGCGCGTGGCGGCGCCCGCCGACGCGCGTCCGCGGGCCGTGCTCGCCGTTGCCACGGCGCCCAGCGGCTTCGAGGGGGAGGGGTTCCCGGTACGCCGTGCCTTCGCCGGCATCGACTACAAGTACCTGGACCCGTTCATCATGATGGACCAGATGGGCGAGGTGGAGTACGCGCCCGGCGAGCCCAAGGGCACGCCCTGGCACCCGCACCGCGGCTTCGAGACCGTCACGTACCTGATCGACGGCAGCTTCGTGCACCGCGACTCGCACGGCGGCGGTGGCGTGATCAACGACGGCGACACCCAGTGGATGACGGCCGGCTCCGGCCTGCTGCACATCGAGGCGCCGCCGGAGGACCTGGTCATGACCGGCGGGCTCTTCCACGGCCTCCAGCTGTGGGTGAACCTGCCGAAGAAGGACAAGATGATGGCGCCGCGCTACCAGGACATCGGCGGCGGCCAGGTCAAGCTGCTGACGTCGGCGGACGGCGGCGCGCTGCTGCGGCTGATCGCGGGCGACGTCGACGGTCACGAGGGGCCGGGGATCACGCACACGCCGATCACGATGATGCACGTCTCGGTCAACCCGGGTGCCGAGGTGACCATCCCGTGGCGCCAGGACTTCAACGCGCTGGCGTACGGACTGGCCGGACGCGGTACCGCGGGCCCGCTCGGGCGCCCGTTCCGTACCGGGCAGTCCGTCGTGTTCGGGCCCGGCGGCGACTCGCTCACCATCCGGGCGGACGCCACGCAGGAGTCCCGCAGCCCCAACCTGGAGGTCGTCCTCCTCGGCGGGCAGCCGATCCGCGAGCCGATGATGCACTACGGCCCGTTCGTCATGAACACCCACGCCGAACTGGCCCAGGCCTTCGAGGACTTCCAGGCCGGACGGCTGGGCAAGGTACCGGCCGAAGGCCACTGAGCCGGGAGGGCGGGTACGGCCCGTACCCGCCCCCGCCCACGGCAGACCTGCATCCGCTCGCGGCGGAATGCCGCCACCGCCGGGCGGCCCCGTGATCCACTGGCGGGGTGCGAAACGATCTGAAATCCCCGGACCGTCAGCCACTGCTCCCGGTCGCCGCCCGCCGCGCCGCGGCCTGGTGCGGCGTGAGCCTGCTCGTCGCCGCCGTGACGGCCGTCGGCGTGTGGCTGTGCGTGACGCTGAGCACCGCCGTCACGCCCGTACTGCTCGCCCTGCTCGGCAGCGCGCTGCTCGGGCCGGTCTACCGGCGGCTGGTGGCCATGAAGCTCAACCGGTCGCTGGCCGCCGGGCTGACCTGCGCGCTGCTGGTCGTGGTGGTCGGCGGCGCCGGGTACATCGTGGTCAGCGCGCTGATCGACACCGGTGACCAGATCCTCGCCTCGCTCAAGGACGCCGCCAAGGAGGTGTCCCGGCACTTCGGCGCGGCGGGCACGTCACTGGACGACATCGTCTCCAATGCCAAGCCCTTCATAGGGAAGTTCGGCGGGACCGCGGCCAGCGGGCTCCTGGAAGGCGTCGGCGTCGTCGCCGCCACCATCGGAGCTTCCGTGCTCGCCCTGTTCCTGACCTTCTTCTTCCTGCGCGACTCGGACAAGGCCGTCCGCGCGCTGCACGACTGGGCGCCCGGCGACTCGGCGCCGCAGCTGGAGCAGATGGCCCGGCGCGGTTTCCAGGCCATCGAGGGCTTCATGCGCGGTACGACGCTGATCGCGCTGATCGACGCCGTCGGCATCACCATCGGCCTGCTGATCCTCCAGGTGCCCGGCGCGATCGGGCTGGGCGCGCTGGTCTTCGTCGGCGCCTACATCCCGTACCTGGGCTCGTTCCTGTCCGGCTCGGTGGCCGTGCTGGTCGCGTTCGCCGACGACCGCGGTCCGGCGATCGCCGTCTGGACGCTCGGGATCGTCCTGGTCGTGTTCTTCCTGGAGGGCCACATCCTCCAGCCGATGGTGCAGAGCCGTACGGTCCAGATGCACCCGGCGATCGTGATGCTGGCGATCACCGCGGGCGCCAGCGTCGCCGGGGTCATGGGGATGCTGCTGTCCGTGCCGCTGACCGCGGCGGCCTTCGGCGTGCTCTCGGAGCTGCGCCGGCACTACGCCGCGGGCTCGGGCAGCGAGTCGTCGGAGAAGGCGTCCAGGTCCGGCAGCGACGGCTCCGCGCCGTCCGCCGCGTCCTCGTAGAGTTCGAACCACGTCGACTTGCCGTCGCCGCGCGGGTCCACGCCCCAGGCGCCGGCCAGCAGCTCCATGAGCACCAGGCCGCGCCCCGAGGACGCCAGCTCGCCCGGGGTGCGGCGGTGCGGCAGCTCGTCGCTGCCGTCGGCGACGTCGACCCGGATGCGGCGGCTGCCCGTCTCGCCGGTGATCTCCGCGACCAGCAGCGCGTCGCCGTCGGTGTGCATCAGGACGTTGGTGACCATCTCGGAGACCATCAGGACGGCGGAGTCCACCTGGTCCTCGTCGGCCCAGTCGTGCAGCACGTCGCGGACCTGGTTGCGCGCCTCCGCTATCCGCTCGGGCTCGGACTGCTTGACGGTGAGGACCGTACGCCGGACGGGTTGGTGGGCCGCCGACCCGCCGGTGCCGACCCCGCAGCTGCCGCCCGCGCGGCACAGCAGCAGCATGGCTATGTCGTCCTCGCGGCGGTCCACGAAGGGCCCTGTGGTGTGGTGCGAGGAGGGGCCGTGCACGGCCTGGACGAGGGCGTCGGCGAGTTTCTCCAGGCCGGCGGCGTCCTCCAGTGTCGGTACCGGCGTACGGCCGTCCGAGGTGGCCGCGCCGCCCGTGCCGACCACGGTGCCGACGCCGTCCGTGGCGGCTTCCTCGGCTTCCTCGGCGGCCGCCGCGAGGTCCTCCGCCCCGTACGTCTCGATGATGTGCCGCAGGCGCGCCCAGCCCGACTCCAGGTCGTGGCCGCCGGTCTCGATCAGCCCGTCCGTGCAGACGAGCATCGTCTCGCCGGGCTCCAGGACGAGCCGGGTGGTGGGGTAGTCGGTGTCCGGCACGATGCCCAGCGGCAGGCCGCCAGCGGTCGGCCGGACGAGTACGGTGCCGTCGGCCATCCGGATGGTGGGGTCGGGATGCCCGGCCCGTGCGATGTCCAGCAGACCGGTCGCCGGGTCCACCTCGATGTAGAGGCAGGTGGCGAAGCGCGGGTCCTCGCCGCCGAGCTCGGTGTCGTTGATGCCGGCCAGGAAGCGGGAGGCGCGGGAGAGCACCGCGTCGGGGTGGTGGCCTTCGGAGGCGTAGGCGCGCAGGGCGATCCGCAGCTGGCCCATCAGGCCCGCCGCCCGGACGTCGTGGCCCTGTACGTCGCCGATGACCAGCGCGATCCGGCCGGACGGCAGCGTGATCATGTCGTACCAGTCGCCGCCCACCTCCAGGCCGCCGCCGGTCGGCACGTACCGCGCCGCCACCGTCATCCCGGGGATGTCCGGCTGCACGGTCGGCATCATGCTGCGCTGGAGGCCGTCGGTCAGCTCGCGCCGCGACTCCTGGTCGCCGGCGCGGGCCAGCGCCTGGGCGAGCATCCGGGCGACGGTGGTGAGCACCGCGCGTTCGTCGGGCGTGAAGGCGACCGGCGTGCCGAAGCCCGCCATCCAGGCGCCGATCGTGCGGCCCGCACTGACCAGGGGCAGGAAGGCCCACGACTCCCGGTGGAAGGCGGCGGCCAGTGGCCAGGTGGCGGGGTAGCGGCGGCGGTAGTCGTCGGGGCTGGGCAGGTAGATGGCGCGGCCGGTCCTTACCACCTCGGCGGCCGGGTAGTCGGTGTCCAGCGGCATGTCGACGAACGGCGCGATGTCGCCCTGCTTGTGCCCGTGGTGGCCGATGACGGAGATCCGGTCGCCCTCGATGCCGAACACCGCCAGGCCGTCGGGGCTGAAACCGGGCATGGACAGGCCGGCGGCGACGCGCAGCACCTCGGCGGTGGAGTGCGCCTCGGCGAGCGCGCGGCCGGCGTCCAGCAGGAACGCCTCGCGGGAGCGGCGCCAGTCGCCGGAGGCGGGGGTGTGCGGGGAGGCGGTGCCGGGCTGCGCCTCGGGGATCTCCTGGAGGGTGCCGACCAGCTCGTAGTCCGTGTGGTCGGTCTCGCTGCGCAGGAAGGCGCGGGAGCGGCTGCGTACGGTGCGCAGCACCCGGCCCTCGCTGTCCATGACGCGCAGCCGGGCCTCGGCGATGGTGCTCTCGGTGACGGCGAGGTTGACGATGCCGGTGATCTCGGCGAAGTCGGCGGGGTGGAGGCGGGAGCGCACCGCCGCCTCGGACAGCTCGGCGGGCTCCGCGGGCAGCCCCAGCAGCCGGGCGGTCTCGGTGTCGAGGTTCACCTGTCCCGAGACGTTGTCCCAGCGCCACAGGCCGGTCGCGGTGGCGGCCAGGAGGTCCTTGGTGCGCATTGCATCACTTTATGTGGGTTTGGCGGGGCCCGACCAGCCCGGCGGGCATCCCTATCCTCGCATGGTCTACTTGGCGTGCATATGTCAAACGAGAGCCTTGGGGTGACCGGTAACCTGGAGCGGTTACAGGAAACTCACCCTCCAACTTGCGACGACTTGGATGAGCGATGCATCGGTACCGGTCCCATAACTGTGGCGAGCTCCGAGCCGCGGACGTCGACACCGACGTCCGCCTCAGCGGCTGGCTGCACAATCGACGTGACCTGGGCGGCATCCTCTTCATCGACCTGCGCGACCACTACGGCCTGGTCCAGCTCGTCGCCCGCCCCGGCACCCCCGCCAACGAGGCGCTCGGCTCCCTGACCAAGGAATCCGTCGTACGGATCGACGGCAAGGTCAGCGCGCGCGGTGCCGACAACGTCAACCCCGACCTGCCGACCGGCGAGATCGAGATCGAGGTCACGGCCGTCGAGGTGCTCGGCGCCGCCGAGCAGATCCCCTTCACGATCAACGCCGAGGACGGGGTCAACGAGGAGAAGCGCCTCGAATACCGCTTCCTCGACCTGCGCCGCGAGCGCATGCACCGCAACCTGATGCTGCGTACCGCCGTCATCTCCGCCATCCGGCACAAGATGACCGCGCTCGGCTTCAACGAGATGGCGACGCCGATCCTGTCCGCGACCTCCCCCGAGGGCGCCCGCGACTTCCTCGTCCCGTCCCGTCTGCACCCCGGCAAGTTCTACGCGCTGCCGCAGGCCCCGCAGCAGTTCAAGCAGCTGCTGATGATCGCGGGCTTCGACCGCTACTTCCAGATCGCGCCCTGCTTCCGCGACGAGGACGCCCGCGCCGACCGCTCGCCGGGCGAGTTCTACCAGCTCGACGTCGAGATGAGCTTCGTCGAGCAGGAGGACGTCTTCGGCCCGATCGAGAAGCTGATGACCGAGCTCTTCACCGAGTTCGGCGGCGGCCGCACGGTCACCTCGCCCTTCCCGCGCATCCCCTTCCGCGAGTCGATGCTCAAGTACGGCTCCGACAAGCCGGACCTCCGCGCCGAGCTGGAGCTCGTCGACGTCTCGTCCGTCTTCGCCGGCTCCGGCTTCAAGGCGTTCGCCGACAAGCACGTGCGCGCCCTGGCCGTACCGGACACCGCCGACCAGCCGCGCAAGTTCTTCGACCAGATGGGTGACTTCGCCGTCCAGCAGGGCGCGAAGGGCCTGGCCTGGGTCCGCGTCGGCGACGAGAACGCGCTGACCGGCCCGATCGCCAAGTTCCTCACCGAGGACGACGTCAAGGCGCTGCTGACCGCCCTGGACGCCAAGCCCGGCCACGCGATCTTCTTCGGCGCCGGCGAGTTCGACGAGGTCTCCAAGATCATGGGCGCGGTCCGCGTCGAGGCGGCCAAGCGCACCGGCCACTTCGTCGAGGACGAGTTCCGCTTCTGCTGGATCGTCGACTTCCCGATGTTCGAGAAGGACGAGGACACCGGCAAGATCGAGTTCTCCCACAACCCGTTCTCCATGCCGCAGGGCGGCCTGGAGGCGCTGGAGACCAAGGACCCGCTGGACATCCTCGCCTGGCAGTACGACATCGTCTGCAACGGCGTCGAGCTGTCCTCCGGCGCCATCCGCAACCACGAGCCGGACGTCATGTACAAGGCGTTCGCCATCGCCGGCTACGACAAGGAAACCGTCGAGGCCGAGTTCGGCGGCATGCTCCGCGCCTTCAAGTTCGGCGCCCCGCCGCACGGCGGCATCGCCCCCGGCGTCGACCGCATCGTCATGCTCCTCGCCGACGAGCCCAACATCCGCGAGACCATCGCCTTCCCCCTCAACGGCAACGCCCAGGACCTGCTGATGGGCGCCCCGACGGAGGTCGAGGAGGCGCGGTTGAAGGAGCTGCACCTGTCGATCCGTAAGCCGCAGGTGAAGTAGTTCATACGTACGAGTGATGGGCCCGCGATCTTATGATCGCGGGCCTTTTCGCGTGCCACGCTCCGGGTATGACGCAGCTCGCGGAGACTCCGGTCGTGGTGTACAGGGAAGACGTACGGTGGAAAGCACCACCGATCCCGGAGGAGACCGACGTGGGCGTCGTTGAGAAGCACGCGAGTGTCCTGAGCCAGGAGCAGTTCGAGGAGCTGGCTCGCCTCGCTGTGCGCGTGGAAGAGGCGCTGCGTCTGGAATTCATCAACGGGAAGATCGGGGAAAAGTCGTTGCCGGACGGCGATCACGGGCGGATCATCCAGTGGCTGACACGCTTGTGTATGCAGGCCAACGCCGACTGGTGGCTGCATGGAGACCAGGGCCTGCGGGTTGAGACGTACCGTAACGGCAATGCCCGCCCCGACGTCTGCCTCGCGCCGAGCGACAACTTCGTCGGCCAGGGCGAGTGGGCGGATGCCGACGGAGTGCTCATGGCCGTCGAGGTCACGTCCCGCGACCACGACACCAATCGCCGGGACCGCGTGGAGAAGCCGAAGGCATACGCCGAGACCGGCATCCCGGTGTACCTGCTGATCGACCGGGACACCAGCGAGGTCAAGGTGCACTCGCAGCCCGATGGCGGCCGCTACGAGATGCTTCTGACGGTGCCATTCGGGAAGACGGTCACCCTGCCGGACCCGGTGGGCATCGACCTGGACACCGAGCCGCTGAAGGACTGGGTGCACTGAGGCATGGCGAAGCTTCGGCTGGAGGTCGACGACGAGGCGCTGGCGGAAGCCGCGAAGCTCCTCGGCACGAAGACCAAGGAGGACACCGTCAACATGGCTTTGGCGGAGGTGGTCAAGCGGCGTGGTCGAGCTATAGCGCCCGCACAGCTCAGGGAGCGGGGTGCGCGCGGCGACTTCGATCTTCTCCTCGACAAGAGGAACTACCGCGGGTGAAGAGCTCGTACCTGATCGGCACCTCCGCAGGACGGTGTCTTGAAAGGACCTCCGGTGGACAGCAACGCACTCATCAAGAGGTGGCGCGAACTGGACGTGCCGGGCGGTCTGCGTGCCGAACTGCTCGACGGCGAAATTGTCGTGCAGGCGAACCCTGGTCACTTCCACGATCTCCCCGGACGCACCTTCGTACGCCACACCCCGGCGCCTTGGCCCGCGCAGATCGTCCTCGCCGTCGTCGAGACGGTCTCCACCACCCGTACGGCCATCAAGCGGGACTGGGAGGACAAGCGCGAGCGCTACGCCGAGGCCGGAATCCCCGTCTACTTGATCGTTGACCCCAACGACGCCACCTGGCACATCCTCCAGCTCGACGGCCGCCATTACGTCGAGACCGCGAAGGGCATCTTCGGCCAGGAGATTCCCCTGCCGGAGCCGATGGGTTTCACCGTACGGACGGCGGGCTGGCACCCGTACGGCGGGACTGGCGGCACCGGCGGTACGTCCGCGTAGGCGCCGCCCGCGGATGCCGAGGGCCCGGAACCGGTGACCGGTTCCGGGCCCTCGTCCTATGTCGTCGGCCTGCCTACTCCGCCGCCCCGAACCGCTCCCGGTACGTCTCCAGGTCGTCTTCCGTGATCTTGGCGAAGAGCACCGGCGGTACGGTGAACGCGGTGCCCGCCGGGACCGAGGACAGGGCGCGGGCCTCGTCCGCCGTGACCCAGGCCGCCGTGTCGCCGTCCAGGGCGAACGCGCCGCGCATCGCCTTCGCGGCCGCCGGGATGAACGGATCCGAGACGATCGCGTACAGGTGGATCAGGTTCATCGCGGTCCGCAGCGTCAGCGCCGCCGCTTCCTGGTCGGTCTTGATCTCCAGCCAGGGGGCCTTCTCCTCCAGGTAGGAGTTGCCCGCGCTCCACAGCGCGCGCAGGGCCGCCGCGGCCTTGCGGAACTGGAGGGCCTCCATGTGGCCCTCGTACTCCGCCAGCAGCTCGGCGATCTGCTCGCCCAGCTTGTGTTCGGCCTCTCCGGCCGCCGAGCCCGCCGGCACCTCGTCGCCGAAGCGCTTGCGGGAGAAGGACAGCACCCGGTTGACGAAGTTGCCGAGGGTGTCGGCCAGGTCCTTGTTGACCGAGGAGGAGAACAGTTCCCAGGTGAAGGACGTGTCGTCGGACTCCGGCGCGTTGGCGATCAGGAAGTAGCGCCAGTAGTCGGCGGGCAGCAGCTCCAGCGCCGCGTCGGTGAAGATGCCGCGCCGCTGCGAGGTGGAGAACTTGCCGCCGTAGTACGTCAGCCAGTTGAACGCCTTGAGGAAGTCGACCTTCTTCCAGGGCTCGCGGGTGCCGAGCTGGGTGGCCGGGAACATCACCGAGTGGAACGGGACGTTGTCCTTGGCCATGAACTCCGTGTAGCGCACGTCGTCGGCCTCGTACCACCAGGACTTCCAGTCGCGGTTGGCCGGGTCGGCGTCCGCCCACTCCTTCGTCGAGCCGATGTACTCGATCGGCGCGTCGAACCAGACGTAGAAGACCTTGCCCTCGGCGGCCAGCTCCGGCCACACGTCGGCCGGGACCGGGACGCCCCACTCCAGGTCACGGGTGATCGCCCGGTCCTGGAGGCCCTCGGTCAGCCACTTGCGGGCGATGGACGACGCCAGCGTCGGCCAGTCCTCGCTGCTGTCGTCGATCCACTGCTCGACCTCGCCCTGGAGCTTGGACTGGAGCAGGAAGAGGTGCTTGGTCTCGCGCACCTCCAGGTCGCTGCTGCCGCTGATCGCCGAACGGGCGTCGATCAGGTCGGTCGGGTCCAGGACGCGGGTGCAGTTCTCGCACTGGTCGCCGCGGGCCTTGTCGTAACCGCAGTGCGGGCACGTGCCGACGATGTAGCGGTCCGGCAGGAAGCGGTCGTCGGCGACCGAGAAGACCTGGCGGATGGCCCGCTCCTCGATGAAGCCGTTCTCGTGGAGCTTGCGCGCGAAGTGCTGGGTCAGCTCCACGTTCTGCTGCGAAGAGCTGCGCCCGAAGTGGTCGAATCGCAGGTGGAAGCCGTCGTAGATGGCCTTCTGCGCTTCGTGCTGCTCGGCGCAGAACGCGGCGACCGACTGGCCGGCGTCCTTCGCGGCCAGCTCGGCAGGCGTGCCGTGCTCGTCCGTCGCGCAGATGTAGAGCACCTCGTGGCCGCGCTGGCGCATATACCGCCCGTACACGTCGGCCGGGAGCATGGACCCCACCATGTTGCCCAGGTGCTTGATCCCGTTGATGTACGGAAGGGCGCTGGTGATGAGGTGTCGAGCCATTGCCGGCTGCTCCCAAGTCGCTACGGTGAGTGAGGTTTTGTTCTACGGAACGTCAATATCGTACTGGACGTCCCTGAGGCCGCCGCGACCCGTTTTGCGGTGCGAGATCGTCACGGCGGGCGGTTTCCTTGCGTGCCACCAGCAGTCGCCAGCCGGGGCTGCCGTCGGGGCGGCGGGCGGCCCCCGGCACCGGGTGGAGGCCGACGGCGAAGCCCGCGGCGAGCAGGTCGGCGCGTACGTCGCGCAGCGGGCAGGTCCGGTAGTACATGACGAACGGCGGACGCCACAGCAGGTTGCGTACGCGCATCGCCGCGTCGAAGCCGGCCAGCGTCCAGTACAGCGCGGAGCGCGGGTGCGGGGGCGCGGCGACCGGGAAGGCGAACATGCCGCCCGGGCGCAGCGCCCGGTGGACGCCGGCGAAGACCGCGGCGCGTTCGCCGGGCAGGAAGTGGCCGAGCGCGCCGAAGGTGACCGCGAGGTCGAAGCCGTCGGTGAAGGGGAGGGCGCGGGCGTCGGCCCGGACGTAGCGGGTGGCGGGGGGCGCGGTGCCGGAGGCCACGGTGCCGGGAGGAGCTGCCGCGGCCTTGCCGGTGTCGTCGGCCCTGTCCGTCTCGTCGGCCCTGCCGGTGTCGTCGGCCCTGCCGGTCTGCTGGGCCGCGGCCAGCATGCCGGCGCTGAAGTCCACCCCGGTGACCTGCTCCCGGCACAGCGACCGCAGTACGCCCAGGCCCGCGCCGGTGCCGCAGCAGACGTCGAGACCCGAGGCGAACGGTCCGAGGCCGCGCAGCGCCTCGGCGGTCGCGTCGAGGATCCGGTCCGGCGTGCGGAAGGGCGTGTGATCGAACTTCGGGGCCAGCAGGTCGTAGCCGCGCTCCACGGAGGAGAGCGCCTGTACGGTCAGCTCGCGGAGCGTCGGGCCCTGGGAGGAGAACACGGGGCCAGAGTACTCAGGCGGGGGTGCGGGGGCGGCGGGCGTACGGGAGGGCGCGGCAGCGCGCTGCGGCGCCGGCTACCGGGTGGGCGCTTCCGCGTCCTCCGGGGCCGCCCCGGGTGCCTCGGCGCCCGGCGCGCGCCCGGACGCCTTCCCGTTCACCATGACGCCCGCGACCACCGCCGCCAGCAGCATGATCCCCGCGCCCCACCCGATCGCTACCGTGAACCCGTGCACGACCCCGTCCTTCACGACGCCCTCCCGCATCCCCGGCGTGAGGCGCCCGCCCGCCTCCTTCGCCGCGTTCGCCAGATGGCTGCCGATGTACGTCGCGCTCGTCGACGTGGCGATCGTGTTGAGCAGCGCCGTACCGATCGAACCGCCCACCTGCTGCGCCGTGTTGACGGTCGCGGACGTCACCCCGGAGTCCTGCGGCGCAACCCCGGACGTGGCCGTGGCCATCACCGGCATGAAGATCAGGCCCATGCCGAGGCCGACCAGCAGTTCGGCCGGCAGTACGTGGGACACGTACGCGGGCTCGGCGGTCAGGAACGTCAGGTAGAACAGCCCCGCGGCGGCGAGCACCGTCCCCGGGACCATCAGGACACGCGGCGGGAGGCGGTGCAGCAGCCGGGCGGATATCTGCGTCGACCCGAAGATGATCGCCACGGTCATCGGCAGGAACGCCAGGCCGGTCTTCACCGGCGAATACCCCAGGATCACCTGGAGGTAATACGTCATGAAGAGGAACATCCCGAACATGGCGATGACCGCCAGGCCCATGGTCAGGAACGCCCCGGCACGGTTCCGGTCCCGTACGACGTGCAGCGGCAGCAGCGGGTACCGCGCCCGCCCCTGCCACCAGGTGAAGAGCGCCAGCAGCGCCGCTCCGCCCACCAGCAGGCCGATGACCAGCCCGTCCCCCCACCCCCGCGGCTGCGCCTCACTGCACCCGTAGACGATCGCGACCAGCCCGCCGCACCCCAGCAGCACGCCCGGCACGTCCAGCCGGGCACCGCCGTGCCCGCGGTGGTCGTGCAGGAAGACCCACGCCCCGACGAGCGCTATGAGCGCTATCGGCACATTCACGTACAGGCACCAGCGCCAGTCCAGGTATTCGGTCAGCAGGCCGCCCGCGATGAGCCCGATGGCCGAGCCGCCGCCGGCGATGGCGCCGTAGATGCCGAACGCCTTGCCCCGCTCTTTCCCGTCCGTGAACGTCGTCGTCAGCAGCGACAGCGCGGACGGCGCGAGCAGCGCCGCGAACACGCCTTGCAGCGCACGCGCACCGAACAGCAAGCCCTGCCCGGTGGCCGCGCCACCCAGCGCCGACGCCACCGCGAACCCGACGAGCCCCACCGTGAAGGCCCGCTTGCGCCCCACCAGGTCGGCGATCCGCCCGCCCAGCAGGAGCAGGCCGCCGAACGCGAGTGTGTACGCCGTGATGACCCACTGCCGGTTGGCGTCCGACATATGCAGCTCGCGTTGCGCGGAGGGCAACGCGATGTTGACGATCGTCGCGTCCAGCACCACCATCAGCTGCGCCAACGCGATGACGACCAGGCCCCACCACCGCCGGGGATCCGGCGCCCCGGCCGTACCGGTCTGCTCCTGCGTCGTCCGGTGCCGGCTCTGGTGCTGGCTCTGGTTGCGGCTCCGGTTCCGGCTCTGGCTCATAACGACCCGCCTCCGCGACTCGACGGCCGGCGGCCACCCCGCGATGCGGGCGGCCGCAGCACCCGTCCAGCCTAGGCGCCGGGCCGCGCCGCTGCCTGTCGGCCGCCCGCCGCCTTCGCCTCCCCGTCGAGCGGGACCCGCACCTCGCCGCGGATCTTCAACGTCTTCTGCGCGAGCGCGTTCAGGTCGACCGAGTAGGGGTCGGTGTCGATGTGCTCCCCGTCCGTCTCCAGAACGTTGCCCGTCGTGCTCGAATCCGCCCATATACAGAACGGCACGGTGATCTTCTGGCCCATCTGGCGCTTCACCATGACGCCGCAGTCCACCGAATCCTTGGAGCCGCCCGGGTTGTACTTGGAGTTGGGCACGGC
This sequence comes from Streptomyces sp. NPDC017056, assembly GCF_044332485.1. Taxonomy (NCBI): domain Bacteria; kingdom Bacillati; phylum Actinomycetota; class Actinomycetes; order Kitasatosporales; family Streptomycetaceae; genus Streptomyces; species Streptomyces sp. NPDC017056. The sequence continues at coordinate 178,697 of NZ_JBIRPD010000003.1, read as the reverse complement.
GACCTCGGCCCCGTCACCCTTCTTCATCCCGGAGATGGTGGAGTTGACCGTCTGGCGCGGGTCGCTGATGTCCCCGTACATCGTCATCAGCACCAGGGCCTTCGCCCCGGACGAGTACTGACCGCCCGCCACCTTCATGTTGCGCGCGTACGCCCCGTCGTTCGGCACCTTCGCGCCCACCGAGTCGCTCAGGTCCTTCGCCAGGGTGTACTCCCCGCCCAGCAGCGCCTTCGGCACGACCGTCTTGTACTTGGGACCCGCGTCGGCACCGCCACCACCGCCGTTCGTGGCGACCACCGCCACGATCGTGCCGACCACGGCGAGCGCCACCACGCCGCCGATGATGCCCAGCACCTTCCCGGTGTTGCTCTTCGGCGGAGGCGGCGGGCCCATGGGAGGCCCCATCGGCGGCGGGCCGCCCCAACCCCCGTACCCCGGCGCCGGCGGCTGCTGCCCGTAAGGCGCCGGGCCCCCGGCCGGCTGCTGCGCGCCGTACGGCGCCTGCGGCTGCCCGTAAGGAGCCTGCGGCTGTCCGTACGGGCCTTGCGGCGCGCCCCCGTACCCGTGACCGGGCTGTGGCGGCTGTGGCGGCATGCTCATGCGTTTTCCACTTCTTCTTACGCGGACCCCCGCTGGTCTCCACCCCGTGTGGTGATTGCCGTAACACCTTTGCACACGGCGCTGACAGTGCCGCCCCGGGCCTTGGACACAGCACCGGCCGCGGCGGGGCCGACCGGCCCGGCCGCGGCCGGTGAAAGGGGAGTTCGGGTGGTCAGGAGGGGGGTTCGAGTGGTCAGGAAGGGAGGATGCCCGCGGTACGGGCCTCGATGAGCCACTCGGGGAACTCGACCATGAGCTGCTGGTAGAGATCGGCGTCGGCGAGGGACCTGGGGTCGCGGCCGGCGTGGAAGAAGCCCGCGTTGTCCACCACGCGCTTCTCGGGCACGGCCAGGTCGTCCAGCTTGCGGAGGAAGTCGAAGCCCTTGGCGTCCGGGTCGCCGAAGCCGACGAACTGCCAGAAGATGGGCAGCTTCGCGGCCTCGCAGAGGGCCCTCTCGGCGGCCGGCTTGGAGGTGGGGGCGCCGTCGGTCTGGAAGATGACGAAGGCGGGGTCGGTCGCGCCGGACTTCTCGTAGTGCTCGATCACGGCGTTGATGGCCCAGTGGTAGTTCGTACGGCCCATGTGGCCGAGGCCCGCGTGCAACTCCTCGACACGGCCCTCGTAGTTGGCCAGGTCGATTTCGGCGGTGCCGTCCACGTCGGTGGAGAAGAAGACGACGGGTACGGTGCCGTCGTCGTCCAGGTTGGCGGAGAGGCCGAGGGCCTGCTCGGCCAGGTGCTGGACGGTGCCGTCCTTGTAGTAGTTGCGCATCGAGCCGGAGCGGTCGAGGACCAGGTAGACGGCCGCGCGCTGGGTGCCGAGCCCCTGCTTTTCGAGGGAGACCCGCGCCGCCTTGTAGAGGCTGACCAGGCCGGGGGCCTGCGACTCGACCTTGGCGAGGGAGACGCTGGGGGCGGGCTCGGGGGCGGGCTCGGGGGCGGAGGCGGATTCCGTGGTGGGCTCGGTGACCGCGACGGGCTCGGTGACCGCGACGGGCTCCGGCTCGGGCTTGGTCTCCGGCTCGGGCTCCGGCTCGGCAACCGCGGCCTCCGGCTCCGGCTTCGCCGCGGCCTCCGCCTCCGGCTCCGGCTTGGCGGCCGCGCTCTCCGGCTTGGCGGTCCCGGCCTCCTCCGTACGCTCCGGCTTCGGGGTGTCGAAGGCCTGGGTGACGAGGTCGGAGACCGGCTCCTGGGAGGGGGCCGGGACGGTGGCGGGGCGGGGGGCCTCGGCGGAGGGGGTGTCGTCCGGGGTGCGGTCGGCCGGGGTGCCCTGGGCGGGCAGGGACGCGGTCGGCGCGTCGGCGGGGGCGGTGCGTGCGGTGGGGACGGCGGGGTCGCGGGGGGCGGCGGGTGCCGGGGCGGCCTCCTCGCGGGCCTCCGGGATCGTCGCCGCTTCCGGCGTCCGATCGCCGCTCTCCGCCGCGTTCGATTCTTCGCGGGCCGCCTTGGAGCGACCGAAAGCGTTGCGCAGCAGACTCCGAATGCCCATCGGCGTACCTCTCTAGCGTGTGTGGGGTGCGGCGAATGTCCTAGAAGCGCGGACATGTCCCTGACCAGGCCGGACACGTAAGGGTAGCCGCCTGGCCCGGTCCCATCGTGGGACCCCGCGTGTCTCACCGCATGCCCCGTTTGGGTGTTTTGTTGCCGGGGGTGGCGTAAAGGCGGGGAAGGCGGGCGGGTCCGCGACGGCGGGCCGGAGGGGCGCGCGGCGGGGTGGGGGCGGCAGCCTGAACTGTCGGACGTGCGTGCGGAGACAGTGCGGTGACGCGGCGTCGGCGGTGCGTGGCGTGATCGTTCCGTACCGGCTCGGATGGCCGTTCGCCCACGTCACGCGGAGGGCGGGCGGGCCGCGGGCCGCGCGGGACGTGGGCCGGGCCCGGTAGGAGGCGGGCCGCCCGCGCTCCCGGAGACGGAACGTCCGCGGCGCGCGCGGTGACCATAGGCCGGGCCGCCCGTTGACCCTGGCGGCGGCCCGGCTGAACCGGGCAACCCTCGTACGGGTGACGGGAGATGTGAGCGCATGGGGCTGACCAGTCAGTCGCTCGAAGCCGCGGTGGTTACGCTGGCCGTGGTCTGTGTGACCCTCACGGTGTGGCTCTGGCCGCGGCTGTCCCGGCGCGGCGTGCTGCCCGTACTGGGCAGGCTCGGGTCCATCGTCGTCACCCAGGTGGCCATCGTCTGTACGCTCGCCCTCGCGGTGAACGCCAGCTTCGAGTTCTACAGCAGCTGGGACGAGCTGCTGGGCAGGACCGAGCAGGCGCCGGTGGCGGTGAACGAGGGCGGCGGCGCGCGGTACGCCGACGCGGGCAGTCTCCGCGGCGGCCTGGTGCAGCCCGCGGGCCCGCAGGGGCTGGACCGGGTGTCCGGCCTGCCGGAGGGGGCTCCCGAAGAGGTCGGCAAGGTGGAGTCCGTACGGATCGTCGGGCGCCGTACGCGCGTGATCAACCCGGCCTTCGTCTACCTGCCGCCGCAGTACTACCAGCACCAGTTCCGCCGCCAGCGCTTCCCCGTCTCGGTCGTCATCAGCGGCTACCCGGGCGGCATCATGAACCTCGCCCAGCACCTCCGGATCCCGCAGACCGCGGGCCGGCTGATCGCGGCGGGCCGGATGCAGCCGACCGTGCTCGTCATGGTGCGGCCGACGATCGCGCCGCCGCGCGACACCGAGTGCGTGGACGTGCCGGGCGGGCCGCAGGCCGAGACCTTCTTCACCAAGGACCTGCCGGAGTCCCTCAAGGCGGCCTACCGGGTCGGCCACGATCCGAGTGCCTGGGGCGCCTTCGGCTACTCGTCCGGCGGTACGTGTTCGCTGCAACTGGCCATGCGCAGTCCCGGCGTCTACACCTCTGCCGTCTCGCTGTCCGGCGAGTACGCCATCCAGGACGACCTGACGACCGGCAAGCTGTTCGGCAGCGGTGCCGAGGGCGACCGGCGGCAGCGCGGGCACGACCTGCTGTGGCGGCTGCGGAACCTGCCCGCGCCGCAGGTCTCCGCGCTGGTGTCCAGCAGCCGCCTGGGCGAACCGAACTACGCCGGCACCCTGCGGTTCATCCGCGCGGTGAAGCCCCCGATGACCGTCGACTCGATCATCCTGCCGCGCGGCAGCCACCAGTTCTCGACCTGGCGGCGCGAGGTGGCGCCGGCGCTGGAGTGGCAGAGCCGCCGGCTGACGTTCCCGCAGGACGTGGAGGCCGCGCACGCGCCGCCGAAGCGGCCGGGAGCGGCCTCGGTGCCGTCCGCCGCTCCCTCGGCGCGGCCGTCGCCCGGCCCGTCCCGCAAGCGGTACGGCCCCACCCCGCACCTGTAAGGCCGCAGACCCCCAAAGAAGACACTCGCGAGGGCGTACGAGGGCATCCAGGGGCGGCCCCCTCACCCGTCCGGCCCGCCCGGCAGGACACCCCGCCCCGCGCCGGGGTGGACTCGTACCGTGACCGCGCCTCCGGACGACTGCCTGGCCCGCAACGACTGGATCTGCGGCGACTACCTGGCCACCCGCCGCCACATCCTCCTCGAAGCGGTCCTCCAGCACCTGCACCTCACCGTGGTCTCCGTGCTGCTCGGCCTGGTGATCGCGCTGCCGCTGGCGCTGGCCGCGCGCCGGTGGCGCTGGGCGGCGGGTCCGGTCCTCGGCCTCACCACCGTGCTCTACACGGTGCCGTCGCTGGCGATGTTCTCGCTGCTGCTGCCGCTGTACGGGCTGTCCGCGACCCTCGTCGTCGTGGGCCTGGCGCTGTACTCCCTCACGCTCCTTGTGCGGAACATCCTGGCGGGGCTGGAGGGCGTACCGGAGGAGGCGAGGGAGGCGGCCCGCGGCATGGGATACGGGCCGCTGCGGCAGCTGCTGGCAGTCGAACTGCCGCTGGCGCTGCCCGCCGCGATGGCCGGGCTGCGTATCGCGACCGTCTCCGCCGTCGCGCTTACGACGGTCGGCGCGATCGTCGGCCACGGCGGTCTGGGCAACCTGATCTACGCCGGGATGAACTCGTTCTTCAAGGCGCAGGTGCTGACCGCTTCCGTGCTGTGTGTCGTCATCGCTGTCGTCTTCGACGTGCTGCTGCTGGGGCTGGAGCGGCTGCTCACTCCTTGGCGGCACGCATGAAGACCCTCGCGAACGTCTGGACCTGGCTCGCCACGGGCGCGAACTGGGCGGGTGAGAACGGCGTCTGGCACCGCCTGGCCGAACACCTGCTGCTGACCCTCGGCTGCCTGCTCGCCAGCTGCCTGATCGCGCTGCCCGTCGCCGTCACCCTCGGGCACCTCGGCCGCGGCGGGGCCCTGGCGGTCAACCTGGCCAACGTCGGCCGCGCCGTGCCCACCTTCGCGGTGCTGGTGCTGCTCCTGCTCACGCCGCTGGGGCGGCACGGCGACTGGCCGACGTTCATCGCGCTGGTGCTGTTCGCGATCCCGCCGCTGCTGACCAACGCCTACGTGGGGATGCGCGCGGTGGACCGGGACGTGGTGCAGGCCGCCCGCGGGATGGGGATGTCCGGCGGGCAGCTGGTGTGGCGGGTGGAGGTGCCGTTGGCGTTCCCGCTGGTGCTGACGGGCGTACGGATCGCCGCGGTGCAGCTGGTCGCGACTGCGACGCTGGCCGCGCTGGTCGGCGGTGGCGGGCTCGGCCGGATCATCACCGCGGGGTTCAACCTGGCCAGCACGCCGCAGGTGGTCGCGGGCGCGGTGATCGTGGCGGCGTTCGCGCTGCTGATGGAGGCGGTCTTCGAGGGAGTGCGGCGGCTGGGCCCGTCCTGGGTGCGGGGGCGGGCGCGATGAGGGGACGGCGGGGCGTACGGATGTGCGCGGGGGCGGGTGCGATGGGGCCGTGGTGGGGCGTACGGGTGTGCGCGGCGGCGCTGCTGGTGTCGTCGTCCGCCGCCGGCTGTGCCACCGGCCCCTCCCTGGAGAACCGCGGCCAGGTCACCGCGCCGCCCGGCGACAGCCGCCACCTGTCGATCGGCTCGGCGGGCTTCACCGAGAGCGAGCTGCTGGCCCGGATGTACGCGGCGCTGCTCGGCAAGGCCGGCTACGGGACCGACATCCTCACCGTCGGCAACCGGGAGCTGTACGAACCGTCCCTGGAGAGCGGCCAGATCGACGTCGTCCCCGAGTACGCCGCGACCTTCGCCGACTGGCTGAACGCCAAGACCAAGGGCGCCGACGCCGACCCCGTCGCCTCCCCTGACCTCGGCACGACGATGAAGGTGCTGCGCAACCTCGCCGGGCCCCGGGGCCTGACCGTGCTGCCGCCGGGCCGGGCCGTCGACCAGAACGCCTTCGCCGTCACCGCTGCCTACGCGAAGCAGCACCGCTTGAAGACGCTCAGCGACCTGGGGCGGTCCAAACTGCCGGTGCGGCTGGCGGCGGGCGACGAATGCGTGCAGCGGCCGTTCTGCGCGCCGGGCCTGAGACGGACGTACGGCATCGACGTCACGGCCGTCGACCCGAAGGGGGTGGGCACCACGCCCGCCAAGCAGGCCGTGCAGAACGGGCAGGACCAGATGGTGCTGACGACCAGCACCGATGCGACGGTGGAGCAGTTCGGGCTGGTCTTCCTCGCCGACGACAAGAAGCTCCAGAACGCGGATTACGTCGTCCCGGTGGTCAACCGGGCCCGCGCGGGCAGCGCGCGCGTCGCCGCCGCGCTGGGCAAGCTCAACTCCGTGCTGACCACGGAGGACCTGGCGCGGCTGAACCAGCGGGTGGACAGCTGGCGGCGGCTGCCCGAGGACGTGGCGTCGGACTACTTGAGGTCGAAGGGCCTGCTGTAGTCCCCACAAAGGCCGCCGCATCCAGCGGGCACGGGCACACCCGGCAGGCTGCTACGCGGTACGGCCTGCGGACGCGGGACGACCTGCGGACGCGGTACGGCCTGCGGACGCGGGACGACCTGCGGACGTCCGGGTCCGAAACGGCCCAAGTTCTTTGCTCTCATGGCATTGTGGGAAATACAGGGGATGTGAGGGGGCGCTGGTGAGCAAGCGAAGTGTGCGGAAGATGCTGGGGCGGATGGCGAGCGGGGAGCCCGTTCACGTCACCAGCGCCATGGCGTCGATGCGCAAGCTCGCCCGACTCGGCGCGCTGGCTCAGCAGTTCGGGTACGACTACGCCCACGTGGGGCAGGGTGCCGGGCCGCGCGGTGACGGGTACGTGATGACGCTCGTGCCCGACCCCCGCCCGGAGGCCCGCGAGCGGGCCGCCCGTAACCGGGCTCGGTATCCCGGGGCCGCTGACGGCGGCGCGTTGCCGCCCGTCGCGCCCGAGGAGGTCCGGCTCTTCAAGGCGCGCATCGCCTACGACCTGTCCTCCAGGCTGACCGAGAAGCAGATGTTGTGGTTTGCGGGCGTCGCGTTCACGTTGCTGGCCGGGGCCTTCGCCTTCCGGTTCCGTGCGCACCCCACCGCTCTCGTCGGGGCCGCCGTCGGCTGGGCCGTGTTGATGGCCCTCCTGCCCGTCGGGATCGTCGTCAACCGGCGCTACAAGGAAAGGAACGCCGCCATGCTCCGGGCGGCCGGATTCACGGCGGTGACCGACGACCAGGGAACGCTCCGGTACGTGCCGCCGGGAGGGCAGCTGCCCTGGCGGGCGAGGGTCCTCCCCCGGCAGCACTAGCCACTGTTCCGGGGTGCCGTCAGGCCCGTATCCGGCCAGGCCGTCCGCGTACGGGCCTTCCGGACCGGGGTCTCAATCCGTGGGCACCGAGTCGACCTCCGCCTCCTCGCGCGGCACGCCCTGTTCGTCCGACCCGATCGCGCGCCGCAGTGCCTCGTGCAGCGTGACCGGGGTCAGCACGCCGAGGAAGCGGGGGCCGTCCACGACCGCGACCCAGCCCGCGTCGTACTTGAGCATCTCGCTGAACGCGTCCTTGAGGGAGCCGCCGACCGGGACCCACGCCTCCATCCGGCGCGCGTGCGCCGAAACGTTTCCCGGCGCGCCTGCGGACTCCTCCGTGCCCACCCAGCCGTGCAGCCCGCCCTCGTCGTCCAGGACGACGGCCCAGCGGGCGCCTTCCGCGTGCAGCCGGGCCGCGGCCTCGGCGGCGGGCTCGCCGAGGCGGGCGAAGGGCGGGTGCTCCAGGTCGCCCGGTTCGATGCCGGTGACCGACAGCTGTTTCAGGGCCCGGTCGGTGCCGACGAACTCGGCGACGTACGGGGAGGCGGGCGCGCCCAGCACGCCGGCCGGGGTGTCGTACTGCTCGATCCGGCCCTGCCCGTAGACCGCGATGCGGTCGCCGAGCCGGACCGCTTCCTCGATGTCGTGGGTGACCAGCAGCACCGTCTTGTGCAGGGACGCCTGGAGCCGCAGGAACTCCTTCTGGAGCCGGTCGCGGACGACGGGGTCCACGGCGCCGAACGGCTCGTCCATCAGCAGGACGGGCGGATCGGCGGCCAGCGCGCGGGCCACGCCGACGCGCTGCCGCTCGCCGCCGGAGAGCTGGTCCGGGTAGCGCGGCCCGTGGACGGCGGGGTCCAGGCCCACCAGCTCCAGGAGTTCCGCGGCCCGCGCGCGGGCCTTCGGCTTCTTCCAGCCGGTCAGGTAGGGGACGGTGGCGGTGTTGTCGAGGACCGTGCGGTGTGGGAAGAGGCCGGTCTGCTGGATGACGTAGCCGATGCGGCGGCGCAGGCGTACGGGGTCGGCCTGCGCGATGTCGCGGCCCTCGACGAAGATGCGGCCGCCGGTCGGGTCGGTGAGCCGGTTGACCATCTTCATGGTGGTCGTCTTGCCGCAGCCGGACGGCCCGACCAGCGTCACCAGCTCGCCTTCGGCGACCTCGAAGGAGAGGCCGTCGACGGCGGTGGTGCCGTCCGGGTAGCGCTTGGAGACGGACTCGAACCGGATCATTGGTCCATTGAAGCCCGCGCCCCGGAGCCGGTCGCCTTATGCGCGCAAACGGGCCTGCCCCCCGAAACTCCCTAGTCGGCCAGCTCCTCCAGCCGCTCCCGTGCCGCCCGCACCGAGCGCCCGCGCCAGGACAGGCCCGACCAGGGGTCGGCCTCGGCGAGCCGGTCGGGGATGGTGGACACCGTCCACCGCTGTGCCGTCAGTTCGGGGTCGTCCAGTTCGTCGCGGGTGATGGGGGTGGCCACCGGCGCGCCCGGCTTGGCCCGTACGGAATAGGGCGCCACCGCGGTCTGCGCGTACGCGTTGCGCTGCACGTCCAGGTAGACGCGGCCGCCGCGCGCGGCCTTGCGCTGCTCGGTGGTGAGCCGGTCGGGGTGGCGGGCGGCGAGGCGTTCGGCGGCCAGGTGGGCGAAGTCGCGCACCGTGTCGAAGTCGGCTCCGGCGTCCAGCGGCGCGATGACGTGCAGGCCGCGCGACCCGGTGGTCATCAGGCGGGCGGACAGCTTCAGTTCGTCCCACAGGTCGCAGACGCGGTGGGCGGTCCACCGTACGTCCTCGAAGTCCGCGCCCTCGGCCGGGTCGAGGTCGAAGATCAGCAGGTCGGGGTGGTCGGGGCGGTGTTCGCGGGAGAGCCAGCGGTGGACGGTGACGCTGGCCTGGTCCGCGAGGTAGACGAGGGTCGCCGCGTCGTCACAGACGACGTGGGTGACCTTGCCGCCCTCCTTGGCCTGTACGGAACGCCGTACCCAGTCGGGGAAGTGGTCGGGCGCGTTCTTCTGCATCAGGGGTTTGCCGCCGATGCCGTCGGGGTGCCGTTCCATCATCAGCGGCCGGTCGCGCAGGTGCGGGACCGCGCGCCGGGCGACCGCCTTGTAGTGCTCGGCCAGGTCGCCCTTGGTGATCCCGTCGTCCGGGAAGAGGACCTTGCCGGGACGGCTGATGCCGACCGTGCGCCGCCCCGCCTTGATGGTGCGTGTGTCGTCCGCGCCGCCGCTTTTGCCGCTCATGACGAGGACGGGTAACCGGCCGGGCCGCGCGGCAAACGCGGCCGGTGGCGGCACCTCTTCGGCGGGGGGCCGTACGAGTTGCTTCCGGGGCACCGCCCCTCGTCCTGCCGCGCACCGCACCGCACCCGTGCTTACGATCCTGGGGGCCGTCGTCAACGTGGCGCCAGTTCACCCCGAAAGCGGGCCGTGGCGGGCGCCGCATTGACGGCAGTGTCCCTTGCCCTGCCATCGGTCGGGAGGGTGGGCCGCACGGGTGGAAGGGAGCGCGACGATGAAGGCCGTAGCAGTCACCGCATTCGGCGAACAACCCCAGCTCATGGACGTGCCGGAGCCGGAGCCCGGACCCGGCGAGGTCCTGGTGCGGATGTCCGCGGCCGGGCTCAACCCGGTCGACTGGAAGATCGCCGACGGCTTGTTCAAGGACGCGGTGCCACACTCCTTCCCGCTCGTCCTGGGGTCGGACGGCGCCGGCGAGGTGGTCGGCGTCGGCGCGGGCGTGCGCCGCTTCCAGGTGGGTGACGCGGTGTTCGGCCAGTTCCAGCGGCCGGAGCGGGGCGGCGGCTCGTACGCGGAGTTCGCGACGGCCGAGGAGAAGTCGCTGGCCGGCGCCGCGCGCAGCGTCACGTACGCGACGTCCGCCGCCGTACCCACGGCCGGGACGACGGCGTACAACCTCATGGAGGAGACCCGCGTCGGCGAGGGCAGGCGGGTGCTGATCATCGGCGGGACCGGGGGCGTCGGCACGTTCGCGACCCAGCTGGCGGCCGGCCGGGGCGCCGAGGTCATCGTCACCGCGCGGCCGGCCCTGGCGGACCTGATGCGCACCCTGGGCGCCGCCGAGACGGTGGACCACGCGGTGGGGCCGGTGGCCGACCAGGTGCTCGCCGCCCACCCGGACGGCGTGGACGTGCTGCTGGACCTGGTCGGCGGGCCGGCCGCGTTCGGCGAGGCGACCCGGACCGTACGGGACGGCGGCACGGCCGTCTCCACCGTCGGGTCGGCCGACGCCGACGTCCTGACCGAGCACAACCTGCGCGGCTTCAACTTCCAGAACCGGCCCTCGCCGCAGCTGCTGGAGATCCTCGCCGGGCAGCTCGACGCGGGGCGGCTGACCGTGCCCATCGGGAGCGAGATCGCCCTGGAGGACATCCCGGAGGCGCTGGAGCTGAGCCGTACGGGACACGCGCAGGGCAAGACGGTCGCCACCTTCTAGTGCCGCCACCTTCTAGTGCCGCCACCTTCCGGTGCCGCCGCCTTTCAGTGGTCGTGCGGTCCCGGCCGGTGCACGGGCCCGTGGGTGTCCTCGCAGTGCGGGGACGCGAGGGCGGCGGCGTCCGGGCCCGCCGCTATGTGCAGGACCTCGCCGGGCGCCGCCTGTTCGCCCACGTGGTCGACCTGGAGGGTGGCGTGGGTGATGCCGTATTTCAGGCTCAGCAGTTCGTGCAGGCTGCGGCGTACGGCGTGGCAGTCGCCGCCCGGCGCTACCAGGATGTGCGCGGACAGCGCGGGTTCGCCGGAGGTGATCTCCCAGATGTGCAGGTCGTGGACCTCGACGACCTGGTCCGCCTCGACGAGGTGGTCGCCCAGCGCGTCCGGGTCCACCCCGCTCGGCGCGGCCTCCATGAAGATCCGCCCGGACTCGCGGACCAGCCCGGTGCCAGCGCGCAGCATCAGGACGACCACGACGAGCGAGGCGATGGCGTCGGCTCGCGCGAAGCCGGTGGTCAGCACGACCGCACCGGCGACGGCGGTGGCGATGAAGCCGAACAGGTCGGTCAGGATGTGCTGGTAGGCGCCCTCGACGTTCAGGCTGCTGCGGTTGGCCTTGGAGATGCACCAGGCGGCGGCGATGTTGACGACCACCCCGGCGAGCGCGGTGACCAGGACCAGGCCGCCGGTGACCTCGGGCGGCGAGACGAGGCGGGCAATGGCCTCGTACCCGAGCCAGACCGACAGCACCAGCAGCGTGATGCCGTTGGCCTGCGCGGACAGGATCTCGGCGCGCTTGAGGCCGTACGTGTAGCCGCCGCGCGCCGGCCGGGCGGCCAGCCGCATCGCGACCAGCGCCAGCACGATGGAGGCGGCGTCGGTGAGCATGTGGGCGGCGTCGGAGATCAGCGCCAGTGAGCGCGCCAGGAAGCCGATCACCACTTCCACCGCCATGAACACGGTGATCAGCGTGAGCGCGGCCCGCAGCCAGCGGCGGTCGGCGTCCGGTGAGAGAGCGTGCGAGTGGGAGTGGGAGTGCCCGTGTCCCGGCCCGTGTCCGTGTTCGTGTCCGGGCTCGTGCGAGTGGGCGGGCGCCGGTCCGTGGGCGTCGGGCGGGTGCCCGGAGGCGGCGTCGGCGGTGTGGGCGTGCTCGGTCATGGGCGCGCTCCTTCCTGGGGCGTCCTCAAGGACGTGCGCCAGGAAGCAAACCGCACTTCGCCCCGAGATCCAAAGGCTGCACCGGTGACCGTTGTCATTACCGCCGGACGGCGCATTGTTGCTGGTCAAAGCGGTGAGTGCGGTACGCCGTGCGGACGGCCCGGCCGACGCGCGGGCCGCCCCGCGGCGCGTTCACCGGTCTCGGGGCGTGCGGCGCAGGGCCGTGGCGAGCCGCCGGGCGACCTCGGGGGCGCAGCGCCCCAGTTCGACGAGCGGGCGGGGTGCGTCGGAGGCCAGTGAAGGCCCGTCCAGCCCCAGGGACGGCAGGGTGATGCCCACTCCGGCCAGCGCGTCCCGTAGTTCGTCCCGTGCGGCCTCCGCGTCGGTGATCGTCCCGTCCGCCGTCGCGCGTTCCACTGTGTCCATGATCGCAGCGCCTTCCCTTGGTGCCCGTGCCGTGCTTCCACCGAAGAGCTTCGCTCGGTGAATCCACGATTACTAGGAGTAGCCAATTATGCGCCCGTGAAACGAATTCGGAAGCGGTTCTGCGGGCGCCGTGCGAACCGGTGCCGAGAGCCCGCCGGTGAGGCCGCAGGACACGGCCTCTTACCCTTGAAACGCGCCGGCCGGGTGTCCGCGCCCGGTTGACTTTCCCGTCCGCCGGTCCTGTCCTACCGCCCCGCACGACCACCGACCCACCCGAAGCCCCGAGGTAACCGGCAGTGAGCACCGCCCCGCCCGCAGCGTCCGCGCCGCTTCCCCCTGCCCGCGTCACCGTCGTCGGCATCGGCGCCGACGGCTGGGACGGGCTGCCGGACGCCGCCCGGGAGGCGCTGCGCGGCGCGGAGACGGTGGTCGGCGGCGCCCGGCAGCTCGCCCTGCTGCCCGCCGCGTGCGCCGGTGAACGGGTCCCGTGGCCGACGCCGCTGCGGCCCGCCGTGCCGGGGCTGCTCGCCGCGCACGCCGGGCGCGAGGTGTGCGTACTGGCCAGCGGCGACCCGATGTTCTACGGGATCGGGCGGACGCTCACCGAGGTGCTGGCCGAGGCCGGTGCACCGCCGCCGCGCGTGCTGCCGCATCCGTCCTCTGTCTCGTACGCGTGTGCCCGGCTCGGCTGGCCGGTCGAGGAGACGGAGGTCGTCACCCTGGTCGGCCGCCCCCTGGCGGGTCTGGCGGGCGCCCTGCACGACGGCCGCCGCCTGCTTGTCCTGTCCGCGGGGGCCGAGACTCCCGCCGAGGTCGCCGCGCTGCTGCGCGAGCGCGGCTTCGGGCCGACCCGTATGCGCGTACTGGAGCAGCTCGGCGGCCCGGACGAGCGGCAGGCCGAGGGCACGGCGGAGGACTGGCCGCCGTCCGCCTCCGACCGCATCGACCCGCTCAACGTCATCGCCCTGGACTGCGTCCGCGCCCCGGACGCCCTCCGCCTCGCCGCCGCCCCCGGCCTGCCCGACGCCGCGTACGAGCACGACGGCCAGCTGACCAAGCGTCACGTACGGGCCGCCACCCTCGCCGCCCTCGCCCCCGCCCCCGGCGAACTGCTGTGGGACATCGGCGGCGGCTCCGGTTCCATCGGCATCGAGTGGATGCGTACGCACCGCACCTGCCGCGCCGTCGCCGTCGAGCGGGACGCCGTACGGGCCGGGCGCATCACCCGTAACGCGGACGCCCTCGGCGTACCGGCGCTGCGCGTGGTCACCGGGCCCGCTCCCGAAGCGCTCGCCGGACTTCCGGCGCCCGACGCGGTGTTCATCGGCGGCGGGCTGACCGCGCCCGGCCTCCTGGAGGCGTGCTGGGCGGCGCTGCCGCCGGGCGGCCGGCTGGTCGCCAACACCGTCACGCTGGAGTCCGAGGCGCTGCTCGCCGGCTGGTACCGGCGCCACGGCGGCGAACTCGTCCGGCTCGCCGTCGCGCACGCCGTACCGGTGGGCGGCTTCACCGGCTGGCGGCAGGCCATGCCGGTCACCCAGTGGTCGGTCACGAAGCCCTTGTCCCCTGCCGCCCCTGCCGCCCCCTCTGCCCCTGGAGACGCACAGTGACCGTCCACTTCATCGGCGCCGGACCGGGCGCCGCCGACCTGATCACGCTGCGCGGCGCCCGGCTGCTGGCCCGCTGCGAGGTGTGCCTGTACGCGGGCAGCCTGGTGCCGCGCGAGCTGCTCGCCGAGTGCCCGCCAGGCGCCCGCCTGGTCGACACCGCGAACCTGGACCTCGACCAGATCACCGCCGAACTGGTCCGCGCCCACGAAGCGGGCCTCGACGTGGCCCGGCTGCACTCCGGCGACCCGTCCGTCTTCAGCGCCGTCGCGGAGCAGATGCGCCGCCTGGACGCGGCGGGCGTGCCGTACGAGGTCGTCCCCGGTGTACCGGCGTTCGCCGCCGCGGCCGCCGCCCTCAAGCGCGAACTGACCGTCCCCACCGTCGGCCAGACCGTGATCCTCACCCGCATCGCCCAGCAGGCCACCGCGATGCCCGAGGGCGAGGACCTGGCGACGCTGGGCCGCAGCCGCGCGCTCCTGGTCCTGCACCTCGCGGCCCGCTACGTGGACCGGGTCGTCGGCGAACTCCTGCCGCACTACGGCGCCGACTGCCCCGCCGCGGTCGTCGCGATGGCCTCGCGCCCCGACGAACTGGTGCTGCGCGGCACGCTGTCCGACATCGCGGACCAGGTGAAGGCGGCGGGCGTGGTCCGTACGGCGGTCATCATGGTCGGCCGCACGCTGGGCGCCTCGCAGTTCCGCGACAGCCACCTGTACTCGACGGAGCGGGAGCGGGGGTGCGCGGCGGAATCCGGCGGGGCCGGATAGCGGGGCCGGACAGCGGGACCGCATAACGGGACCGGATAACGGGTTGATCGGGAGCGGCGGGTGCAGCAGGATCGGCCGAATGAGCGAGCGTGTGCGGCCTGTTGGGAGCGACAGCGTGGGGCCCGTGGGGAGTGACAGCGTGGTGCCCGTGGGGAGTGAGAGCGGCGTGCGGCCGGCCGAGGCCCTGATCGTCGTCGACGCCCAGTCGGCCTTCTTCGGGGGCGAGGAGGCGGTACCGCACGCGGCGGCCGTCCAGGAGCGCATCGAGGACCTGCTCGACCGCGCCAGGGCCGCCGAAGCCCTGATCGTCCACCTCCAGAACGACGGCGCGCCCGGCATGTCGGACGAGACGGGCACCAAGGGCTGGGAGCTGCACCTTCCGGTCGTCCCCGGCCCCCGCGAGGTCGTGATCCGCAAGACGGAGGACGACGGCTTCCACGAAACCCCGCTGGGCGGCCTGCTCGCCGGGTCCGGCGTACGGTCCCTCGTCGTCTGCGGCGTGATGTCCGAGATGTGCGTCCTGGCGACGGCCCGTGCCGCCCTGGAGCGGGAGTACCGCGTCGTCCTGCCCCACGACGCGCACGGCACGTACGACATCCCGCCCGCGCCCGGCGAGACCGAGGGCGTCCCGGCGGCGATGGCCTCGCGCGTGGCGGAATGGGCGCTGGGCGACGAGGTGGAGGTCATCGCGTACGCGAAGGACGTCCCCTTCGGGGCGCCGCCCGCCGCCTGACGGCTACGGTCCGCGCGGGGCGGCCCGCCCCACCACGTTCCCCGCCCGGTCGATGCAGATCACGTCCACCGCGACCGGCGCCCCGCGCAGGACCGCCAGGGCCTCGTCGCGGGCCGTCGCGGCGACCAGGTCACCGAGCGGTACGCCGCGCGCCGCGCACAGCTGGAGCGCGGCCAGCCCGGTGTTCGCTTCCGCGACCTCGGCCGCCAGTGCCTCGTCCGCGCCGCCCTGCCGGGCCAGGTCCGCCAGGAACCCCTTGTCCACCTGAGACCGCGCCGAATGCAGGTCCAGGTGGCCCGCCGCCAGCTTGGACAGCTTCGCGAAGCCGCCGCAGACGGTCAGCCGGGGCACGGGATGCCGTCGTACGTACTTGAGCACCGCGCCCGCGAAGTCCCCCATGTCCAGCAGCGCGTCCTCGGGCAGGTCGTGCTCGGCGACCACGACCTTCTCCGAGGTCGAGCCGGTGCACCCGGCCACGTGCGTACGCCCGGCCGCGCGCGCCACGTCCACGCCCCGCCGGATCGAGTCGATCCACGCCGAGCACGAATACGGCACCACGATCCCGGTCGTCCCCAGGATCGACAGCCCGCCCAGAATGCCCAGCCGCGGATTCCACGTACTGCGCGCGATCTCCTCGCCGTGATCGACCGACAGCTCGATCTCGACGTCGCCGCCGTCCCCGTACCGCGCCGCGACCCCGGCGACATGCTCCCGCATCATCTGCCGCGGCACCGGATTGACGGCCGGCTCGCCCACGTCCAACGGCAGCCCGGGACGAGTGACCGTACCGACCCCAGGCCCGGCCTTGAACACCACCCCGCTGCCCGCCGGAAGCCGCCGCACCGTCGCCCGGATCAGCGCCCCGTGCGTCACGTCGGGGTCGTCCCCCGCGTCCTTCACGACGGCCGCCATGGCCCTGGCGCGGTCCTCGCCCAGCTCCTCGGCCGCCAGCGCGAACGCGGGCGTCTGCCCCTTCGGCAGCGTGATCGTCACCGGGTCGGGGAAGTCCCCGGTCAGCAGCGCGGTGTACGCGGCCGTGGCCGCCGCGGTCGCGCAGGCGCCGGTCGTCCAGCCGTGCCGCAGCCCGGTGTGCGCGAGCTGCGCCGTACGCCCGCCCGCTGCGCCTCCCGTACCGTTCCCCTGCGAACCCGCCTCAGCCACGGAGAAGCCCACCCGTCATGACCGCTCCCACCGATCCCGTACGCCCTCGCCCGCACGTCCTGATCCTCGGCGGCACGACCGAGGCCCGCCGGCTGGCCGCCGACCTGGCGGACCGGCTGCCCGCGCTGCGCGTCACCACGTCCCTCGCCGGGCGCGTGGCCGCGCCCCGGCTCCCGGCCGGAGAAATCCGCATCGGTGGATTCGGAGGCCCGGACGGCCTCGCACACTGGCTGCGCGAGCACGCGGTGGACGCGCTCATCGACGCCACCCATCCCTTCGCCGGCACGATCAGTTTCAACGCGGCGCAGGCCGCCGCCACGGCCCATGTTCCCCTGCTCGCCCTCCGCAGGCCCGGTTGGGTCCCCGGCCAGGGCGACGACTGGCACCCGGTCGCCTCCCTCGCCGAGGCCGCCGCCGCCCTCCCCGCCCTCGGCCACCGCGTCTTCCTCACCACCGGCCGCATGGGTCTCGCCACCTTCGCCCACCCCACCGACCTCTGGTTCCTGGTCCGCTCCGTGGACGCCCCCGAGCCGCCTTTCCCACCGCACATGGAGGTTCTCCTCGACCGCGGTCCCTTCACCCTCGAAGGCGAACGCGACCTCCTCCGCCGCCACCGCATCGACGTCCTCGTGACGAAGGACAGCGGCGCGGCGGCCACCGCCCCGAAACTCACGGCGGCACGCGAGGCGGGGGTGCCGGTCGTGGTCGTACAGAGGCCGGACGCCCCGCCCGGCGTGCCGGTCGTCGGGACTCCGGATCAGGCGGTCACCTGGCTCCGCTCCACCGGAATCCACAGCTCCGCGTCCGCCTGAGCGCCATCCGCCGACAGCCGCGTCCGCAGGATCTCCGGCCCCGGCCGGCTCTGGTACGGGTTGGACGGGAACCACTGCGTGAACACGTCCCGCCACATGTACTGGAGCGTCTGCGGAAACGGCCCGGAGTTCTCGAAGACGGCCCACGCCCCGGCAGGGACGGCGAGCGCGTCCAGCCCCTCGGGAGCCTCCGCGCCGGTCACCACACCGTGGTAGTAATCGAGCTCCGTCCCCTCCGCCCGGCTCGGGTCGAGATCGTCACTCACCCCGACGATCCCCTCCGGCACCTGATCGGACAGAGCCTCCATCCGCCGCAGCGTCTCTTCGCCCATCCCCCGTACGAATTCGACGATGGCCGGATTGCCCCCCACATGCACCAGCGGCACACGCACCTTCTTGCCGACCACCCGGAACGCGTCCTTCTCCACCACCTTGTACCGCATGCTGCCGCTCCCTTCGACAATCAGGCGAAAGGACATCCGGGGCTGGGACTGCAAACTCGCACCGGTCCGCCGCGCCTCGCCCGGCCCGACCCCGTGCATGGCACGGAACGCCCGCGCGAACGCCTCGCCCGAGGTGTAGCCGTACCGCACCGCGACATCCAGCAACGTCCGCTCCCCGGCGAGCACCTCGGCACCCGCGACCGTCAGCCGCCTGCGCCGGATGTACTCCGACAGCGGCAGCCCCGCGAGCGCGGAGAACAACCGCCGGAAGTGGTACTCCGTCGTCAGCGCGACACGCGCCAGCTCGCCCACGTCGATCCGCCCGCCAAGGCATTCCTCAATGCGGTCCATGGCCAAATTAAGCCGCTCCAGCACCCCGGCCTCCTTCCCTTCCACCCACCACGCTAGAAAGAAACCACCTTGCCGGACCCGACAACTTGTGCACGGGTGGGTCGGGTGGCCGGGGACAGCGAGCGCACAGATTCACTGCATGGCGAGGAGATGGTCGTCCAGTTCCGCCACGAATCGTTCGCCGTGCCAGTGCGGCCCAGCTTGCCGCCGGGTTGGCTGAGTTTGAGGTGTCCTTTCAGGGACGACCAGGTGCCGTGGAAGTCTGCGGCGCCGTAGCGCGACAAAGGTCAGCGGCGCGGCGGCCACCGCCCCGAAACTCACGGCGGCACGCGAGGCGGGGGTGCCGGTCGTGGTCGTACAGAGGCCGGGCGCCCCGCCCGGCGTGCCGGTCGTCGGGGCTCCGGATCAGGCGGTCGGCTGGCTGCCGGTGCTTTGAGCGGGTAGCGCGCGGTGCTGTTCGCAGCCGTGCCCTTCGCTGGTTCCGCCACCTGTCCCTGTCCCGGAGAGCAGGGCGCACACGACATCCTCCGGGAATTCCGGCCCGAGGCCGGAGTGGCCGAAGAGCGCCCGGAACACGATGGGAGCGGCGAACAGGTCCAGCACGAGATCGACATCGAGGCCGGTCCGGAGATCACCGCGTGCCTGCCCCTTCCGCAGGGACGCGACGCACGCCTCCCGGCGAGGTGCCCAGAACTCGGTGAGGAAGCGTTCCCGCAGCTGCGGGTCGTCCGCGAGATCGGCCACCAGCGCGGGGAGTACAAGGCCGAAGGTCGGATCGTCCATCGCGACCCGGAGCGCTTCGAGATGCCCGACGAGGTCGCAGTGGGTGCATCCGGTGTCGATCTCTACGACACCGACCCTGCCCTGGGCCATGGCCTCGACGACCAAGTGTTTCTGGCTCTCCCAGCGCCGCCGGATGGCGGGTTTGGTGGTTCCCGCCCGCTGCGCGATGGCTTCCATGGTCAGGCCCGGGTAGCCGACTTCCCGTAGGAGTTCGGTCACCGCGGCCAGCACGGCGTGGTCGATCCGCTCGTCCCGCCTGCGCGCCATCGAACACTCCCGGGAACCGCACGCCGATCCTGTTGCCCGGCAACCTTACCGGGGAAGCAGCACGACCTTGCCGAACGCCTTCCCGCCCGCCACCCGCCGGAGTGCGTCGCCGGCCTCGGCGAGCGGGAATTCCTGATCGACCACAGCCGAGACACGGCCTTCGTCCAGAAGCGCCATCACCCTCTCCCAGGAAAGCCGGAGGTCCTCCGGAGCCACCGAATTGAGGCTGAACGCGTACAGCGACGGCGATTTGTGGAAATTACTCAGCAGCGGCGCGAGGGATGCGGCGTCGGGAAATCCGCCGGCGGCGCCGCAGAGCACATAGCGCCCGTTGGGCCGCAGGAGTTCGAGATGTTTCCCCAGCTCAGGCCCGGCGACCGTGTCCACGACAATGTCGTAAGTCGCATCGGGAAGCGTGGACGCCCCGGTCCGGTCGATGATGTGCGAGGCCCCCAGGGCCCGCAGGCGTTCACCGCGGGGCGCGGACGAGGTGACGGCGGTGACCTCGGCTCCCCGGGCGCGCGCGAACTGCGTGGCGAGCATCCCGATCCCGCCTCCGGCGCCACGGACGAGTACCCGCTCCCCGGCAGCCGCCCCCACCCGCCAGAGCGCGAGTTCGGCAACCAGCGCGTTGGCGCCAATCGCGACCACATCAGCGGCTCGCGCGCCCGGCGGGACCGGGAAGACCAGCTCGGCGTCGGCCACGGCTGTCTCGGCAAAACCCCCGAAGCCCGGTAGCAGAGCCAGCACCCGCTGTCCCACCAGTCCTTCGGACACATCCGGCCCGACCGCCGTCACCTGGCCGACGGCCTCCACCCCCGGCACCGCCCCCGCACCGGGAAATGCCGCGTATTCGCCCCGCAGCGCCATCACGTCCACATACCCGACACCGGCGGCTTCGACGTCGACGCGTACCTGGCCGGGGGCGGGAGACGGCTCCGGCGCGTCGGTTGTGGCGGTGTCTCCGGCAGCCCCGGCGATCACTGCTTTCACGGTGCGGCTCCTTCACGTCGACGAGCGACATCATAACGTTCCGACTCGGATCGGAACGTTATGATGGCCCGAGCTGGGCGTCAACCTCTCGGTCCGCGCTTCACCGCGGCCATGCCGTGCTCCAGCGGTTGGCTTCTCTGACGCGCGCCACCAGTGCCTCGCGGCGTTCGGCGTCGTCCGGGGGCGGGGGCGGGGGCGGGGGCGGCTTCGGGGGCGGGGGGTGTGGCGGCTCGTCGGTCATGGGGAGCACGTCCGGAGTACGTCGGCGAGGCGGCGGGCCACCTCGGGGGTGCAGCGGCCGAGCGTGACGAGCGGGCGGGCGGCGTCGCCGGTGAGGGAGGCGGCGTCCAGGCTCAGGGTGGGGAGCTTGATGCCGACGGCGGTGAGTGCGGTACGGAGTTCGTCGCGCGCTTCCTCGGCGTTTTTGATCGTATTTGTGGTTCGGGCGTGCTCGGTCGTAGCCATGTGTTTCTGCCTTTGAGCGGTCGACGGAATCCGCAAACACCTTGCGTGCACTCATCGTTACGCTCCGGATGGAAGTGCGGTAGCGGGTCGCCGTTGCCCTCCGGGCACGACAACGAGGAGCTGAGCGCTGTGGTGGATGAACCTGGCCTCGACGAAGAGGAGTCGGCCCGCGAAGTACTTGCCCGCGAGCTGCGCCGCCTGCGCGAGGTATCCGGTAAGACGCTGAGCCAACTGGCTGACGAAGCCAACTACGACCGTACGTACCTGAACCGGCTGGAAAACGGGGAGCGCCTGTCGAGGCGGGACGTCATGGTGGCGCTGGACCACATCTACGGCACCGGGAAACTCCTGGTCGGACTCTGGTCACTGGCACGCCGCGGCGCCTTCCTCGACCGCTTCAAGCGGTTCATGCAGTACGAGGCGAGGGCCGTCGTCATGCACAAGTACATGATGGCCATTCCCGGGTTGCTCCAGACCGAGGACTATGCCCGCGCTGTACTGTCGGCGGCTCCGACACCGATCAGCGCGAACCTGCTGGAAGACCGGGTGGCTGCCCGGCTCGGCAGGCAGGAGCTGTTGAAGCGGACCCCGCCGCCGAGTGTGCGCATCATTCTCGATGAAGCCGTGCTCCGGCGTCCCCTGCCTGATGCCAAAGCCTGGTACGGCCAGCTCAGCCACATCTTGGAGATGGCCAGAACACCGAATGTCGCTATTCAGGTGCTGCCTTTCAGCGCAGGCACACATGATCTGATGGGTGGCTCGCTGACCCTGCTGTGGATGGCCGACGGGAGTGCCGTTGCCTACCTCGAAGGCAATAAGTCGGGAGATTTGATCGAGGACATGGCCGAGGTGAACCAACACCGCGTGTCCTACGATCGGTTGAGGGACATGTCCCTCTCGCTGACTGACTCGGTCGCGTTTATCCAACAGGTGATGGAGGCCAGTACCCCATGAACACCCGTCGTGACCTGCATGCCGTCGCGTGGCGGAAGAGCAGCTACAGCAACGGTGGCGACGCGACCTGCGTCGAGGTCGCCGATGGCTTCCCCGGTGTCCTTCCCGTACGCGACAGCAAGGACCCGGGCGGCCCGGTGCTCATATTCACGCATGAGGCTTGGGGCGCCTTCATAGGCGGGCTGACTCAGTCTCCCTCGCGCTTGAGCGCGAAGACGTGGCAGGTCTTCGGGTCTCCGACGCGCGCGTAGAGCACAGGTTGATTCTTTTCCTCGCCTACCTGGAGGGTGTGGATGGTGCTGCGCTCCAACGCGGCGTCCAGGCGGTCGAAGGTGAGGGTGAGGGTGGTGCGGTCCGGGGAGACGGTCCAGCCGCCGTTGCCGATGAAGCCTGAGGAGGGGCGGGCGTCGGAGGACGGAATGGTGGTCGTGTCCTTCGGCCAGTCGTGGACCATGAAGGTGCGGCCCAGTTTGCCGCCCTGGTCCTTGAGGGTGATGGCGCCTTCGCCGGACCAGTCGCCGAGGAAGTCGGCAGCGTCATAGCGCGACGAGGGTGCCGGGCCGCAGCGTTCGTCCTTTGTGGCGCAGCCGGTGAGGGTGGACGCGAGCAGGAGTGCCGTGGTGGCGGTGGCGGCGGCTGTGGCTGTGGCGCGTAAGCGTGCGGTCATGTGAATTGTCCCCGCTTGGGTGCCCGTTGAGGGGCCGGCCGGGTCGGCGGGCCCGCGCCGAGGGTAAGCGATCTACGTCGGCGCGGCCCGCTCGTCACACGGTTACTTCTCCGGGTAGCGCCGTGGCGTCCAGACCGTTTCGCGGCTGTCGCCCGGGCGCCGTACGGACTCCGTCTGGGAGGAGCCGATGAGGAGGATCGTGCGCATGTCGACCTCCTCGGGGGCGAGGGAGGCGAGGGGGACCACGCGGATGGACTCCTCGGGGCCGCCCACGTCGCGGGCCAGGACGACCGGGGTGTCCGGGGCGCGGTGCTCCAGGAGGAGTTCGCGGGCCTTGGCGACCTGCCAGGTGCGGGTGCGGGAGCCGGGGTTGTAGAGGGCCATCGCCAGGTCGGCGGAGGCGGCGGCGTGGAGGCGGTCGGCGATGACTTCCCAGGGCTTGAGGCGGTCGGAGAGGGAGATGACCGCGTAGTCGTGGCCGAGGGGCGCGCCGGCGCGGGCCGCTGCCGCGTTGGCGGCGGTGACGCCGGGGAGGACCTGTACGGGGACGGATGCGTACGGGGGCTGGGCGGCGACTTCGAGGACGGCGGTGGCCATGGCGAAGATGCCGGGGTCGCCGCCGGAGACGACCGCGACCCGGCGGCCGCGGCGGGCGAGGTCGAGGGCGAGTTCGGCGCGTTCGGACTCGACCTTGTTGTCGGAGGCGTGGCGGGCCTGGCCGGGGCGTACGGGGACGCGGTCCAGGTACGTGGTGTAGCCGACGAGGTCGGTGGCGGAGGCGAGGGCGCCGCGCGATTCGGGGGTGAGCCAGCGGGGGCCTGCCGGGCCGGTGCCGACGACCACGACCGAGCCCGTGACGGGGGCCGGGGGCGGGGTGGCGATGCGGCTGGGGACGACGGCCACCGAGAAGTACGGGACGGTGGACGGGTCGACCGAGGCCAGCGGCGCCGTGCGTTCGCCGGGCATCGTGGCGCGTTCGACGTAGTCGGCCTCGGGGAGGCGGCCGGAGTCGGTCAGTGCCTGGTGCACGGAGGGGAAGGTGCGGCCGAGCTTCATGACGACGGCGGCGTCGGTGGCGGCGAGGCGGGCGGTCAGTTCCTCGGTGGGCAGGGTGCCGGGGAGGATGGTGAGGACTTCGTCCGCCTCGCAGAGCGGCTTGCCGAGGCGGGCGGCTGCGGCGCTGACGGAGGTGACGCCGGGGATGACCTCGGTCTCGTAGCGGTCGGCCAGACGCTGGTGCATGTGCTGGTAGGAGCCGTAGAAGAGCGGGTCGCCCTCGGCGAGTACGGCGACCGTGCGGCCGGCGTCGAGGTGCGCGGCGAGGCGGGCGGCGGCTTCGGTGTAGAAGTCGTCGAGGGCGCCCCGGTAGCCGCCGGGGTGGTCGGTCGACTCCGTGGTGATCGGGTAGACCAGGGGTTCTTCGTGGTGGTCCGGTCGGATGTGGCGCTCGGCGATCGAGCGGGCGATGGAGCGGCCGTGGCGGGCGCTGTGGTACGCGATCACGTCGGCGGACGAGATGACCTCGACGGCGCGGAGGGTCATCAGGTTCGGGTCGCCGGGGCCGAGGCCGACGCCGTACAGGCGCCCTGGGGCAGGGGAGGACTGCTCGGCCGTGTGGTCGGCGGTGTGCTGCTCGGTCACTCTTCCACGCTCGCTATCGCGTTGATCGCTGCCGCTGCCATGGCGCTGCCGCCGCGCCGGCCGCGTACCACCAGGTGTTCCAGGCCCGAGGGGTGCTGGGCCAGTGCGTCCTTGGACTCGGCCGCGCCGATGAAGCCGACCGGGATGCCGATGACGGCGGCCGGGTGGGGCGCGCCCTCCTCGATCATCTCCAGGAGGCGGAAGAGCGCGGTGGGCGCGTTGCCGACGGCGACCACCGCGCCTTCCAGGCGGTCGCGCCACAGTTCGAGGGCGGCGGCGCTGCGGGTGGTGCCCATGCGCCGGGCCAGGTCCGGTACGGACGGGTCGGCGAGGGTGCAGATCACGTCGTTGCCGGCGGGCAGCCGCTTGCGGGTGACGCCGCTGGCGACCATGTTCGCGTCACAGAGGATCGGGGCGCCGTTGTGCAGGGCCTCGCTCGCCCGGGCGACGACCTTCGGGGAGTACGCCAGGTCGCGTACGAGGTCGGTCATGCCGCAGGCGTGGATCATCCGGACGGCGACCCTGCTGACGTCGTCGGGCAGGTCCGCGAGGTCCGCCTCGGCGCGGATGGTGGCGAAGGACTGGCGGTAGATCTCCGCGCCGTCCTTCTCGTAGTCGAACTCGCTCACTGTGTTTTCGTTGCCCTCGGTCATGTCGTGGTGGGGGTCGTACGGGTGGCTGCCCGCGCCGACGCGACGGCGTCGGCGAGGCGGTCGGTGTCGGTCGGGGGGATGTGGGTCGCGGCGGGCGCCTCGTCCCGGGTGCCCCGTACTGCGACGTCGTAGCCGTCACCGGTGGCCACGACATCGACCCACGCGCCGTGCGGACGGCCGCAGCGGCGGGCGCAGCCCGACCAGTGGACCGGCAGTGCGGTGCCGCCCTCGCGCAGGGTGGCCACGGCGTCGGTCCGTACGTCGGACAGGGACTTGGCGCAGCCGGGGCGGCCGGTGCAGGCGCCGAGGCCGTACCAGGGGGAGGCGGGGTCGGTGACCAGACCGGCCGCGGCCAGTTCGCGCAGCCGGGCTCCGGCCGCCTCGGGGGGCAGGCCGGGGACGACCACGCCGCGCCAGGGTGTCATACGCAGTTCGGCGGAGCCGTCGTGGACGCAGGCGGCCAGCTGCCGGAGCTGGGTGGTGGTGAGGCGGCCGAGGGGGGCGAGGAGGGAGAGGGCGTGGGTTCCGTCGGGGGAGACGACCATTCCCGGGCGGGGTGGGGCGGGTGTCGAAGTCAGGGGCGCGGGAGTCGTCGGGTACGGCTGGGGGAGGAGCGTACGGAGCAGGTCGCGTACGGCCGTGGCGTCGTGGCCCAGCGGGAGTTCCCGTACGCGCCAGGAGCCGTTGCCTGCCTCGCGGGCGACCGAGAGGAACGCTTCGGCGGCGGCGAGGGCCGCGCGGGGGGCGTCGCCGCCGGGGAGCCGCAGGGCCTGGTCGTCGTCGCCGACGCGCAGCAGTGCCGTGCCGCCGGGTTCTGCGACCAACGTCACATCGGCGCCGAGCGAGGCCACGTCGCCGCGGCCGTCGTCCAGTGCGAAGAGGAAGCGGCCGGAGAGCGAGGGTGCCGTGTCGCTCGCACACAGGAGACGGTCCAGCTCACGGGCCCATTCCTGGACGGCGGCGCCGCCGTCGGCGCCCTGGCCGTCGAGGCCCGCGAGCGGTGTGGCCACGATGTTGCGTACGCGTTCGTGGCGGTCGGAGGGGAGGAGCCCGGCGGCGCGCAGCAGGCCCGCGAGGGCCTCGGAGCAGTCGTCACCCAGGCCGCGTAGTTCCGCGTTGCCGCGGGAGGTGAGGGAGAGGTGGCCGTCGCCCAGGCGGTCCGCGGCGTCGGCGAGGGCGACGACCTGACGGGCCGTCAGCAGCCCTGCGGGCAGGCGGAGTCGGGCCAGGGAGCCGTCGGCGGCGGAGTGCAGCCGCAGCGCCCCGGGGCAGGCGTCGCCGCGGTCCCGTACGCAGGCGTCACCGCGGTCCCGAATGAGGGTTTCGTCCCGATGCGGGGGTATCGCGGGGGTGGGCGGCATGGCGGCGAGCATACCGACGATGGCCCGGACGGTCCGCCGCCCCGTCGCCGGGCACAGCGCTTACTATGCAGGTCGGTGGGTCAGCTGGCCCACCGGACGCCAGCGACGGCGCCAAGGGAGGAAGCCCGGTGAGAACCCGGCGCGGTCCCGCCACTGTGAGCCCGGCCACCACCGGGTGAGCCAGGAACTCCCGCCGTCCGTGAACACCGCCCGGGGCGCGGACCCCGAGGAAGGCCAGACGCCGCAATGATCCTGCTGCTGTCGACGTCCGACACCGACCTGCTCAGCGCCCGTGCGGCCGCCGGTCCCGTGCCGTACCGGCTCGCCAACCCCGCCCGTCTCGACCTCGCCGAGCTGCCCGCCCTGCTGGACGGCGCCGACCTGGTCGTCGTCCGTCTCCTCGGCGGCCTGCGCGCCTGGCAGGAGGGCCTGGACCAGCTCCTGGCCGCCGGCCAGACCCGCCCCGTCGTGGTGCTCACCGGCGAACAGGCC
The DNA here is from genome assembly GCF_044332485.1 of Streptomyces sp. NPDC017056. Taxonomy (NCBI): domain Bacteria; kingdom Bacillati; phylum Actinomycetota; class Actinomycetes; order Kitasatosporales; family Streptomycetaceae; genus Streptomyces; species Streptomyces sp. NPDC017056. The sequence goes on along the minus strand of NZ_JBIRPD010000003.1, from coordinate 152,308 downwards.
CCGGACGCGCAGCTCATGGAGGCGTCCACCGTCCCCATCGGCATCGCGGCCGAGGCCCACGCCTACCTGGCGCACGGCGGCCCCGCCAACCTGGACCAGCTCGCCCGCTTCCTGTCCGACACCGTGCTGCTCACCGGGCACGGCTTCGAGCCGCCCGCCGCCGCGCCTTCCTGGGGCCACCTGGAGCGCTCGAAGCACCTGGCGGCCGAGGCGCGTACGGGCGCGGAGGTCGTGGCCCGTACGGACGACACGGGCGCCGCGACCGGCCCGCTGGTCGCCGTGCTCTACTACCGCGCCCACCACATGAGCGGAAACACCGGCTTCGTCGAGTCGCTGTGCGAGCGGATCGAGGAGGCCGGCGGCCGCCCCATGCCGCTGTTCGTCGCATCGCTGCGGGCGCCCGAGCCGGAGCTGATCGAGGAGCTGCGCGCCGCCGACGCCATCGTGACGACTGTGCTGGCGGCGGGCGGCACCAAGCCCGCCGAGGCGTCGGCCGGCGGTGACGACGAGTCCTGGGACGCGGGCGCGCTGGCCGCGCTGGACGTGCCGATCCTCCAGGCCCTGTGCCTGACCGGGCCGCGCAGCGCCTGGGAGGAGAACGACGAGGGCCTGTCCCCGCTGGACGCCGCCAGCCAGATCGCGGTGCCCGAGTTCGACGGCCGGCTGATCACCGTCCCGTTCTCCTTCAAGGAGACCGACGAGGACGGCCTGCCCGTGTACGTCGCCGACCCCGAGCGCGCCGCCCGGGTCGCCGGCATCGCCGTCCGCCACGCCCGGCTGCGCCACATCGCGCCCGCCGACAAGCGCCTGGCGCTGGTGCTGTCCGCGTACCCGACCAAGCACTCCCGCATCGGCAACGCGGTCGGCCTGGACACCCCGGCGAGCGCGGTGGCGCTGCTGCGCCGCCTCCGTGAAGAGGGCTACGACTACGGGGACGAGCCCGTGCCCGGCCTGGAGTCCGGCGACGGCGACGAGCTGATCTACGCGCTGATCGAGGCGGGCGGCCACGACCAGGAGTGGCTGACCGAGGAGCAGCTCGCCCGCAACCCCGTCCGTATCCCGGCCGCCGACTACAAGCGCTGGTACGGGACGCTGCCGCAGGAGCTGCGCGAGCAGGTCGAGGAGCACTGGGGCCCGCCGCCCGGCGAGATGTTCGTGGACCGGAGTCAGAATCCGGACGGCGACATCGTGCTGGCCGCCCTGCGCCGCGGCAATCTGCTCATCCTCATCCAGCCGCCCCGCGGTTTCGGCGAGAACCCGATCGCGATCTATCACGACCCGGACCTGCCACCGTCGCACCACTACCTGGCCGCCTACCGCTGGATCGCCGCCTCCCAGGAGGACGGCGGCTTCGGCGCCGACGCCATGGTCCACCTCGGCAAGCACGGCAACCTGGAGTGGCTGCCCGGCAAGAACGCCGGCCTGTCCGCCGCCTGCGGCCCGGACGCGGCCCTCGGCGACCTGCCGCTGATCTACCCCTTCCTGGTCAACGACCCGGGCGAGGGCACCCAGGCCAAGCGCCGGGTGCACGCCACGCTCGTCGACCACCTCGTACCGCCGATGGCCCGCGCCGAGTCGTACGGCGACATCGCGCGCCTGGAGCAGCTGCTCGACGAGTACGCGGCGATCTCCGCCATGGACCCGGCGAAGCTGCCCGCGATCCGCGCCCAGATCTGGACGCTGATCCAGGCCGCCAAGCTGCACCACGACCTCGGTCTGGAGGAGCGCCCGGACGACGAGGGCTTCGACGACTTCCTGCTGCACGTCGACGGCTGGCTGTGCGAGGTCAAGGACGCGCAGATCCGCGACGGCCTGCACGTCCTCGGCGGCGCGCCGCAGGGCGAGGCGCGCGTCAACCTCGTGCTCGCCATCCTGCGCGCCCGGCAGATCTGGGGCGGCACGTCCTCGCTGCCCGGTCTGCGCGAGGCGCTGGGCCTGGACGAGTCGGCCGCGACCCGTACGACCGCCGACGCGGTCGAGGAGCAGGCCCGCGGCCTGGTGCAGGCCATGGACGACGCGGACTGGGACCTCGCGGCCGTGGAGCGGGTCACCGCGGAGCTGCCCGAGGCACAGCGCGAACCGGTCGCCGCGATCCTCACCTTCGCCGCCCGTGAGGTCGTGCCGCGCCTGGCCGCCACCACCGACGAGATCGACCACGCCGTGCACGCGCTGGCCGGCGGCTTCGTCCCGGCGGGCCCGTCAGGATCGCCGCTGCGCGGCCTGGTCAACGTGCTGCCGACCGGCCGTAACTTCTACTCGGTCGACCCCAAGGCCGTCCCCAGCAAGCTCGCCTGGGAGACCGGCCAGGCCCTCGCCGAGAGCCTCCTGGAGCGCTACCGCACCGACCACGGCGACTGGCCGACCTCGGTGGGCCTGTCCCTGTGGGGCACGAGCGCGATGCGTACCTCCGGTGACGACGTGGCCGAGGCGATGGCGCTGCTCGGCATCCGGCCCGTCTGGGACGACGCCTCGCGCCGCGTCACCGGCCTGGAGCCGATCCCGGCGGACGAACTGGGGCGCCCGCGCGTCGATGTGACGCTGCGTATCTCCGGCTTCTTCCGCGACGCGTTCCCGCACGTCATCGGCCTGCTGGACGACGCCGTACGGCTCGCCGCGTCCCTGGACGAGCCCGCCGACGTCAACTACGTCCGCGCGCACGCCCAGGCCGACCTGGCCGCGCACGGCGACGAGCGCCGCGCCACCACCCGCATCTTCGGCTCCCGCCCCGGCACGTACGGCGCGGGCCTGCTCCAGCTCATCGACTCGCGTGACTGGCGTACGGACGCCGACCTCGCCGAGGTCTACACGGTGTGGGGCGGCTACGCGTACGGGCGCGGCCTGGAGGGCTGCCCGGCGCGCGAGGAGATGGAGACCGCGTACAAGCGGATCGCGGTGGCGGCGAAGAACACCGACACCCGCGAGCACGACATCGCCGACTCGGACGACTACTTCCAGTACCACGGCGGCATGGTCGCGACCGTGCGAGCGCTCAAGGGCACCGCGCCCGAGGCGTACATCGGCGACTCCACCCGCCCCGAGACGGTGCGCACCCGCACGCTGGTCGAAGAGACCTCCCGCGTCTTCCGCGCCCGCGTCGTCAACCCGCGCTGGATCGAGGCGATGCGCCGCCACGGCTACAAGGGCGCCTTCGAACTCGCCGCGACCGTCGACTACCTGTTCGGGTACGACGCCACGACCGGCGTCGTCGCCGACTGGATGTACGACAAGCTGGCGCAGACGTACGTCCTCGACCCGGAGAACCGCGCCTTCCTCCAGGAGGCCAACCCCTGGGCCCTGCACGGCATCGCGGAACGCCTCCTGGAGGCGGAGTCGCGCGGCATGTGGGCCGAGCCGGACAAGGAGACGCTGACGGCGCTCCGGGAGGCGTTCCTGGAGACCGAGGGCGACCTGGAGGACAAGGGCTGAGGCCCCGGGACTCCCCTACGACGGCGGAGCGCCGGTCGGGCTGACTGCTCAGCCCGACCGGCGCTCCGCCGTTATGTGAGGTGACAGGGCCTCAGCTGCGAGACGTGACGGGTCTCGGCTGTGAGACGTGACGGGGTCTCAGCCCGTCGTGCTGAACCCCTCGCCGACCGTCAGCGTCACCACGCCCGCCCCCGCGGACGCCCCGTCCGCCGCCTTCTCCGTCTTCACGCCCGACAGCCGGGCGCTCAGCACCTTCGCCTGCGCCTCCATCGACGCCGGGTAGCCGATGACCGTCTCGTTGGCGCCCGGGGCCGCGTTGCCGGTGGACACCACCGTGAAACCCAGCTTGCGCAGCTCCGTCGCCACCCCGGCTGCGTAGCCAGGCGTGCCGGTGCCGTTGAGCACCCGCACCTTCACCGAGCGCGCCGTGACGAGGTTCTTGGCGGCGGCGGCCAGCTTGTCCTTGTCGATCTCCTTGTCGTGCGCCAGGTCGCTGAAAAGCGTGCCGGCCTGCGGGTACTGCCACACGACGTTGGCCTTGTCGGTGGGCACGTCGGCCTCGCGCGAGTAGTTCGGCACGGTCAGGAAGGTCAGGCGGTCGCTGGGGATGTCCTTGACCGTGGAGGCCAGCTCGGACAGCGGCTTGACGCCGGCCAGGTCCTGGTCCGTGGTGAGCGACTTGGTCGCCGAGTCGAGGAAGTCGTACAGCGCCGTCGGGCTGCCCAGCTTGGACTGCGCCTTCTGGCCGAGCGCCTTCATGAACTCCTGCTGGCGGCCGATCCGGCCGAGGTCGGAGCCGTCGCCGACGCTGTAGCGGGTACGGACGTAGCCGAGCGCCTTCTCGTCCTGGACGTTCTGGCAGCCCGCCTCCATGTCGAGGTGCGCCTTCTTGTCGTGGATCGCGGTCTTCGGGCAGACCTCTATGCCGCCCAGCGCGTTGACCATGCCCTTGAAGCCCTGGAAGTCGACCGAGACGAAGTGGTCGATGCGCAGCCCGGTGTTCTTCTCCACGGTCTTGATCGTGCAGGCCGCCGCGTTCCCGACGTCGCCGCTCTCCCCGCCGATGGTGAACGCTTCGTTGATCTTGAAGTGGTGGGGCTTCGACTTCCGGCCGTTGCCGCTGTCGCAGGACGGGATGGACACCCAGGAGTCGCGCGGGAAGGAGACGGCGGTGGCCCACTCGCGGTTGGCGGCGATGTGCAGCACCATCAGCGTGTCCGACTGCATCGTGTCCAGGTTCTTGCCGTACTTGGCGTTCGCGCCTGCACGGCTGTCGGAACCGACGACGAGGATGTTCTTCGAGCCGGGGCTGAGGTTGGCGGGGCGGTCGCCGCCGAGGCGGCTGCCGACGTCCGCGCCGTGGATGTTGCCGTCCAGCTTGAAGTAGACCCAGCCGCCGATGCCTGCCGTGATCAGCAGGAGGACGCCGATGACGCCGCCGGTCCAGGCGAGGATGCGCCCCCGCCGGGTCATCCGGACCTTGCCCGCCTTGCGCGAACGGCCGGAGCCGGCTGCCCTGCGGGACCGGCCGGGGCCCGACCGGTCGGGTCCTGACCGGTCGGCCCGCCGTGAACGGCTGCCGGAGCCCCCGGCGGGTCCGGAGGGGCCGGTGGGGCCGGTGGGGTCCGAGGGGCCGGAGTGGACGGAAGTGCCGGTCTGGCCGGTCTGGCCGGAGGAAGCGCCCCGCCGGGGCCGGTGCCTGTCTTGCACGCCTAAAGGTCCTTCTGGTGCGTCAGATGCCCGCGCTCGGCAGGACGAGCATGCGGTCGGGGTCGTACGGGAACCACTGCGGGCAACTGCCGCTGCTGCCGCGCATCGTACGCAACCTGCACCACAGTTCGCCCGCCCCGTCCCGCCACCAGGCGCTGATACGGCCCAATTCCCAGCCACCGTCCGGATATTGCAGCTCCACCGGCTGGTAGACCCACTGCACCTCCGCCTCCGGAGGCGGACCGCCCTCGGACCGGGACCCGCACCTCGTCGTCATCTCCCCCTCCCGACGCGCCCGTTGTGAACGTTCTGGCGCACTCTACAGCCAAGATCTACAGGGCTGTAGAAATGTACGGGTGTGGGGCGGATCACATGGCGGGGGTGCGGGGCGGGGTGGCCGCTGTGCCGTACGGCGGTTCAGGGCTGGGTGGCTGCTGTGCTGTACGGCTGTTCAGAGCGAGACGGCTGCTGTGCTGTACGGCTGCTCAGAGCGGGGTGGCCGCTTTCAGAACGAGGAAGAGGGCGACCGCCGCGTTGAGCGAGGAGAGGGCCGAAGCGGCGGTGCCCGCGGCGGCGACCAGGGCGGCCAGGCCCGCCGGCGTCAGGGCGGGCGGCCAGCTGCGGGCGGGCGGTACGGGGCCGAGAAGGGCCGCCACCCGGCGCGGTACCGGGCCGGGCTCCGGATCGGCGAAGCCCGCCAGCAGCGGGCTCGGCGCGGGCCGGGAGACCAGCGCGGCCTTGCCCACGGCGCGCGCGGTCAGCCGCCGGTCGCCGACGGTACGCGCCGCCTCCTCGTCGGCCCAGCGCTCGGCGCTGAAGGCGACCGCCGCGCGCAGCGGCAGCAGCAGCGGGTTGGCGCAGCCCGCCAGCCGTACGGCGAGCAGGAAACGGTGGTGGCGCTCCGCCAGGTGCGCCCGCTCGTGGGCGAACAGCGCCCGGCGCTCGTCGCTGTCCAGGCTGCGCAGCATCCCGCGCGAGACCGCGATCCGGCCGGGCCGTGCCGCCCGTCCGGGGCGGCCGGGCAGGCCGGGCACGGCGTACGCGTACGGGATGTCGTCGGGGAGCACCGCCAGTTCCGTACCGCCGGGCAGGCCGTCCAGCGCCTGGTGGGTGCGGGAGCGGACCCGGTGGTGCCGGCGCAGCTCGGCGCCGCAGGTCGCGAGGACGGCGGCGAGCGCGGCGATGGCCGCCGTACCGGCGACCTCGGCGATCGGCACCGCGGCGCGCACCTCGGGGTCGGACCAGCCGTCGGGCAGCGGGTTGCCCGGCAGCTGGGCGGTCCCCACCACCACCAGCAACCCCAGGCACAGCGTGCTGCACACGCCGAGGACCACGGACAGGGCGGTCAGCAGGCGGGTGGTGCTGCGCGGGTGCAGGTGCTGACCGGCGAGACGGGCGATCGGCAGCGCGGTCAGCGGCAGCAGGAGCGGAAGGAAGACGAAGACGCCCATGGGTCAGTCAGTCTCCGGGGCGGTGGCGGCCGACGGGGGCGGGGTCGCTGGGGCCGCCGTTTCCGGGAGCGTCCTCGGCGGTGTCTCCGGCGGTATCTCCGGCGGCGCGCGCGGGATCGTCGTCGGCGGGGTCGTCGTCGGCGGTGGCGCGCTCCAGAAGGGCGCGCAGCAGCTGCTCGTCGTGGGCCGAGAGCGCCGACACGAAGCTGGTCAGGACGGCGTCCCGGTCCGACTCGCTGTCCAGGACGCGGCGCATGCGCAATGCGGCAAGCCCGGCCTCGTCGGCGGCCGGGGTCCACACGTAGGACCGGCCGACGCGCTCACGGGTGACGGCCTTCTTGGCGTACAGGCGGGAGAGAATCGTCATCACCGTCGTGTACGCGAGGTCGTCACCGAGGTGTTCCTGCACCCAGGCGGCGGTGGCGGGGCCCGGTGAGCGGTGGAGCGCGGCCAGCACCTGCGCTTCCAGCTCGCCCTGGCCCCTGCGGCGCGCGCGGTCGCGTCCGCCCGCAGGGTCGCCGAAGAGGTCCCCGTTCATGCCGTCGCCTCCCGTCGTGCCGAGTGCCCCGCTCGTCCGGGGCGTCGCCGCATCCTACTGAGCGGTCAGGGAACGCGTCCCCGCTCCCGTTCGTCTCCCTCTACAGCACTGTAGATTTTGTGGTCTGCCGCACAGGGGGCCACACCCCGATCCGGGAGGAACATCCATGGGAGTCTCGCTGGCCAAGGGCGGCAACGTCTCGCTGTCGAAGGAGGCACCCGGCCTGACCGCCGTGACGGTGGGCCTCGGCTGGGACGTGCGTACGACCACCGGCACGGACTACGACCTGGACGCCAGCGCCCTGCTGTGCAACGAGTCGGGCAAGGTCGTCTCCGACCGGCACTTCGTCTTCTACAACAACCTCACCAGCCCGGACGGCTCCGTCCAGCACACCGGTGACAACCTGACCGGTGAGGGCGAGGGCGACGACGAGTCGGTCAACGTGAACCTGGCGGGCGTGCCCGCGGAGGTCTCGAAGATCGTCTTCCCGGTCTCCATCCACGACGCGCAGAGCCGCGGCCAGAGCTTCGGCCAGGTCCGCAACGCGTTCATCCGCGTGGTCAACCAGGCCGACGGCGCCGAGCTGGCCCGCTACGACCTGACCGAGGACGCCTCGACCGAGACCGCCATGGTCTTCGGCGAGCTGTACCGCAACGGCGCGGAGTGGAAGTTCCGCGCGGTGGGCCAGGGCTACGCGTCGGGCCTGGCCGGCATCGCGGCCGACTTCGGCGTCAACGTCTGACCCGTATCCGGCTCGTATCCGGCCCGTATCCGGTACGACGGCGGGCCCGCGGCGCGTGTGCCGCGGGCCCGCCTGCCCGGCCTCATCTGCCCGGCCTCGCCTGCCGGATCTCGCCTGCCGGGCCTCGCCTGCCCGGCCTCGCCTCAGAGGTCGAACTCGGCCGGCGGGATGTCCAGCGCGTAGCAGACCTCGCGCACCACGGCCTGCTCGGTCTTGTCGAAGTCGCCGTCGGCGCCGCCGATGACGATGCCGATCTGGATGACGGCCCGCGCCTCGACCGGCTTCTTCTTCACCTTGCCGATCTCCTGCATGATCCCGACCTTGCCGAAGTCGAAGTCGGCGGTCAGCTTGTCCAGGTAGGCGTCGAAGCGCCGGCGCAGGTCGTCGGCGGAGAAGTTCTGCAGCACCTCGTTGGTGGCGATGAGCTGTGCCACCCGCTGCCGCTCGGAGGGGTCCACAGACCCGTCGGCGGCCGCGACGAGCGCGCACATCGCCATGCTCGCGTCCCGGAAGGCGCCGCTCTTGAGCTCGTTCTTCTTGGCGGTGAGCTGGGTCTGCATCGTCTGGGCGGAATCCTTGATCCGGTCCCACAGAGCCATGGGGTTCTCCTTGTCGTTCCCGTGGGGGTGTCGCGCGTCGCCGCTGGCCGCGTGCTGTAGGCCGAGTAACGCGCAAGCAAAATCTACAGGCTTGTAGAAGTTAGGTGCGCGAGGGTGCGCGAGGGCATATGGCCCGCGCCCCACGACATGCGGCCCACCCACCCCCCGACATGCGCGAAGGGCCGGGGCAGCAGCCCCGGCCCTTCGTTTCCCCCGTCCCCCGAAGTCCCCCCTCGGGCGATTCAGGCGGTCAGGCGCGTCACCTGACCCGTCGCCTGATCCGTCACCTGACCCGTTACCTGACCCGTTACCGCAGCCGCAGCGCGGTGCGGATCGTCGTGAACAGCTGCGTCTGGTCGGTGACACCGAGCACGCGGTACGCCTGCGGGCCCTGCGCGGCGATCCGTACCTGCGTACCGGTGTGCTCCTGCGACTGGCCCGGCGTGTTGGTCGAGTAGTTGACCTTCAGCTTGCCGCCCTCGTCGGTGACCAGGGTGGAGGAGAGGCCGGGCGGGTTGGCCTCCAGCGGCACGATCTGGCTGGAGTGGCCGTGGTCGGCGGTGGTGACGACGAGCGTGTCGGGGTGCTTGGCGGCGTAGTCCCTGGCCACCTTCACCGCGCGGTCGAACGCCGCGGTCTCACCGATCTGCCCGCAGGGGTCGGCCGCGTGGTCCTGCTTGTCGATCGAGGCGCCCTCGACCTGGAGGAAGAAGCCCTTGTCCCGGCCGTGGCCACGCTGCGACTTCTGCTTCTTCTCCAGCAGCTGGATCGCCTTGGCCGCCTGCTCGTCCAGCTCCGGCGTGCCCTTGGGGCGCTTCGGGTTGGCGGTCGTGCAACGCTGCGGGTCGGTGCCGCCGACCGCGGCCGGCTTGCCGGTCCACTCCACGGGCACGTTGCCCGGCGCGAAGAGGCCCAGCACCGGCTTGCCGCCCGCGACACTGCGGACGCGCTGGAGGCCGTCCCGGTCCGTGACGACCTGGTAGCCCAGCTTGCGCGCCTGCTCGGCCACCGTCATGCCCTTGTACGGACCGTCGGTGATCTTCTGGTCGAAGCGCTGCTTGCCGCCGCCGAGGAGGACGTCCACCTTGTGGTTGACGCTCTGCTCGGCGATCGACCCCGGACCGCCCTTGCTGATCTTGTCGGTGGGGCACTTGGCCATGTCGGCGGGGCCCTGGCAGCTGCGGTCGGTGGCGTGCGAGGCGAGTACGGCCGGGGTGGCGTCGGTCAGCTCGGCGGTGGTGACGGAGCCGGTGGCGTAACCGTTCTTCTGCGCCAGCTCAAGGATGGTCGGCAGCGCCTTGTCGGTGTCCGGCGTCTTGGATATCCGGCCGTTGACCGTCTTGTGGCCGGTGGCCCAGCCGCTGCCGCTGGCCGCGGAGTCCGTGACGTAGTCCGGCTTCTTGTTCTTGTCGACGGCGTACGTCGTGTACGAGCCGGTCAGCGGAAACTTGTCCATGTTCAGCCGGCCCGCGGCCCCCACGGTGTAGTCCCGCGCGAGGGTGATCTCGGAGTCGCCCATGCCGTCACCGATCAGCAGGATGACGTTCTTGGCCGCACCACCCTTGACCGCCCGCGCCGCCTGGTCCTCGGAGCCGAACGCGGCGGCCCCCGCGGGCACGGCGGCCGCGGTGGCGAGCACCACGGCGGCGCTGGTGATGACGCTGCGACGGGACAGGCGCAGTCTTCGCATGGGTTCTCCTCTTCGTACGACGGCCGGGTGCCGACGCAGCGAAGCCCACCAGCCCCCGGTGAACCCCGGATGACCAGGAGACGGCGTCCCGGCCGCCGCCAGGGCAACGCCGACCGCTCGGGGCGGACCGGCCCGCTGATCCCCGCGTCCACCCGGTTGGGCCGACCGTGTGGTGTTCATCAGAAGAACGGCGAATCGCGGCCGTGGGTCCTCGTGTTCCCGAGGCGCTTTCCCATCATGAGGAAAGTACGCAAATCGGTCATCGGGAAAAGCGTCACCGGTAGGTCGTGGCCACGCCACCGCGCCGCCGCCCCCGACGACCGCGGTACCACCGCAGGGCCACCACAGAAGTACCGCAGTACCGAGCAGAAAAGAGAGGGATCATGGCCGCCACCAAGGTCACGAAGCTCTGGACGGCTTTCGCCGTTCTCATCGTGCGGCTCCTCGCCGCACTGGGGTTCCGCACCCCCGCCACTGCCTCCATCCCGGCCGCCGCCACGGCCGAGGACACGCTCAACGGCGCGGCGGCCGTCGCCGCCGCCGGGACCGGTACCGAACGGGACACGGCGGCATCACCGCCTGGCCCGGACGCGCCCGGGTCCTGCGAAACCGCCGAAAGCGGCACGGGCAGGCGGCGCTTGAGGCGCCGGTCCGGCGCCGGACACCGCCGCGCCTCGGAACGCCGTACGGCACCGGCTCGCCGCAGAACACCGAGCCGCTGCAAGGCACCGGGGCGCCGTAAGGCTTCGGACCGCCGTAAGACCTCGGACCGCCACGCCACCCCCGAGTGCCGCCCCGCCGCGCCGGCGTTCCTCCTGCCCCGGATGCCGTTCGGGCGGACCCTGCCGCCGACGATGAAGCAGCGCATCCGCGCCGAGGCGCACGGTGCGGCGCCCAGCTCCCGCAGCGTGCTCGGCGACGCCTTCGACACGCCGTACTCCGCCCCGCGCCCCGCGCCGTACGCCGGCCCGGTGAGTGAGCCGCCGGCCCGCGTCGCCGCGGTGCCCGCGGCCCGCGCCGCCGCCGTGCTGCCGGCCGCCCGGCGGCCCGAGCGCGAGCTGTGCCCCGCCTGATCCCGCACCGCGGTACCGGTGCTCAGGGCTCAACCGGCAGACGGCTGTTGCCGCCCGGCGGCCTCGTGGACGAGGTGCAGGTCGAGACGGCGCTCCCGGTCACCGGTGGCGAGTGTGACCCGGTCGGCGCGCGGCGGGTAGCCGGCGGCCGTCACGGTGTAGTCGCCACTCGCGAGACCGGTGAAGGCGAAGGTGCCGTCCGGGCCGGTGAGGGTTTGGGCGGACAGTGATCCGTCCCGTTCCAGGAGAGTGACGGCGGCGTCCGGCAGCGGGCGTCCGTGCGGGTCGCGTACGGTGCCGCGGAGCGCGGTGGCCGGAGCGAGCCGGGCATCCTGGCGTGCGGGAGTGGCACCGGAGAGCGTGAGGGAACGTGCCTGCGGACGGTGGTCCGCGGCGCTCAGGACCAAGGTGACGTCGGCCGGGGGAAGCCCGGCCAGTTCCCAGTCGCCTTCGAGGCCGGCCGTCGTGGTGGCCAGGACGTCGCCACGGGCATCGGTGAGGACGACGCAGCCGCCGTCGAGCGGAGCGCCGTCGGTTCCCCCGAGCAGGGTGCCGTACAGACGGTACGAGCCGGGCGGAGTGACGTTGTCGAGGGCGGGCGCTGACGTGGTGGCGTCGGCGCCGGCCGCCTGTGTGGCGTGGCCGGGAGTGGTGGCTCCCGGTACCCGGCCCCGCGCGGCCGGATCTGCCCGACCGGTGCCGTCCCTATCCCCGTTCCCGTCCCTATCCCCGTTCCCGTTCCCATCCCCGTCCCCGTTCCCGTTCCCGTTCCCGTTCCCGTCCGCCTCGTCCGGGGTGACCTGCTCGAAGGCGGTCTCCGTATCGCCGCGGGCGAGCAGCCGCGGCCGGGACGCCGGGCGCTGGGACGGCAGGAACGCCGCCAAGAGCAGGCCGAGGGCGACCGCCCCGGTGGCGATGAGGAACGAGACCCGGAACCCGGCCATAGTGGGCACCGTTGCGCCGCCCGCCGGGGCGGACAGGTGGGCCAGCACCATGCCGATCACCGCGCTCGACACGGACGTGCCGATCGAGCGCATCAGTGTGTTGAGGCCGTTGGCGGCGCTGGTCTCCGACGGGTCGACGGCGCCGACGATCAGGGCGGGCAGGGACGAGTACGCCAGGCCGATGCCCGCGCCGACGACGACCGAGGTGATCACCGTCTGCCAGGCCGCGCTCATCAGGCCCAGGCCCGAGGCGTACCCGACCGCGATGACCAGCATGCCCAGCATCAGGGTGGCCTTGGGGCCGCGGCGCGCGGATATTCGCGCGTACACAGGCGAGATGAGCATCATCGTCAGGCCGAGCGGGGCCACGCACAGGCCCGCCACCACCATGGACTGGCCCAGGCCGTAGCCGGTGGCGGCGGGGAGCTGGAGGAGCTGCGGCAGGACCAGCGAGATCGCGTAGAAGGCGACGCCGACCATGATGGACGTGAGGTTGGTGAGCAGGACCTCGCGGCGCGCGGTGGTGCGCAGGTCCACCAGCGGCGCGGGGGTGCGCAGTTCGTAGACGCCCCACAGGACGAGCAGCGCGACCGCGCCGCCGAACAGGCCGAGGGTGGTGGGCGAACCCCATCCCCAGTCGCTGCCCTTGGTGATGGGAAGCAGCAGGCAGACCAGGCCGCCGGTGAGCCCGATGGCGCCGAGCACGTCGAACCGGCCGGTGGCGCGTACGGAGGTCTCCGGGACGAGGGCGACGCTGAGCAGCATGGCCAGGATGCCCAGGCCCGCCGCGCCGAAGAACAGCGCGTGCCAGTCGGTCTGCTGGGCCACCAGGGAGGCGGCCGGCAGGGCGAGGCCGCCGCCGACGCCGATCGAGGAACTCATCAGCGCCATGGCGGAGCCGAGCCGTTCGCGGGGCAGTTCGTCGCGCATGATGCCGATGCCGAGCGGGATGGCGCCCATGGCGAAGCCCTGGAGCGCCCTGCCCACCAACATCGTGGTCATGTCAACCGTGAAGCCGCAGATGAGAGAGCCGACGACCATGAAGGCGAGGCTCGCCAGGAGCATCCGGCGCTTGCCGTAGAGGTCGCCGAGGCGGCCCATGATGGGCGTGGCGACGGCGCCGGTGAGCAGGGTTGCCGTCATGACCCAGGTGGCGTTGCTCGGCGCCGTACCCAGGAGGACCGGCAGGTCCTTGATGACGGGTACGAGCATCGTCTGCATGACGGCGACGACGATGCCGGAGAAGGCGAGGACGGGAACGACGGCGCCGTGCGCGGTCCGCCGGGCCCCCGTCGAGTCGTTACGGGACGGTTCGGTGGGGTCGGGCAGGGGATGCGCGGCGGTGGGCGCCGGTTCCCCGGCGCGCTGGTCCGTCGTCTGCGGCATGCGTGCGGCCTCCGGTGGTCCAAGTCGATGCCTCATGAACGCTTTTGCTCGCGCGGGCATTCCGGCCCGGACCGCCGCCCCATTCGGCACACTGCGGGAACGGTCAAGCACCCGCGCCCGGGCGGCGGGTCATGGCCCAGGTACGGGGACCTCCGCCCGGCAGCGGGTAGTCGGCAGTCACCGTGAAACCGAGGTGCTCGTAGAAGCGCACGTTGCGCTCGTCGGAGGTCTCCAGGAAGGCGGGCACGCCCGCCCGTTCGGCGGCTTCGAGCCCCGGACGGATCACCGCGCCGCCCAGGCCGCCGCCCTGCCGCCCGGGGTCGACGCCGACCGAGCCGAGGAACCACACGGGCCCGGTGGGACGGTGCGGGCGCATGGCGGCCTCGGCCTGCGCCGCGGCCTCGGCGCGGTCCCCGGATATCTCCGCGAACCGCGGCCCGATCTCCGCGAACACGTCGACCGCACCCACGGTTTCGGGGGTGGTCCATACGGCCACGGCGTCCCCGTCATCGGCCACCCACACCTTGCCGCAGTCGAGGCCGACACGGGAGACGAACAACTCGTTGAAGCGGTACAGGCGGCCGAGATGGTCATCGGCCGCGATGGTGTGACGGGTGAAGGGATAGTCGGCGAAGGCGCGTTGCAGCGTGCGCAGGGCCCTGGGAAGGTCTTCCCTGGTGGCGGGGCGGACTAAGGGGTCGTGCGTGGCCACGAATAACACCGGTCCGGTCGGTTGCGGGTGAACTCGGGTAGTAGGTCGCCGAAGCTGAACTCAGCGAACGAGCAGGCCAACTCAGGTAATAACGGTGAGCAGGTCAACTCAGGTATCAACGATGAGCAGGTCAACTCAGGGGACAACGAGGCGTTGTGGTTCCGCAAACGCTTTGTTCGGTGCCGGCGTCAGGGCATGACCGTCAGCGCGCACGGAACCTGGAGGCTGGCCACGGTGGGCCCGCCGACCGGGCTGCTGATCCCGAGGAAGCCGTCGAAGGCGGCCAGCCGCCGCTGTATGCCGAGCAGGCCGCTGCCGGCCTCCATCTGCGCGCCGCCGTTGCCGTCGTCGGTGACGCTCACGGCCAGGGAGCTGGCCCGGTACTGGATGTCGATCAGCACGCGGCCCGCCCCGGAGTGCTTGGTCGCGTTGGCCAGCAGCTCGCAGACGGCGAAGTAGGCGGCGGACTCCACCGCGGGCTCCGGCCGGGACGGCAGGTTGGCGGTCACCTCGACCTGGAGGCGGCTCTCCAGTGCGAGCGAGCGGACGGCGTCCACGAGGCCGCGGTCGGCGAGCACCGGCGGGTGAATGCCGCGCACCAGGTCGCGCAGCTCCTCCAGAGCGCGTACCGACGCGTCGCGCGTCTCGGCCAGCAGCGCGCGGACGGCTTCCGGGTTCTCGTCCAGGAGCGCTTCGGCGGCACCGAGCTTCATGCCCATGGCGAGCAGCCGGGCCTGTGCCCCGTCGTGCAGGTCACGCTCGATGCGGCGGATCTCGGCGGCGGAGGAGTCCACAACGTCCGTACGGGTACGGGCCAGGTGCTCGACGCGCAGCCCCATCTCGGCCTTGGCGGTGGGCGCCAGCAGGGAGCGGGTGATGCGGGCGTGCAGGCGCAGCACGTACGGGGCGATCAGCAGGCCGACGGGTATCTCGGCCAGCCCGAGGCCGCCGGCGGCCCAGGCGGTGGCCTGGCTGCGGACGGGCACGAACAGGTACCAGGTGCCGTCCCAGGCATCGGTCACCGGCTGCCAGACGAACGGCAGCACCATGCCGAAGAGCCCGTGGGCGAGCATCGCGAACGGCACCAGCGCCAAGAGGCCGGTGACGGTGACGGCGCACTGGGCCCACAGCAGGTCGCGCCAGGTCGCGCTGTCCGTGAGGATCGCCTCGCACCTGCGCCAGGCGCCCTTCCAGCCGCCTTCCGTACGAGGCGCGGGCCGGTACGGCTCGGCGATCGGCACGCCGGTGGCGCCGGTCAGGCGCCGCTGGGTGTTGGCGGACCAGCGCAGGGCCGCGACGATGCCCGGCACGAGGAAGAGGCCGAAGCCGAGGAGCGCCAGCGACATCCCGGCGAGGACGAACCAGGCGAGGAAGACGGCCACCAGCCCGAGGAAGAACATGGCCAGCCCGCGGCCCATGGCCAGCCAGCCGGCCACGAACCAGTTGCGTCCCTGGCGCGCGCTCTGCACGCCGCTGTTCAAAACACCGCTGCTCGAATCCTCGGTCATCTGAGTCGTCTCCGTGTCTGTGCTGGTGCAGGGTTTTCCTGGCGTCGTGCGGTATCGCGGTGACGCGGTATCGCGGTATTCATAATCCGGCGCCCTGGCCCGGAAATCAGTGGTGCTAGACCTACCTCCGCGGGGGAAAACTCCCCCCGCCGCCGCGTGCGTGACCGCGCCGAGGCCAGACAGTGGCGAGGTCAGACGGTGGCGAGGTCGTGCAGTGGCGAGTTCAGGCAGTGGCAAGCGCACCGGGTGGCCCCGGAGGCGGCGCGCCGGTCCGGGAAGCGTCGTTGTTCAGGTACTTCAAGACGGCCTGCACCCGCCGGTTGTCGTCCTTGGACGGCAGCAACTGGAGCTTGCTGAAAATGTTGTTGATGTGCTTGCCGATGGCCTTGTCCGTGACGAACAGGGACTCGGCGATGGCGGCGTTGGACTTGCCCTCGGCCATCAGGCCCAGCACCTCCAGCTCGCGCTGGGTCAGATGGCCCAGGGGCTCCCGCCGCGACCCGTTGCGCAGCAGCTTCTCTATGACCTTGGGGTCCATGGCCGTCCCGCCGTCCGCGACGCGGCGGACCGCCTCGATGAACTGGCCGCTGTTGAGCACCCGGTCCTTGAGCAGGTAGCCGACCGCGCCCACGCCGTCCGCGAGCAGCTCACGGGCGTACAGCTGCTCGACGTACTGCGACAGCACCAGCACCGGCAGCCCGGGAACCCGGCGGCGCGCCTCCAGGGCGACCTGGATGCCTTCGTCGGTGAACGTCGGCGGCAGCCGTACGTCCACGATGGCCACGTCGGGGCGCTCGTCGAGCAGGGCGCGCAGCAGCTCGGGCGCGCTGCCGACGGAAGCGACCACCGTGCAGCCGTGGGCCGACAGCAGGTGCTCCATGCCCTCCCGCAGGAGGAACAGGTCCTCTCCGAGAACGACGCGCATCATGGCCTCCCCCGCGGCAGCCGTTCGTGACGCCGTCCCCGCACATGGCGCCGCTACCGTTCGGACCTTACCCGCTGCCACTGACAAGCCCGGGACAATGCGGTGAAGTACGGCAGTACACGGCAAATCACCGCCGTACTTCACGAAGTCGACCACCTACAGCCGCCCTTTCACAGCCGCCCTTTCACAGCCGCCCTCTCACCGCCGCCCTTTCACCGCCGCCCTTTCACCGCCGCCCTTTCACCGCCGCTTCCCCCGGTCGAACCAGACCGTGGCCAGCGTCGGCAGCAGCCCGGCCCAGAACAGCACCTGCGGAACCGTCCGTTCCGTCCACGGCACCTGCGAGATCGACAGGGCGCAGAGCATCGCCCAGGCCCCCTGGGCCAGCACGATGCGGGCCCAGCGGCCACGGCGCACCAGGGACCGCACGTTCAGCTGTACGCCGGTACGCAGCCGGCGGTACCGGAGCAGCGCGCCGAACCCCCAGAGCGCCGCCATCGGCACGAGCGCCCACAGCCGGTTGCCGAGCGGAACCGGCAGCTCCCGCGGCACCTCACCGTCCTGGGGATACAGGTCGAGCATCACGCCCGCCGCCGCCACACACAGCAACGCCAGCCAGCGGGTCCCGCGGAGCAGCCGGTAGGTCGCCTCGTCCAGCGCGCTGCGCAGCCACTGCGACTCGGGGAGGGTGGAGAGCGCGTCGGCGTACAGATCGGCCGCCGCCGCGGCCTTCACGCCGGGGGCGTTCGCGGCGCTGTCCGCCTGCATGACCACGGCCAGCGAGTTCGTCGGGTCCAGGCGGCGCAGCGTGTCGAGGGTCTGCCGCGCCCGCTCCTGGTCCCCGGCGATGAGTGCCGCCTTGTAGAGCGACTCGTAGGCCCTCGGTTCCTCGGGCGCGAGCCGTACGGCCTCCAGTCCGAAGCGCACCCCTTCCTGCCGGTCTCCGTCGGGCAGCCAGGGCTGGATCTCGGCGAGTGTCCCGTAGGCGGTCCAGCGGAGCGGGTCGACACGTATCGCCTCGCGCAGTACCGCGCCGGTCTCCTCCATCCGGTGCGCTGCGCGCAGGGAGCGGGCACGCATGTGCAGGGTGGCGTAGTCGTGCGGCGCCAGTTCCAGCGCGCGTGCGCTCACATCGACTGCCTGCTCGGGCTGCTGAGCGCCGAGGTGGCAGCGCGTGAGTTCCAGCAATGCCCACACGTCCGCCGGCTCCTCCTGCAACCGGGAGCCGAGCACCGCCGCGGCCTCGTCGTACCGGCCGAGGTCGACCAGTACCTCGCCCCGGGCCACCATCGGATGCTGCTCCATCAGAGCTTCCGCTTCTTCTTCAGGTACGCGAGCAGGTCGTCGTACATGCCGCCCTCGTTGGCGAACATGGCCACGTTCCGCGCGGACGAGAACCACGCCTCGGTGGACGGCACCACGGCCTTGACCGCGCCCAGCAGGTCCTTCATGCCGATCATGCGTACGGTGCCGGTGCGCGCCGAGTCGAGCAGCGCCGTCTCGGCCGCGCTCTCGCACACGTGGGCCAGGTCGGCGCCCGAGAGCCCGTCCGTGGCCTTCGCCAGCTTGCCCAGGTCGACGTTCTCGATCGGCCGGTCACGCAGGTGGTAGCGCAGGATCGCCTCGCGCGCGGGCGCGTCGGGCGGTAGCACGAGCAAAGTGCGGTCCAGGCGGCCCGGTCGGCGCAGGGCGAGGTCCACGTCCCAGGGCAGGTTGGTGGCCGCGAGCACGAAGACGCCCTCGTTGGCCTGCGCGTCGATGCCGTCCAGCTCGGTCAGCAGCTGGTTGACGGTGTTGCGCATGCCGCTGTGCTGCGTACGGCTGCGCTTGCCGCCGAGCGCGTCCAGCTCGTCGAGGAAGACCACGCAGGGCGCCTGGCGGCGGGCCGTGGCGAAGATCTCGTGCATGTTGCGCTCGGAGTTGCCGATCCACATGTCGAGTACGTCGTTGACCGACACCGACAGGAAACTCGCGCCCAGTTCGCCGGCCACCGCCCGGGCGATGAACGTTTTGCCGCAGCCCGGCGGCCCGTACAGCAGCAGCCCGCCGCGCAGGCTCTTGCCGTACAGCTTGCGCAGCTCGGGGTTGCGCATCGGGGCGAGGAACGCGGCCTCCAGCCGGTCCTTGACCTCCTGCATCCCGCCGACGTCCGCCAGCCGTACGGTGCCGGGCGCGTCCACCTCCCAGGCGTCGGCGTCCCCCGGGTCCCCGCTCCCGTCCACCGCCAGCGGGGCCTCCTGCTCCACGAACCGCGGCGGCACCACGTCCCGGACCTGCCCCTCGGCAGCCCGCCAGTCGAACCCTGCGGCCCCGCCGGCGGCCGACCGCTCCTGCACGGGCGGCGCCTCGGCCGACGCCGGGCCGGGCGCCGCCATGGCCCGTGCCATCAGGTCCCGCGCCTTCGCGTTCCCGGGTGCGTACTGCAACACGACAGCCGCCTCCGAGACGGCCGCGTCCTGTTCCCCCGTCACCAATAGCAACTCCGCCAGATGCAACCGCAACGTCACATCCTCCGGCGCCCCCGCGAGAGCCGCACGCAAACTCTTGACCAACCCCGTGTCTTCTGACATGCCCACAGCCTATGCAGGCACTTTGCCGACGGCCCGGGGCCTGGGGCCCGGGGCCGGGGCCGGGGCCGGGGCCCGGGATCCGGGATTCGGGGCCCGGGATCCGGTATCTGGGGCCCGGCCACGCACCCAGGAAGACAACCCCGTCATTTTCATGTACAAGACAGACACCTGGGCTCTCCCCACACCCCACGGGCCACTGCCCGGCAACCCGGCAACTGCACGCCAAGTACGGAGCACTTCACCTTGACCGCAAGAACCCGCGCCGTCAGAACTCTGACCGCAAGAACCCTGACCACCAGAACCTTCACCGCGCGCGCCGCCGCCGTAACCGGTGGCGTACTCCTCGCCCTCTCCCCACTGACCGCCCAGGCCGCCCAGGCCGCCCAGGCCACGGCGGCCACGCCGGCTGCCAAGCCCGCCCGGCTCGCCCAACCCACCCAACCCGCCCAAACCGCACCCACCGTCGCCGCCAAGGGCGCCGCCCTGCTGGACGGCACGAGCGGCGACGCGCTCTTCGGCAAGGACGCGGACACCGCCCGCCCCATAGCCAGCACGGCGAAGATCATGGTCGCTACCGTGGTGCTCGACACCAAAGGCGTCGACCTGGAGCGGCAGGTACCCGTACGCCAGGAGTACCGCGACTACGTCACCAAGCGCGGCGCCAGCACCGCGGACCTCCAGACCGGCGACAAGGTCACCGTCCGCCAACTCCTCTACGCCGCCCTTCTCCCCTCGGGCGCGGACGCCGCCTACGCACTCGCCGACACCTTCGGCACCGGCCCGACCAGCACCGAACGCACCAAGTCCTTCATCGCGAAGATGAACTCCAAGGCCGGCGAACTCGGCCTTCCCCACACCGGCTTCACCACCTTCGACGGCACCGGCTCCGACTCCAGCACCCCGCGCGAACTGGCGAAGCTGGCCCGTCACGCCATGCGGAACGACACCTTCCGCACGGTCGTCAAGACCAAGCAGTACAAGGGCGAGGCCCCCGCCGCCAACGGCCGCACGCGCTACTACACCTGGAACAACACCAACCGGCTGCTCGGCTCGTACGACGGCGCCATCGGCATCAAGACCGGCACGACCACCCCGGCGGGCGAGTGCCTGGTCTTCGCGGCCACCCGCGGCGACAAGACCCTCGTCGGCACCATCCTCAACAGCAAGGACCGCTACAACGACGCCGCCAAAATGCTGGACTACGGCTTCGGCACAACCACCACAAAAACCCTGAAACTCCGCAAGCTCCCCGCAAACACCCCGCGCGACTGACCCACTCCAGCAGCAACGAGGCCCTGGCCCAGGCCAGGGCCTCCACCGCGCAGCGACCGCCGGAAGCGGCTACTGCTGACCGGCGAATTCGGCGATCGCCTCCCGCAGCGGCCCCGCCGCGCTAGCCGGGTCGGTGCGGGTGTCGAGGCCCAGTACCTTGATCCGCCCCAGGAGGCCGCGGGGACCGTTGAACTCCAGGACGTGATCAGGCGGTTCATGCGGAGCGGGATACACGATCAGCGCGAGGGGCTGGTGCCCCGGGCCGGTGTAGCCGGCAATGTAGGTGAGCAGCTGGTGACGGTCCTCACGGGAGACGTTCTTCCTCGCGTAATCCTTGTACTTCGCATCGACGACGAGGAAGCGCGTGGCGCCGCCCTTCTCGGCCGGTGGGTCGAATGCCAGCAGTACGTCGGGCCGAAAGGGCCGGGGCCTTTTCCCGAAGCCCCCGCTCGTGCGGATGTAGTCGCCCTTTGACCGTGCCCTCCTGCCGCCCACCTCGACTGCCGCATCGACCGCCATCCGCCGGACCACGGCCTCCCACAGGTCGTCCAGCTTGAGCAGGAGGCCCTTCGCCCCGAAGCCGTACGGGTCGAGGAGGTCGGTCACCCCGCCGCCGCCGAGCACCATGCGCGCCCACGCGTGCGCGGCCCGGTAGTGGCTGTTGAGCCTGGTGTACTGCCCCCGGGAGAGAAGAGCCAGGGCGTCGAGTGGCCGGGCGGGGGCGGGGAAGTCCCGTGCGGCGGCAGCCAGCTGTCTGCCGAGTTGCGGGTCGCAGGACCGCTCGGCCGCTGTGGTCAGGGCTGCCCCGCACACCAGGTTCTCCCAGCCTCCGTCCTCGTACTCGAAGGTCTGTACGTGCAGCCTGTCGACGGTCCCGTAACAGCGGGTTGCCTGCGCCTCCAGATCCAGCCGTCCACGCAGGGAGGTGTCCACCCGCTGCCGGCGTACGTAGTCCCTGCGAAGCCCGCGGCGCAGCAGCAGACGGCACTCGTGCAGCAGGGCGGCGGGGACCAGCCCCGCGTAGCCGTCTTTCCCGATCGGCCAGTCGCGCAACTCCTCGTCGGGCTTTCCCTGCCCGTTGGCGTAACAGAGCCAGTCGATCAGCCGCTCCCCCGCGATCGGGAACTTGGGTTCCAGTACGAGTCGGATCTGACTGAGTTCGAGCACCCCGGCGGTCGTCAGAGCCCTGATGACGTAGCCACTGTGCCCCTTGGCCACGCGAACGGCCTTGAGCCTGTCGAGCCTGTCGAGGTCGTCGCGGCTCAGCCGGTCGAACGGCACGGTGACGGGCTGGTACTCCTTGAGTTTCCTTTCGCGTCCGACGGGTTCCTCCGGCATCCGGCTACTCCCCGTCCCAGCCGACCGCGCCGTCCTCGCCCGTGACCCCGGCGGCCACGAACGTGTCCGCCAGCATGCCGGGCAGGTCCTGCGGGTTGGTCTGCACGACCCGACCGGTCCGGCCGTCCACCAGCTTGCCCAGCACGCTTCCGAGCAGCCCGGGCCGGCCCTGGCAGTACTCCGCCACCAGCGGAACGATCTCGTGGTGGAAGGCGAGGGAGAGCTGTTCGGCGGTGTCGAGCGGCCGGTCGTCGGCGAGGAGATACGCCTGGCCGATCAGGTGGTCGGGACCGAAGTGCTCGTCGAGCCGTCCGTTCAGCCCCTCCAGGAAGGAAGCCAGCCCGAGCCCTCCGACTTCGCCGTCCAGGGCGTCCACGTCCGGTGGCACGTGGACGAACGCGAAGCGGCGCCGGATCGCGGAGTCGATGTGCCCCACACTGCGGTCGGCGGAGTTCATGGTGCCGATGATGCGGACGTTGGGCGGCACGGTGAGCCGCCGCCCGCTGGTGGGCAGGGTGATGGAGACCGACCCCCGCTTGTCGAGCTCCAGCAGAGTGATCAGTTCGCCGAGGATGCGCGGCAGGTCGCCGCGGTTGATCTCGTCTATGACGATCAGGAAGGTGTCGTCGGGCGCTTCCTTGGCCGCTGCGCAGACCCGCCAGAACAGGCCGTCCTTCATCTCCAGGTGGAGCCCGGCGCCCGTATGCGCCGTATCCGGCTTGAAGCCCTCGACGAAGTCCTCGTAACCGTAGGACGGGTGGAAGGTCACCATGGTGAGCCGGGCAGCATCGGCGTCTTCGGGTACGCGGGACAGCTCCGCGAGTGCAGCGGCCCGTTCACCCGGCGCGGCTTCGATACGGTCCGCCCGCCCCGCCAGGGCAAGCGCGACGCTGAGAGCCAGGCGCGTCTTACCCGTGCCGGGCGGCCCCTGGAGTACGACCTGGCCTTTGTGGTCGAGGAGGTCTTTCACCTTCCGCACCGCATCGGGAAGCTCGGCCTGCTCGACGTCGTCCGCCGGGGCGGCAGCCTCGCTGAGGACCGCTTCGCGCCCGCGCCGGATATCCCTCATCAGGGTGGCGGGGACCTTGGCGAGAGCTTGCTGCCAGGCGTGCCGCGGCGAGTCGAAGCGCTGGGCGTACGAGGTGTCCCAGTCCACGCCGACGGTGTGCCGGTGGGTCTCGGCGTCCGCGGCGTAGGAGTAGCCCTCGGTCACGGTGCCCACGGCCAGTACTTCCGACTTCCCGCGGTTGGCGACGATCAGATCACCGCGCTCCAGGTCACGGACGGCCAGCAACTGCCGAGCGAGCCGCAGGTTTCCGCCGGTGCTGTGCGGCCAGTGCTGGTCCAGCGCGGCCTTGAGCTCCTGGTCGCTCTCGTACTGGCCGAGGCTGCCGACCTCGTCCCAGGCGATCCTGATCCGGCGGTTCGCCAGACAGTCGTCCCAGAGGCTCGCCTGCTCTCCCGGCGCGATCTTCCAGACCGTGCGGTCGTGCGGACGCGGATCGTGGAAGGCGTACAGGAAGCTCATGACCTCGTGGAGCGACCAGCCGTCGAACTCCGGCTGTTCCCGCACGAGGCGCAGGAGTTCGCGGTTGGCCTGCCAGGTGCGCACACCCGAGGAGTACGTGCGTGCGCGGCCGCCCAGAAGCGTGGTGAAGTGGCGGATGTGCGCGGCGGAGAAGATCGGCAGAAACCGACCGGGGAAGTACACGGCCAGCGCCTTGGTGGTCAGTGCCTGGCCGTACGACAGCGACTCCAGCTCGTCCAGGCGGTCGTACGCCCCCTCCGCCGCTGCGGCGAACGCGGCTACGAACTCGCTCCGCACCTGTGCCCACGCGTCGTATGCGTCGAGGCCGTGCAGCGCGCTCGGCACGATCCGCCACTCGCCGGACCTGTGCTGGTACACGATGTGCTTCGCCGCGCTGCCACCGCGGATGCTGCCGAAGAAGTCGGTGCCGTACTCCATCAGCCGGCAGAAGGAATACCCGCCCTGCCGGCCCGCGGGCCCCAGCGCGTACCGCTCCAGCGACAGCCCGCCCCAGCCCTCCAGCGGGAACTCCGCCAGCACCCGCTGCCGCTCTTCCTCGGCCTGTTCGGCAGCCCACGCGGCCGCCTCCCGGTCGAACCGTGCAATACGCGACGCGAGCCCGTCCCGGAACTCCTGCCCCTCAGCCATGCGCGCATTCTTCGCCACCGGGCCCGGCCCGGGCAACGCGATCAGGGTGCGCGACGCCTGATGCGGTCCGGACAACGACGAAGGCCCAGGTCTGCGACCTGGGCCTCAATAGTGGAGCGGGTGACGGGAATCGAACCCGCGCTCTGAGCTTGGGAAGCTCATGTTCTACCATTAAACTACACCCGCTTGAGCGCCGTCCGTATGAGGACGGTGCAGCGTCGCACACTCTACCCCATCGCCGGCCCATGGTGCGTTTGACCGTGAGGTTTGGTTGTGGGGTTTTTCTTGTGGGCGGGGTGGGTTGCGGGTCGGGGTGCGGGAGTTGGGGCGTACGGTTGGGGCGCGGAGTGCCGCGTTCGATGGCACCCAGTTCATCCCCTAATGTGGCTTTTGTTGTCCACGCACTTGGGAGAGGGACTTGATGGAGCGCACCGTCGTACGTTGTGCCGAAGGGCACGTGTTCAGCACCGCTTCGTTTCCCATGCAGACCACGGACCGGCTCGGCCCCGGGCGGCTGCTGCGGTGTCCGCGCTGCGCGCGGCTGCGGCATTCGGTGCCGGTGGGCGAGAAGCGCTGAGGTCGCCCGGCCCTGACGGCGGGCCGGGGGTGAGGCGAAGCGGACGGCAGCCGGTGGAGCGGCTGTAACGATTTCGGGCGAGGGCCCGGTTCCCGAGGCGGGGGCCGGGCCCTCGCCGTTGTCGGTACGCGGGCCCGTTGGCCTGCGCGGGCGTGCCGGGCGGTGGTGTGCGGGCGGGGCGGGCCCGGGCGCGTATCCTCGATGCGTGCTTCTCTCAGACAAGGACATCCGGACCGAGATCGACGCGGGCCGGGTCCGCATCGATCCCTACGACGAGTCGATGGTGCAGCCGTCGAGTATCGATGTGCGCCTCGACCGGTATTTCCGGGTGTTCGAGAATCACCGATACCCGCACATCGACCCCGCCGTCGAGCAGCAGGACCTGACGCGCGAGGTGGTGCCGGAGGGGGACGAGGCGTTCATCCTGCACCCCGGTGAGTTCGTGCTCGCCTCGACGTACGAGGTCATCACGCTGCCCGACGATCTGGCCTCGCGGCTGGAGGGGAAGAGTTCGCTGGGGCGGCTGGGGCTGCTGACGCACTCGACGGCCGGCTTCATCGACCCCGGTTTCAGCGGACATGTCACGCTGGAGCTGAGCAATGTCGCGACGCTGCCGATAAAGCTGTGGCCCGGCATGAAGATCGGGCAGCTGTGCATGTTCCGGCTGTCGTCGGCCGCCGAGCACCCGTACGGCTCCGCCAAGTACGGCTCGCGGTACCAGGGCCAGCGGGGGCCGACGCCCTCGCGGTCGTTCCAGAATTTTCATCGGACACAGGTCTGAGAGTGCGAGAGAACCAGTGAGTGGTGTGCGGGAGAACCTGACGTACGAGCGCTTCGGTGGCGCGATTCGCGAGCTGGCGCAGACGATCGCCGACGACGGGTACGAGCCCGACATCGTGCTGTCGATCGCGCGCGGCGGCGTCTTCGTGGCCGGCGGCCTGGCGTACGCGCTGGACTGCAAGAACATCCACCTGGTGAATGTGGAGTTCTACACGGGCGTCGGTACGACGCTGGAGATGCCGGTCATGCTGGCGCCGGTGCCGAACGCGATCGACTTCTCGGACAAGAAGGTGCTGATCGCCGACGACGTCGCGGACACCGGCAAGACGCTGAAGCTGGTGCACGACTTCTGCCTGGGGACGGTGGCCGAGGTCCGCAGCGCGGTGATCTATGAGAAGTCGCACTCGTTGGTGAAGTGCGAGTACGTGTGGAAGCGCACGGACGAGTGGATCAACTTCCCGTGGAGCGTCGAGCCGCCGGTGGTGCGTCGCGAAGGGCAGATCCTCGACGCGTGATGCGTGATGCGTGATGCGTGATGCGTGATGCGTGATGCGTGATGCGTGATGCGTGACGCGTTACGTGTGACGCGTTACGTCTGATGCCTGACGGTGGGCGTCGAGAGGGCGAGTAGGGCGCGACGTCCGGCCGGGGGCCGGGAGTGAAGCGCACCGGGCGGTGACGGCCCGGTGCGCTTCTTGTTGTTTAGAGAGCGGTATGTGAATTCGGGCCAATCCCGTTCCGGCTGTTCCACCTGTCGCTACCTGCGAGTAGAAACCGGCGGAGACAGCAGACCGGAGGGGAGGCCCAAGGGTGCGTGCGAGAGCGGGGCGGCTGATGGCCGCCGCAGCGGCGTTGGCGGTGGGGTTCGGCGGAGCGGGCGTGGTCGCGGGGGTGGGCGCCGGTACGGCGGCGGCCGCCCCGGCCGGCGCGGCGGCCGCCAAGCCGCTGCCTCCCGAGCTGGAGAAGATCCGGGCGGCCGAGGCCGTCAAGCTGTACGGGGACGCGGCCGAGCGGCCGGCCGGGCAGCGGAAGACCTCCTTGATCTCGCTGGGCGACAGCGAGATAGCGGGGGAGGGCGTCGGTACGTACGAGCCGGGGACGAACGGGCCGGACAACTGGTGCCACCGCTCGCCCGAGGCCGCCATCCACCGCACCGGGATACCGGCGGAGGTGACGTACAACGTCGCGTGCTCCGGTGCGGCCACCGGCAACATCAACATCGGCGGGACCAAGCAGTACGCCGACGAGCTGGTGCAGAGCGACAACCTGGCGATCAAGGCCCGCAACACCCGGTTGAAGATGGTGCTGCTGGTGGCGGGCGCCAACGACGACCTGCAGTTCGGGCCGGTGATGACGGACTGCGTCACCCGGTGGTTCACCCTCCAGGGCCCCTGCGAGCCCAAGTACCAGCCGGGGTGGCAGGGACGCGTCGACGCGCTGGTGCCCAAGGTCGAGCAGAGCGTCCGGGACCTGCGGACCGTGATGCGCGACGCGGGGTACGCGGACGGCGACTACAAGCTGGTCGTGATGGGCTACCCGAGCCCCATCGGGCCGGACGTGGAGGACAACCCGAACTTCCCGGGCAAGCTGCCGGGCGGGTGTACGGGCTACACCTCCGACTCGGCCTGGGGCCGCAACACCGCCGTACCGGCCTTCGAGAAGGGCATGCGGAAGGTCGCGGCGGACACCGGGGCGGCGTACCTCGACAACTCGCGGCTCTTCCACGGGCACGAGGTGTGCATGGAGGACACCTGGGCCCGCGGGCTGTACGTGGACCTCGCCAATCCGTTCCCGCCGAACGCCAACTCCGTACGCCAGTCCTTCCACCCGAACGCGCGCGGCCACGGCGCCTTCGCCTCCTGCCTGACGCAGCTGTACGCGTCCGACCGGCGCGAGGCGTCCTGCGCGGACCCGGCGAGCACGGGGCAGCCGAAGCTGTACCCGCTGGCCTGGGACGACGTGTACACGCCGCTGAAGAACGCGGGTACGGGCAGCTGCGTGGACGCCAAGGGCGCGAGCAGCAGTAACGGTACGGCGGTCGTGGGCTGGGACTGCAACGGCCAGCGGAACCAGCTCTGGTGGCAGGACGCGGAGCGCCGCTCCGTGCACGTCGGGCTGACACAGGACCGGTGCCTGGACGTGCCGGGCGCGAAGTACGAGGCCGGGGCCGGGCTGATCCTGTGGAACTGCTCGGGCGCGGCCAACCAGCAGTTCACGAAGGACGCCGCGAGCGGTTCCGTCCGGCCGGCGGCCGCGCCGGGGCTGTGCCTGACGCTGGGCTCGGCCAAGGACGCGGTGCGGTTGCAGAAGTGCGACGGGTCGGCGGCGCAGCGGTTCGCGTGACCCCGTGACCCCGTGATCCGCTGATACGCGGAAGGCCCCGCTCCGGGTGGAGCGGGGCCTTCCGTAGTGGCGGGTGCCCGGGCGCAGAAGCAGCGGCGCGGGTGTACGGGTGGCTAGAGCGTGCCCAGCTTGACCAGGGCCAGCAGCGCGACCAGCTGGATCGCGGAGGCGCCGAGGGCCTTGAACCACGGGAGGTCGTGCGACTTGCTCACCATCGAGGTGAACAGCGCGCCCGCGGCCAGCCAGGTGGCCCAGCCCACCACCTGCACCAGGGGGCTGTCGCCGCCCAGGAACATCGCGAAGAGCAGCCGCGGCGCGTCCGTGATCGACATGATCAGCATGGACAGGCCGACGGTCGGCTGCCAGGCGCCGTCGCCGCCGAGCTGGCGGGCGAGGGTGTGGGTGACCGCGCCCAGGATCAGACCGCCGATGACGAACATCACGGCGGTGATCAGCACCCACGGGATGCTGTTGGAGAGCGTGGCGTTCAGCACGTCCTCGCGGGCCTTGTCGAAGCCGAAGACCGCGAGCAGGCCGTAGACGAACGTGACGACGAGGGCCGGGCCCCACACCGCGTGGTCGCGCATCTGCCAGAACGTCGGGCCCGGACGGGCCACGATGCCGGTCAGCAGCTGCTTCCAGTGCAGGCGGGGGCCGGGCGGCGGTGCCGTGGTCTGGCCCGCGCGGTAGGTGCCGTCGTCGCCGTACCCGTCGTCGCCGTACCGGCCGCCGTCGTATCCGCCGTTGTCGTACCGGCCGTTGTCGGTGCCGCCGGACGGGCCGTACGCGTCCGGGGCCTCGCCGACGCTGAACTGCTGCGTGTGACCCGGGCTGTTGTCATTGGCGTACGGGGCGTACGACTGCTGCTGCGGCTGGTAGCCGCCGTCACCGAAGTACTCGGGCTCGCCGTACCCGCCGCCCTGCTGTCCGCCGCCGTGCTGCGGGCCCCCGTGCTGCTGGTTGCCGTACGGCTGCGGCGGCCGGGGAGGTTGCTGCTGCCACTGCTGCCCGTGCGGTGACGGGGGCTGCTGCCCGTACGGCTGTCCCTGCTGTCCGTACGGAGCCTGCTGCCCCTGCTGTCCCTGCTGCGCGGACCGGGCATCCCGTCCGCGACCCATCCTGAATCCAGCCACGTCATCGAACGTACCTGGTCTGTGGGGCCCTGGGGCCGGGCCTGGGGGAAGGGGGCCGGTTTGCTGCCGACCTGTGACATCCCCTAGGGGGATCGGGGCGGCTCCCCGAGGGGATGCGGGGGCTGTGTGCCTGGCGGGGGGGGAGGAGGGGGCGCGTGGTGCGATGCCAGCGAGGCCACCGGCTTCTCTCCACGGCCCATGAGGCATCGGATCTTCGTAGTCCGACGCCCCACGGGCGGGAGGGTCCGGCGGCGGTTACGGGGGGATACCGGCCGGTACCCAGGGGCCCGCCGGTGAATGCCGCCGTCGGCACTCACGGGCGGACAGACGTATCGGCGTAGCCGACGTGGCCCTGGCTCCCCAGACCGTAGCGACCCGGGGGTGCCGGCATGATCCATTCTGCGCAGCCGGTATCCGGAACACGCGGCGCGTTCCTCAGGGCGCGCTCCTCAGGGTGTGTGCAGTGTCTGCGAGGGGGTCTCCCCGAACCGCTCCCGGTAGCTGCGCGCGAACCGCCCGAGGTGCACGAAGCCCCACCGGTACGCCACCTCGCCCACGCTCAGGTCACCGGGCCCCGCCCGGCGCAGCTCGTCCCGGACCCGGCTCAGCCGTACGTCACGCAGGTAGGCCATCGGCGACATGCCGACGTGCCGGCGGAAGCCCTCTTGGAGCCAGCGCACGCTGACGCGCGCGACAGCGGCCAGCTCCGCGGTGTCGAAGGGGTGCTCGGGGCGGCCCTGGATGGCGTCCACCGCGCGTTTGACGGGCGCCGGCCGGTACGCCGGTGCCGCGGACGCCGACGGCTGGGTGAGTTCCTCGCGGTGCGGGTGCTCGGCGGCCAGCAACAGCCCGCTCATCAGCGCCTCTTGGAGCGGCACCGACACCAGCGGCTGGTGCAGCAGCCCGCCCGTCGCCTGGATGTCCCGTACGGCCGTCCGCAGCAGCCGCGCCCAACTGAGGCCCGCGCCCCGGGTGACGTCGAAACCGGAAGCGAAGCGCACCGGCGTACGGACGGGCCTGCCGAGCAGCTGCTCCAGGTGCCGTTCCAGGCCCGCCGCTTCGATCTTCACCGTCAGCATCCGGCATCCGGCGTCCCACCGGTCGATGGTGGTGGCGCCGTCCGGCCGGAACACCCCCGCCCGTTCCGGCGTACTGGTCTCCGCCACCCGCGCCCCTTGGCGCCATTGGATGCGCCCGGTCAGCGGCACGTCCACGTGGTACGAGCCCAGCTCACCGAACCGCATCCGCAGGTCCATGCCGAAACCGACCTCGCCGGCGGTGATCGCCCCCATCCGGATGACGTCGAAGTGCGCGCCCACGTCGATACCGGGGCCCAACCGGTCTATGTGGTTGGCGTAGAAGGCATCCCTGATCAACCACCGAGCCTCCTCCAGGTCCGCCGTCCGCAGCGACAGCACGGAGGGTGACGAAGGGGGCGCGGCCCCCGGCTCCGCAGACATCCTCAGCAAGACCTTTCCCCCCGGGGACGCCCAGGAAGACAGAACCGTCCGTCCGGCCCCGGCCGCCGCAACCACGCACTCGGGAAAAGAATAGGTGCACGCTCCAGTGGGTTGGCCGCGGTTATCCGTATAGGGCTCGCAGGCACGGGGGTTGGGGCGCGCGGTGGAGCGCGTACACCGGGGCACGCACCGGCGAGCGGAACGCGGAGGCCGTCCCGTCACCCCATCGTGAATGTTTCGGTGGAGAACGAGAGTTCGGGGGTGGGGGTGGGGCCGGTGGGGGTGCCGGGGTGGAGGGTTATGAAGTCGTGGGTGGTGCTTCGGCGGGTGAGGAGGACCAGGTCGGCGTGGTGGTCGGCGTTGTAGTCGGTGAGGGCGAGGACGGTGGTGCGCAGGGGGCCGGTGCCGGGGAGTGCGGGTTGGGGGAGAGGGCGGGCGCCTCGGGGGGACAGGCCCGCTGAGGAGCCGGGGACGAAGGCCGGGCGGGTGGTGGCCCTGGAGGTGGCGTCGTCGGTGTCGCTGACGACCAGGTCGGTGTAGCCGTCCGCCGTGACGTCGGCGGCGTGCAGGACCCGGCCGCTCACGGGGAGGGACGGCGCGCCGCCGGTCAGGCCGTAGCGGGGGAGCAGGCGGGTGCCGGTGGCGGTGACCGCGTCGGTGCCGGGGCCGCGGTGGAAGCGGCCGAAGGCGAGGGCGTGCCCGTAGGGGAAGGCGGCGCCCGCGCGGGCGGGGCCCTGGGGTCCGCCGAGGGCCAGCCGGCCGGCGGCGGGGTGGCCGGGGTCGGCGGCGCGTACGAGGAGGTCGTCGGCGCCGTCGCCGTTGGCGTCGAGGGGACCGGGCAGGGGCGCGAGAGCCGTACCCGGGACGTCCAGAGGCGCGCCGGTCCTCGGGGTGCCCCGGCGGGTGAACGGGCCGCGCAGGAAGCTGATCCGGGGGCCGGACGCGGTCACCGCGAGGTCCGTCGCGCCGTCGCCGTCGAAGTCGCCGCACACCGGCTGGTCGGGCCACTCGTTGCCGTCCCTGGCCCGCTCCGGGATGCGCAGCGGTACGGCGCGCCCCGCCGCCAGGCCCCGGGGGGAGCCGAACAGGATCTGGACCGGTACGGGCGGGCGGCCGACGCCGTCGTACGGCGGGTCGGTGGTCACGACGAGGTCGGCGAAACCGTCGCGGTCGAGGTCGCAGGCGGTCTCCGCTTCGAAGGCGGCCGGTACGACGCCCTTGGTCGGCGCGGCGTTACGGGCCGGTGTGAGCAGCTGGCGGGCGCCGGGGACCAGGCCGCGGGCCGACCCGTAGACGATGCCGATGCCGGGGTCGTCGTCGTGGGCGGCCCGGTCGCCGGTGGCGAGCAGGCCGGTGGCGAGCAGGTCGTTGACGACCAGGTCGGGGTGGCCGTCGCCGTTGAAGTCGTACGGGACCCGGCTGCCGGTGCCGTGGGGCACGGGACGCGGCGCGGGGCCTGCGGAGCGCTGGGCGGGGGCCGCGGAGTGGCCGGGCCGGCCGGGGGGCGGGGCGGCGTTGAGGGGGCCACAGGCGGTGAGGAGGGCGAGGGGGAGGACGAGGGCGAGGATGAGGCCGGGAATGCGGGGGACGGGCGCGGGGGTGCGTCTTCGGCCGTACGGGGGCAGGTTTCGTCTTCGTCCGGGCATGCGCGCACCGTGTCCCGTCCAGCCCCAAAGGGCCCAATAGCACCGTCGGTTGGTCAGCCGGGGCCGATGGTGCAGCGCGTGCGTCCGATTGCGCAACGGTTGGGGCCGGACGGGGCGGAACCGGTCAGGACGACGGAACCGATCAGGACGTTTTCGCGGCGCCGCCCGTCACCCGCTCGTACAGGGCCCGCGCCTGCCGGTCGAAGAGGACGGCCGTCGACTCGTCGTCCGTGTCGCCACCGCTCAGCACACCTATCAGGCGCCCCGGGTGGCGGGCGTCGCGATAGTCGGCGAGCCAGGGGCCGCCGCTGGTGCCCTCGTAGAAGCCGCCGCACGTCATCCGGGCCATGAACGGCTGGTCGTCGTCGCGCCGGGTGTCGGTGGTGCAGATGATCGGGCGGTTGCCGGGGTTGCGGTTCTCGTAGGGGTAGCCGACGACGGTGACGTGCCGGTCGGGTCCCGAGGACCAGTCGGGGGTGGCGGCGCCGACGACCTCCTGGATGCTGCGGCCCTGCGCGTCCGGCTCGACGGTCAGGAAGGCGTAGTCGCCGCGGTCGTCGTCGCTGCTCTCCCAGGTGTCGGGGATGTGGATGCCGCTGACCTTCCACTTCCCGTACGGGGCCGTGCCCTCGCCGGCGCCGGAGAAACGTGGCGCGAACTCCACGTCCCCGGTGAGCGGCCCTGGCTCGTATCCGTCGGCCTCGTCCTCCGGCGTGAAGTCGACGCAGTGGGCGGCGGTGGCGATCAGGTTGCCCTTCGGGCTGTCGACGACGCTCGCGGTGCAGTGGTGCTCGCCGTCGGCGATCAGCACGCCGACGAAGGGGACGCCCTCGAAGTGCCGCGCGGACGGCTGCGCGGCGTCCGCCGCCTGCGACGGGCCGCCGCACCCGGTGAGCGCGACGAGCGCGGTGAGTGTGGCGGCGGTGGCGAGGGCGGCGGCGGATCTCATGTACGGGACGGTACGTGGAGGACGGGCCGGGGGCAGGAATGGGGCCGGGGCCGGGGGCAGGAATGGGGCCGGGGCAGGGGTAGGGCCGGGGCGGCGACGGTTGGGCGCGTCGGGACGGTGCGGGTGCGACGGGACGTAGCGGGTTCGTCGGTACGGTGGCGGGGCGTCGCTACGCTCCCGTCCCGTCGACACGGCGCCGACGCGTCGATCCGCCCCCGTACGTCGATCCGCACCCGTACGTCGCTACGCCTCCGTACGTCGCTACGCCCCCGTACCGGCCAACGCCCGCGTACCGGCCAACGCCCGACGACCGACGGCCGGCCCCGCACGATGCGGGACCGGCCGTCGGCACGGAAGAGAGGGCGGGTCACCTCACGGGTTACTTCACCGGCTCCGGCTCCGGCGCGTCCGTGGCGGCCTCTTCGCCTGCCGGGTCGACCGGGGTCTTGACGGAGTCCAGCAGCAGCTGGGCCACGTCGACGACCTGGATGGACCCCTTCGCCTTGCCGTCGTTCTTCTTGCCGTTGACCGAGTCGGTCAGCATGACGAGGCAGAACGGGCAGGCGGTGGAGACGATGTCCGGGTTCAGGGAGAGGGCCTCGTCGACGCGCTCGTTGTTGATGCGCTTGCCGATCCGCTCCTCCATCCACATACGCGCGCCACCCGCGCCACAGCAGAAGCCGCGCTCCTTGTGGCGGTGCATCTCCTCGTTCCGCAGGCCCGGCACCTTGGCGATGATCTCGCGCGGCGGTGTGTAGACCTTGTTGTGGCGGCCCAGGTAGCAGGGGTCGTGGTACGTGATGAGGCCCTCGACCGGGGTGACGGGGACCAGCTTGCCCTCGTCGATCAGGTGCTGGAGCAGCTGGGTGTGGTGGATGACCTCGAACTCGCCGCCCAGCTGGGGGTACTCGTTCGCGATCGTGTTGAAGCAGTGCGGGCAGGTGGCGACGATCTTCTTCGCGGACTTCGGCTTCTTCGTCGCCGGGTCCTCGTCGTCCTCGCCGAAGGCCGCGTTGAGCGAGGCGACGTTCTCCGCGCCCAGCTGCTGGAACAGGAACTCGTTGCCCAGCCGGCGCGGCGAGTCGCCGGTGCACTTCTCGTCGCCGCCCATGATCGCGAACTTCACGCCCGCGATGTGCAGCAGCTCGGCGAACGCCTTGGTGGTCTTCTTCGCGCGGTCCTCCAGGGCGCCGGCGCAGCCGACCCAGTACAGGTACTCGACCTCGGTGAGGTCCTCGACGTCCTTGCCGACGACCGGGACCTCGAAGTCGACCTCCTTGGTCCACGCCAGGCGCTGCTTCTTGGCCAGGCCCCAGGGGTTGCCCTTCTTCTCCAGGTTCTTGAGCATCGTGCCGGCCTCGCTGGGGAAGCTGGACTCGATCATCACCTGGTAGCGGCGCATGTCGACGATGTGGTCGACGTGCTCGATGTCGACCGGGCACTGCTCGACGCAGGCGCCGCAGGTGGTGCAGGACCACAGGACGTCCGGGTCGATGACGCCGTTCTCCTCCAGGGTGCCGATCAGCGGGCGCTCGGCCTCGGCGAGCGCCGCCGCGGGCACGTCCTTGAGCTGGGCCGCGGTCGCCTTCTCGGTGCCTTCCTCGTCCTTGCCGCCGCCGGCGAGCAGGTACGGGGCCTTGGCGTGCGTGTGGTCGCGCAGCGCCATGATCAGCAGCTTCGGCGACAGCGGCTTGCCGGTGTTCCAGGCGGGGCACTGCGACTGGCAGCGGCCGCACTCGGTGCAGGTGGAGAAGTCGAGCAGGCCCTTCCAGGAGAAGTGCTCGATCTGGGAGACGCCGAACTGGTCGTCCTCGCCCGGGTCCTCGAAGTCGATCGGCTTGCCCGCGCTGGTCATCGGCTGGAGCGCGCCGAGGGCGACGTCGCCGTCGGCCTCGCGCTTGAACCAGATGTTCGGGAAGGCCAGGAAGCGGTGCCAGGCCACGCCCATGTCGGTCTTGAGGGCGACCGTGATCATCCAGATGAAGGAGGTCGCGATCTTCAGGGCGGCGAAGAAGTAGGTGAGGTTCTGGAGCGTCGAGACGTCCAGACTCCCCAGCCACGAGACCACCGGGTACGAGATGAAGAACGACGCCTCGTAGCCGTCCCCGTGGTGCTGGGCGCCCTCCAGGGCGTGCAGCATGAAGATGCAGACGCCGACGATCAGGATGACCGCCTCGACGAAGTACGCCTGGCCGAAGTTGGAACCCGCGAAGCGGGACTTGCGGCCCGGCTTGCCCGGCTTGCTCAGCTGGCGGATGACGATCAGGGCCAGGATGCCGAGCACCGTCATGGTGCCGATGAACTCGACGAAGACGTTGTACGGCGCCCACTCGCCGACGACGGGCAGCAGCCAGTCCGCCTTGAAGAGCTGTCCGATGGCGTTGACGATCGTCAGCAGCAGCGAGAAGAAGCCCACCGCGACGAACCAGTGCGCGACGCCCACGACGCCCCAGCGGTTCATCCGGGTGTGGCCGAGGAACTCCTTGACCACCGTGACCGTGCGTTGCGTGGGGTCGTCGGTCCGGGTGCCGGCGGGTACGGACTGGCCGAGCCGCATCAGGCGGACGATCTGCAGGATGGCACGGCCGAACAGT
This sequence comes from Streptomyces sp. NPDC017056, assembly GCF_044332485.1. NCBI lineage: Bacteria > Bacillati > Actinomycetota > Actinomycetes > Kitasatosporales > Streptomycetaceae > Streptomyces > Streptomyces sp. NPDC017056. The sequence goes on along the minus strand of NZ_JBIRPD010000003.1, from coordinate 116,766 downwards.
GCGACGCCGACCGCGATTAGGACCAGCGACACGATGATCGCGGCGAGTTGCATGGGTGGCTCCTCGGGCCTGCGAGTGCGGGGGTTACGGGGAATACTTGAGGGGCTGCGCGTACATACGAGGGGTACGCGTCCGCCGGGACGACAACTAGAGCGATTACTAAGCAGTAACTTTTCGGGTCTGCGCTGAGGTTACCCAGTATCCCGAGCCCCATGAAGCCGCCCGGCCGGTGATCTGTGTCGCGCAGGCAACCCTTCCCGCCCGGCGGTGCGTCCCCCACAGTGGGAGTGACGGTAAGCCCGACATAAAAGTTGAGCGAGGCTGGCTCAGGTCAATTGACAGGTTTGCATCGGTGCTGCACCCTTGAGCCTGTTCCACTCAAGTCATGGAGGAATCGAAATGGCACGTGCGGTCGGCATCGACCTGGGCACGACGAACTCCGTCGTCAGTGTTCTCGAAGGCGGTGAGCCCACCGTCATCACCAACGCCGAGGGCGCCAGGACCACGCCGTCCGTCGTCGCCTTCGCCAAGAACGGCGAGGTGCTGGTCGGCGAGGTGGCCAAGCGCCAGGCGGTCACCAACGTCGACAGGACGATCCGTTCGGTCAAGCGCCACATGGGCACTGACTGGAAGGTCAACCTGGACGGCAAGGACTTCAACCCGCAGCAGATGAGCGCCTTCATCCTGCAGAAGCTGAAGCGCGACGCGGAGTCCTACCTCGGCGAGAAGGTCACGGACGCGGTCATCACCGTTCCGGCCTACTTCAACGACTCCGAGCGCCAGGCCACCAAGGAGGCCGGCGAGATCGCGGGCCTGAACGTCCTGCGCATCGTCAACGAGCCCACCGCCGCGGCCCTGGCCTACGGCCTGGAGAAGGACGACCAGACCATCCTGGTCTTCGACCTCGGTGGCGGTACCTTCGACGTCTCGCTGCTGGAGATCGGCGACGGTGTCGTCGAGGTCAAGGCCACCAACGGTGACAACCACCTCGGTGGTGACGACTGGGACCAGCGCGTTGTCGACTACCTGGTCAAGCAGTTCCAGAACGGCCACGGCGTCGACCTGTCCAAGGACAAGATGGCGCTCCAGCGTCTGCGCGAGGCCGCGGAGAAGGCGAAGATCGAGCTGTCGTCCTCCACCGAGACGACGATCAACCTGCCCTACATCACCGCCTCCGCCGAGGGCCCGCTGCACCTGGACGAGAAGCTCACCCGGGCGCAGTTCCAGCAGCTCACCTCGGACCTCCTGGAGCGCTGCAAGACCCCGTTCCACAACGTCATCAAGGACGCCGGCATCGAGCTGTCCGAGATCGACCACGTGGTCCTGGTCGGCGGCTCGACCCGTATGCCGGCCGTCGCCGAGCTCGTCAAGGAGCTGACGGGCGGCAAGGACGCCAACAAGGGCGTCAACCCGGACGAGGTCGTCGCCATCGGCGCGTCGCTGCAGGCCGGTGTCCTCAAGGGTGAGGTCAAGGACGTCCTCCTGCTGGACGTCACCCCGCTGTCCCTCGGTATCGAGACCAAGGGCGGCATCATGACCAAGCTCATCGAGCGGAACACGACGATCCCGACCAAGCGCTCGGAGATCTTCACCACCGCCGAGGACAACCAGCCCTCCGTGCAGATTCAGGTCTACCAGGGCGAGCGCGAGATCGCGGCGTACAACAAGAAGCTCGGCATGTTCGAGCTGACCGGTCTGCCCCCGGCCCCGCGCGGCGTGCCGCAGATCGAGGTCACCTTCGACATCGACGCGAACGGCATCATGCACGTCGCGGCGAAGGACCTTGGCACCGGCAAGGAGCAGAAGATGACCGTCACCGGCGGCTCCTCGCTGCCGAAGGACGAGGTCGACCGGATGCGCCAGGAGGCCGAGCAGTACGCGGACGAGGACCACCGCCGCCGCGAGGCCGCCGAGACCCGCAACCAGGGCGAGCAGCTCGTCTACCAGACGGAGAAGTTCCTCAAGGACAACGAGGAGAAGGTCCCCGCCGAGGTGAAGACCGAGGTCGAGACCGCCGTCACCGAGTTGAAGGAAAAGCTCAAGGGCGAGGACACGGCCGAGATCCGCACCGCGACCGAGAAGGTCGCCGCGGTCAGCCAGAAGCTGGGCCAGGCCATGTACGCCGACGCGCAGGCCGCGGGTGGTGCCGAGGGCGCCGCCGGTGCCGCGGGTGCCGCGGGCGGCCAGCAGGCCAAGGCCGAGGACGATGTCGTCGACGCCGAGATCGTGGACGACGAGAAGCCGAAGAAGGACGGTGCCGCGTGACGGAGGAGACTCCGGGCTTCGACGACAAGAAGCCCGACGTCCCCGCCGATGCCGCACAGACCCCTGATGACGCGGCGCAGGCCGAGTCCGCCGACACGGCGGGCTCGGCCCCGGCCGGGGATGCGAACCAGGACGTAGCCGTCACGGCGCAGCTGGACCAGGTGCGCACCGCGCTCAACGAGCGCACCGCGGACCTCCAGCGGCTCCAGGCGGAATACCAGAACTACCGCCGCCGGGTGGAGCGGGACCGGGTGTCGGTGAAGGAGATCGCCGCGGCGAACCTCCTCACCGAGCTGCTGCCCGTCCTCGACGACATCGGGCGGGCCCGGGAGCACGGCGAACTGGTCGGCGGCTTCAAGTCGGTGGCCGAGTCGCTGGAGACGGTGGCCGCGAAGCTGGGCCTCCAGCAGTTCGGCAAGGAGGGCGAGCCCTTCGACCCGACGATCCACGAGGCGCTGATGCACTCCTACGCTCCGGATGTCACGGAGACCACGTGCGTCGCCATCCTCCAGCCCGGGTATCGCATCGGTGAGCGAACGATCCGCCCCGCGCGGGTCGCGGTCGCCGAGCCGCAGCCGGGCGCGCAGCCCGGCAAGGCCGCCTCGGAGGACGATGCCAAGGCTTCGGACGAGGAGAGCGGTGGCCCGGAAGAGGGCTGACGCGGCGGCGGAAGAAGCAGTACGGGAGGAGGGACGTCGGGGATGAACACCAAGGACTTCGTGGAGAAGGACTATTACAAGGTCCTCGGCGTCCCGAAGGACGCCACCGAGGCGGAGATCAAGAAGGCGTACCGCAAGCTGGCCCGGGAGTTCCACCCGGACGCCAACAAGGGGGACGCCAAGGCCGAGGAGCGCTTCAAGGAGATCTCCGAGGCCAACGACATCCTCGGTGACCCCAAGCGCCGCAAGGAGTACGACGAGGCGCGGGCGCTGTTCGGCAACGGCGGCTTCCGCGCGGGCCCCGGCGGCGCCGGTGGCGGATCGTTCAACTTCGACCTGGGCGACCTCTTCGGAGGCGGCGCCCAGGGCGGCACGGCGGGCGGCGGCTTCGGCGGCGGGCTCGGCGACGTCTTCGGCGGTCTGTTCAACCGCGGTGGTGGCGGCACGCGTACGCAGCCGCGCCGCGGCCAGGACGTCGAGTCCGAGGTGACGCTCAGCTTCTCCGAGGCGGTGGACGGGGCCACGGTCCCGCTGCGGATGTCCAGCCAGGCGCCCTGCAAGGCGTGTTCGGGCACCGGCGACAAGAACGGCACGCCGCGGGTGTGCCCGACCTGCGTCGGCACCGGGCAGGTCAGCCGGGGTGGCGGTGGCGGATTCTCGCTCACCGACCCGTGTGTGGACTGCAAGGGCCGCGGCCTGATCGCGGAGACCCCGTGCGACGTCTGCAAGGGCAGCGGCCGGGCGACCAGCGCGCGCACGATGCAGGTGCGCATCCCGGCGGGCGTCTCCGACGGGCAGCGCATCCGGCTGCGCGGCAAGGGCGCTCCGGGCGAGCGCGGCGGCCCGAACGGCGACTTGTACGTCGTCGTGCACGTCGACGCGCACCCGGTGTTCGGCCGCAAGGGCGACAACCTGACGGTCACCGTGCCGGTCACCTTCCCGGAGGCGGCGCTGGGCGGCGAGGTGCGGGTGCCGACGCTCGGCGGCCCGCCGGTGACGCTCAAACTGCCGGCCGGGACGCCCAACGGACGTACGATGCGCGTGCGCGGCAAGGGCGCGTCGCGCAAGGACGGCACCCGCGGCGACCTGTTGGTCACCGTTGAGGTGAGTGTCCCCAAGGACCTCGGCGACACCGCACGCGAGTCGTTGGAGTCCTATCGCGAGGCGACCGCGGGTGAGGACCCGCGGGCGGAGCTGTTCCAGGCCGCGAAGGGAGCATGAGTCGGATGGATGGCCGGGGCGGGCGTCGGAACCCGTATCAACTGACCGAAGAGTCGCCGGTGTACGTCATTTCCGTCGCGGCTCAGCTGTCCGGTCTGCATCCGCAGACCCTGCGCCAGTACGACCGCCTGGGGCTGGTCTCGCCCGACCGTACGGCCGGGCGCGGCCGCCGCTATTCGGCCCGGGACATCGAACTGCTCAGGGAAGTCCAGCGGTTGTCGCAGGACGAGGGCATCAACCTGGCCGGCATCAAGCGCATCATCGAGCTGGAGAACCAGGTCGCGGCCCTGCGTCAGCGGGTCGCCGAGCTCCAGCACGCGGTCGAGGGCGCGGCTGCCACCATCCAGCAGCGGGAGGCGGCCGTGCACGCCTCGTACCGGCGCGACCTGGTGCCTTATCAGGACGTGCAGCAGACCAGTGCGCTGGTCGTGTGGCGGCCGGGGAAGAAACGGTCCGACTAGCGGATCGTCGTGAGTTGCAGGCCGTGGGGCCGGGGCAGTACGTACCCCGGCCCCACGGCCTTTCGTGTTGGACGACGGCCGTTTCAGCAGCCGTTGTAGCCGGCCGTCGGCATGGACAGGCGGCGGTGCACATGGGACTTCATCGCGCTGGTGTACACCGGCTCTTCGTAGCCGGCGATCTCCAGCCGGACGCCGGCGGCGAGGCAGCGGTCGGTGAACTCGTCGGCCGACGCGATGGCGTTCTCCAGGGCGCGGCGGTTGGCGGCGACGAACACGTCGACCAGGCCCGCTTCCACGTCCTGCCAGAGCGCGGCGTGGCCGGCGGGCAGCTGGTGCAGGCTGAGGCGGCAGGTCAGGTCGTAGTCGCGGGCCTGCGCCCACTGGGTGCACATGGCGTGCTGGCGGCGGTCGTCCACCAGGAACGGGTCGTCGTCGAGCCCCGACAGCGGCATGAGGCAGGCGATCGCCGTCACTCGGACCGAGTTCATCGTGCCCCCCGGGGCGTGGCGAGTGTGGGGGTGACGATACCGCCGCGCGCGTACCGGGGTGGAGGGGCGGCGCCGGGCGGTGAGGCGTAGCCGCAGGCGTGACAGATGGCCCAGCCGTCCTGGTTGACGGCGAGCTGGCCGCCGCAGCGGGGGCACAGCTCGGCGCGCGGGGGCTGCCGGAGGGTGGCGGTCGGGCGGGCACCGGTTCGGGAGTCGACCGGTTCGGTGCGCGATGAGTACGCCATGCGGTCTCCAGCAGCCGTTTTTGCTCTGTGAAGTTCTGTGAGGCTTCGCTTGTGAGCAGTTTTCTCCGCACTCTGGATAGCAGGGCCAAGCCGAGGGGCGGAATCGTGCCGTCCGAATCCGGCCAGGTACGGACCTGCCGCGGCGTGCGCCGCCGGGGCGGGGGTTACGCGCGGCCCAGCGCCCGGGTGACGGTGATCTCCACCATGACCCGGTCCGGGTTGGGCGACGGGACGCGGCCGTACCGCTCGGCGTAGCGCCGTACCGCGTCCGCCACCACGTCGGTGTCCGTACGGATCCGGGCGACGCCCTCCAGGGTGGCCCACCTGCGGCGGGCCACCTGGCACACCGCGACGCGCGCGCCGTCCGCCCCACCGGCCAGGATGTTGGCGACCTTGGTGCTGTCCTTGCGGGTGATGACGCGCGCGATGCGCTGGTTCGCGTCGAAGGTGACACCGACCGGGACGACGTGGGGCGTGCCGTCCGGGCGCAGCGTGGTCAGCGTGCACATCAGGTGCTCGCTCCAGAAGGCGAGGTACTCGGGGGCGAGGTCGTCCAGGTCGTGGGCCATGACCGGAAGAGTAATTGGGGAAACTGTGGGGGCTCGTGCGGAGGGGCTGCAAAGGGACGAAGTAGGCGACGTGAAGAAGGCGTGGAGGCGCGGTGAGAACTGCGGTGCCCTGGGGCTGCGGTGGGCCGGCCGTTCCGGCGCCGCGGCGCCGGTGGCCCGCCGAAACCGGGGCGACGGAGGCAGGTCGGCGCCGGTGACCGGGCCGCGACGGCCTGTCGCGCGGGACTGGGCGGGCCCCGGTGGCATGGTCCGGGGCGCGGGGGTTCACTCGCAGAAAGGGCCGGAAGGCGTCCGTACCGGCCCCGGAATCACCTTGAGTGGAATAGACTCAACTTATCGGACGTTGAGCTGAGCAGGTTCACCCGAACGGACCGGCGGTGCCGGTCACGCACACGAGCACAAGGAGGAGCGCGCGAGTGGACGCCGAGCTGACCAACAAGAGCCGGGAGGCGCTGAGCGCCGCCAACGAGCGGGCGGTGACGGCGGGGCACGCGGACATGACGCCCGCGCATCTGCTGCTCGCGCTGCTCACCGGCACGGACAACGAGAACGTCATGGACCTGCTGGCGGCCGTCGAGGCGGACGCCGCCGCGCTGCGCTCGGGCGCCGAACGCCAGCTGGCCGGGCAGCCCAGCGTGCAGGGCTCCACCGTCGCCCCGCCGCAGCCCGACCGCGACACGCTGGCCGTCATCGCGGACGCCGCGCAGCGCGCGAAGGAGCTGGGCGACGACTTCATCTCCACCGAGCACCTCCTCATCGGCATCGCCGCCAAGGGCGGCCGCACCGGCGAGCTGCTGGCTCAGCAGGGCGCCACGGCCAAGAAGCTGCTGAGCGCCTTCGAGGACAGCCGGGGCGGCCGGCGGGTGACCAACCCGGACCCGGAGGGCACCTACAAGGCGCTGGAGAAGTTCGGTACGGACTTCACGGCCGCCGCGCGCGACGGCAAGCTGGACCCGGTCATCGGCCGCGACCAGGAGATCCGCCGCGTGGTGCAGGTGCTGTCGCGGCGCACGAAGAACAACCCGGTGCTCATCGGCGAGCCCGGCGTCGGCAAGACGGCCGTCGTCGAGGGCCTGGCGCAGCGGATAGTGAAGGGCGACGTCCCCGAGTCGCTGCGCGACAAGCGGCTGGTGGCCCTGGACCTGGGCGCGATGGTCGCGGGCGCCAAGTACCGCGGCGAGTTCGAGGAGCGGCTCAAGACCGTACTGGCGGAGATCAAGTCCAGCGACGGCCAGATCATCACGTTCATCGACGAGCTGCACACGGTCGTCGGCACCGGCGCCGGCGGCGACTCCGCCATGGACGCGGGCAACATGCTCAAGCCCATGCTGGCCCGCGGCGAGCTGCGGATGGTCGGCGCGACGACCCTGGACGAGTACCGCGAGCGCATCGAGAAGGACCCGGCGCTGGAGCGGCGCTTCCAGCAGGTGCTGGTCGCCGAGCCGACCGTGGAGGACACGGTCGCGATCCTGCGCGGTCTCAAGGGCCGTTACGAGGCGCACCACAAGGTGCAGATCGCGGACTCCGCGCTGGTCGCCGCCGCCACCCTCTCCGACCGCTACATCACCTCCCGCTTCCTGCCCGACAAGGCCATCGACCTCGTCGACGAGGCGGCCTCCCGCCTCCGTATGGAGATCGACTCCTCGCCCGTGGAGATCGACGAGCTCCAGCGCTCCGTCGACCGGCTGCGCATGGAGGAGCTGGCGCTCAAGAACGAGACCGACGCCGGCTCCGTCCAGCGCCTGGAGAAGCTGCGCAAGGACCTCGCCGACAAGGAGGAGGAGCTGCGTGGCCTGACCGCCCGCTGGGAGAAGGAGAAGCAGGGCCTCAACCGCCTCGGCGAGCTGAAGGAGAAGCTCGACGAGCTGCGCGGCCAGGCCGAGCGCGCCCAGCGCGACGGTGACTTCGACACCGCTTCCAAGCTGCTGTACGGGGAGATCCCGGGCCTGGAACGGGAGCTGGAGGAGGCCGCGGCGGCCGAGGCCGAGCAGGAGGCGTCCGCCGACGGCAAGTCCTCCATGGTCAAGGAGGAGGTCGGCCCGGACGACATCGCGGACGTGGTCGGCTCCTGGACCGGCATCCCGGCCGGGCGCCTGCTGGAGGGCGAGACGCAGAAGCTGCTGCGCATGGAGGACGAGCTGGGCAAGCGGCTGGTCGGCCAGACCGAGGCCGTCCGCGCGGTGTCCGACGCGGTGCGCCGCACCCGCGCCGGCATCGCCGACCCGGACCGCCCCACCGGCTCCTTCCTCTTCCTCGGCCCGACCGGCGTCGGCAAGACCGAGCTGGCCAAGGCGCTCGCCGACTTCCTCTTCGACGACGAGCGGGCGATGGTCCGCATCGACATGAGCGAGTACGGCGAGAAGCACAGCGTGGCCCGCCTGGTCGGCGCCCCGCCCGGCTACGTCGGCTACGAGGAGGGCGGCCAGCTCACCGAGTCGGTCCGCCGCCGCCCGTACTCGGTCGTCCTCCTGGACGAGGTGGAGAAGGCGCACCACGAGGTCTTCGACGTGTTGCTCCAGGTGCTCGATGACGGCCGGCTGACCGACGGCCAGGGCCGTACGGTCGACTTCCGCAACACGATCCTGATCCTGACCTCCAACCTGGGCTCGAACTTCCTGATGGACCCGCTCCTGAAGGAGGACCAGAAGAAGGAGAAGGTCCTGGAGACGGTGCGGTCGTCGTTCCGGCCCGAGTTCCTCAACCGGCTGGACGACCTGGTGGTCTTCCACCCGCTCGGCACCGACCAGCTCCAGCGCATCGCGCGGATCCAGCTCGACCACCTCCAGCGCCGGCTCGCCGACCGGCGGCTGACGCTGGACGTCACGGACCGCGCCCTGACCTGGCTGGCCTGGCTCGGCCAGGAACCGGCCCTGGACCGGCCGCAGGACGCCCCCGACCTCTCGTACGGCGCCCGCCCGCTGCGCCGCCTGGTGCAGACGGCCATCGGCGACCAGCTCGCGAAGGCGATCCTGGCGGGTGACGTGGTGGACGGCGACACCGTACGGGTGGACGTCGCGGAGGACGGTCAGTCGCTGGTGGTCGGCCCCGTACGGTGAGCGGCGCGGCCCGCGGCGGCGGGCCGCCGTCCGCCGTTCCGCCGTCCGTCGGCCCCGGCCGGTTTTTTAGCCCGCAGCGGAGAGACGGTGCCGGGCTTGCCAGGACGGGGCCAGGATGGTGAAGGATGGCCAGGACCATACGAAGGGAATTCCACGGTGAGCATCGACCCGTCCTCGATCCCGAATTTCGGGGGCCAGCCCGAACCGCAGCCGGCGGGGCCTGATGGTCCCGTCCTGCCCGACCAGGACCTGGTCAAGCAGCTCCTCGACCAGATGGAGCTGAAGTACGTAGTCGACGACGAGGGTGACCTCGCCGCCCCGTGGGAGCAGTTCCGCACGTACTTCATGTTCCGCGGCGAGGAAGAGCAGCAGATCTTCTCCGTCCGTACGTTCTACGACCGCCCGCACGGCATCGACGACAAGCCGAAGCTGCTGGAGGCGCTCGACGACTGGAACCGCCGGACCCTGTGGCCCAAGGCCTACACCCACACCCACGACGACGGCACGGTCCGTCTGATCGGTGAGGCGTCGATGCTGATCGGCACCGGCGTCGCCCTGGAGCACTTCGTCTCCAGCACGGTCAGCTGGGTCCGCGCGTCGATCGAGTTCGACAAGTGGATCGTCGAGCAGCTCGGCCTGGAGGCCGAGATCGACGGTGACGCGGACGAGAAGCCGGGCGACGAGGAGGCGTAAGCCCCTCACCGCCGTCGGCGTAGCGGGCCCCGGAGCACCACGCTCCGGGGCCCGTCGCCGTGCCGCCCCCGCGGTTCACAGCGGGAGGGGCGCCATGGCCAGCAGGTATACGCCGTACCCGAGGGAGAGCACGGCCAGGGAGCCCGCCGTCAGGACGACGGTGCGCGGCCGGGCGCGGGCCAGTACGACCGCCGCCGGGACGAGCAGCGGGAAGGCCGGCAGCAGGAACCGCGGCTTGGAGGGGAAGTAGCCGGTGCCGCCGAGCGCCAGCACCACCAGCACCACGGTGTAGGCGAGCAGCGGCAGGGGCGGCCGGTCCAGCATCAGCAGGGCGAGGAGCAGGATCGATACGGCGACGACCGCGGCGGCCATGGGGTGCACCAGCGGCCCGTCGTGCAGGAACAGCCGCCGCACGGACCGCAGCGTGTCCCGGCCGAAGTCGAAACGGGAGCCCCAGACCTCCTGCACCCGGAAGTAGCCGCGCGGCCCGGCACCGGTGCGGGCCCCCACCCACAGGACGTACCCGAGCCAGCCGGCGGGGGCGATCACGGCCGCGGCCCAGTAGAACCAGAGGGGGCGGTCCCGCCGAGGTACGGGGACGCTCTGCCGGCGCCTGCGTACCCAGGTCCGCGCCGCTGCCGCGGCCATGACGGCGGCGGCGACCGCGAGGCCGTTCGGCCGGGCCAGGCCGGCCGCCAGCGCCAGCGCGCCGGCCCACAGCGGGCGGTCCGTGAGCAGGGCGTACAGCGCCCACGCGGCCAGCGCGGTGAGCAGCGGTTCCGTATAGCTCAGCGACTGGATGACGGCGTGCGGCAGCAGGGCCCACAGCACCACCAGGAACGTCCCGGCGCGCCGCCCGTACAGATGCGCGCCGACCGCGAAGATCCCCCACGCGGCCACGGCGGCGGCCGTCCACGCGAGCAGCAGCCCGGCGTTGAGCGCGCCGATCGGCACGACGGCGGACAGACCGCGGATCAGCCCCGGGTACAGGGGGAAGAAGGCCAGGTCGGCGAGGGCGTCCGGCGGCCACATGTGGCGGGGGGCCGGGGAGCCGTAGCCGTACCGGGCCACGCCCAGGTACCAGTTGGAGTCCCAGGTGGCGCCGAGCAGGCTGCGCGGGTGGCGGCCGGTGTGCCACGCCCAGAGCGCCGTGCACACGACACCGGCGAAGCGGATGGCCGCGAACAGCGCGAGGGCGGGGGCCGCACGGCGCAGGGCAGCCCGGACGTGGACGCGTACGGAACCGGGCCGTACGTCAGCGGCGGTTGCGGTGTCGACGGTCTCGGCGGTCACGGAACACCTCCGGTACGCGCGGCGGTCACCCACCGGGCCTCCGCGCGCCCCGCGCATCCCGGCACCACGACTCTCGGCGCGGCCCGCCCGTCACGCGACCCCGGTAGGCCGACCGGGTGGCCTACGGGGGCGCGCGACGGGGCGTGTGGTCAGAGGCCGCGGAGCCGCTCGACCGCCTCCTGGAGGACCTTCTCCTGCTTGCAGAAGGCGAAGCGTACGTAGGGGGCGCCCTGGTCCTGGTGGTCGTAGAAGACGGCGTTGGGGATCGCCACGACGCCGACGCGTTCCGGGAGGGCGCGGCAGAAGGCGAAGCCGTCCTGCTCGCCCAGGGGCCGGATGTCGGTGGTGACGAAGTAGGTGCCGGACGGGCGGAAGACGCGGAAACCGGCGGCGGCGAGGCCGTCGGACAGCAGGTCGCGCTTGGCCCGCAGGTCGTCGCGCAGGCCGGTGTAGTAGCTGTCGGGCAGGGCGAGGGCCTCTGCGACCGCGTACTGGAAGGGGCCGGCGGAGACGAAGGTGAGGAACTGCTTGGCGGAGCGGACGGCTGCGACCAGTTCGGGGGAGGCGGTGACCCAGCCGACCTTCCAGCCGGTGAAGGAGAAGGTCTTGCCGGCCGAGCCGATGGTGACGGTGCGCTCGCGCATGCCGGGGAAGGACGCCAGCGGGAGGTGCTCGCCTTCGAAGACGAGGTGTTCGTACACCTCGTCGGTGATCACGAGGAGGTCGCGCTCGCAGGCGAGGCGGGCGATCTCGGCCAGCTCGGCGCGGTCGAGGACGGTACCGGTGGGGTTGTGAGGGGTGTTGAGGAGGATGAGGCGGGTGCGGTCGGTGATGGCGTCGCGGAGTTCGTCGAGGTCCAGCGCGTACGTGCCGTCCTCGGCGGACGGCCGCAGCGTCACCGGGACGCGGGTGCCGCCCGCCATCGCGATGCACGCGGCGTAGGAGTCGTAGTACGGCTCCAGCGCGACGACCTCGTCGCCGGGCTCCAGGAGGGCGAGCAGCGAGGCGGCGATGGCCTCGGTGGCGCCCGCGGTGACCAGGACCTCGGTGTCCGGGTCGTACGCGATGCCGAGGTGGCCGTAGAAGCGGCTCTGGTGCTCGGCGACGGCGGCGCGCAGTTCGGGGACGCCGGGGCCCGGCGGGTACTGGTTGCCGCGGCCGTCGCGCAGTGCGCGGACCGCCGCCTCCCTGACCTCCGGTGGCCCGTCGGTGTCGGGGAAGCCCTGTCCCAGGTTGATCGATCCGGTGCGGACGGCGAGCGCGGACATCTCGGCGAAGATCGTCGTACCGAACTCCGCGAGGCGGCGGTTGAGCAACGGTCGTGACATGTCCGCCATCCTCCGCCGAACCTCTGGACTTGCTCAACTGTGCTTTGGGGGCGGCGGGGTCCGGGCATGAGCCCCGCACCCGGTCACGGCACGGGGCCGGGTGATCCGGGCGTCCGGGAAATCCGGAGTGGATCAGCGCGGATCGGAGAGGGATCAAGGACACGGAACAACGGATTCCGCGCCGCACCGGGGGTCACGGTGCAGGCCGGAGCAGGTGCCTCGCTTCGGGGGACGAAAGGAGAGTGGGGCGATGATGGGGTTTGTGGTCTTCTTCGTGATCTGCGTGGCGGTCGCCGCCCTGGTGGCCAAGGCGGCGCAGGGCCGGGACGGCGGTGGCCGCGGCAGTCTCGGCAAGAGCTCGCGGCACGGCGCCGGCTGGTGGGTGGCCGGCGACCCGGGCCCGGGCGGACATCACCACGGCGGTCACCACGGCCATTCCTGCGGCGGTCTCTCCTCGTGCGGTGGTGGCGGGCACTCCTCCTCGTCGTCCTGCGGCGGCGGTGGTGGCTGTGGTGGCGGAGGCGGCTCCTGAGACGGCCTCCGGCAGAGGTACCGGGGCGGCGTCCGGCGCAGCCCCGGAAAGGGTGTTTGGCAGCGTCCGGGGAGCGGTGCGCGGCCCGTTGCTGCCCCGTACACATGCATACGGCCCATGCAGCTCCGCATATGCGCCGTGCAGGTCCAACACCCGCTGGCCAGTGGGCTGTTGAACAACTGAACTGAGTGGCCCTCTGAGGGATGGAAACCCGGCGAAGATGGGTAAAAACGCTGTGGGCCCCGCTCGTTTCATGATTCCCTCTCCCTAGAGAATCCCAGTTCTCGGACCCCACGTGGGCACGAGCCGGCAGACAGTCGTACACCCTGATCCCGTCTCCGGGGCAGGCCGGCCCACCATCCACTGCGTGCTTGCGGAGCCGACCCATGCTCACGATCCTGAAAACTGCCTACACCGATACCCGCGCATCCGACCTGGCCTGGGCGCTGGGCAGGGAGCCACTACCGGCCCTTGCCGTGCTCGACCTCCAACTGGCCGACGTACGCGTCCAGTTGAGACTGCTCGGCGCCTCCCACCAAGTACTCCTGGAGGAAGAGCACGGCACTTGCTCCGAGACGGTCGCCTGCATACCCGGCAGCAGTACCCCGCTCCCGCTGGGAGTGGCGAAACGGATCGGCGACTGGGAGTACGAGTTCGCCGCCCACGTGGAGACGCTCTCCCACGGCTCGTTCGCCGGCCGCGCGCAGGAGCTGCTCGCGCTGGTCTCCGAACACCCCCACGGCCTTGCCGGAACGTTCCCTGGCTCGCCGCACGCGTTCACCGCCATGCTGGCGCAGCGCGAGCACGGCCAGGTGCGCTGGCGCACCTGGCACGCCTACCCGCAGGAAGGGCGCCTGGTCGCGACGCGTACACGGGTGGGGGTCCGGGTCGCGGCGGCGCTGTAGCCGGGCCCTTCGCGCAGCCCGAACGGCCGGGGTTCCGCGGTGGCGGGCGCCCCGGCGGCCGCGCCGGCGAACGGGCTGCGGGCCCTTTCGCGACGGCCCGCACCGCCTGGCGCTTTTACTGGCTCGCGGGACCGGACGCGTGCCCGTAGTGCTCCAAGTCGCCCGTGTGGGAAGCCCACTACGCCCGTGTGGGTGACATAGGGCGATCCGGGTGTCACGTAGCGTTCACGGCATGATCGACCCGCCTGATCTAGTCCGCCGCGGTTCCCAGGGCCCGCCGGAGACCAGAAGTCCGGCGCGACTGCCCGTACCCGCCGGGACCGGCCGGCTGCTCGTCCTGGCCACGGTCTTCGTCTGCGCCGCCTGCGGCCTCGTCTACGAACTCGAACTGGTCGCCCTCTCCTCCTACCTGAGCGGCGACTCGGTCACCCAGGCCTCCGTCGTACTGTCCGTCATGGTCTTCGCGATGGGCGTCGGTTCGCTGCTCGCCAAGCGGCTGCGCTGCCGGGCGGCGGTCGGTTTCGGAGCACTGGAGGCGGTCCTCGCGCTCGTCGGCGGCTTCTCCGCCATGGCCCTGTACGCCTGCTTCGCCTGGTTCGGCCAGTCCCGCCCCGTGCTGGTCGCCTTCTCCCTGGCCATCGGCGTGCTCATCGGCGCCGAGGTGCCGCTGCTGATGACGCTCATCCAGCGGGTGCGCCGCCAGGACCCCGGCGGCGCGGTGGCGGACCTGTTCGCGGCGGACTACGTAGGCGCCCTGGTCGGCGGCCTGGCCTTCCCCTTCCTGCTGCTGCCGACCCTGGGCCAGGTCTCCGGCGCGCTGCTCACCGGCTCGGTCAACGCGGTGGCCGGCGGCGGGCTGGTGCTGTGGCTGTTCCGCCGCGACCTGTCCGTACGGACCCGCTGGACGCTCATCGCCGCCAACGCGGTGGTGCTGGCCCTGCTCGCCGCCGGGACGGTGCTGGTGTCCCCGTTCGAGCGGGCCGCCCGCGACGCGGTGTACGGGACGGCGGCGCGGGTCGCGGTCCGTACCGGCGTCCAGGAAGTGGTGATCACGGGCGGTACGGGACCGGCGGCCGCGGACGGCAAGGCCGGCGGGCCGCTCGGGCTCTACCTGGACGGCCGGCTGCGGGCCAGCGCCGAGGACGAGTCCCCGTACCACGAAGGGCTGGTCCACCCGGCCATGGCCGGCGGCCCGCACCACCGGGTGCTGGTGCTGGGGGGCGGCGACGGCCTCGCCGCGCGCGAGGTGCTGCGCTACCCCGGCGTGGACTCCGTGACGGTCGTCGACCTCGACGCCGGCGTGGTGCGCCTGGCCCGTACCGACCCGGGCCTGTCCGCCCTCAACCGGCACGCGCTGGACGACCCGCGGGTACGGGTGGTCACGGGAGACCTGTTCGACTGGCTCCGGCGGTACGGGGCGCACGCCCGCGACGGCGGCCCCTACGACGTCGTCGTCGCCGACCTCCCAGGGCCCGGCGGCACCGCCGGCGCCAAGCTCTACTCCCAGGAGTTCTACGGCCTCGCCACCCGCACGCTCGCCGAAGGGGGACGGCTGGCGGTGCACGCGGGAACGCCCGCGGTCCGGCCCCGCTCGTACTGGACCGTGGACGCCACCGTACGGGCCGCCGGGCTGGCGACCGTCCCGTACCGCGTCCCGGGCCGGCGCACGGGCCTGACCAGCGCGGCGGAACGCTCCTGCGCCCCGGCCGCCGACCGCGCGAACCGCCGGGGCGCCGCCTGCTGCTGGGGCTTCGTCCTGGCCGCCCGCCGTACGCCGTACCTGGGCCTGGCGCCCGACGCCCCCGCGCTGCGCTCCCTGACCCGTGGCGGACTGCGGGCCGCCGCCCGCGCGACCGCCCGCGACCGCGTCACCGGCCTGCCGCCCTCGACCCTGATGCACCCACGCCACCTGGACTGACCCCGTCAGGACCGGCACGCGCCGCCCGCCCACCCGCCCCACGGGAGAAAAATGGTGCCGCACCAGGCACGAGCACCCGGAGGGCTGGGTAGGCTCCCATGCCATGGAGCACGAGGTGTACGTTCCGTTTCCCGTCGAGACCGTACGGCAGGCACTGACCGAGCCGGAGCGCGTGGCACGCTGCATCCCCGGATGCCAACTCGACGCCGACGCGGATCCCGGCACCCCCGGCGGGCGGCTGCGCCTGCGCATCGGCAGTTCCACCATCACCTACCGCGGCACCCTGACCGTCACGGCCCGCGGCGCCGATACGGTCACGGTCGAGGCCGGCGGCATCGAGTCCCGGGGCGACGGCTCCGCCGAGCTGTCCCTGACCGTACGGCTCGCCGCCCGTCCGGACGACTCCGCAGCCACGGCCCTGCACTGCGCCGGCACCGTCACCAGCACCGGCCGCCTCGCCGAGGCCGCACCCCAGACGGCCGAGTCCGCCGCCCGCCGCCTCCTGGACCGCTTCGCGGCCAACCTCGCGGCCGACCTCGCCGACGAACCGCCGCAGGACCGGCCCGCCGAAACACAGCCCGCACCCCCCGCCCACGCGACACCGGGCGTCTTCGACTCCGAGGTACCGCCCCCGTCGCTCGACCCGCTCGCCGACGCCGACGACCAGGACGGCACGGCGCCCGCCGAAGCCGCACACGCGCGCCGCACGATGATCGGGCGCAGCGCCGAAGAGGTCGACCACGCCCCGCCCCGCGGCCGGTACGCGCCCGTCCCGGCGCCCCAGTCGACGACCACCTCCGCCACCCTGCGCTGGGCGGCCCCCGCCGCGGCCCTCGCGCTGGCGTCGGCAGTGGTGGTGGGCCGGGTCCTGCGACGCCGCCGCTGAACCGGCCGGCACGGGCCGCGGACGACACCGGCCCCGCCGCGCCGTGGCGGCGCGCCGACGCCCCGTTAGGGTCGGACCGTGAGTGACAACGACACGCGAAACGCCCCGCGAGGGCAGGTGCGGCTGGCCGCAGGCGACACGGAACTGACCGTCGACCCGGCCAACGGCTGCCGGCTCGCAAGCCTGCGCACCGGCGGCACGGAACTGCTGCGGCAGGGCGCCAAGTACGGCAGCTTCCCCATGGTGCCGTGGTGCGGACGCATCGAGAACGGGCGCTTCCGCAACGGCGGCGAGACACACCAGATGCCGGTCAACTCCCCGCCGCACGCCATCCACGGCACCGGCCGCAACGTCGCTTGGAAGACGGCGCGCGCGGACGCCACCAGCGCCGTGTTCACCTACGACCTCCTCGACCCGGCCGCCCTCCCCTGGCCGTACCCGGGACGCGTCACCCAGCTGGTCGAACTGGCCGCGGACGGCACCTCGCTCACCCTGACGATGGGCGTCGAGGCGAGCGCCGACTCCTTCCCGGCCCAGGCCGGCTGGCACCCCTGGTTCCTGCGCAGGCTGGACGGGGACAGCGAGCCCGTAAGGATCGGCTTCACGGCCGCGTGGCAGGAGGAACGGGGCGAGGACCACCTGCCCACCGGGCAGCGGATCGACCCGCGTCCCGGTCCCTGGGACGACTGCTTCGGTATGCCGGACGGCGTGGACGTCACCCTCACCTGGCCGGGCCGGCTGGAGCTGAACGTCACGAGCCGCGCCGAGTGGGTGGTCGTCTACGACGAACAGGAGGAAGCGGTCTGCGTCGAACCGCAGTCCGGCCCGCCGAACGGCCTCAACACGCTGCCGCGCCTGGTCACGCCCATCGAACCGCTGGAGATCTCCACCACGTGGTCCTGGCGCCCGCTGTCCTGACCCGTCCGGCCGGGGCCCGGCACACGTTCTAAGCTCGTCGGCATGACTGACGACGTACGCGGCGATCTGCTGCGGCAGATCAAGGACAAGGCCGTGGTCCACGGCAAGGTGACGCTCTCCTCCGGCAAGGAGGCCGATTACTACATCGACCTGCGCCGGATCACCCTCGACGGTGAGGCGGCGCCCCTCGTCGGGCAGCTGATGCTGGACATCACCGCCGACCTGGACTACGACGCGGTCGGCGGGCTCACGCTCGGCGCCGACCCGGTCGCGACCTCGATGCTGCACGCTTCCGCGGCGCGCGGCCGGCGGCTGGACGCGTTCGTCGTACGCAAGGCGCAGAAGACGCACGGCATGCAGCGCCGCATCGAGGGCCCGGACATCAAGGGCCGCCGCGTCCTGGTGGTCGAGGACACCTCCACCACCGGCGGCTCGCCGCTGACCGCCGTCGAGGCGGCGCGCGAGGCGGGCGCCGAGGTGGTGGCGGTCGCCACGATCGTGGACCGCGGGGCGGAGTCGGCCATCGCCGGCGCGGGTCTGCCGTACATCACCGGCTACCAGCTCGGCGACCTCGGCCTGGCCTGAGCCACTGCGGCGCTGACCTGCGGTTACCTTCGGGGAGCGGCTGGTTTCACGTGAAACCGGCCGCTCCTTCGCGTGCGCGCGGCGTGTACGGGATGTGGAGCAAACGGCCAAGTCTGGGAAGATGAGCTACGGCGATGTCGTCGCCCCCTGGTCAGGGCCAAGAACGCACACCCGCACATCACAAGGAGCGGACAGATGCCCATCGCAACTCCCGAGGTCTACAACGAGATGCTCGACCGGGCGAAGGCAGGCAAGTTCGCCTACCCGGCCATCAACGTGACCTCGACGCAGACTCTGCACGCAGCGCTGCGTGGTTTCGCCGAGGCCGAGAGCGACGGCATCATCCAGATCTCCACCGGCGGTGCGGAGTTCCTGGGCGGCCAGTACAACAAGGACATGGTGACCGGCGCGGTCGCGCTGGCGGAGTTCGCGCACATCGTGGCCGAGAAGTACGACGTCACCGTCGCGCTCCACACCGACCACTGCCCCAAGGACAAGCTGGACGGCTACGTCCGCCCGCTGCTGGCCGTCTCCGAGCAGCGTGTGGCCCGGGGCCAGAACCCGCTGTTCCAGTCCCACATGTGGGACGGCTCCGCCGAGACCCTGGCCGACAACCTGTCCATCGGCCAGGAGCTGCTGGCCAAGGCCGCCGCCGCGAAGATCATCCTTGAGGTCGAGATCACCCCGACCGGTGGCGAGGAGGACGGCGTCACCCACGAGATCAACGACGAGCTCTACACCACCGTCGACGACGCGCTGCGGACCGCCGAGGCGCTGGGCCTGGGCGAGAAGGGCCGCTACCTGCTCGCCGCCTCGTTCGGCAACGTGCACGGCGTCTACAAGCCGGGCAACGTCGTGCTCCGCCCCGAGCTGCTGAAGGACCTCCAGGAGGGTGTGGGCGCCAAGTACGGCAAGTCCTCGCCGTTCGACTTCGTCTTCCACGGCGGCTCCGGCTCCACGGAGCAGGAGATCGCCACGGCGCTGGAGAACGGCGTCGTGAAGATGAACCTGGACACGGACACGCAGTACGCGTTCACGCGGCCGATCGCGGACCACATGTTCCGCAACTACGACGGCGTGCTGAAGGTTGACGGCGAGGTCGGCAACAAGAAGACGTACGACCCGCGCAGCTGGGGCAAGCTGGCCGAGGCAGGCATGGCCCAGCGCGTCACCGCGGCCTGCGCGAACCTGCGCTCCACCGGCACCAAGATCAAGTAGCCGTCGTTTGGCGTTGAGGCCCCATGCCCACTGGGCGTGGGGCCTTTGCGTAGCGCGCTGGCGCGCGGTTTTGTGCTTGCCTGGTCGCGCTGCGCGCGTTTGCGCGTTAGGTCCGGTGGGTGGGGGGCCGGGGCCCCGCAGGGGGCACTCCTCACCGCAGTCGCGGAAGCCATGTCTGGAACGCTGAACCTGGTGTTGCGACGTGTCGGCTGCGGGGAGCCCCCTGCGTGTCCCCGGCCCCAAGGCCGAATAGCGACTATCCCGCCGCGACGGCCGGGGCCCACTGGTGGCGGTCTTTGCCCGCCCACAGCCGGGTGGGTCTGGCCTCCTGGTTGCTGCGCTGCTGGTGTCTTTTTCCTCCCCCACCCCCACTCGCGCGGGGCTGCCGAACCGGCCGGAGGGGACGTGCAGGGGGGTGTCCCCGCAGCCGACAGCTCGCTACACCAGGTTCAGCTTTCAAGACATGGCGTCCGCGAGTGCGGTGAGGAGACACCCCCCTGCGCGGCCCCGACCCACAACGAAACCAGCGCAACCCCGCGCGAAGCGCGAACCGCAACCCCGCGCGACAGCGCAAAGCCGCGCGCAGCGCAAACAA
This sequence comes from Streptomyces sp. NPDC017056, assembly GCF_044332485.1. Classification (NCBI taxonomy): domain Bacteria; kingdom Bacillati; phylum Actinomycetota; class Actinomycetes; order Kitasatosporales; family Streptomycetaceae; genus Streptomyces; species Streptomyces sp. NPDC017056. Next base: position 96,931 of record NZ_JBIRPD010000003.1, on the reverse strand, counting down.
CCGCGACCACCGCGGGGGCTGAGGTGCATACGCGCCCACCCCCCTGGGAGGCTATGGCTATGGCCATTCACGAAAATCTCCTCGGGGGTCCGCCCCCGACCGAACTGCCCGACGACCCCGAGCCCCGCGAGCTCCTCGCTTCGGGGGCGGCGCCGACCGACGTGGCGGCGAAGTACCCGACCTCCTCGCTGGCCTGGGCGCAGCTTGCCGATGACGCGTTCCAGGCGGGGCGTACGGTCGAGTCGTACGCGTATGCCCGTACGGGGTACCACCGCGGTCTGGACGCTTTGCGTCGGGCCGGGTGGAAGGGGCACGGGCCGGTGCCGTTCGAGCACGAGCCGAACCGTGGTTTCCTGCGTGCCCTGCACGCCTTGGCGCGTGCCGCGCACGCGATCGGTGAGCAGGAGGAGTACGAGCGCTGCACGACGTTCCTGCGGGAGTCGTCGCCGACTGCGGCGGACACCCTTTCGTAGGGCGCTGAGCTGGGTTTCCGGCTGACGCCCGGAGGAGGTTCGCGGGCCGGTCGCGTAAGCGCGACCGGCCCTTCGCACGGGTGCGGCCGGCCTCTTGCGCGGCTTCCGTGGAGCACGGATGATGCCAGTGGGCCGGAAGATTCCGTGCCCGAGGGGACCGGGGCTCCGTTGCCGACGGGAAGGAGCGGACCGCTACCCGGAAGCCGAGCAGCACTGAGGAGTTCCTCATGTCGCAGCAGTCCGCCTCGCAGCTACAGTCCGGAGGGCCTCGGCGGCCCGATTTGAGCATAGGCAGTACGGGGACGACGCCGTACGAGGACTATGTGCACGCGGATGTGCTCACCCACCTTCAGGATCCGTTGTCCGATGATCCGGGTGAGATGGCGTTTTTGGTGACGACCCAGGTGATGGAGCTGTGGTTCACGGTCGTCGTGCACGAGTGGCATACGGCCGCGCAGGCGTTGCGCGGGGACGACGTGCCGGCGGCGATGGAGGCTCTGGGGCGTTCGGCGGATGAGTTGGAGGCGCTGAACGCGGCGTGGAAGCCGTTGGCGCGGCTGACGCCCGCGCAGTTCAACGCGTTCCGGGGGGCGCTGGGGGAGGGTTCGGGTTTTCAGTCCGCGATGTACCGGCGGCTGGAGTTCCTGCTGGGGGAGAAGTCCGCTTCGATGCTCGTGCCGCACCGGGGTGCGCCGCGTGAGTACGCGGAGTTGGAGAAGGCGTTGCAGGAGCCGAGTTTGTGGGACGAGGTGCTGCGGCTGCTGGCGCGCCGGGGGTATGCGATTCCTCATGAGGTGCTGGCGCGTGACGTGACGGCGCGGTACGAGCCGGATGCGCGGGTCGAGGCCGTGTGGGCCGAGGTGTACGCGGGGCCGCGGGGTGGCGAATTGGTGCGGCTCGGTGAGGCGTTGACGGACGTGGCGGAGCTGGTGTGGCGCTGGCGAAACGATCATTTGGTGGCGACGCGGCGGGCGATGGGGGCCAAGATGGGCACCGGTGGTTCGGCGGGTGTGGCCTGGTTGGAGAAACGGGCCAGCAAGAACGTTTTTCCGGAGCTGTGGACGGCGCGCAGCCATGTATGAGGAGCGGGCCGCCGCGCTGGACGCGGAGGACGAACTCGCCGGTATGAGGCGCGAGTTCGTGTTGGACGACGCCGTGTACCTGGACGGGAACTCGCTGGGGGCGCTGTCCCGCCAGGTCCCCGGCCGGGTCGCCGAGGTCATCGGCCGTGAGTGGGGCGAGCTGCGTATCCGGTCCTGGACGGAGTCGGGCTGGTGGACCGCGCCGGAGCGCGTCGGCGACCGGATCGCCCCGCTCCTGGGCGCGGCGCCGGGGCAGGTGGTGGTCGGCGACTCGACCAGCGTCAACGTGTTCAAGGCGGTGGTCGGCGCCGTACGGATGGCGGGCGAGGGCCGGGACGAGATCCTGGTGGACGAGGCGACGTTCCCGGCCGACGGGTACATCGCGGAGTCCGCCGCCCGGATGACGGGGTGCACCCTGCGCGCCCTGCCGCCCGCCCGTATCCCCGAAGAGGCCGGGCCCCGCACCGCGCTCGCGCTGGTCAACCACGTGGACTACCGGACCGGCCGGCTCAACGACCTGCCGGGCATCACCGCGGCGCTGCACGCGGCCGGGGCGCTGGCGGTCTGGGACCTGTGCCACAGCGCGGGCGCGCTGCCGGTCCGCCTGGACGCGCACGGCGTGGACCTCGCGGTCGGCTGTACGTACAAGTACCTCAACGGCGGGCCGGGCGCGCCCGCGTACCTGTATGTGCGCGAGGAACTCCAGGCGCGCTTCGACTCGCCGCTGCCCGGCTGGAACTCGCACGCCGTGCCGTTCGGCATGGACGCCGCGTACGCACCGGCCGACGGCATCACCCGCGGCCGCGTCGGCACCCCGGACATCCTGTCGATGCTCGCGCTGGAGGCGGCCCTGGAGGTGTGGGACGGCGTCCGCATCGAGGCCGTACGGGCCAAGAGCCTGGCGCTCGGCGACTTCTTCCTGGAGTGCGTGGGCGCCTCTGTGCCGGAGGGGCGGGTCCGCTGTATCACCCCGGCCGAGCACCGGCTGCGCGGCAGCCAGGTCGCGCTGGCGTGCGCGGACGCGGGGAAGGTGATGACGGAGCTGATCCAGCGCGGCGTGATCGGCGACTTCCGCCACCCCGACGTGCTGCGCTTCGGCTTCACGCCGCTCTACACCTCCTTCTCGGACGTGGCGCGCGCCGCGCGGGTGCTGGGCGAGGTCGTGGGGTGAGCGCTCCGGGCGCCGCGGACGAGGAGGCGGCGCTGCTCGGCCTCGCTCCCGTGGCTCCCGACGCGACCCTGTCGTACGGGCCGCATCCGGACCAGGTGATCGACCTGTACGGGCCGCGGGCCGGCGGGCCGGTGGTCCTGGTGCTGCACGGCGGGTTCTGGCGCGCGGCGTACGACCGTACGCACCTGTCGCCGTTCGCCGCCGAGCTGGCCAGGCACGGGCTGCCGGTCGCCCTCGCCGAGTACCGCAGGGTGGGCGCGGGCGGGGGCTGGCCGCAGACGTACGAGGACGTGGTGGACGCGGTGGCCGCCGTGGGGCGGCCCGTGGTGGTCGTGGGGCACTCGGCGGGCGGGCACCTCGCGCTGCTCCTGGCGGACCGCCGCGGTCCGGAAGCGCCGCGGCGGATCGTCGCCGTGGCGCCCGTCGCCGACCTGGCGCGCGGCCACGAGCTGGGGCTGAGCGACGGCGCGGTGGCACGGTTCGTCGGCGCCGGGCCCGGGTGGGCGGACCGGCTGGCCGCGGCGGACCCGGTGCGGCGGCTGCCGGGCGCGGTGCCCGTGACGCTGGTGCACGGCACCGAGGACGCCGACGTGCCCGTCGCACTCTCCCGGCGCTACGTACGGCAGGCGCGGGCGGCAGGCGGCACGGGCCCGGTGCCGGAGCTGCGGGAGCTGGCCGGTGTGGGGCACTACGCGCCGTTCGTCCCCGGCACCGACGCCTTCCGCGTCCTCCTCGCCACCCTGGGTAGTACTTGAGGAGGACGCCCGCAGATCCGCTCAGGAGGGGACGACCGCGGGCCGTCCTCTGCTTACCGTGGTGTGCGTGAACCAGACGACCCACTCGCAGCGCGACGACCTGCGCTCGGAGGCCCGACTCGTCCGCGGCGCGCTGCACCGGCTGCGCCAGGACCTGATCGTGGACGCCTTCGCCTTCCGCCCGATGCTGCCCTTGGACGACGCGCGTGTGTCCGGGTGGTCGTGGGCGCCCCAGCGGCTGCGCCGTCAGGTGCGCTGGGCCCCGCACTTCGTCCTCGCGGGCATCGCGGCCGTCGTGTTCCTCGGGGTGACGAGCGTGCTGGCCCGCTCCGGCCCGCTGTCCTTGCTCTTCACGGTGGTCCAGAGCTCCCTGCTCGCCGCGCCGATCGTGCTCACGCTCTTCCGGCCGGTCGGGGCGTTCTGGCTGTCGGGCGCGGCGCTGCTCTGCACGATGGCGGTGTACGCCGTCACCGGGTCCGATTCCGCCGGGTACGAGATCGGCGCCTTCCTCCACATCGCGGTGATGGCCCTGGTCGTGCTCCGCACCCGGCCCCGGCTGGCCGCCGAGATGTGGCTGACCACGATGGCCGCGGGCGGCCTCATGGTGGTGTTCCTGCCGCGGCGGCTCTCGGACGTGGTGGCGTTCGCGGTGTTCACGGTGTTCGTGCTGGTCCCCGCCGCCGCCATCCGCGCCTGGCGCGAGGAGCGGCAGAACGTCGTCGAGACGCGGACCGCCACCGCCGAGGAGCGGTCCCGGCGCACGCTGCTGGAGGAGCGTGCCCTGATCGCCCGCGAGCTGCACGACGTGGTCGCGCACCACATGTCCGTCATCGCCATCCAGGCCGAGGCCGCCCCGTACCGGGTCAAGGACACGCCGCCCGAGCTGGCCACCTCCTTCTCGACCATCCGGGAGAACGCGGTGGCGGCGCTGACCGAGCTGCGCCGCATCCTCGGTGTCGTACGGTCCGAGGACCCGGACGCCTTCGCCGACTCCGACCCGGAGGCGCCGCAGCCGACGCTGGCCAGCCTCGATTCGCTGCTGGAGAGCGTGCGCGGTGCGGGGCTGGTCGTCGAGACCGTGGTCACCGGCTCGTCGCGGCCGCTGCCGCAGGGCGTCGAGCTGTCCGCGTACCGCATCGTCCAGGAGGCGCTGAGCAACACGCTGCGGCACGCGCCGGGCGCCGAGGCGCGGGTGGAGATCTCGTACGTGCTCGGCGGGATCGGGCTGCGTATCGTCAACGGCAAGGCGAGCCGGCTGGCCAAACCGTCACCGGGGGCCGGACACGGCGTACTGGGGATGCGGGAACGGGTGCAGATGCTGGGCGGGGAGATGACGGCGGACCACACCGAGGAAGGCGGGTTCGAGGTCGCGGCCTACATCCCGGTCTCGGCGGCGCAGGGCACGGCGGGGGAGAAGACGGCATGATCCGGGTACTGATCGTGGACGACCAGGTCATGGTCCGCGAGGGCTTTTCGGTGCTGATGGGCGCGATGCCCGACATCGAGGTCGTCGGCGAGGCCGTGGACGGCCGGCAGGCGGTGGCCAAGGTCGCCGAGCTGCGCCCGGACGTGGTGCTGATGGACATCCGGATGCCCGAGATGAACGGGCTGGAGGCGACCCGCGAGATCGTCGCCGCCGACGCGGACGCCAAGGTGCTGGTGCTGACCACCTTCGACCTGGACGAGTACGTCTACCAGGCGCTGCGGGCCGGCGCGAGCGGCTTCCTGCTCAAGGACGCCTCGGCGGGCCAGCTGGCGGAGGGGGTGCGGATCGTGGCGGGCGGCGAGGCGCTGCTGGCGCCGACCGTCACCAAGCGGCTGATCTCGGAGTTCTCCAAGCTGGACACGCCGCGGGCGCCCACGCAGGAGCGCGTCGGCGATCTCACCGAACGGGAGACGGAGGTGCTGGTCCTGGTGGCCCAGGGCCTGTCCAACGGTGAGATCGCCGAGCATCTGGTCGTGGCCGAGTCGACGGTGAAGACGCACGTCAGCCGGATTCTGGTGAAGCTGGGGCTGCGCGACCGCACGCAGGCGGCGGTCTTCGCCTACGAGGCCCGGCTGGTCACGCCGGGCGGCTGAGGAGTCGCGGGCCGGGCCGCCGGGTCACAGCGCGGCGATGTCGGCCTGGGCGCGCAGCAGGGTGTCGCGGGTGATCACCACGATTCTCTCGTAGTCGGCGCGGCTCGCGTCGCCCGGCAGCTTCGCGTCCAGGTCGGCCGTCATGTCGGTGCCGATGACGGCGAAGCGTCCGTCGGTCAGCTCGAAGAGGTCGGGGCAACTGCCGTTGCCCACACTGCCGCGCTCCTGAGGGGTAGCGCCCAACCGTCGAGAGATATCGAGTGCTGTCACCGGGCCGGAATACCCCGGCGGTGTGCGGCAGCGCGAGCCGAATTACGGAAGTGTTCTCTTTCGGTGGAATTTGCTACACCTGCGAGCATTTCACTGCTCGGTGTGTTGGCCGTCGATCAAACGCAGATTCGGCATCTGCGGTGTTTGTGCGTTCGTCTGGGTCAGCGCCTCGTCGACGAGGACGGCGAAGTGGTGTTCGTGCGAGGCCGGGTCCATCTCGTCGCGCATGGCTTGCGCGGACGCCCAGTACCCCCGGAAAGCCGGCGTGTTGGTGATGTAGCGCAGATGGCCGAGCATTTCGCGGTCGTCCGCCATCCCCAGCTTGTGGACGAGCATGCTGTGACAGTAGATCAGGTTCGCGTACAGATATTGACGGTTCTCCTTCACCGTCAGATCCGGCGCGAACTGGGGCCAGACCTCGGCCAGCTCCGGGTCGGCGATGCTCATCTTGAGCAGGTCCATGTGGAGGCGCCGCAGACCGGCCTCGGCGCTGCGGTGCAGTTCGCCCGCCGACCGGCGCATCTCGTCCCGCTGGAGCTCCAGTTCGGTCCGTTGCAGCCGCATCTCGGCGCGCTGTAGTTCCAGTTCCTGACGTTGCAGCGAGGTCTCGTCCCGCTGCAGGCGCAGCGTCCTCGCCATGTAGAAGAGCACCAGTACGGCCGTGGAAGAAGCCGCGGCGCCGTAAGCCTGGCCCGCGTTTCCACTCCCCGCGGTACGCAGCCCGGGCACCGTCGTCATGACCAGGCTGAGCAGAATGCACGCTGCTCCGGCCGCCATGACGACACCCAGATTCTGCAGCACCCATATCGCCCCGCGGTGTTCCCTTTGATTCACGGATACCTCCGCCCGCCCCTAGGCGCGAATCGGCGGCGTGCCGGCTTTTCTGCGCCGCCATCGCCGCTCGCGGAGGGTGTGCCCGGTTCGAAAACTCGTAAAACCGTGTCGTATGCCAGCGGAATGGCCGGGCGGGGGCGGAATGCCTCACTCCCGCTCCGTTGGTATTCCGTGGGCGCTCCCGAATCAGGGGTGGCGGCGAGAGGTCTCTACCAGTTGGAGCGGGTAAGGAGCGCGCGGGGCGGTACGGCGTACGCCCCCCATCGTGGAGCGCTCCCGGCGAACATCGTTCCCGGCCGTACGGCGAACAGTGCGGCACCGGAGTCCGCTACGGCTCCGGTGCCGCACGTACGAGGGGCCGGCCGGCGGTCAGCCGATGTCGCGGCGGCGCAGCGCGGCCAGGCCCGCCGCCACGAACACCGCCGTCAGGCCGAGCAGCCACAGGAACGGCGCCGCCGTGGCCTCGCCGCCCGGCAGCTTCGGCAGGTGGCTGAACGGCGACAGGTCCATCACCCACTGGGGGAGCCGGGCCGCCGGGCCCAGCCAGCCGATGCCGAGGCAGCCGCCGACCACGGCCCAGGTGCCGGCCGCCGCCTTGGGCAGTGCGCCGACGAGGAGGACCGCGAGGCCGGTGAGCGCCCAGACCGCCGGGGCCTGGGCCAGTGCGGCGCCCACTGCGGGGCCGAGCTGCCCGCCGACGTCGCCGACGGTCAGGCCGTACGTGAAGCCGAGGCCCAGGCCGCCCAGGAGGAGGACGAGGGCGGTGCCGAGGAAGGCGATGGCCAGGTGGCCCGCGGCCCAGCGCAGCCGGCCGACGGCGCCCGCCAGTACGGGTTCGGCGCGGTCGCCGGTCTCCTCACCGCGCAGCCGGAGCACCGCGCCCGCCGCGTAAACGGCCGCGACCATGCCGAGCATGCCGGTCAGGGCGGACGTGAACGCCTCGGTCAGGCCCTGCTGCCCGCCCATCCGCCGGAAGATCTCGCGGGTCTGCTCGTTGCCGCCGACCAGGTCGGACGCGCCGTCGATGATCCCGCCGAAGACGGCACCGGCGGCGAGGAAGCCGATCGACCAGCCGAGCAGGGTGGTGCGCTGGAGGCGCCAGGCCAGGCCGGTGGGGCCGTTCAGGGAGGCGGGCGCGCGGGCCGGTCCCGGGCGGGCGGGCAGGAAGCTCATGCCGAGGTCGCGGCGCGCGGTGAGGGAGTACGCGGCGCCGACCGTGACGGCCGTGCCGGCGAGGAAGAGCAGCAGCACCCACCAGCGCTCGCCGGCGAACGCGCGCAGGTTCTCGGCCCAGCCGACGGGGGAGATCCAGGTCAGCGGGGAGGCGGCGTCCTCGGTGGCGGCGTCGCCCGCGGCCCGCAGGACGAAGGCCGCGCCCAGTACGGCACCGGCCAGGCCCTTGGCGGCCCGCGCGCTCTCGGTGAGCTGGGCGGTGACCGCCGCCAGGCCCGCGAAGACCAGACCGGTGCCGCCGACGGCGAGGCCGAGGGCGAGCGAACCGCCCGCCGGGCGGCCGGCCCGGGCGAGCCCCGCGGTGATCAGCAGGGCCAGCGCAACGTTGGCGGCGAGCGCGGCGAGCAGGGCGGCGGTGAGCGGTGCCCGCCGGCCGACCATGGCCGCGGAGAGCAGCTCCTGACGCCCCGTCTCCTCCTCTTCGCGGGTGTGGCGTACGACGATGAGCAGGCTCATCACGCCGGCCAGCAGCGCCGCGAAGCCGCCGATGCGCCAGGCGGTCAGGCCGCCAAGGGTGTCGCTGAACACCGGCCCGTAGACGGCGCGCAGTGAGCCGTTGGCGGTCATCGAACTCGCGACGTCCGCGCGCTTGGCGGGGGTGTCGTAGAGCTTTTCCAGGGCGGTGCTCATGCTGACGACGGTCAGGCCGAGCAGTACCACCCAGGCCGGAATCATCAACCGGTCCCTGCGCAGGGCCAGGCGTAGCAGGGCGCCGGTGCCGGCCAGGTCGCGGGTGCCGCCGCTGCGGGCAGCCGCGGGGAGAGTGACGGCAGTCATCGCAGAGTCGCCTTTTCAGGAGCGGACGTGGAGGCCGAATACTGGGCGCCGTGTACGTCGTCCTGGTAGTGACGCAGGAACAGCTCTTCCAGTGTGGGTGGCGTACTGGTCAGGCTGCGTACGCCGGACTGGCTGAGCGAGCGCAGCACCGCGTCCAGCTTGTCGGTGTCCACCTGGAGCCGGACCCGGCGTCCCTGGATGTCGAGGTCGTGGACGCCGGGGAGGTGCGAGAGCCCGTTGGGCGCTCCGGCCAGTTCGGCGGTCACGCTGGTGCGGGTGAGGTGCCGCAGGTCGGCGAGCGACCCGGACTCGACGGTGCGGCCCTTGCGGATGATGCTGACGCGGTCGCACAGCGCCTCGACCTCGGACAGCACGTGGCTGGAGAGCAGCACCGTACGGCCGCGGTCGCGCTCTTCCGCGACGCAGTCCTGGAAGACCTCCTCCATCAGGGGGTCGAGCCCCGAGGTCGGCTCGTCGAGGATGAGCAGGTCCACGTCGGAGGCGAACGCGGCGACCAACGCGACCTTCTGCCGGTTGCCCTTGGAGTACGTGCGGCCCTTCTTGGTGGGGTCCAGCTCGAAGCGCTCCAGGAGGTCCGCCCTGCGGGCCTTGTCGAGGCCGCCGCGCAGCCGCCCGTAGAGGTCGATGACCTCGCCGCCGGAGAGGTTGCGCCAGAGCGTGACGTCGCCGGGGACGTACGCGATACGGCGGTGCAGGGCGACGGCGTCGCGCCACGGGTCCCCGCCCAGCAGCCGCGCGGCACCCCCGTCGCCGCGCAGCAGGCCGAGCAGGACGCGGATGGTGGTGGACTTGCCCGCCCCGTTGGGTCCCAGGAACCCGTGCACCTCGCCGGTCTCGACGTCGAGGTCGAGACCGTCCAACGCCTGGGTCCGGCCGAAGGACTTGCGGAGGCCGGACACCGAGATTGCCTTCGTCATGGTTTGGAAATTACGCTTCTTTCACAAATTTGTGAAGTTAAGGAACCGTATAAAGTTGGGGCCGGGCGACGGACCGGGGGAGCAGTGGAGAGGATGAGACGGTGAACGAGCAGGCAGCGCGGCACCAGGGCGAGGACACCGGACGCGACGAGGAAGCCGTCTCCCGGTTCGTGGAACGCTTCGCGGCGGAGCTGACCGAAGCGGGCATGCAGCGGATGGCCGCCCGGGTCTTCGCGGCGCTGCTCGCGTCCGACTCCGGCGCCCTCACCTCCGCCGATCTCTCCGAACGGCTCCAGATCAGCCCCGCCGCCGTCTCCGGCGCGATCCGCTACCTGGTCCAGGTCGGCATGGTCCGCCGGGAGCGCGAGCCGGGCACCCGCCGGGACCGCTACCGGCTCCAGAACGAACTCTGGTACGAGACCCTGGGCAAACGCGACCACATGCTGACGCGCTGGGAAGGCGTGCTGAGAGAAGGCGCGAAGTCGCTGGGCCCCGGCACCCCGGCCGGCGCCAGGGTCGCCGAGACCGTCGCCTTCTTCGAATTCATGCAGGGCGAGCTGGCCATGATGCTGGACCGCTGGCGCGAGTACCGGGACGAGCACCTGCGCGGCGAGGGCTGAGGACCCTCCGCCGGGCGCCGCCGCGTCAGTCGTGCGGCAGCGTCAGCCGCCACGCGTCCGGGTGCACCGTCCACGTACGGGTCCTGACCGGCCCGCCGACGACCACGTCCGCCCGGTAGCGGAAGTCCGTGCCCGACACGGTCACCGCCCGCGCGCGGGCGCGTACCGGCGGCTCGGCCTCCTGCCAGTGGACCACCACCTCGGCCAGCCCGGTGCCGTCGTCGCCGTCGCCGGGCGTCACCGAGACCCACCGCACCGGCCGGTCCAGATCGGCCAGCACCACGCCGTCCGCCTCGACCCGCAGCCGGTGGCCCGCCGTACGGGAGCGCCGGCCGCCGGGCGCGCCGGCCGCGGCCGTCAGCAGGGACAAAGCCGTACGGACCCTGCGGACGAGCGGGACCCACCAGGCGTCCCGGCGGCCCGCCCGGACGTCGGCCCCGGGCCCGGCCCCCGGCACCGCCTCGTACGCGGTCTCGTCCCCGCCCTCGCGCTGCCTCGGCAGGCGCCGTCCGCACGGGATGTCCAGGCCGCCCAGCACGATGCCGTCACTGTCGTCGGTGAGCAGGTCGAGGCTGTGCTCCGTGCCGTCCAGGACCGCGCGCGCGGCCGCGACGGCGTCCGTCGGCACGCCCAGCGCGCGGGACAGCGCGACCGCGCCCGGCGCGCCCACCGGCACCACCGCGAGAGCCACCTGCGCCAGATCGCGCTCCTTGTGCAGCAGCGCCACGGCACGCAGCAGCGCGCGGTCGTCGCCGATCACCACGGGGCGGCGATGACCGCGGCGGGCGAGCGCCCGCGCGTACTCCTCCGGGCCGTCCGGAAGGCAGATTTTTGCGGCCGCGCCCGCGCACAGGACATCCTTGGCGATACGTACGGACTCCCCGTCCGTACTGCGGGCGACCGGGTCGATGACCACGAGCAGGGGGTGTCCCCGGACCCCGTCCGGAGGGCAGTGCCCAGAAGGCTGCGCCGACACCTCGGTCCTTCCTCAGGTAGCATCTCGGTGCAAGAGCCCCTTGCGCTATTGCGCCAGGGGCTTCGTCTATTCCGGGGCACCGGTTCGACGGCTCTAGCGAGGACGTACCCATGCATCCGCATGAATACGGCCTCACGCACGTTGGACATGCCCCGCCCGGAAGGGGTGTACGCCTGTGCCCGCACTTGTGCTGCTCGGTGCTCAGTGGGGTGATGAGGGCAAGGGAAAGGCCACCGATCTGCTCGGTGGGTCCGTCGACTATGTGGTGCGCTACCAGGGCGGCAACAACGCCGGTCACACGGTTGTCGTAGGCGACCAGAAGTACGCGCTGCATCTTCTCCCTTCCGGAATCCTCTCGCCGGGGTGCACCCCGGTCATCGGCAACGGTGTCGTCGTCGACCCGGCGGTCCTGCTCTCCGAGCTGAGCGGACTCAACGAGCGCGGCGTCGACACGTCCAAGCTGCTGATCAGCGGTAACGCGCACCTGATCACGCCGTACAACATCACGGTCGACAAGGTCACGGAACGTTTCCTCGGCAAGCGGAAGATCGGTACGACCGGCCGCGGCATCGGCCCGACCTACGCCGACAAGATCAACCGCACCGGCATCCGCGTCCAGGACCTCTTCGACGAGTCGATCCTGCACCAGAAGGTCGAGGCGGCCCTCGACTTCAAGAACCAGGTGCTGGCCAAGCTCTACAACCACCGCGCGGTGGTCGCCGAGCAGGTCGTCGAGGAGATGCTCAGCTACGCGGACCAGATCAAGGGGTACGTGGCCGACACCACCCTCCTGCTGAACAACGCGATCGACGACGGCAAGGTCGTCCTCTTCGAGGGCGGCCAGGGCACGCTGCTCGACGTGGACCACGGCACGTACCCGTTCGTCACCTCCTCCAACCCGACCGCGGGCGGCGCCTGCACCGGCGCGGGGGTCGGCCCCACGAAGATCAACCGGGTCATCGGCATCCTCAAGGCCTACACGACCCGCGTCGGCGCCGGGCCGTTCCCGACCGAGCTGTTCGACGCGGACGGCGAGGCGCTGCGCACCATCGGCGGCGAGCGCGGTGTGACCACCGGCCGCGACCGGCGCTGCGGCTGGTTCGACGCGGTCATCGCCCGCTACGCGACCCGCGTCAACGGCCTGACCGACTTCTTCCTCACCAAGCTGGACGTCCTCACCGGCTGGGAGCAGATCCCGGTCTGCGTCGCCTACGAGATCGACGGCAAGCGCGTCGAGGAGCTGCCCTACTCGCAGACCGACTTCCACCACGCGAAGCCGATTTACGAGACCCTGCCGGGCTGGTCCGAGGACATCACCAAGGCCAAGACCTTCGCCGAGCTGCCGAAGAACGCGCAGGCGTACGTCAAGGCCCTGGAGGAGATGTCCGGCGCCCCGATCTCCGCGATCGGCGTGGGCCCGGGCCGGGACGAGACGATCGAGATCAACTCGTTCCTGGACTGACGCCGTCCGCCGCGGCAGCGGCAGCAGCGACACGGAAGCCGCGCACCACTCCGGTTCGGAGCGGTGCGCGGCTTCCGCGTTCCCACAGGCCGGCGGGGCCTCAGCCCTTCTTCGCATACGTCAGCGCCGGCTTGCCGTCGTCGCGGACGCGGCGCAGCTTGCCGTCCGGCTGGATGCGCAGCGTGCTGGGGCCGCCCGCGCTGCAACTGGTCGCCGGGCCCGCCACCACGGTGGTCGGGCCGAGGCGCAGCGGCGGGCCGGGGTTCATGAGCATGGCCTTGAACTCGCAGCGGTAGGAGGTGTCGCGCATCTCCATCGACAGGACCGTGTCGCCGACCGCGCCCTGGGTGAGGGTGAGGCGGCTGGTGCCCGTCTTGCCGAGCTTCGTCTCCCAGACCCCGAGGAACTTCTGCGGGATGGCGCCGGGCTCCTTGCCGGCCTGGCCGATCTGCCCGTCCGTCGAGGCCGCGGCGACACCGCCGTCGGCCTGCGCGGACGCCTTGCCGTCGTCGCCCGGCCCGGAGACGAGGTACGCGGTGGCCGCGCCCGCGGCGGCGAGGACGAGGGCGAGGGCGGCGGCCAGGGTGGTGGTGCGGGTGCGGCCCTTGCGGCGGCGCCCGTGCGTGGTGGCGTGGGCGGCGGAGGACTGCGGTGGCGGAGTGGGGCCGCCGCCGGCCGGCGGGGGCGTCGCGGCGTGGGCCGCCGCGTACGGGGACGGCGGCGCCGGTCCCGGAGCGGGCGCCGGTGCCGGCGTCGGTGTCTGCTCCCACGCGGCGCCCGAGCCCGTCCAGGACCGGCCCGAACTCTCCCAGGAGGCGGCGCCCGGCTCCTCCCACGCGCCGTTGGGGTTCTCCGCGTCCAGCAGCCCGACCGCGTGCCGCCCCAGCTCGGCTATCAGGGCGCCGGGCAGCCAGGGCTCCGCCCCGTCGTCGTCGGACGCGGTGTACGCGATCAGCTGCTCCGGCGTCGGGCGCTGCGCCGGGTCCTTGGCCAGACAGGCGGCGACCAGGCTGTGCAGCCCGTACGGCAGCCCCGCCAGGTCGGGGTCCTCCTGGGCGATGCGGTACATCAGCGCGTGCACACCACTGTCGGACGTGCCGAAGGGCAGCCGCCCGGTGGCCGCGTACATCAGCACCGACCCCAGACAGAACACGTCGCTCGCCGGAGTGACCGGCCGGCCGCGCACCTGCTCGGGCGACATGAAGCCGGGCGAGCCGACCGCCTGGTTGGTGCGGGTGAGCCCGCCGCCGACGGTGACCGCCTCCATGGCCCGCGCGATGCCGAAGTCGATGACCTTGGGGCCGTCGATCGTGAGCAGGATGTTGGAGGGCTTGAGGTCGCGGTGGACGATGCCGGCGGCGTGGATGCTGCGCAGCGCGCCCGCCAGCCCGGCGGCGAGGATGCGGACGGAGCGTTCGGGCAGCGGCGTACGGCCCTCGGAGATCACCTGCCGGAGCGAGGGCCCCGCGATGTAGCCGGTGGCGACCCAGGGCGTCTCGGCCTCGGTGTCGGCGTCCAGGACGGGCGCGGTCCACTCGCCGCCGACCCGCAGCGCGGCCCGCACCTCCTGCCGGAACCGGGCCCGGAAGTCGTTCTGGTCCGACAGCTCGGTCTTGACCAGTTTGACGGCGACCGTGCGACCGCGGTCGGAGCGGGCGAGGTAGACCCGGCCCATGCCGCCCTCGCCCAGCCGCCCGAGCAGCCGGTAGGCCCCGATCCGCTGCGGGTCCTGGGGGCCGAGCTGCCCGAGGCCGCGCTCTGCGCGCTCATTCACGTTCCGCTTGCCCTTTCACCTGGTTCGCCCTGATCCCGGACATGCCCTGCGGGGACGGTGCCGCAGGCGCGAACGTATCGGACGACGCCGCCGGTGCCGTTCCGGTTCCCCGGTGTCCTGCCGGCCGTGGTCGAGCGGTGTGTCGGTGCGGCCGGGCGGGCCTGGGCGGGCGGTCGGCGGTCGGCGGGACGCGGGCGTGCCTCACGCGGGGTGGATTCCGTAGCCGAGGTTATCGAGCGCCCGCGGCAGCGTCGCCACCGCCTCCGGGACGGCCGGGAAGTTCCCGGTTCCGCCCGGTTGTCCGGGCAGGGCGCCACCGGTGGCGCGAACTGACGGTGGTGGACGTCCGTTTCCGGTTTCCGGAACCTTCCGTACGGCCCACTCGTACGACATCACAAGGCGCACACCGCAGCCGGACCCGCACGATCGCCCGAACCGACGACCGCCCGCAGTCCCGTCCCCTTTCCGAGGAGAGCGTGTGATCCCCGCCTTACGGGCCATCGCGCGTGCCGCCATGGCCGCGCGCCCCGTCACCCTGTCCGAACTCCAGGCCCGCGCGGAGCTGATGGCCCGCATCGACCACAGCTACCTCGTGCCGGTCGGCGTCTTCGCCGACTTCGCGGCCGGGCTGACCGATCCGCGCAGGCCGGGCGGCCCCTTCCGGGCACTGTGCGTCAACGGCCGCCGCTGGTTCGCCTACCACTCCGTCTACTACGACACCCCGGAGCTGCGGTCCTTCCACGACCACCGGCAGGGCCACCGGTGCCGCTTCAAGATCCGCGAGCGGGTGTACGAGGACTCGGGCGAGCGGCAGTTCGAGGTCAAGCTCAAGGGGCGGCGCGGCGAAACGGTCAAGCGGCGGCAGCCGCTCCTGCCCGGCGAGGCGACGCTGGGCCGCGGCCCGCGCGGCTTCCTGGCGTCCGTCCTGCACGGCACGTACGGCATCGCGGCTCCCGAGGACCTGGTGCCGTCGCTGGTGACCGACTACCGGCGGGCCACGTTCGTCGCGGACGGCCAGCGCATAACCTGCGACGCCGGTCTGGTCTGCCGGGACGCGGGGACCGGCCACAACGTACGGGCCGACGGCGGCCTGGTCCTGGTCGAGACGAAGACCGCGGTGACCGGCCGCCTGACGGAGGCGGACCGCCAACTGCACGCCTACGGGCTGCGCGCCGCCGAGTTCACCAAGTACTGCGGCGCGATGGCGGCGCTGCGCCCCGGCCTGACCGCCGATCAGTGGCGGCGGTCGGTCAGGACGGCGTTCCCGCGTTCGGCGGCGTGACCCCGGCCCGGGACCCGCCTGCACGGGCGGGCCGGGCCGAAGCGCGCCGTAACGCGGGCCCCCACGGCGGCGTCCCCTCCCACTCCACCGCGCCGCCCGACTTCTCCGCCCCCGGCCTGCCTGGAGGTTCCTACAGCCCCACCGACAGTCTGTAAGCGGCCGTCGTGCGTGCCATACACAGTGTCGGTACCGACCGGTGTGTCCCGGTCCCTAGGCTGACGGCGTCCGCCGATCCGTGTCCCCGGGCGGGCCCGAGCGATCCGAGGTAGTGACCGTGAGCACGACGCAACCCGACCCGGCAGCCGGCGCGGCGGTCAAGGCCGCCGACCGCGCGCACGTCTTCCACTCCTGGTCCGCGCAGGGCCTGATCGACCCGCTGGCGGTCGCCGGCGCCGAGGGCTCGTACTTCTGGGACTACGACGGCAACCGCTACCTCGACTTCTCCTCCCAGCTGGTCAACACCAACATCGGCCACCAGCACCCGAAGGTCGTCGCCGCGATCCGGGAACAGGCCGGCAAGCTGTGCACCATCGCGCCCGGCTTCGCCGTGGACGTCCGCTCCGAGGCCGCCCGCCTGGTGGCCGAGCGCACCCCCGGCGACCTCGACAAGATCTTCTTCACCAACGGCGGCGCCGAGGCCGTGGAGAACGCGGTACGGATGGCCCGGCTGCACACCGGCCGTACCAAGGTGCTGTCCACGTACCGCTCCTACCACGGCGCCACCGCCGCCGCGATCAACCTGACCGGCGACCCGCGCCGCTGGCCCTCCGACACCGCCTCGGCCGGTGTCGTGCACTTCTGGGGCCCCTTCGCGTACCGCTCGCCCTTCCACGCGGAGAACGAGGCCCAGGAGTGCGAGCGCGCCCTCGCGCACCTGGAGGACACGATCGCCTTCGAGGGGCCGCAGTCGGTCGCCGCGGTCATCCTGGAGACCGTCCCCGGAACCGCCGGGATCATGGTCCCTCCCCCCGGCTACCTGGCCGGCGTCCGCGAGATCTGCGACCGGCACGGCATCGTCTTCATCCTCGACGAGGTCATGGCGGGCTTCGGCCGTACGGGCCGCTGGTTCGCCGTCGACCACTTCGGCGTCACGCCGGACCTGCTGGCCTTCGCCAAGGGCGTCAACTCCGGCTACGTACCGCTGGGCGGCGTCGCCATCTCCGCCGAGATCGCCGCCACCTTCGACCAGCGCCCCTACCCGGGCGGCCTGACGTACTCGGGGCACCCGCTGGCCTGCGCCTCCGCCGTCGCCACGATCAACGCGATGGCCGAGGAGAAGATCGTGGAGAACGCCGCGGCGATCGGCGAGCAGGTCATCGGCCCGGAGCTGCGCGCCATCGCGGAGCGCCACCCGTCGGTCGGCGAGGTGCGCGGCCTGGGCGTCTTCTGGGCGCTGGAGCTGGTCAAGGACAAGACCACGCGCGAGCCGCTCGTCCCGTACAACGCGTCGGGCGCGGCCAACGCGCCCATGGCCGAGTTCGCGGCGGCCTGCAAGCGTGGCGGCCTGTGGCCCTTCGTGAACATGAACCGCACCCACGTCGTACCGCCCTGCACGATCACCGAGGCGGAGGCCAAGGAGGGCCTGGCCGCACTGGACGAGGCGCTGACGGCAGCAGACGCCCACACGGTCTGAACCGCCCCGCGCCACCCGTACGCGGAGGCCCCCGGCGCCCGCCGCGTACGGGTGGCGCGGGGGCCGCTGGGCGCTCGCCGGGGACCTCCGCGCGCCCAGCGGCCCCGAGCCGCCCCATGCACCACCGTCGCCCCGCCCGCACCCCTCGCTTATCGTGAGGGCCAGGGCCGCTCTCCTCGCACGCGGTCACACGGACCAGCCGGCCCGCAGGGCCGCCGAAGGAGACGGACACGATGCCCGCCGGCCCAGGCAGCGGAGTCATACGGCGCAACACACTGCGCCAGCAGATCGCCGATGCCCTGCGCGACGAGGTGCTGGCCGGGCGGCTGCCCTGCGGACACCAGTTCACGGTCAAGGAGATCGCCGAGCAGTACGGGGTCTCCGCGACGCCCGTGCGCGAGGCGCTGCTCGACCTGTGCGCCCAGGGCCTCCTGGACGTCGAACAGCACCGCGGTTTCCGTGTGCACGCCTTCACCGCCACCGACTACCGGGCCATGGTCGAAGCCCGCACACTGATCATCGAAGGCATCTTCCGCACCCGCGCCGAACGCGCGCTGAGCACCGCGCCCGCCGCGGTCCTGGTGTCGGTGAGACGCCGCGCCGAGGAGGCCGAACGGGCAGCGCGGGCCGGCGACTTGGACGTACTGATCGGGTACGACCTGCGGTTCTGGCGTGAACTGGGCAGCCTGGTGGGGAACCCGTACATCAGCGACTTCCTGGACCGGGTACGCGTGCAGAGCTGGGTCTTCGCCGTGCCGCTGCTGCGGCGCGAGACCAGCCTGCGCGGCCGGCTGTGGCACGGCCACCGCGACCTGGTCGCCGCCGTCGTCCGGCACGACCTGCCGGAAGCACAGCGGCTGGTACGCGAATACAACGAGCATTCCCTCGCCCTCGTCGGGGGACCCTCCTAGCACTACGCTGTCCCGACCTGCCCCCCACCCGACTGGAAGCGAGCCTTATCTCGTGGCATGTGACCTGTGGCTGGTCCCCCTTGTCGATGTGCTGTGCCACAGCCCCGACAACCCCTTTTCCGAAGAGATCGCGGCCTACGACAAGGCCCTCACGGAAGCGGGCCTGCCGCCCGTCCCCGTCTTCAGCTACATGCCGGGCCTCTCCGGGGACGTCGCCCCGGTCGCGGGCTTCGACTACGACGCGCTGCACTTCCTGCGCCGCGCGTACCTGCTGCGGATCTGCGGGCTGGAGGTGACGCCGGTGGACGAACTGGGCGGGGACTACGAGCAGTTGCTGGAGATGTTCGAGACCACGGCCCAGGAGTCGCACCTGGTGTGGCACTACGACCACGCAGGGGCGTACGTCCCGGTCGACTTCCCGCACCCGCTGGCCAACGACGAGCTGCTGGAGGGCGGCGGGCCGCTGGGGTCCGCGCACGGCCTGCTGCGTGATCTCGAACTGGTCGCGCCGTCCATCGGTATCGATCCGGCCAATCCGCCGGCCGCACCGGAACCGCCGTCCCGGCCCACGACGCTGGAGGAACGCGTCGAGGGGCTGCCCCTCGACGACAGCCCGTACGCGCGGGAACGGCACGTATGGCTGGGGCTGCACGCCGCGGCGACGCGCAGCCTGGGCCAAGGCTCGATGATCGTCTTCAGCTGACGGCCGCACCACCGCCGCCGGTACCTCCGGACTTTCCCCTCAATGTGCGGTGCCTGGTGGGCTCGCCTTTCGTTATGCGGTGACCGGCAGGCTTGGCTCTAGCTGTGCGGTGCCCGGTGGTCTTGGCTCTCGCTGTGCGGTGCTCGGCGGGCCTTGCCTCTCGCTGTGCGGTGCCAGCTCACCTCCCGCTGTGCGGTGCCCGGCGTCCGGTATCCGGTACGCGGCGGGGCGCGTCAGGCACGCGGTACGCCCGTCCGGCAGTGCGCGCGCGGGCGTGCGCCTCACCGCGGCGGCTCCGGCGGCCGCTGCCGCGGCATGTTCGGGCGGGTGCCCGGCGGCAGGCTGATCCGGCCGGGCTGCGGCACGGACTCCGGCCGCTGCGCCCACTGCGCCGACGCCCGGGCGGCCGGCGGCAGGGGACCGGACCGGAACTGCGCCATCCAGTCCGCGGTCTCCGCCCGTACGAGCTCCGCGACGTCCTCGTTGAACCGCCGCAGCACCCCGAGACAGCGCTCCGCCGCCTCGCTGGCCGTGCCGTCCGTCGGGCCGAGGACCTCGCGCACGTTCTCCGAAGCCCACTCGAACTGGAGTGCGTCCAGCCGACGTTGCACCGCCTGCGCGGTTGCCACGTCCCGCATCCAGCCGGCCGTCACGCCGAAGAACCGGTCGCTGCCCACGCACACCGCCGCCACCAGCAGCGCCAGATACCCCCACTTCGCGCCCCCGGGAGCCGCCCCGGTCAGGTCGAGCAACGGCACCAGGCCGCCCACCGCCACCCCGGCCGCGGCGCCCAGCCGCAGCCCGCGCGCCGCGCGCCGCTTGGCCACCCGGTCGCGCAGGTACCAGGAAGCGGCCTGCAAGGCCCCCTCCTCGACCCAGTGGTACAGCTCATCGAGGCGCTCAGCCGGCTCCCCCCAGTCCCCGAGCGGGAAGGGGCGGCCCCCCAGGTCGCCGCGACCGCGGTCGCCCCCAGGCCCGCGCTCCTCCCGAGGGGGCCCCTCGGGCTGCATCTCCGGCTGACTCACCCGTGCACTCCCTCAAGCAGATACGTGCGATGCGCGCGGTACGTAACGAGACAACCGATGCGCACCCACCTTCCTACCGCCGAACGGTGGGCCTCGCCCCCAAGATCGCTTTATTTCCGCCCGGAAGTGGGGCGGACTCCGGTATAGGACCGTGCCGCCTCTCACTCGAAAGAGTTGCCCCGGTCAGGGCCTGGCTCCGGCCGCCGGGGTTCTGGCCGACCGCCCTCGGGTAAGCCCCCGCCGGGGGATGGGGGTGTTCGAGGGCCCTGGAGGCGGCCGCCTGGCGCGCCGGCTCGGGGCCCGGCCCCGGCTCGGCACCCGGCTCGGCTCCGGCCCCGCCCCTCGGGGTTCTGGCCGCCCGCCCTCGGGTAAGCCCCCGCCGGGGGGATAGGGGTGTTCGACGGCCCTGGAGGTGGCCACCTGGCGCGCCGACTCGGGGCCCGGCCCGGCTCGGCACCCGGCTCGATTCGGCACCCGGCCCCGACTCGGCGCCCGCCCCGGGCCTGCCCCACCCCCGCCCCATCCCTGCCCCGTCCTGCCCCGGGCCCGCCCCGGGACCGTCCGGTCGTGGTGGGGGCGACTAGGCTGCTCACGTGAAGGTCCTCGTCATCGGCGGCGGCGCCCGCGAACACGCCCTGTGCCGCTCACTGTCCCTCGACCCCGACGTCACCGCGCTGCACTGCGCCCCCGGCAACGCCGGCATCGCGGAAGTGGCCGAGCTGCACACCGTCGACGCCGTCGACGGTGCGGCCGTGGCGGAGCTGGCGCGGCGCCTGGAAGCGGACCTGGTGGTCGTCGGCCCCGAGGCGCCGCTGGTCGCCGGGGTCGCCGACGCCGTCCGCGAGCACGGCATCCCGGTCTTCGGCCCGTCCGCGCGGGCGGCCGAGCTGGAGGGTTCCAAGGCGTTCGCCAAGGACGTGATGGCCGCCGCCGGGGTGCCCACGGCGCGCAGCTATCTGTGCACCACCCCGGAGGAGATCGACGCCGCGCTGGACGCGTTCGGCGCCCCGTACGTGGTCAAGGACGACGGGCTGGCGGCCGGCAAGGGCGTCGTGGTCACCGAGGACGTCGCGGTTGCCCGCGCGCACGCGCTGGCCTGCGACCGTGTGGTCATCGAGGAGTTCCTCGACGGGCCGGAGGTCTCCCTCTTCGCCGTGACCGACGGCGAGACCGTCGTACCGCTCACGCCCGCCCAGGACTTCAAGCGCGCCCACGACGGCGACGAAGGTCCGAACACCGGCGGTATGGGCGCCTACAGCCCGCTGCCCTGGGCGGACCCCAAGCTGGTCGACGAGGTGCAGCAGACCGTGTTGCAGCCCACCGTCGACGAGATGCGCCGCCGCGGCACGCCGTTCTCCGGGCTGCTGTACGCGGGGCTGGCGATCACCTCGCGCGGCGTGCGCGTCATCGAGTTCAACGCGCGCTTCGGCGACCCGGAGACCCAGGTCGTCCTCGCCCGGCTCCGCACCCCGCTCTCCGTGCTGCTGCACGCGGCGGCGACCGGCACGCTGGCCGCCCTGCCGCCGCTGCGCTGGAGTGACGACGCCGCGGTCACCGTCGTCGTCGCCGCGCACAACTACCCGGGTACGCCGCGTACCGGCGACCCGATCGGCGGGCTCACCGAGGTCGCCGAGCTGGACGCCCCCGGCGCGTACGTCCTGCACGCGGGGACGAAGAAGGACGCCGCCACCGGCGAGGTCGTCAGCGCGGGCGGCCGGGTGCTGTCCGTGACGGCGACCGGCGTCGATCTGGCCGCGGCCCGGGAGCGGGCCTACCGGGCGGCCGGCCGGATCTCGCTGGACGGTTCGCACCACCGCACGGACATCGCGGCGCGGGCGGCCGGCCAGGACTGAGCCGACCGGGAGCGAGCCGAACGGGACTGGGCCGGTCGGGAGTGGGCCGGCCGCCGTCCCACGCGGGCCGCCGTCCCACGTCGGCCGCCGTCCCGTGCCGGCCGCCGTCCCACGCGGGCCGCCGTCCCACGTCGGCCGCCGTCCCGTGCCGGCCGCCGTATTCGGCCGGTACGAGGCTTCCCCCGGCTTTACCCAAAGCCATTCCATCGAGTGACCGCACCGCTATCCGGCTGACGGGGAGGCAACCCCCAACTAGGGTTCCCCGCAAGCGTCCTGTGGCGCCCGTGCCGCCCGGCGGCACGGCTGCCGCTGTGGCGTCCGGCAAGTGGCTCACCGGCATTGCGATGTCAGTGGCCGGTGCCACAGTGGTGGAGAGTGAGCAATGCGGCCGGAGGCCCTCCACGCCCCCGGCGCCGTTGCCCCGCTCTCGTCGTCCCGTGTTCTCTCCGTCCCGTTCGATCAGGGCAGCAGGGGGTGTACAGGCTGGTGGCAGGTCCGGAAGCAGGAGCTGAGGCGGCGCGCGCCCGCGCGCTCGCGGTGCTGCGGATCCGCGGCGCGGCGCTGGGCGTGGCCCTGGTGCCGGCGGCGGTGGCCGTGGTGCTGCTCGTCGGCGGGCTGACCGGGCGCATCGGCCGCGCGGATCCGGTCACGAGCTCCGGTGGCTGGGATACGGCGCGCTGGGTCGTGACGGGTCTCGCGCTGGTCGTGCTGCTGCTGGCGGCGCTGGTCACGGCCGTCGTCGTACGGGCCAGGCCGGCGCTCAGCCCGTCCGTGCCGATAGCGGAGGCGTCGGCGCCCGACCTGTACCGCCTCGTCCGGGATCTGGCCGATCGCCTGGAGGTGCCCGCACCGTCCGCGATAGCCCTGACGCCGGACTGCGACAGCTGGCTGGAGGACCGTACGCACCGCGCGCACGGGCCGCCGCACGGCAAGGCGGCGGGCGGCGGCGCGGCGAACGCCGGAGCGCGGGTGGGTGCGCGCGCCGCCCAGGCGCCGGTCCTGGTGATCGGCTCGCCGTTCATGTGGTGGATGCGGGTCGCCGAGCTGCGGGCGCTGCTGGCGCCCGTCGTGGCCGGCACCGGGCCGTCCGCCAACCCGGACATAGCCGCGGCCCGGCGCTTCGTGCGGGGGCTGGACGCCGCGGTGGCGGTCTCGGCGCGGGGCAAGGGGCCGCTGCGCGCGCCGGCGGCTGCGTTCGTCGGCTGGGTCGCGCGTCTGCTGCTGCGGGCCTGCCGGGAGCACGCCACGGAGATGGAGCGGTGCGTCGCGGCCGCCGCCTCCGAGCGGGCCCAGAGCGTCGACTACGGCCTGCGGATCGTCGCCCAGGAGCAGGTCGGCCTGGCGTACGCGGGCTGGGACCGGCTGCTGACCAGGGTCGCGCTGCCGGCCTGGCGGATGGGCCGCTGGCCCTCCCGGCTGGATGCCGGGGTGGTGTCCGCGCTCACCGAGCTGTCCCGCCGTGACCGGTTGGCCGAAGGTTTCACCTCGCGGCTGGGCGAGCGCCCCGCGTGCGACCTCCTGGAGGAGCCCGGTGCGGTCGACCGCGCCGCCTCCCTGCTCGCCGCCCGCCTCTTCCACGGTGGCCCGGCCGAGCCGGGCCCCGACTGGTCGCCGGTCGGCTGGCAGCAGTATCCGGAGGAGGTCGTCGACCGTAAGTGGCGCTTGGAGGCGGCCAGGCTGCACCGTGCGCTGGACGCCCTTCCGCCGGTCGCGGCCGGTGGTTCCCAGCCCCGGGCCGGCCGCCGCGTACCGCGCCTGCTGCCGGAGCCGTCGGCGCCGCGGGATCAGCCCGTGCCCGCCGAGGCGCCCCCGGAGGCGGAGACGGAGACGGGGGCGGAGACGGGGGCCGAGGCGGGGGCGGACACAGAGATGGTTACTGCCATGGGGTCGGCGGCCGTTCCGCCTGCCGATCCGGGTCCGGAGAGTTCCGCGCCGACGCTCATACGGGTCATCGAGCGGCTGGTGGCCGACGAGCGGGCGGGGGATCTGGTGGCCGCCCGGCTGGGGGCCGAGCTGGCGCGCGAGGAGCGCGCCGAGGCGGCCCGCCAGGCGGCCCGCGAGCCTGCGGGCGACGGGCCGGACGCCGGTGTGACCTGGGGTGACGGTCTCGCCGACGGGCTGCCGCTGTTCCCGATGCAGCCCCCGCGCACGGGCCGCGAGCTGCTCGCCGACCATGTCACGGCGATGGTCTGCTGCGCCGCCGTGGACACCGCCGGCGCCGCCCCCGGCCTGGACTGGCTGGACGGACCGATACTGCTCGTCGACGGCGCCCGCCGCTCGGACCTGGCCCACCCGGTGCTCCGGCTCGTCGACGACGGTGACGCCGGTCCGCTCGGTGAGTGGCTGGGCGAGGTCGGCGTGCGGCCCGAGAAGCCGGTCAGACTCGTGTGAGGGGCGCCAAGGGCGCGCGGGGAGCGTACGGGGGCGCATTCGGGGGCATTCAGAAGCTGGGTGCGCCCGTTTCCGGTGGCCACTCCGCATCACCCGCACGACCGGGCTGAATGTTTCCCTCCAGTTCGCCGTTCATGGCCGGAACCCTCGCTAATTCACGACGAAGGGTGACGGGATGAGTGCGTAATGTGATGTGCTGGGGTCGGCCCCAGTCGTTCAATCGAGCACGACATCTGAGTGCCGCGGCGGCCTGCTCAGTCGGCGGGGGGACGCAGGGAGGGGAGTACGAGGTGGGGACGGAGCAGATCCGGCGCTGGGAGTCGGGAGCGCTTGCGCACGCGGTCACGGACCCGTTCGGCCAAGGGCCGCTGCCCTGGCTGCGCGGCAGCGAGAACTACTTCGACTCCGGTCAGGTGGTTCCCTGGTACGTCGACCCGGCCGTCGTTCCCGGAGAGAAGCGCGTGCCCCCGCCCCGCTCCAGTGCGGGCCCCCGCACGGCGGACGACGTACGGCGGCAGATCAAGGGCTTCGTGAGCACCGGAGCGGTCGCCCCGGGCGAGGCCATCGACTTCCGCGTCACGGTCGACCCGCCCCAGCCGTTCAGCATCGACGTCTACCGCATCGGCCACTACGCGGGCACCGGCGCCGCGAAAATCACCACCAGCCCCCGGCTGGCCGGCATCGTGCAGCCCCCGCCGCTCACCGCCGACCGCACGGTCTCCTGCCACCACTGGTGGCTCTCCTGGCGCCTCCAGGTCCCCGCGTACTGGAAGCTGGGCGCCTATGTCGCCGTCCTGACCACCGCCGACGGCCACCGCAGCCACGTGCCCTTCACGGTCCGCGACGCGCACCCCGCCGACCTCCTGCTGCTCCTTCCGGACATCACCTGGCAGGCGTACAACCTTTACCCGGAGGACGGGCGCACGGGCGCCAGCCTCTACCACGCCTGGGACGCGGACGGCTCGCTGCTCGGCGAGGCGGACGCCGCCACCACCGTCTCCTTCGACCGCCCGTATGCCGGCGCCGGCCTGCCGCTCCACGTGGGACACGCCTACGACTTCATCCGCTGGGCCGAGCGGTACGGCTACGACCTCGCGTACGCCGACGCCCGCGACCTGCACGCCGGGCTGGTCGACCCGTCCCGCTACCGCGGCCTGGTCTTCCCCGGCCACGACGAGTACTGGTCCCAGCCCATGCGCCGGACCGCCGAACTGGCCCGCGACAGCGGCACCTCGCTGGTCTTCCTGTCCGCCAACACCATGTACTGGCAGGTCGAACTGGCCCCGTCGCCGGCCGGCCCCGACTCGCTGCTGCGCTGCCGCAAGCGCCAGGGGCCCGGCCGCCCGGCCCTGTGGCGCGAGGTGGGCGAGCCGGAACAGCAGCTGATGGGCATCCAGTACGCGGGCCGGGTGCCGGAGCCCGCGCCCCTGGTCGTCCGCAACGCGGACCACTGGATGTGGGAGGCGACCGGCGCCCACGAAGGCGACGAGCTGCCGGGCCTGGTCGCGGGCGAGGCCGACCGCTACTTTCCGCGGACGCCGCTGCCCGAGCACAGCCGCCGCATCCTGCTGGCCCACTCCCCGTACGAGGACGGCGAGGGCGCCCGCCGCCACCAGGAGACCTCGCTGTACCGGGCGCTCAGCGGCGCCCTGGTCTTCGCCTCCGGCACCTTCGCCTGGTCCCCGGCCCTGGACCGCCCCGGCCATGTCGACGAGCGCGTCCAGCGCGCCACGGCCAATCTGCTCGACCGGATCTGCAAGCGGGACTGAGCGCCCGTCCGTGGCGCGGGAGCGCGCGGTCACCGTGCCGCGAGGGGCCCCAGTTCCCGGGCCAGCGCCACCGTCAGCGCCCGGAAGATCCGTACCTCCGGGTTGGGGTCGCCGGCCCGCGTCACGAGCACGCTGTGCGCGCACGGAGCGTCCAGTACCGGTACGTACACCGTTCCCGGCCACGGGTAGTAGCGGGCGAACGACTTCAATCCCGAGCCGGCGCCGCGGCCCGCCGCGACGCTGGTCAGCACGTCGTGCGGGGTCAGCGCGCAGTCCGGCGCGCGGCGCTCGCCCTCGTCGAAGTACAGGTAGTCGGTGAACGGCCGCGGCGTGTGCCGGGGCAGCCGCAGGTACGGCAGGTCGATGATGTCCGCGACCCGTACGCCCGTCCCGGCCGCGTCCGCGAGCTGTGAGGCCGCCGGGACCGCCACGATCCGCTGCTCGGTCGTCAGGATGTCCACCTCGATGCCTTCGCTCTGGATCGCGGGCCGGACGAACGCCACGTCCACCCGGTCCTCGCGCAGCGCGCTGCAGTGCTCCGTGAAGGTCAGCTGCACCAGCTTGAGCGGCACCTCGGGCCGCGCCCGGCGGAAGGCGTTGACGGCCGCCGGGGTCACCTCGGCCGAGCCGTGCCCCATCACGCCGACCCGCAGCCCGCGCGCCGCCAGGGCCGACGCCGCCGAGGTGCGGTGCGCGGCCTCGGTCACGTCCTCCACGGCGGCGTTCGCGGCGGCCAGCAGCGTACGGGCGTGGGAGGCCAGCCGCTGCCCGGCGGCGGTCGGCCGTACGGGGCCGTTGCCGCGGTCCAGCAGCCGGGCGCCGAGCTCCCGCTCCAGCTGCTGCACGTGCTGGGTGACCGCGGCAGGCGAGAGGAAGAGCCGTGCGGCGGCCCGTCCGAAGTGACCTTCCTCGACCACCGCCAGGAAGGAAGACAGCCGTCGCAGATCCATACGTGCCACGATAAGTCGCGCGGGGCCGGGGTCGGGGGTTCCTTCACGAATCGTGAACGGAGGCGGCGCCGGGCCCCCGCCGCCTCGTACAACGGCTCCTATGAGCACGTCCTCCGCCGCCTCCCGCACCACTGCCCCCGCCGACGCCCGCGTGGGCCCCTCGGCCCGTAGGTCCGACGAACCGTTCCGCCCCCGCCACTGGCTGCGCGCGGGCTGGCTGATGACGGCCTCCGGATGGAGCGCCAACCAGTTCTCGGCCCTCCTGGGCGCCTACCGCGGCGACCTCGGCCTGACCACGGCCACCACCACCGCCCTCTTCGCGGTGTACGTCCTCGGCCTGATCCCCGGGCTGCTGCTGGGCGGTCCGCTGGCCGACCGGCGCGGCCGCCGCCCCGTCGTCTTCGCCGCGCTCGGCACGGCCGCCCTGGCGACCTGCCTCCTGATGGCGGGCCCGGCCGCCGCCTGGCTGCTGTGGCCCGGCCGCTTCCTGACCGGCCTCGGCGCCGGCACCCTGCTGACCGCGGGCAGCGTCTGGATCAAGGAACTCTCCTCCGCCCCGTACGACACGAAGGCCGCACCCGGCACGGCCGCCCGCCGCTCCGGGCTCTTCCTCTCCGCCGGCTTTGCCTCCGGAGGTCTGGCCGCCGCCCTGATCGCCCAGTGGGCACCGGCCCCGATGGTCACGGCGTACGTCCCGCACCTCGTCCTGTCGGCGGTCGCGGCGGTGGCGTCGGCCAGGGCGCCGGAGACGGTGCGTACGGCGGCGGCCCCCCACCGCGCGCCGGAAGCGGTCACCGGAGAGGGCCGGGCGCCGGGCGGGGCCGGTTCCCGCGCAGCCTTCCGGTGGCTGGTCGCCCCGCTGGCGCCCTGGGTGTTCGCCGCGCCCACCATCGCCTTCGTGACGCTTCCCGGGCTCGTCGGCGACCGCCTGGCCGGCTGGCAGACCGTGTACGCGGGCGTCGCCACCGCCGTCACGCCCGGCGCCGGCCTCCTCGTCGCGCCCCTCGCCCGGCGCCTCGCCGCCCGGCACCGCCTCGCCACCGCCGTCACCGGGCTGGCCGCCGTCGCGGCCGGCCTGCTCGTCGCCGCGCTCGCCGTCGCGTACACGCAGCCGGTTGTGGCGCTGTTCGCCGCGGTGGTGCTCGGCGGCGGCTACGGCCTGTGCGTCGCCTACGGCCTGACCGAGGTCGCGGCCCTGGCGCCCCCGCACCGGCTGGCCCGTCTCACCGCCCGCTTCTGGACCCTCGCCTACCTGGGGTTCTTCGCCCCCTACGGCATCACGTTGCTCAGCACCCGGTTCACCCCGCAGGCCGTACTCGCCGCCGCCGCGGTCCTCGCCGTGCTCACCCTGGGGGCGATCGTCCGCGGGGCGCGCCGTCTCCGGCTCTGAGGCCCGTGCCGGGACGCCGGCCGGGCACCCGCAAACCAGCCACCACCGACCCTGCGACGCCGTGATGCCCCCGCATACGGGAGAATCGAACCGACGCCTGGATCAATCTACGCGGAGGCAGCGTGTCCGGTTTTGTAGAAAAGCCCGAGGCCGTGGAGGTCCCGGGGCTCACCCACCTCCACACCGGCAAGGTGCGCGACCTCTATCAGAACGCCGCCGGTGACCTGATCATGGTCGCCAGCGACCGCATGTCCGCCTACGACTGGGTACTGCCCACCGAGATCCCCGACAAGGGCCGCGTACTGACCCAGCTCTCGCTGTGGTGGTTCGACCAGCTCGCCGACCTCGTCCCCCACCACGTCCTGTCCACGGAGCTGCCGCCCGGCGCGCCGGCCGACTGGGAGGGCCGGACGACGGTCTGCAAGTCGCTGGCGATGATCCCGGTCGAGTGCGTGGCCCGCGGCTACCTCACGGGCTCCGGCCTGGCCGAGTACGAGCAGACCCGTACCGTCTGCGGCCTGGCGCTCCCGGAGGGCCTGACCGACGGCTCCGAGCTGCCCGGGCCGATCTTCACGCCCGCCACCAAGGCCGCCGTCGGCGAGCACGACGAGAACGTGCCCTACGAGGAGGTCGCCCGCCAGATCGGCGCCGAGGTCGCCGCCCAGCTCCGGCAGTCCACCCTCGCCGTCTACGGGCGGGCCCGCGACATCGCCCGCGAGCGCGGCATCATCCTGGCGGACACCAAGTTCGAGTTCGGCTTCGACGGCTCGGAGCTGACGCTGGCGGACGAGGTCCTCACCCCGGACTCCTCCCGCTTCTGGCCCGCGGACGGGTGGCAGCCGGGCCGCCCCCAGCCCTCCTTCGACAAGCAGTTCGTCCGCGACTGGCTCACCTCGCCGGCCTCCGGCTGGGACCGCACGAGCGAGCAGCCGCCGCCGCCCCTTCCGCAGGAGACGGTCGAGCGCACCCGCGCCAAGTACGTCGAGGCGTACGAGCGGCTCACCGGCCTCGCCTGGTCGTGAGCGCGCGAAAGGCCCCGGTCGCGGTGACCGGGGCCTTTCCTCTGAGCGGACGACGAGGCTCGAACTCGCGACCTCAACCTTGGCAAGGTTGCGCTCTACCAACTGAGCTACGTCCGCCTGCCCCGCGCTCAGCGGCGCGGTGCGGGCTCCACTATAGCCAACCTCGCGCGCGGGCGATGCGCGCCGCCGCGTGCCGGTTCTCGGCGGAGAGCTTCGCGGTGGCCGAGGAGAGGTAGTTGCGGACCGTCCCCGGCGACAGCGCGGCCCGCTCCGCGATCTCCGTCACGGGGGCGCCGTTCTCCGCGTACTCCAGCACTTCCGCCTCCCGCGCGGTCAGCGGCGAGTCCCCGGCGCTGATCGCGTCGGCCGCCAACTCCGGGTCGACGTAACGGTTTCCCGCGTGCACCGCGCGGATGATCTCGGCCAGCCGCTGCGCCGAAACGGTCTTCGGGACGAACCCCCGCACCCCCGCTTCCAGGGCCCGCTTGAGGTGTCCGGGGCGCCCGTGGCTGGTTACGATCATGGTCCGGCAGCCGGGCAGCCGGCCGCGCAGGGATGTGGCCACCGCCACACCGTCGGCGCCCGGCATCTGAAGATCGAGTACGGCGACGTCGGGCTGGTGGGCGAGCGCCATCGCCAGCGCCTCGGGCCCCGAAGCGGCCTCCGCCACGACCTGGAGGTCGTCCTCCAGCGACAGCAGCGCGGCCAGCGCCCCGCGAATCAGGTGCTCGTCGTCGGCCAACAACACCCGCACGGTCTCCGGGGCCCCCGCCGCCCGCTGCGACTCCGCCATGGTCTCCGCTTCCCTCACGTCGTTCCGTCCCTCCGGCCAGGCTCCAGGCAGTGACTCACGGCCGTACCCCCGTAACGCCCGTCCGTCCTGCTACCGTCCCTGCCGCGTCGGCATCCCCGTCCTCTTCCGGCGCCCAGTCCTCGGCCAGTGGCACATGGGCCCGCAGCCAGAAGCGGCCGTCGGGGCGGGGGCCGACGGTCAGGGTGCCGCCGAGCGCGGCGAGGCGCTCCCGTAGACCGGCTATGCCGCTGCCGGCACTACGGTGCACGACGTCCTCCAGCGCACCGTCGTTCTCCATCGTGAACACCACCGCCGCTGCGGGCGGGGCGTCCGCGGCAGCCTGGGCGCCCGCCTTCCCGTCGGACGAGCCGTGGGAACGGGTCTTGTCCGTCACCACCCGCAGCGTCAGCCAGCACGTGCCCGCGTTCGCGTGCCGCAGCACGTTCGTGGTGCCCTCCCGCACCACCCAGGCCAGCACCGACTGCACCCGCTGCGGCACACCGGCACAGTCCTCCTGGTCGATCAGGCACTCCACCCCGGCGGCCCGGAGCACCGCACGTGCCCCCGCGAGCTCCACCTCCAGATCGGCCTGCCGGTAGGCGCGGACCACGTCCCGTACCTCCCGCTGGGAGTCCTGGGCCAGCTGCTGCACCTCCGCCATCTGGTCGGCGCCCTCCGGGCGCCCCTTGCGCGCCAGCCGTACCGCCAGCTCGCTCTTGAGCGCGATCACGGCCAGGTTCCGGCCGACCACGTCGTGCATGTCCCGCGCGAACCGCAGCCGTTCCTCGGCCACGGCCAGCCGGGCCTGGGCACCCTTCGCCTCGTCCAGCTCGCGCATCGCGGCGAGGATCCAGGCCCAGCTGCGGCACGTCAGCGGGGCGAAGGCGGCGGAGAGGGCGAGAGCGACCGGCAGACCTGCCACGAATTCGAGCGGGGCGCCCGCCAGCGCCATCCCCGTCGTGATCAGCACCGTGGTCACGACGTACAGCAGCGCCTGCCAGCGCTTCTTGAGCACCAGGGACAGGAGGGAGTTGAGGGGAAGGGTGGGGAACAGCATCACCGTGAACCAGTGCTCGGAGCCCGCCCGCATCCCGGATTCCTTGAACAGCATCCCGACCACGACCACCGCCGCGATCGCCAGCACCCCCGACGCGGCGATCAGCCGCCACGGCGCGGCGGTGCCGTACACGTAGTGCGACAGCCCACGCCGTACGCCGGGGATGTAGACGGCGCACTGCACCAGCCCCAGCACCGTGACCGGCAGGACCGACGTCAGGGAAGGCTGCGTGGGGGCCGTCACGGAGGCGAGCGGTGCGATCTCCCAGCCGAGGAGCATCAGCCACGGGCAGACGTACAGCGTCCACCGTGCCCACATGTAGACCTGCGCGACCCTGCCACGCCCCCGCAGTTTGCGCAGCTGCCCGTGGAACACCGGCTCCGCACCCCCGTCGTCCTCAATGCCGTTCATCGTCAGTGCCGTGGCTCCCAGCGGAACCACCGACGTACAGCAAACACCGCGAGCCCGCCCCAGACCAACGCGATGACCAGCCGCTTCAGCAGGTCGGCGGGGTCGGTCGCGCCGGTCCAGCCGTCCCGCACCAGGCCCATCACCGGCGACAGGGGCAGCAGCTCCAGGATCGAGGCGACGCGGTCGGGCAGGATGTCGAGCGGTACGACCATCCCGGAGCCGCCCAGGGATACGAAGACGAACGGCATCGTGGTCAGCTGCGCCGCTTCGGCGCTCTTGGTGATGGCCGTGGAGGCCGCCGCCATCGCCACCACGATCACCATGCCGAGGAGCACCCCCAGCAGGACCAGGTGCGGGGCCTTGGGCAGGCCCGCTTTCAGGACCAGCCCGCCGCAGACCGTCAGCAGGAGGCACTGCGCCAGCCCGATGAGCACGGTCGGCAGCGCCGTCCCGGCCAGGATCTCCCGGTCCGTCAGCTCGCCGCAGCGCAGCCGCTTGAGCACCAGTTCCTCGCGCCGCGTCACCAGCGCGCCCGTGACGGTCGAGTACACCGCGAAGACCAGCACGAAGCCGAGGGTCCCCGGTAGCAGGACCGTGCCGACCGACAGGCCGTTCTCCTGGAGCGGCATCTCGGAGACCGCCCGCTGCATGGCGAAGGCCATGATCAGGGGCATCAGCAGTGCCATGAACAAGGTGGTCTTGTTGCGGAACAGCAGCGTCAGCTCCGCGCGGGCCAGTGCGGCCAGCCGGTCGCGCGCTCCCTTGCGGGCAGGCGCCGCGGACCTCGTATCGGTGACGGCGATGCTCACTTGTCCTCCAAACCCTTGGCGATCCGCAGGAACGCCTCTTCCAGCGACGCCGAGCGGGCGTCGAGACCACGCAGTTCGATCCCCTTGTCCCGCGCCCACAGCAGTACGCCGGTCGCGGCCCGCTGCAGGTCGGAGGTCTGGAGCCGGATCGTGCGGCCCGCCGTCTCGTGTCCGTCGACACCCAGTTCCGGCAGCGGCGGCAGATCGCCCGCCAGGAAGCCGTCGGGCAGTTCGAAGGAGATCTGCGCCGGGTGGCTGGCCACCACCTCAGCGACCGTGCCGGTCGTCGCTATCCGGCCCCGGTGCATGATCGCGAGGCGGTCGGCCAGCCCCTCGGCCTCTTCCAGGTAGTGCGTGGTCAGCACGACGGTCGTGCCGTCGGCCCGCAGCTCGCGGATCAACTCCCAGGTCGCGTGGCGCGCTTCGGTGTCCAGGCCGGTGGTCGGCTCGTCGAGGAACAGCACCTCGGGCCGCCCCAGCGTCGCCATGGCCAGGTCCAGCCGCCGCCGCTCACCACCGGAGAGCATCTTGACCCGTACGTCCCGGCGCCGGGACAGGCCGACCACCTCCAGCGCCTCGTCGACCGGCCGGGCGCCGCTGGTCGTGCCGGCCCACATCCGTACGGCCTCGGCGGCCGTCAGGTCCGAGGGGAAGCCGCCCTCCTGGAGCATCACGCCGACCCGCGGCCGGACCCGGGCCCGCTCGGTGTACGGATCGTGGCCCAGCACGCGTACTTTGCCGCCGGTCGGCGCGGCCAGCCCCTCAAGCAGCTCGACGGTGGAGGTCTTGCCCGCCCCGTTCGTGCCGAGCAGGGCGAACAGCTCCCCGCGGGCGACGGAGAAATCTATGCCCCGCACCGCCTCGAAGCCCGCTTCGCTCTTCTTCTTCCGGCCGCCCCCGGACGGTCCGTACCGCCTGCGCAGCCCCGTGACGTCAATCACGTTCGTGCCGTAGTCCCCGATGTTCATGCTTCAAGGCTCCCGCCGGAACCCGGCCGGGGGCAGTGCGGCATGTCATCAGGGCAGATGACAAATGTCAGGTGGAGGTGGAGGTGGAGGTGGTCCGGGGCGCCGGGAGGGCAGGGCGGCGGGGGCGCGGCGCGCGGCGGGGGAGTGGTGCGCGGCGGCGGCGCGGTTTGCGCGGGCACACGCGAAAGGCCCCGGTCGCGGTGACCGGGGCCTTTCCTCTGAGCGGACGACGAGGCTCGAACTCGCGACCTCAACCTTGGCAAGGTTGCGCTCTACCAACTGAGCTACGTCCGCACGCATCCGACCGGCTTTCACCGGGCGGCGCGACAGCTACTCTACCTGATCCTTTGGACCGGTCGGTACTGTCGGAGCGGGTGACAGGGATTGCACACTGCGCCTCCCCCTTGGAAAGGGGGCGCTCTACTACTGAGCTACACCCGCGTGATCACCATCCACCGGGCCCGAGGGACCGGTCGATGCTGTCAGAGCGGGTGACAGGGATTGCACACTGCGCCTCCCTCTTGGAAAGAGGGCGCTCTACTACTGAGCTACACCCGCGTGACTCCTCGGGATCCGGCCTTTCGGCCTCGCCCCTCGGCGTGCTCCAGACTCTAGCTGATCAACAGGGGTGTTGTGCAACTCGGCTGCGGGGCAGCGGAACCCGGCCCGGCGGCCGGGTTCCACCGGGGTGCCGCCCGGGCGGCACCCGCCCGCCGCCGGCCAGCGGGCGGCCGGTCGGCGGGCGGGCGTCCGAGGTGTCCTGCGGTCAGTGGTTCGCCGCGTCGAACGCCTCGTAGACCTTCTTCGGGATGCGGCCTCGCGGGGGCACGTCCATGCGGTTGGACCGCGCCCAGGCGCGCACGGCGGCCGGGTCCGGCGTCACGGAGGTGTGGTGGTAGGCCCTGCCGGACTTCGACCGCTTGCGGCCGGCCTCCACGAACGGGGCGAGGGTGCCGCGCAGTTTCTTCGCATTGGCGGGATTGAGGTCGATCTCGTACGACTTCCCGTCCAAACCGAAGGTGACCGTCTCTGCGGCTTCTCCGCCTTCGATGTCATCGGAGAGCGTGACTACTACGCGCTGCGCCACGGATATCGGTCCTTTCGAGCAGCAACCCTGTGCTGACATGGCGGGATGCTGCAGATCCGGCTGATTGGGATCAATGCATTTTCATTTGTACAGCGGTGGGCATTGCATTGTGAAGCCCAGTTAATTTCCTCAGCGTGTCCTTCCGCAATGTGGACCCTAGGTCTTTTCTGAGATTTTCCCCACCGCTTACCGCGCCTGTTGCCGCACCGTGACCGCCTTGTCACGATATCTATGCGCGTAGATTTTCGAACACGGTACTGTGATGGCACCGCCTTACGCACCACACCATCGGGAGTGCCAGTGGCACGCGTCGTAGTCGACGTCATGCTCAAGCCGGAGATCCTCGACCCGCAGGGCCAGGCGGTGCAGCGCGCACTGCCCCGCCTGGGATTCGAGGGGATCGCCGACGTCCGTCAGGGCAAGCGTTTCGAACTTGAGGTGGAGGGCCCGGTCGACGACGCCGCCCTCGCCCGTATCCACGAGATGGCCGAGACCTTCCTCGCCAACACCGTCATCGAGGACTTCACCGTCCACGTCGAAGACCAGGCCGGGTCATGACGGCGCGCATCGGAGTCATCACCTTTCCGGGCACGCTCGACGACCGCGACACCCAGCGCGCCGTCCGGCTCGCCGGGGCCGAGGCGGTGCCGCTGTGGCACCGCGACAAGGACCTCAAGCAGGTCGACGCCGTGGTCCTGCCCGGCGGCTTCTCCTACGGCGACTACCTGCGGGCCGGCGCCATCTCCCGCTTCTCGCCGGTGATGGACACCGTCATCGAACAGGCCAAGGGCGGCCTGCCGGTGCTCGGCATCTGCAACGGCTTCCAGGTGCTGACCGAGACCCACCTGCTGCCGGGCGCCATGCTGCGCAACGAGAGCCTGCACTTCGTCTGCCGCGACCAGCGGCTGCGGGTGGAGAACGCGGACACCGCCTGGACCGCCGACTACACCGCCGGCCAGGAGATCTCCGTACCGTTGAAGAACATCGACGGCCGGTACGTCGCCGACGAGCGCACGCTCGACATGCTGGAGGCCGAGGGCCGCGTCGCCTTCCGCTACCTGACCGGGGGCGACGCCGCCGACGGGTACGGCAACCCCAACGGCTCGCTGCGCGACATCGCCGGCATCACCAACGAGGCGGGCAACATCGTCGGCCTCATGCCGCATCCCGAGCACGCCGTCGAGCCGCTGATCGGCACCGGCCGCACGGACGGCCTCGGATTCTTCACCTCGATCCTGAAGAAATTGGTCAACGCATGACGCTCGACACGGTCAAGCACGCAGCCGAGACGCCGGACACCGACCAGCCGTGGGCCGAACTCGGCCTGAAGCAGGACGAGTACGAGCGCGTCCGCGAGATCCTCGG
The DNA here is from genome assembly GCF_044332485.1 of Streptomyces sp. NPDC017056. Lineage (NCBI taxonomy): Bacteria > Bacillati > Actinomycetota > Actinomycetes > Kitasatosporales > Streptomycetaceae > Streptomyces > Streptomyces sp. NPDC017056. Next base: position 61,068 of record NZ_JBIRPD010000003.1, on the reverse strand, counting down.
CCGCCGTCCCACCGGCGCCGAACTCGCGATGTACTCCGTCATGTGGTCCGAGCACTGCTCGTACAAGAGCAGCAAGGTCCACCTGCGGCAGTTCGGCCAGAAGGTCCCCGAGAACGACGCGATGCTCGTCGGCATCGGCGAGAACGCGGGCGTCGTCGACGTCGGCCAGGGCTACGCGGTCACCTTCAAGGTCGAGTCGCACAACCACCCGTCCTACGTGGAGCCGTACCAGGGCGCGGCCACCGGCGTCGGCGGCATCGTCCGCGACATCATCGCCATGGGCGCCCGCCCGGTCGCCGTCGTGGACCCGCTGCGCTTCGGCGCCGCCGACCACCCCGACACCAAGCGCGTCCTGCCGGGCGTCGTCGCGGGCATCGGCGGCTACGGCAACTGCCTGGGCCTGCCCAACATCGGCGGCGAGGTCGTCTTCGACTCCTGCTATCAGGGCAACCCGCTGGTCAACGCCGGTGCCATCGGCGTGATGCGGCACGAGGACATTCACCTCGCCAAGGCGTCCGGCGCCGGCAACAAGGTCATCCTCTACGGCGCCAGGACCGGCGGCGACGGCATCGGCGGCGCCTCCATCCTGGCCTCCGAGACCTTCGACGACGCGAAGCCGTCCAAGCGCCCCGCCGTCCAGGTCGGCGACCCCTTCCAGGAGAAGCTGCTCATCGAGTGCACCCTGGAGGCGTTCGCGGAGAAGCTGGTCGTCGGCATCCAGGACCTCGGCGCGGCCGGCCTGTCCTGCGCCACCAGCGAGCTGGCCTCCAACGGCTCCGGCGGCATGCGCGTGGAGCTGGACGACGTACCGCTGCGCGACTCGACGCTCTCGCCCGAGGAGATCCTCATGAGCGAGTCGCAGGAACGCATGTGCGCCGTCGTCGAACCGGCGAAGGTCGAACGGTTCCTGGCGATCTGCGAGAAGTGGGACGTCACCGCCACCGTCATCGGCGAGGTCACCGACGGCGACCGACTGGAGATCTTCTGGCACGGCGAGAAGATCGTCGACGTCGACCCGAAGACCGTCGCCCACGAGGGCCCGGTCTACGAGCGCCCCTACGCGCGCCCCGCGTGGCAGGACGCCCTCCAGGCCGACGACGCGGGCAAGCTGCCGCGCCCGGAGACCGGCGAGGCGCTGCGCGAGCAGGTCCTCAAGCTGGTCGCCTCGCCCAACCAGGCGTCCAAGTCCTGGATCACCAGCCAGTACGACCACTTCGTGCAGGGCAACACCGTGCTGGCGCAGCCGGAGGACTCCGGCATGATCCGCATCGACGAGGAGTCCGGGCTGGGCGTGGCCATCGCCACCGACGGCAACGGCCGCTACGCCAAGCTGGACCCTTACCACGGTGCGCAGCTGGCGCTGGCGGAGTCCTACCGCAACGTCGCGGCGACCGGCGCCAAGCCGCTGGCGATCTCCGACTGCCTGAACTTCGGCTCGCCCGAGGACCCGGCCGTCATGTGGCAGTTCGCCGAGGCCATCCGCGGCCTCGCCGACGGCTGCCTGGAGCTCGGTACGCCGGTCACCGGCGGCAACGTCTCCCTCTACAACCAGACCGGCGAGGCCGCCATCCACCCGACCCCCGTGGTCGCGGTGCTCGGTGTGATCGACGACGTCGCGCGCCGTACCCCGGTCGCGTTCGCGGACGAGGGCCATCTCGTCTACCTCCTCGGTGACACCAGGGACGAGCTGGGCGGCTCGGCCTGGTCCCAGGTCGTCCACGACCACCTGGGCGGCCTGCCGCCGCGGGTGGATCTCGGCCGGGAGAAGCTGCTCGCCGAGATCCTGATCTCGGCCTCCCGCGACGGCATGATCGACGCGGCGCACGACCTGTCCGACGGCGGTCTGATCCAGGCCCTCGTCGAGTCGTGCCTGCGCGGCGGCAAGGGCGCCCGGATCGTCGTACCCGACGGACTGGACCCCTTCGTCCTCCTGTTCTCCGAGTCGGCGGGCCGCGCCATCGTCGCGGTCCCGCGCAGCGAGGAGCTGCGGTTCAGCGACATGTGCGGCGCGCGCGGCCTCCCGGCCACCCGCATCGGTGTCGTGGACGGAGAAGAGATCGACGTCCAGGGGCAGTTCACCCTCTCGCTGAGCGAGCTCAGGGAAGTCCACGAGGCGACGATCCCGGCCCTGTTCGGCTGAGCACTCCCGCACGGTGGCCCGTCCTCTCCCGGGGGCGGGCCACCGGCGCGCCGAACGCGCCGCCCCCGCCGCAGACCGTTTCGTCCCTGCCGGTCACGCCGTCCTCCTTTCCCTGTCACTGCGTCCCACCGCTGGTCGCTCCGTCCCATCGCTGGTCATTCCGTCCCCGCCGGTCATGTCCCCTCGGCCGCCGGCGCGGCCGGTCGTATGCGCAGGGACAGGAGCAGCGCCAGGGCCAGGACGCCTGCGGAGCAGAGGAAGACCACGCCCGTGGAGGAGCTGAAGGCGTCCACCGCGCGGGTGTGGGCCTCGCCCTTGAGCGTGGGTATCGCGCTGGTCGAGCCGCCGGGGCCGCGGTCGGCGTAGACCCGGGCCAGCACCGTCCCGAACAGGGCGGCGCCCAGCGAACTGCCCAGGGTCTGGAAGAACCGGATGCCGGTCGTCGCCACCCCGAGCTGATGGTGCGGCGCGGCCTGCTGGACGAGCACGATCAGCCGGCCCAGCGTCTGGCCGAACCCGGCGCCGAGGAGGAGCAGTTCGGCCCGTACGGCCCACAGGCTGGTGTCGGCGCCGTTCGTCGAGAGCAGGACCGTGGCCACGGCGGCGCAGGCCGTACCGCTGATCACGAAGGTCCTCTCCGTCCACCCGCGGGAACCGAGCCTGGCGGTCAACAGGCCCGAGCAGGCCATGCCGAGCGCTGTGGGGATCATGAACATGCCCGCCGCGGCGGGCGCGATGCCGCGGGCCAGCTGGAGGTAGACGATCACGTAGACCATCGAGCCCATCAGGGCCACGCCGACCAGTCCCTGGACCGCGAAGCCGGTGCGCAGCGTGTGGTTGCGGAACATCGACAGCGGTAGCAGCGGCTCGGCGGCGGTGGCCTGCCGCCACAGGAACAGCCCGAGCAGCGCCACGGCGCCGGCGGCCAGCCCCAGGATCACCGGGGAGCCCCAGCCGTAATCCCGGCCGCCCCACTCCGTCACCAGCAGCAGCGCGGTGGAGAACGCCGCCGCCAGGGCCGCGCCGAGGAAGTCGATGCGCCGCCGTTCCCCGTGTAGGGGGAGCTTGAGGACCAGCGCGGACGCGACGAGCACGGCGATGCCGACCGGCAGGTTGACGTAGAAGATCCAGCGCCAGTCCGCGTGTTCGGCGAGCAGCCCGCCGGCCACCGGACCCAGGGCCATGCCGGCCCCCGCGACCAGCCCGCCGATGCCGGAGAACCGGCCCGCGCCCTTCTCGCCCGGCTCCTTGAGCCGGGCGATGACGACCATGGTGACGCTCATCAGCCCGCCGCCGCCCAGCCCTTGCAGGGCACGGAAGGCGATCAGCTGCTCCATGCTCTGAGCGGCTCCGCACAGGGCCGAGCCGAGCAGGAAGGTGGCGACGGCCCCGAGGAAGACCTTCTTCGCGCCGAGGGAGTCGCACAGCTTGCCGTACAGGGGCAGCGCGGCGGTGGCGGCCAGCGAGAAGGTGCTGATGAGCCAGGGGATGCGGTCCACGCCGTACAGCGGGTCGAGTTCGCGGGCGATCGGGACCGTGACGGCCGAGACGATGTTCTGGTCGAGGACGGCGAGCAGCACGGTCGTGAGGCAGACGGCGAGGCCGATCTTCCGCCGGGCCGGCGTCATGCCGCCCGGTCCGGCGGCGGGCGGGGCAGGTGGGCCGGGCGGCCGGGGCGGAGCGGTACCTGCCGCACCGCCCGGTGAGGTGCGCGGGGAAACGGTGGAAACGGTCATGGCTGCACCATGCCCGCCGATCGTGTACCGAGTCAATATTTTATCCGGTATTATTTTTTGCCCTGGTACAGTGGTGGCATGGCTGAGGAGATGGGACTGCGCGAGCGCAAGAAGCTGCAGACGGGGCGGCGGGTGCTGCGCACCGCCGTCGAACTGTTTCTGGAGCGGGGCTTCGAGAAGGTCTCCGTGCAGGAGATCGCCGACGCCGCCGACGTTTCCAAGATGACCGTCTTCAACTACTACGGTTCCAAGGAGGACCTGGTCCTCAAGCCGCTGGAGCACCACGCGGCAGACGCGGCCCGCGCCGTCCGCGAGCGCGCCCCGGGGGAGTCGGCGGTCGCCGCGCTCCGACGCCAGTTCGTGGAGATGCTGGACGCCCGCGACCCGTCCGTCGGCCTGTGCGACGCGAAAGAGGTGCTCCGCATCCGCCAGTTGATCGTGGACACGCCGGCTCTCCTGCTCCGTGCCCACGCCAGCGTCCGGCACGGCGAAGAGCTGCTGGCCGAGGCCCTGGCGGAGGGGACCGACGGCGACCGGCTGACGGCCCGGGTCGCCGCGGGCCAGCTGACGGGCGTCCGTAGCGCGCTCATTGCCGAGAACCACCGCAGGCTGCTCGCCGGCGAGGCCGCCGACGCCGTGTATCCGGACGCGGTCGCCGCCGCCCACCGCGCCTTCGACCTGGTGGAGCGCGGCCTCGGCGCCTATGCGACGCGCCCCGCGCAGTAGCCTCGACGCTCACATCTGACGCGCCGCACAGTAGCCTCGACGCCATGCCCAGTGCCCGTAAGTCGGCCGGCAGGTCCCGCGCCCGCAGTTACGATCCCGCCCGGACCCGCGCCGCCGTCACCGCGCAGTTCGGACACGTACGCGACGCCGTACGGCAGTTGTCCCCCGAGCAGTTCGCGCTGCCGACCCGCCTCGGGGACTGGACGGTGCGCGAGCTGGTCGCGCACCTCTCCATGGCGCTCGAACAGGTTCCCGCGGCCCTGGCGCAGCCCGCGCCGCCCGCCCAGGAGGTCACTCTCGCCACCTGGCCGTCCGCGACCCGCGCGCTGGCCGGGAAGGTGGACGAGATCGCCCGCGAGACGGCGGCCGCGGCGGCGCCGGCCGACCTCCTGGACCGTGCCGCCGCCCGCTACACCGAAGCCGTTGCGGGCGCCCCCGGCGACCGGCTGCTGGCGGCCCGTATCGGCGCCATGCGGCTGGACGACTTCCTGGTGGTCCGCTGCGTCGAACTGGTGGTGCACACCGACGACCTGGCTGCCGCCACCGGCCTGGACATCCCGTACGACCGCCAGGCCCTGGCCGCCGCCACCCGGCTGCTCGCCGACGCGCTTGCCACGAAGGCGCCCGGCGGCTCGGTGGAGGTCCGGGTGCCGCCGTTCGCCGTCGTCCAGTGCGTCGAGGGCCCCAGGCACACCCGCGGCACGCCGCCGAACGTCGTCGAGACCGACCCGCTGACCTGGCTCCGCCTGGCCACCGGCCGTACGGCCTGGCCCGCGGCGGTCGAGGCGGCCGACGTGAGCGCCAGCGGCGAACGCGCCGACCTCGCACCGTACTTGCCCCTTATGGGCTGATTACCGGGCCAAGCCCCGACCCGGCCCCGCTCCGCCTCCAGGACAGCCGCCTCACTCCTTCGGGTCGGGGCTGCTGCCTCACCCCTTCGGATACGGCAGCAACGTGGCGTCCACCGCCTCCCACGCCGCCCGCAGCTCCGCCAGCCGCCGTCCCTCCGCCCCCGCACGGTCCGCCTGCTCGCGGGGGTCCCCGGTCACGTGGAAGAGCTGGTCCCGCCCGCTCTTGCCCCGGTAGTACTTCCAGTCGCCGCGGCGCAGCGCCCGTTCGCCCCGTATGCGCCAGAACAGGTCGCGCTCGGGGAGCCGCTCGCCGCGCAGCAGGTAGCCCGCCAGGCTCGTACCGTCCAGTGGGTAAGCGGGGTGCGGGCGGGCGCCCGCGAGTTCCAGAAGGGTCGCCGTCCAGTCGGGGCTGTAGTGCGGTGTGTGGCTGACCTGGCCGCCGTCGATCCGGGCCGGCCAGCGCACGATTGCCGGTACGCGGATGCCGCCCTCCTGGAGGGTGAACTTGTTGCCGCTCAGCGGCCAGTTGTAGGACCAGCGCTCGCCGCCGTTGTCGCTCCCGAAGAAGACCAGGGTGTCCTCCTCCTGTCCGGAGCGTTTCAGGGCGGCCAGCACCGCGCCCACGGACCGGTCCAGGTCCTCGACCATCTCCGCGTACTTCTCCAGCGAGCCGCCGTCCCGGTGTTGCAGCGCGCCCTTCTCACCTGCCCTGACGCGGCGGACGATCTCCGCGCTCGCCGCCTCGTCGCCGTCCGCGATCCACGGCCAGTGCGGGGTGGTGAAGTTCAGGTTCAGCAGCCAGGGCTTCGAGTGCCGCCGGCTCACGTGGTCGACGGCCCGTTCGGTGAGGACGCGCGTGTAATAGCGCAGGTCCTTGTACTCGGCGTCGCCCTCGGTGACGTTGCCCTCGTAGAGGTCGTACTCCCCGCCCAAACCCAGTTTCGAGTAGTACTCCAGCGCCCCGCCGAAGTTGCCGAAGAAGGTGTCCCAACCCGACTTGGTGGGGCTGTGGTCGGGCAGGTAGCCGCAGTGCCACTTGCCGATCAGGGCGGTCGAGTAGCCCGCGTCGCGCAGCAGCGAGGCGAGGGTGGGGTGGCCGGGGTCGAGGCCGACGGTGCGGTCCGCGATGGGTTCCGCCAAGCCGCCTTCGGTACGGCCCGGATACCGGCCGGTGTAGAGCGAGAAGCGGGTGGGCGAGCAGGTCGCCGACCCCGAGTAGGACTGGGTGAAGCGCACGCCCTGGCGGGCCAGCCGGTCCAGGTGGGGCGTACGGATGTGCGGTGATCCGTACGAGGACAGGTCGGCCCAGCCGAGGTCGTCGCCGAGGATGAACAGCACGTTGGGACGACGGGCGGCCCGGCGGCCGGTCGCCGCACGGAACGGCCGTTCCCGGTAGGCGGATCCGGTGGCCGCGGCCGGGCCCGCGCCGCCCACGGTCAGGGTGCCGGCGGCGGCGGTGGCGCCGATCAGGCCGCCGAAGGCGCGGCGGGACAGCGCGCCTTTACGGGAATCCCGGCCTTCGCGGGAGGAATCGGGCTGCGGGGCGGGCGTGGAGGCAGGGGCGGAACGCGTCACGGAATACGACCTTCCGAATGTGGGGCAGCGGTGGGGGACCGCCACGGAAATGCGCGGGAGGGCAGTGCGGGAAGCCGGGCCGAAAAGCCCGGAATTCACCGGATACGCGCGCCGGCGAGCTACCCCCGAATGGCGGAGTGGCGCATTTCACCCCACGTCGCGACGGTGGCGAGGGGGATGGTGCGGCGCACGTCGGCCCCGCGCCGGAACGGGGCGGGCCTCGCGTGAAGGGAATGTGAAAAGAAGGGCGCTCAGACGCGCCGTGCGCAGCGACAGATGGCGCTCGCGACGCGACCGAGGTCGACGTGGCGGCGCTGCACCAAGGGCTGCGAGGTGTGCATGGTGCGTGATCCTGTCCGTGAGCGGGTGCTCACGTCAAGCATTCACCGGGCCCCGAATGCGGCTGCGGCTACCGTCCCGGTTCGATCCCCGGTTCGGATGAATCGCGGACCTGCCCTAGACTCGGTGCTGTGCCACGTGGTGACGGACGACTCAGCCACGACCTGCTCCCCGGCGAGAAGGGCCCCCAGGACGCATGCGGCGTCTTCGGTGTCTGGGCTCCGGGTGAAGAGGTCGCCAAACTCACCTATTTCGGGCTGTATGCCCTGCAACACCGCGGACAGGAGTCCGCGGGCATCGCAGTGAGCAACGGCTCCCAAATCCTCGTATTCAAGGACATGGGCCTGGTTTCCCAGGTCTTCGACGAGACATCCCTCGGTTCCCTCCAGGGCCACATCGCCGTGGGCCACGCCCGCTACTCCACCACCGGTGCCTCGGTGTGGGAGAACGCGCAGCCGACGTTCCGTGCCACCGCGCACGGCTCGATCGCGCTCGGCCACAACGGCAACCTGGTCAACACCGCCGAACTCGCCGAGATGGTCGCCGCGCTGCCCCGCGAGGGCGGCCGCGCGACCCAGGTCGCGGCGACCAACGACACCGACCTCGTGACGGCCCTGCTGGCCGGCCAGGTCGACGAGGACGGCAAGCCGCTGACCGTCGAGGAGGCCGCGCCGCGCGTCCTTCCCAAGGTCATGGGCGCCTTCTCGCTGTGCTTCATGGACGAGCACACGCTGTACGCGGCCCGCGACCCGCAGGGCATCCGCCCGCTGGTCCTCGGCCGCCTGGAGCGCGGCTGGGTGGTGGCCTCCGAGACGGCCGCCCTGGACATCTGCGGCGCCAGCTTCATCCGGGAGATCGAGCCCGGCGAGCTGGTCGCCATCGACGAGAACGGCCTGCGCAGCTCCCGCTTCGCCGAGGCGAAGCCCAAGGGCTGTGTGTTCGAGTACGTCTACCTGGCGCGTCCCGACACCGACATCGCGGGCCGCAACGTGTACCTCTCCCGGGTGGAGATGGGCCGCAGGCTGGCCGCCGAGGCCCCCGCCGACGCCGACCTCGTCATAGCGACCCCGGAGTCCGGCACGCCGGCCGCGGTCGGCTACGCCGAGGCCAGCGGCATCCCGTACGGCGTCGGCCTGGTGAAGAACTCCTACGTCGGCCGGACCTTCATCCAGCCCTCGCAGACCATCCGCCAGTTGGGCATCCGGCTCAAGCTCAACCCCCTCAAGGAAGTCATCCGCGGCAAGCGCCTGGTGGTCGTCGACGACTCGATCGTCCGCGGCAACACCCAGCGCGCCCTGGTCCGCATGCTTCGCGAGGCCGGCGCCGCCGAGGTCCACATCCGGATCTCCTCGCCGCCGATCAAGTGGCCGTGCTTCTACGGCATCGACTTCGCCACCCGCGCCGAACTGATCGCCAACGGTCTGACCGTCGACGAGATCGGCAAGTCGCTGGGCGCCGACTCGCTGTCGTACATCTCGATCGACGGCATGATCGAGTCGACGACGATCGCCAAGCCGGACCTGTGCCGCGCGTGCTTCGACGGCCAGTACCCGGTCGATCTCCCCGACCCGGAGCTGCTGGGCAAGCACCTCCTGGAGTCGGAGACCGCGGGCCAGGCCAAGCCGGACCTGGACGGCGTCGAGACGCTGACGGCCGGGGTCGGCGGCGCCGACGCGCTGCGCCGCCCGTAGAGCTCGTACACACCGACAGGAAAGATCTCAACGCCATGTCTGCCGAGTCTTTTGAGCATGCCCAGCACGCGGGCACCAGCGCCAGCTACGCAGCAGCGGGCGTGGACATCGAAGCGGGCGACCTCGCCGTCGACCTGATGAAGAAGTGGGTCAAGAAGGCCACCCGCCCCGAGGTCGTCGGCGGCCTCGGCGGGTTCGCCGGCCTCTTCGACGCCTCGGCCCTCAAGAGGTACGAGCGTCCGCTGCTCGCCTCGGCCACCGACGGGGTCGGCACGAAGGTCGACATCGCCCGCCGGATGGGCGTGTACGACACGATCGGCCACGACCTCGTCGGCATGGTCGTGGACGACCTGGTCGTCTGCGGTGCCGAGCCGCTGTTCATGACCGACTACATCTGCGTCGGCAAGGTCGTCCCCGAGCGGGTCGCGGCGATCGTCAAGGGCATCGCCGAGGGTTGTGTGCTGGCCGGCTGCGCGCTGGTCGGCGGCGAGACCGCCGAGCACCCCGGGCTGCTGGGGGCCGACGACTTCGACGTCGCGGGCGCCGGCACGGGTGTCGTCGAGGCGGACCGGGTGCTGGGCGCGGATCTTATCCGTACGGGTGACGCCGTCATCGCGATGGCGTCCTCCGGACTTCACTCCAACGGGTACTCGCTCGTCCGGCACGTGCTGTTCGACCGCGCCGGGATGTCCCTGGACCAGCGGATCGAGGAGCTCGGCCGGACCCTCGGCGAGGAGCTGCTGGAGCCCACCAAGATCTACTCGCTGGACTGCCTGGCGCTGACCCGCACGGCCGAGGTGCACGCCTTCTCGCACATCACCGGCGGCGGCCTGGCCAACAACCTGGCCCGGGTGATCCCGGATGGCCTGCACGCCACGGTCGACCGGTCCACCTGGACCCCGGACCCGATCTTCGACCTGGTCGGCAAGGCCGGCGACGTGGAGCGGCCGGAGCTGGAGAAGACCCTGAACATGGGCGTCGGCATGATCGCCGTCGTGCCGCAGGAGTCGGTGGACGTGGCCCTGGCCACCCTCGCGGACCGCGGCGTGGACGCCTGGGTCGGCGGCGAGATCACCGAGCGCGGTGGGCACACCGAGGCAGTGACCCTGACCGGTGACTACTCCGCCTGATCCGCTCGTCAGGGCAGCACAGAACCCGGTCCGAGGTGACTACCCCGGACCGGGTCCGTGGAACTGCTGTGCACACCGTGCACGCACGACAGAAAAGACGTCGTGCGTCAGGCGCGACGACGCTGCTGGGACGAGTTGCCCTCGTCCTCGTCATCGTCGTCTCGGTTGTAAAGGTCGGCGTACCGCGCGTACGGGTCGTCGTCCTCGTCATCCTCGAACGGCTCGCCGTTCGGCGGCTGCTGCTGTGCCGGCTGTTGCGGCGATGCACCCAGCTCTTCGGCCAGGCGTGAGAGATCAGTCCCACCGCTGTTGTACTTCAGCTGGCGGGCGACCTTCGTCTGCTTGGCCTTGGCCCGGCCGCGCCCCATGGCTCGACCCCCTCAACGACGGGGCTCGACGGCCCCAGAGTCTTGACACGCGTTCATGATTCAGAGCGGACTCTCGACGGAGAGACCGGCCCGTAGGGCTTTAACGGTACCTGCTTCCGCGGCCATACGGTACGTCGCCCGCATCACCGACCGCTCGGCACGACCGGCGAGACGCCCCGTCCCCGCTGGTCAGCTGCGATTTTAACCTGTCCGCCACGGCGACCCGCCGACGGGTGGTGAGGGATGTCTCCTTCACTGCCCGTGATCCCTTACGCATTGCTCTGTGATCACTACGGAGGGGGTAGGGGTCGCTGATCTGTACTGCCTGTAATGCTCGCCGGTACGGTCCGTGACCGGCGAGGCGTTTCCGGGGCTGTTCGGGTGAGCTGCGGGTCGTTCGGAGCTTGATCGGATCGCGATCAGCTTCGGTCGAACCCGAGCAATACCGGGCAGTGTTGAGCGAAACCGGTCGCGGCGAGCGCCACGACCGGCCAAAAAATGGCGTGAACCCTTCGGTCGGGCGTCAGACCCGCCGGGCGTCCGCCATCCGCTGCTCGGCCAGCCGGTCCGCCGCCGCAGCGGGCGGAATGCCGTCCTCCTTCGCACGAGCGAATATCGACAGCGTGGTGTCGAAGATCTTCGCCGCCTTCTTCTTGCAGCGGTCGAAGTCGAAGCCGTGCAGCTCGTCGGCCACCTGGATCACGCCGCCGGCGTTCACCACGTAGTCCGGCGCGTAGAGGACGCCGCGGTCGGCGAGGTCCTTCTCGACGCCGGGGTGCGCCAGCTGGTTGTTGGCCGCGCCGCAGACCACCCGCGCGGTCAGCGCCGGCACCGTGTTGTCGTCCAGGGCGCCGCCGAGGGCGCAGGGCGCGTACACGTCCAGGCCCGGCGTACGGATCAGCGACCCGGTGTCCGGCGCCACCCGGACCTGCGGGTGCCGGCTGCGGACGCGCTCGATCGACTCGGCGCGCACATCCGTGATCACGACCTCGGCGCCGTCCTCCAGGAGGTGTTCGACGAGGTGGTGGCCCACCTTGCCGACGCCGGCGACGCCGACCGTGCGGCCGCGCAGCGTCGGGTCGCCCCACAGGTGCTGCGCCGAGGCGCGCATGCCCTGGAAGACGCCGAAGGCGGTCAGTACGGAGGAGTCGCCCGCGCCGCCGTTCTCGGGGGAGCGGCCGGTGGTCCACCGGTTCGTGCGGGCGACGACGTCCATGTCCGCCACGTACGTGCCGACGTCGCACGCGGTCACGTAACGGCCGCCGAGGGAAGCCACGAACCGGCCGTACGCGAGCAGGAGTTCTTCGGTCTTGATCAGATCGGGGTCACCGATGATCACCGCCTTGCCGCCGCCGTGGTCGAGCCCGGCGAGGGCGTTCTTGTACGACATGCCGCGGGAGAGGTTCAGGGCGTCCAGCACGGCCTCCTCCTCGGAGGCGTACGCGTGGAAGCGGGTGCCGCCGAGGGCCGGGCCCAGGCGGGTGTCGTGGACGGCGATGACGGCCCGCAGGCCGCTGGCGCGGTCCTGGCAGAGGACGACCTGCTCGTGGCCGCCCTGTTCGGAGCGGAACAGGGTGTGCAGGACGCCCCCGTCGGCGCTGACGGGGGAAGGACGTACGTCGGTCACGGTGGTGACTCCCATAGTCGCGGAGGACGCCCTCCGATGGCTCCCTGTTGCTTGTGGCAGGGGGAGGGCGGGAGGGCCGGTCGGGAAGAGAGTAAGACCTGAACGGCGCGCTGATCGGTCCAGTGCGGAGGATCACCCACTCCCGGGGGACGGCCGTGGGACGATTTGCCGTACCCCTGGCCGGGCGGGAACGACCAACTCCCGGCACTTTGCACCTCTTTGCCATTCTTTGCGGTTGTTCGACGGACATCACTCTGAGGGAATCGAAGGAGCGGGCGTGGCCTTGGCGTCGTCGGTGACGGTCCCGTACGCGGCATATCTGCGGGTCTACGAACCGCTGGCAGCGTTCCCCGAGCCGGAGCGCTCCTACTGGGCGCGCTATGCCAAGCGCCCGAAGACCCCCACGGTTCAGGACGAACTTCGGCGGTCCCTGGCCGATTTGCTGCCCACCCCGCCGGTGCCGGTCCCGGTCCACGAGAGCAGCGACGCCTTCGTCGCGGTCGTGGACGGCGTCACGTGCGTCTGCCCCTGGCGGACGCGGCTGCGCGGCTGGCAGGCCCTGGAAGGGCTCTCCGAGCTGCTCCCGGCGCCCGTGCTGGACGCGGCGCTGCCGCCGGTGGTGCGGCGGCAGGCGGCCGCCGACTACGAGGAGTGGCTGGAGCGCAATCCGGACGCCCGCCCGTGGATCCGCACCGCCACCTGGCACGTGCCTGTGCGCTGGTTCGCGCTCTTCGGCGACTGCGAGCGGGAGTACACCAAGGGCGAGGACGGCCTGGTCCTGCGGTACCGGACGCCGATGGTGCAGGCGCGGCGCCGGGTGGCCAGGGGGCTGCGGACGCTGCGCGACTCCCTGGAAGAGGGGCCGCTGATCGACGGCCTGGTGGACGTGGGCCGCTGGCTGGAGGAGTTCCATCCGCGGGCGCTGGTGGAGCTGGACTACGGCGGGCTGGTGCACGCGGTGCCCGAAGGGCAGCTGGCCGAGGACCGCTCGGCCGCGGAGGTGGCGGAGGGGCTGGCGGCGCTGCGGGAAGGGGACGGCGACCGGGCCGGCGAGGCGTACGAGCGGCTGTCGGACCGGTGGCGTGAGGTGCGCGAGCGCCAGTTCGCCAGCTGAGGCGGAAGTTTCGTACGGGTTCGGGAACCACGGGCGTTGCCGAGGAGTCCCGGTACATGTCCCGGGGTGTTTGCGCGGCCCTCGGAAGTCGTCGTGCGGGCCGCGCGTGGTCTTCGCCGCGGCGCCGGGCAGACAAAATGATCTCCGGCATACGGGGTTCGTGCACACTACTGAGGCGGAGTCGTGGGACGTAGGTCCCGATCCGGGCGATTGCCTCAAGCGTGACCTAAAGCACTGACTTCGGGCCTTGCGGCCAAGCCATACCCTCGTGCCAAAATAGGACAAGGAGCCTGACAAGGGCCCCTTCCGCCCCACTAAGGGCGGATAGTTCGGTATTGCGCTCCTTGGTGGGTCTGATGGCGGCTGATCACCTTGTGACTGATCGTCACGGTGGTGTGACTGTCCGCTATGGCATAGTCCATCGGCTTCCGCCGAGGTTGAACACCTGAGAGGGCAATTCCATCGGTTTGGCCGACGTGGCTGGACAGATGGTGTAGTTGTAGTGCCGAGGACAAGCCGTTCGTCCTATAACCGACTCGGCCCGCGTCCGCCATTTCGGGCAACGCGGGTCAAGGTGCAGAATTTAGAGGAAAGAACCGTGATGGTTCGGTTCTCCCGAGGAAGCCGCTCATGACCGCTCGCACCCCTGACGCCGAGCCGCTGCTTACCCCCGCCGAGGTCGCCACGATGTTCCGCGTGGACCCGAAGACGGTGACCCGCTGGGCCAAGGCAGGCAAGCTCACGTCCATCCGCACGCTCGGAGGACACCGGCGCTACCGCGAGGCCGAGGTTCGCGCCCTGCTGGCGGGCATTCCGCAGCAGCGCAGCGAATCCTGAACAACCGCATAACCGCGCTGTTTTCGGGCCCCCCAACCCGGACTCGGCGAGTGGAGCCCCACCCGGCTCCGCGCAGCTCCACCTAGCACCACACAGCTCCATACGACGCGGAGCCTGCCCCAACAGGCCCCACACCCGAAGCACCTGGGTACGTCATCGATCGCGCTGGACTCCGCCGGGTCCAGCGCGATCTTTTTTGTGCGCGCGCGCCCGCTCGGCGGGCCCTTCCGGCCGGCTGGACACCGCCCGCGGGGGCCGCTGGGAGTGGGCCCCCGCAGTTCTCCGGTGCAGTCGGCGGACTGCCGGGCGGGCGGTGCAATTGCACATATTAAATTGACTGCGTGTAGGGCGGCCGTAAGGTCGATGCTTCCCGAAACTCGTCCGGTGACACCCGTCACAGGCCCCGGCGCTTGTGACGTAAGCGCCCCTGCGATAGAGGGCCGGCGTGCCGCGCTTCTGCCAACAGCCTCCCACCGCTGGGCCGGTGGGAAAGGCGCCGTTGGTCACCGAGCCGGGGGACTTTCGTCCTCTGGTGTCTCCGGGGGCGGTGCGTACGCCGTGCCAGACGCCCCGGAGGGCTCCGTGGCGGGCCGGGCGGGCGGTCGATCGGCCGAGTCGCCTCCCGGGGCGCCGGCAGCCCGGCCACGGGGCTCCATGGCGAGCCGCAGCAGGCGGGCGCAGACGGGGCAGTGGCGGGTGAAGTGGCGGTAGCCGGTGGCGGCCGACAGATGGGCTCGCAGGAGCGCCCTGATCTCGTGCCTGGCAGCTGTCGGCATCGCGCGCCCCCTCCGGCCTCACACCCTTCCTCGTGACTACCGGCGGCGCGCGCACCAGTCAATACGCGAAAGGGCCCGGAGCCGTACGGGCCGGAGCTCCGGTGGGGGAAGCCCGCGCGGGAAACGCGAACGGCCCGCGTCCTCAAGGGAACACGGGCCGTTCTGCTGCGGTCCTGACGGGATTTGAACCCGCGGCCTCCACCTTGACAGGGTGGCGAGCACTCCAAACTGCTCCACAGGACCTTGGTGCCGCTCCCGCTTTCGCGGTGCTGCGAAGCAAGACTCTACAGCAGGTCAGGGGGTGCGGTCGAACTCGGTACCGGGGGCCCCGGGCGGCGGGCCCCCGGAGCCGGTCACGCCTTGGGCACCGCCGCGTCCACGGCCTTCACGATCCGCTTGTCGGAGACCGGGTACGCGGTGCCGAGCGCGTGCGCGAAGTAGCTCACCCGCAGCTCCTCGATCATCCAGCGGATCTCCCTGGCCTCGGCCGGCACCGGGCGGCCCTTGGGGAACTGCTCCAGCAGCCAGGCGTATTCGTCCTGCATCTCCTTGACCTTCGCCATGCGGGAGCGGTCCCGCTCGGCGTTGTTGGGGAGCTGCTGGAGGCGGCGGTCCACGGCTACCAGGTAGCGCAGGAGGTCGGGCAGCCGTCTGGCGCCGTGTGCGGTCACGAACCCCGGCCGGACGAGGGCGGCCAGCTGCTCCTTGACGTCCGTGAGGGACGGGAGCAGGGAGGGGAAGGTGGTGGCCTTGAGCCGGCGCTCGCACGCCTGCCAGGCCGCCAGCACCTCCCGGGTCTGCTGGATCGTCTTCATCGTCGCGTCGACCAGGTCGGCGCGCACCGCGTCGAAGAGCTTGCGGAAGGACTCCTCGTCCCAGGCCGGGCCGCCGTGTGCGCCGATCAGCCGGTCGGCGGCGGCGGTCACACAGTCCTCGAAGAGGGCCTGTATGGAGCCGTGCGGGTTCGCGGACAGCGCCAGCTTCTGTTGGTTGGTGAGTTTTCCCTGCGCGAACTTGGCTGGGTTGCTCGGAATATTCAACAAGATCAAACGGCGGGTGCCGGCCCACATCGCCGTCTGCTGCTCCGCCTCGGTGTCGAAGAGGCGTACGGAGACGCTCGTGCCGTCGTCCACCAGGGCGGGGTACGCCTTGAGCGGCTGGCCGCCGCGCCGGGTCTCGAACGTGCGGGGCAGCGTGCCCAGCGTCCAGGACGTCAGGCCGGTGCGCTGTTCCAGGCCGGCGGGCGCTCCCGCGTCCCGGTCGCCGTCCTTGCCGCCCTTGGCGGGCCGTTCGGCGGCCTGCGCGAAGGCCCTGCTGAGGGCCGCCTGCGTCTTCGGCTTGAGCTTGAGGCGCAGCGCTTCGAGGTCCTTGGCCTCGGCCAGCTTGCGGCGCCGTTCGTCGACCACCCGGAACGTGATTTTCAGATGGTCGGGGACCCGGTCCGTGTCGAAGTCGGCCGGGTCGACCGGGACGCCGACCATCCGCTGGAGGCCGGCCGCCAGGGAGGTGGTCAGGGAGCCCTGGAGGGGCACGGTCGAGTCCAGGAAGCGGGCGGCGAAGTTCGGCGCGGGGACGTAGTTGCGGCGGATCGGCTTGGGCAGCGAACGGATCAGTTCGGTCACCAGTTGTTCGCGCAGGCCCGGAATCTGCCAGTCGAAGCCTTCGGAGGTGACCTGGTTGAGGACCTGGAGGGGGATGTGGACGGTCACGCCGTCCGCGTCGGCGCCCGGCTCGAACTGGTACGTGACGCGGAACTTCAGCTTCCCCTGCCGCCAGGAGTCCGGGTAGTCGTCCTTGGTGACGGCTTCGGCGGATTCGTTGATGAGCATGGAATGCTCGAAATTGAGCAGCTCCGGCTCGTCGTGACGCTTCTTCTTCCACCACGAGTCGAAATGCGCGCCCGATACGACGTGTTCGGGCAGCCGCTGATCGTAGAAATCAAAGAGCGTCTCGTCGTCCACGAGGATGTCGCGCCGGCGGGCCCGGTGCTCCAACTCCTCGACCTCGCCGAGCAGTTTGCGGTTGTCGTGGAAGAACTGGTGATGGGTGCGCCAGTCGCCCTCGACCAGGGCGTTGCGGATGAACAGGTCCCGGGAGGTCTCCGGGTCGATCCGCCCGTAATTGACCTTCCGCTGCGCGACGACCGGCACGCCGTACAGCGTCACTCGCTCGTACGCCATCACCGCGGCCATCTTCTGTTCCCAGTGCGGCTCGCTGTACGTCCGCTTGACCAGGTGCTGCGCCAGCGGCTCGATCCACTCGGGCTCGATCCTGGCGTTCACCCGCGCCCACAGGCGGGACGTTTCGACCAGCTCCGCCGACATGATCCAGCGCGGTGGCTTCTTGAAGAGGGCCGAGCCGGGAAAGACCGCGAATTTCGCGCTGCGGGCGCCGAGGTATTCGTTCTTGGCGTCCGTGTCCTTCAATCCGATGTGCGAAAGCAAACCGGAGAGGAGGGAGGTGTGAATGTGCTCGGGCGCCGCGTCCTGCTCGGAGAGATGGACGCCCATCGTCTTGGCGACCGTACGCAGCTGCGAGTAGATGTCCTGCCACTCGCGTATCCGCAGGTAATTCAGGAACTCGCTGCGGCACATGCGGCGGAACGCCGACGACGACAGCGCTTTCTGCTGCTCGCGCACATACCGCCACAGGTTCAGATAGGCCAGGAAGTCGCTGGTCTCGTCCTTGAAGCGGGCGTGCTGCTGGTCGGCCTGCTGCTGCTTGTCGGAGGGCCGCTCGCGCGGGTCCTGGATGGACAGCGCCGCCGCGATGACCATGACCTCGCGTACGCAGCCGTTGCGGTCGGCCTCCAGCACCATCCGGGCCAGCCGCGGGTCCACCGGCAGCTGGGAGAGCTTCCGCCCCAGCTGGGTGAGCCGCTTCTTCGGGTCCTTCTGCTTCGGGTCGATCGCGCCCAGCTCGTGCAGCAGGTCCACGCCGTCCTTGATGTTGCGGCGGTCCGGCGGGTCGATGAAGGGGAACTTCTCGATGTCGCCGAGGCCGGCCGCGGTCATCTGGAGGATGACGGAGGCCAGGTTCGTCCGCAGGATCTCGGCGTCGGTGAACTCCGGGCGGGCGAGGAAGTCGTCCTCGGAGTACAGCCGGATGCAGATGCCGTCGCTGGTACGGCCGCAGCGGCCCTTGCGCTGGTTGGCGCTGGCCTGCGAGACCGGCTCGATGGGCAGCCGCTGGACCTTGGTGCGGTAGCTGTAGCGGGAGATCCGGGCCATGCCGGGGTCGATGACGTACCGGATGCCGGGGACGGTCAGCGAGGTCTCCGCGACGTTGGTCGCGAGAACGATCCTGCGCCCGGTGTGGCGCTGGAAGACGCGGTGCTGCTCGGCGTGCGAGAGGCGCGCGTACAGCGGCAGCACCTCGGTGGCGGGCAGGTTCTTCTTGTTGAGCGCGTCCGCCGTGTCGCGGATCTCGCGCTCGCCGGAGAGGAACACCAGGACGTCCCCCGGCCCCTCGGCCTGGAGCTCGTCCACGGCGTCGCAGATCGCGGTGATCTGGTCCCGGTCGCTGTCGGTGCCGCCCTCCTCCAGGAGCGGGCGGTAGCGGACCTCGACCGGGTACGTACGCCCCGAGACCTCGACGATCGGCGCGCTGGGCGCCGCGTCCCCGCCGTCGCCCCCGCCCCCTTCGGCCGGTACGGAGGCGAAGGAGCCGAAGTGCCGGGCGAACCGTTCCGGGTCGATGGTCGCGGAGGTGATGACGACCTTCAGGTCGGGGCGCCTGGGCAGCAGCTGGGCCAGGTACCCGAGGATGAAGTCGATGTTGAGGCTGCGCTCGTGGGCCTCGTCGATGATGATCGTGTCGTACTGGCGCAGCTCGCGGTCGGTCTGGATCTCCGCGAGCAGGATGCCGTCGGTCATCAGCTTCACGAGGGTGTCGGAGCCGACCTGGTCGGTGAAGCGGACCTTCCAGCCGACCGCCTCGCCCAGCGGGGTCCGCAGCTCCTCGGCGACCCGCTCGGCGACCGTGCGGGCCGCGATCCGGCGCGGCTGCGTGTGCCCGATCAGGCCGCGTACGCCGCGGCCCAGCTCCAGGCAGATCTTGGGAATCTGGGTCGTCTTGCCGGAGCCCGTCTCGCCGGCGACGATCACGACCTGGTTGTCGCGTATCGCCTCCAGGATCTCGTCCTTCTTCTGGCTGACCGGCAGCTGCTCGGGATACGTGATCGCGGGCACCGCGGCGCGGCGCTGCCCGACGCGCAGCTCCGCCTCCTCGATCCCGGCGGCGATCTCGGCGAGCACGGCCGCGCGGGCCTCGGGCTTACGGATCCGGCGCGCGCCGTCGAGCCGGCGCCCCAGCCGCTGCTGGTCGCGCAGCATCAGCTCGGGCAGCCGCTCCAGGAGAGCGGGCAGAGTGGGGGCGGCACCGTCGGGCCGGGCGGAGGCAGGCTGACTGGACATACGGGTCCCAGGATCTCACCTCCGTGAATACCGTGGCGAACGAATTGCGGCGGGCCGGCCGCGGGGCCGGGCCGGGCCGGGTGCGCCGGGCCCTTCGCACAGTGGGCCGACCAGCAGGGGAATGTCCGGGATAGGTGTTTTAGCGTGGCCTTATGGATGATCGGCACGGTGACCAGGCCCAACCGCACGGAGCTCACGGACGGCCGCTGACCCAGACCGAGAAATGGGCCGCGTTCAAGAGATCGCCGTTCTTCCCCGCCCTCGTGCTGGTCTTCATCCTCGCCGTCGCCGCGGGTCTCTTCGCCGGCTCGTACACGTACACGATGGCCAATCCGACCCCGCGCCACATCCCGACCGCCGTGGTGGGGCCGCCGGACTCGCCGCACGGCAAGGCTTTCGCCGGCGGCATGGAGAAGGCCCTGAACGCCTCGCTCCAGTTGCACGAGTACGACACGTACGCCGCGGCCAAGGAGGGCGTCGAGGAGCAGGAGGTCTTCGCGATCCTCCGGGTGCGGGACAAGGGTGTCGAGCTGGACGTGGCCTCGGCGGCGGGCGCCCAGGTCGCACAGGTGCTCGAACAGGCGGGGCCGAAGGTGGGGCAGGCGGTCGGCGTGCCGGTGGAGGTCAAGGACCTCAAGCCGCTCCAGGAGGGCGACCCGCGGGGCCTCGCCCTCTTCTACATCTCGCTCGCCGCGGTGATCATCGGCTTCGTCGGCGCGATCCAGCTGAGCGTGCACGCCCGCGGCCTCAACCCGCTGGAGCGGATCGCCTTCACCGCGCTGTACGCGCTGCTCGGCGCCTTCGCGATCGCCGCGGTCGTGGACTGGCTGCTGGGCGCCCTGCACCTGCCCTTCGTGGAGTCCTGGCTGATCCTGGCGCTGACGATGTTCACGTCCGGCATGGTCTTCACGATGTTCAACACCCTGATCGGGCGCTGGGCGATGATCCCGACGTGGGGCCTGATGGTGCTGCTGGGCAACCCGTCCTCGGGCGGTGCGGTCTCCTGGCCCCTGCTGCCGTCCGTGCTCGGCCACATCGGCCGCTGGCTGCCGCCGGGCGCCTCGGTGAACGCGCAGCACACGGCGGTCTACTTCGGCGCCTCGCAGCACGCCTTCCCGTTCCTGGTGCTGGCCGGCTGGGCGCTGGTCTCGTGCACCGTCTTCTGGGTGTGGCGGCACCGGCACCCGGGCGGGCGCGAGGTGCCGCCGCGCGGTTCGGGGGCGCACGCGGCGGGCGCCTGACGCACGCGGGGCCGGCCGCCTCCCGGGCGGCGGCCGGCCCGTACACGGAACGCGGCGGGGCGCCGGACGACGAAAAAGGCCCCGATCCGAAGATCGGGGCCTTTTCCCACTGCTGGTGGCTGGGGCCGGGGTCGAACCGGCGACCTATCGCTTTTCAGGCGATCGCTCGTACCAACTGAGCTACCCAGCCACAGCGGTCCTGACGGGATTTGAACCCGCGGCCTCCACCTTGACAGGGTGGCGAGCACTCCAAACTGCTCCACAGGACCTTGCACGGTGCGAGTTTCGGTGAACCTATTCTCGCACACGGTAATGCGTGCCCCCAACGGGATTCGAACCCGTGCTACCGCCTTGAAAGGGCGGCGTCCTGGGCCACTAGACGATGAGGGCTGATGGCCCGCCTTGGTGCCTTGTGGGGCGCCGTCGGGGACGTGAGAAGCATATGGGATGCAGGGACCGTTCGCCAAAACGGTTTGCGGGGGACCGGCGGCGGGGGACCGCGGCGGAGTGTTCGGCGGTGCGTTCGGTGGCCCGTTCGAGCGGGCCCCGCCGCGGTCCCCGGCCCTACGGGCGACCGGGTGACGGTGTGCCGGTCCGGGCCGCCGAGCCGCCCGGGGACGGTGTGCCGGGCGACCCCGTGCCGGGCGACGGTGTGGCCCCCGGCAGGTTCTCCTTCGGCAGATGGCGGCTGACCTCGGCACTCGACAGCCCCAGCCCGCCGAGCGTGATCTCGTCCCACGCCTGGAGGTGCCGGGTCCCGCGGTCCAGGTAGAGGACGGACGCCTGTACCGGCGCCGGCTTCTTGCCCTGTACGGCGCGCAGCCCGCCGCCGCCCGTGGAGCCCTCCACCATCAGCCGGGTGCCCCGAGGGAGCACGCTGTTCTCGCGGTGGTGGATGTGGCCGGCCAGCGCCAGCGGTGCCAGGCCGTCCGCCTCGGCCGCCGCGACCGGGTTGTGTGCCAGCGCGAGGTCCACGGGCGTGCCCGCGAGCCGCTGCGTACGGAGCGAGTCGGCCAGCTTGCCGCCCGCCGTGCGTTCGGAGAAGTCCCCCTCCGCGACGACCGAGCGGTCCGGCGTGAACTGCGGGTCGCCGACGCCCGCGATCCGCAGCCCGCCGACGCTCACGGCCCGCCCGTCGTCGAGGACCGTGGCGTTCTTGCGGGTCGCGAGGTACTTCTGCGTCGCGGCGGAGTCGTGGTTGCCGCGGACCCACACGTACGGGGCGCCGAGCGTGGCGACGGGGTCCAGGAAGGCGTTCTCGGCCGCCGAGCCGTGGTCCATGGTGTCGCCGGTGTCCACGATCACGTCGATCTTGTACTGCTTGACCAGCGACTTGACGATCTGCCAGGCCGCCGGGTTGAGGTGGATGTCGGAGACGTGCAGCACGCGGATCGTGGTGGGGTCGGGCTCGTAGGCGGGCAGGGTGGAGGCGGCTTCGTAGAGCTTCGTCACGTTCGTCACCAGGCGCGCCAACTCCTTCTGGTAGACGTCGAAGTCGCTGACGATGCTGCGGGCGCTGCCGACCACCGAGGGCGCCGAGGAGAGCAGCCCGGAGAACTTCGGCTCCAGGACGGACTTGGGGTTCCAGGTGGCGTAGGCGGCGGCCCCCGACGACGCCAGCAGCGCGAGCGCCAGGCCGCCGGCGGCCAGCGCGCGGCGCGGCCTGCGGTAGACGGCCAGGCCCAGCGCGGTGGCGCCGGAGACCACCGCGACGCAGGAGCGGAAGGCGAGGGTGCCGGTGCCGCTGACGACGTCGCGGGTGACCTGGTCCTGGAGGCCGGCGAACCGCTCCGGGTGGTCGACCAGGGCCTGGGCCCGTACGGGGTCGAGCCGGTCGACGTCGACGTCCAGGCGTATCGGCGCGTAGTGGCTGCGCAGTTCCAGGGCGCCCAGCGGCGAGACGTTGATCTTCGTGCCGCCGGAGAGCGACGGGCGCAGTGTCATGTTCGTGTCCACCGGGCCCACCGGCGCGTGGATGCTGCCGACGATCAGCAGGCCCAGCCAGGCGCCCAGCAGGGTGACGGCGATCAGGCCGACGGCGCGGGCGTACGGGTGCGGGGTGTGGGTGAGGGTGCTGGTGGGGGCGGTGTGATGGGAGCGGTAGTCGCGGAGGAAGGCGGCGGGCAGGCCCCGCACCCGGGCCAGCGAGGCACGGAGCAGCCGGAGCACGGGGGAGCCGGGGGGTGTGTCCCCGGGCGGCGCGACACGGGCCATTGGGCGCGTATGCCCGTGCGCCGCGCCCGGTATGCCGGGAAGTGGCCCCGGCTGTCCGCTTCCCGGGATCCCGCTGCCGCGCGGTGGCGTGGCGGACAATGGGTGGTGTGCTGGAGATGACGCGCGAGGAGTTCGAGGAACTGGTGGCCGAGGCGCTGGACCGGATCCCGCCGGAGCTGACGCGGCTGATGGACAACGTGGCGGTGTTCGTCGAGGACGAACCACCGGCCGAGGACCCCGACCTCCTCGGGCTCTACGAGGGGACGCCGCTGACCGACCGCGGCGAGTGGTACGCGGGCGTACTGCCCGACCGGATCACGATCTACCGGGGCCCGACGCTGCGGATGTGCGACTCCCGGGAGGACGTGGTGGCCGAGACGGAGGTCACCGTCGTCCACGAGATCGCGCACCACTTCGGGATCGACGACGAGCGGCTGCACGCGCTGGGCTACGGCTGAGGTCCGGGCCCGGGTCAGGGGCGTGCGCGGCGCGCCGGGCGCCGCCGACGGGCGCCGGGGCGGCGATCCGGGCACGCGCAGGGGATCTCGTGCGCGCGGCGCGTGTCCTCCGGTGGGCGGCGGGAGTTGGGCAGGGCGTTCATCTCCGCAGTCTCCGCGCTCCGGATCCGGAGGTCCCGCCCGTGCGCCCGATCGCTTCCCCCCTTCCCGGCCCGGCCCGCAACCGCCTCGCCGCCGCCGTGGCCGTCGCCTCCGCCCTGGCCGCGTCGCTGAGCGGCTGCATGAGCGTGAGCGATCCGCAGACGCCCCGGCCCTCGGGCTCGCCCGCGCGGCTCGACGGCGGGCCCCAGCCGGACGGCGGAACGGTCGACGGGCGCGGCGGCGCGGGGCCGCGGCGGATGGGGCGCGCGGAGGGCGGGCACGGCGCGGAGGGGCACGCGGGCGCCCCCGCGACCGGCCGCGCGCCGACGGCGGACAGGGCGGAGCCGCACCCCGAGCCCGCATCGGGCGCCGCGCCCGGCGCCGCACAGCCCGGAGCGCCGGGTTCCGGGCCCGCCGCCCCCGTCCCGTCGCGGCCCATCGGCGGCCGGCCCTCCTCGACGGCCCAGCCGCCCCGTACGACGCCGACCGCGAAGCCGACGCCGAGCGCGAGCCCGGACCCGGCGCCGAGCACCCCGCCGTCGGCTCCGTCGTCCGAGCCGCCCGCCCCTTCGAAGCCGGAGAGCGCGGGATGAGAGGCGGCTCCGCGGGGCCCTGAGGGGGCTGTGACCAGGGGGAACACGGGGCGGGCAGGGGTGGCGGGGGCGTCGGCGGGTGCGGGGGCCGACGAAGGCATTTGCCTTCCGGGGGCCGAGGTGAGTATGGTGGTAGATCGTTTGATCCCATTTGCCCGGCGCCTACAGAAGCGCGCCGCGTGGCGCGTTCTCTCCCTTGCCGTGGCTGACCGCATTGAGGCGGTCGTTTGTGAAGTCTCACGGAGTTTGGGCGCGTGCCTGTGCCGAGACTCCGGAAGGTTTCGCATTTCGCATGTCCATTTCCACTGATCAGTCCGTTCTGCCCGCGACCGACGAGCAGACGGCCCCCCAGCAGGACCAGCCGCAGGACCAGGCCGTCGCCGAGGCGCCGGCCGAGGTGACCGAAGCGGCCGTCCAGGCCGACGCCCCCACGGAGCCCGTGGCCGAGGCGGACGCCGACACCGAGGACGACACCCCGCAGATCACCTTCGCGGACCTCGGCCTCGACGAGAAGGTCGTCCGCAAGCTGGCCCAGAACGGTGTCACCACCCCGTTCCCCATCCAGGCCGCGACCATCCCCGACGCGCTCGCGGGCCGCGACATCCTCGGCCGCGGCCGTACCGGCTCCGGCAAGACGCTGTCCTTCGGCCTGCCGCTGCTGAGCCAGCTGGCCGGCGGCTTCACGGAGAAGAAGCGCCCCCGCGGCGTCATCCTCACCCCGACCCGTGAGCTGGCCATGCAGGTCAGCGACGCGCTGCAGCCGTACGGCGACGTCCTGGGCCTCAAGCTCAAGGTCGTCTGCGGCGGTACGTCCATGGGCAACCAGATCTACGCGCTGGAGCGCGGCGTCGACGTCCTCGTCGCCACCCCCGGCCGCCTGCGCGACATCATCAACCGCGGCGCCTGCTCGCTGGACAAGGTGCAGACCGCGGTCCTGGACGAGGCCGACCAGATGGCCGACCTGGGCTTCCTGCCCGAGGTCACCGAACTGCTCGACCTCATCCCGGCCGGCGGCCAGCGCATGCTGTTCTCCGCCACCATGGAGAACGAGATCGGCACCCTGGTCAAGCGTTACCTGACCAACCCGGCGACCCACGAGGTCGACAGCGCCCAGGGCAACGTCACCACCATGACCCACCACGTCCTGGTCGTGAAGCCGAAGGACAAGGCGCCGGTCACCGCCGCCATCGCCGCCCGCAAGGGCCGCACCATCATCTTCGTGCGCACCCAGCTCGGCGCCGACCGCGTCGCCGAGCAGCTGTGCGACGCCGGCGTCCGCGCCGACGCGCTGCACGGCGGCATGACGCAGGGCGCGCGCACCCGCACGCTGGCCGACTTCAAGGACGGCTACGTCAACGTCCTCGTCGCCACCGACGTCGCCGCCCGCGGCATCCACGTCGACGGCATCGACCTGGTCCTGAACGTGGACCCGGCCGGCGACCACAAGGACTACCTGCACCGCTCCGGCCGTACCGCCCGCGCGGGCCAGTCCGGCACGGTCGTCTCGCTGGCCCTGCCGCACCAGCGCCGTCAGATCTTCCGCCTGATGGAGGACGCGGGCGTGGACGCCTCGCGCCACATCGTCGGCGGTGCCGGCGCCTTCGACGAGGACGTCGCCAAGATCACCGGCGCCCGGTCGCTCACCGAGGTGCAGGCCGACTCGGCGAACAACTCCGCCAAGCAGGCCGAGCGCGAGGCGCAGGAGCTCGCCCGCGAGCTGGAGCGCGCGCAGCGCCGGGCGACCGAGCTGCGCGAGGAGGCCAACCGCCTGACGGCCCGCGCCGCGCGTGAGCGGGGCGAGGACCCGGCGGAGGCCCTGGCCGCCGCCGAGGCCGCCGTGACGGCCGCCGCCGAGGAGGCCGCCGAGGCAGCCGTACCGGCCCAGGCCGCCGCCGAGGCCGACGAGGCGCCGCGCCGCTCCTCGTACCGCGACGAGCGGGGCAACTACGAGCGCCGGGACCGCCGCGACAACGACCGCGGTGACCGTGGCGACCGTGGCGGCTTCAACCGTGACCGTCGTGACAACGACCGTGGCGACCGTGGTGGGTTCCGTCGTGACGAGCGTTCCGGTGGCGGGTTCAACCGTGACCGCCGTGACGACCGCTCGGGCGGTGGCTTCCGCCGCGACGACCGCTCCGGCGGCGGCTTCAACCGTGACAGCCGGGACAGCCGCGACAACCGTGACCGTCGTGACAACGACCGTGGCGACCGTGGTGGCGACCGTGGTGGGTTCCGTCGTGACGAGCGTTCCGGTGGCGGGTTCAACCGTGACCGCCGTGACGACCGCTCGGGTGGCGGCTTCCGCCGTGACGACCGCTCCGGTGGCGGCTTCAACCGCGACCGCGGCGACCGCCCGAACCGTTCCTTCAACCGCGACGAGCGCCCCGGCGGCCGTTCCTCCGGCGGCTACCGCTCCGGTGGCGGCGACCGCCCGTACAACCGCGACCGTCGCGACGAGCGCCCCTCCTCCGGCGGCGGCTACCGCTCGGGCGGCGGCGACCGTCCGTACGGCCGCCGCGACGACCACCGCGGCCACGGCACCGGCTCCTTCGGCCGCCGTGAGGACAAGCCGCGCTGGAAGCGCAACGGCTGAGAACGGCCGTGACGCCTGACGGCGTCACTGTGTTCGACCGCGGGGCCCGCGCCGCGCTCCCGTACTCCGGTACGGGCACGTGCGCGGGCCCCGCGTCTCAACTCCGGTGGCCGTGCGGCCTTTTGACCGCGCGTTCCACCACCCACCGAGTCCGCCCGCCGCTTCCCCGCGAAAGCGGACGCACTTCCTCCGCCCCTTCGATGGCTAATGCCTTCGGGCTGCGGCGGGAACGCGGGCTATGCTGCTCGGTGCGGGCCATTAGCTCAATTGGCAGAGCAGTGGACTTTTAATCCATTGGTTCAGGGTTCGAGCCCCTGATGGCCCACCACAGCCGGCGGAGGGAAACCCCCTCCGACCTGGTACGCAGCGCCGGGGCGGCCGGGGCGGCGGCCGTGCGGAGGTCGCTGCTTCCCTCAGTGAGCGAGGGGCGCGGCGGACCCGGGCCCGGACCAGCCGACGTCGGCGCGGCCCGCCGTGGGCCACGAAGGGCGACCGGCGGGAGCCCCGCGGCCGCCGGGGCGCGGACTACTTGGACGCGCTGAAATAATCGGCCGGATCAAGCGTATTGAGCGCGATCCACCGCTGTGGCGTCACCGCGGTGGATATGTCGGCACCATCCGATGCGGTGCGGAAGAAGCCCTGGATATCGAGGGCGATTCGCGGATCGTCGTCGACGCGTTGTGCCATCTCGTAGTAGACGGCCAGCACGTGGACGCAGCGTGAGGTGCCGGCTGTGCAGGAGCAGTCGACACCGGTGAGCGCCGGTGCGGGCGAGTGGCCCGCGTCGGTGATTGCGCGGTACAGCTCGTCGGTGAGTACGGGACGGGCGCCGCTCAGCCGGCGGGCGATCCCGGCTTTCCTCTCCAGGGACATCGGCGCGACCTCGATGGTCGCCACCGCAGTGGTGCGCCCGCGGTTTATGGCGGCGCGTACGAGTCGGCCGTCGATGGTGATCTGCACTCCTCCGTCGCGTGCGATTCTGCGTGCGCGCGGTAGCTGCGGATCGGGACGGGTCTGCCCTAGCGGTTCGGCGAGCCGGACCCAGTCCTTTCCCCACCGTGTGTATCCGAAATCGTTGTCGGGCATGAATCAGCTGCCTCGCTTCCGGCGCAGGATCGCCATGAGACGGTCGTCGTCCAAGCGGGCCAATTCGGCGACACCGGACATGTCGGCGATATCGGAGAGCGCCGATTTGCGCGCATGCATGGCCGCAATGTGCTCTTCGACGGTGGTCTCCGTGGTCAGCGTGGTGACGGTGACGGTGCGGGTCTGGCCGATCCGGTGGACCCGGTCGGAAGCCTGCGCTTCCACGGCCGGATTCCACCACCGGTCGAAATGGACGACGTCGGCCGCGCGGGTGAGAGTGAGCCCGGTGCCGCCGGCTTTCAGGCTGAGCACCAGCACCTTCGGGCCGTCGTCGGCCTGGAACGAGCTGACGATTCCGGCCCGTTGCTCCTGATTCAAGCCGCCGTGAAAGAACGGGGCCTGCATACCGAACTGTTCGTGGCAGTGCCGCACCAGCAGCTCACCGGTCTGCCGGTACTGGGTGAATATCAGCGTCGGAGATCCGGTATCGAGGTTGTTGGCCACGATGTCGGTGCAGAGGTCGAGCTTGCCGGACCTTCCCGACAGCTCTTCTAGGTCCCCGGTGACCAGGCCCGGGTGATTGCAGACCTGTTTGAGCGCCGTCAAGGCGGCCAGGACCTTGGTCTGGCGCTGTGCGCCGGTACCGAAGCCGTCGTCGGCGACCTGGTCCAGCAGCCGGTCGTACAACTGCTGCTGTTCCTCGGTGAGGCCGCAGATCAGGTCGGCGTGAATCTTGGCCGGGAGTGAGCCTGCGACCTGCGACTTCTTCCGCATCAAGACGACCGGCTCGATGGCTCCGCGCAGCCGGGCGGCGGCCGCGGGGGAGCCGTCCGCGATCGGCCGGGCAAAGCGGCGGCGGAACTGCGCCTTGTGCCCGAACATCTGCGGTGCGACCAGGTTGAGCAGCGCCCAAAGCTCTTCGAGGCGATTCTCCACGGGCGTGCCGGTCAAGGCGATGCGTGCGTCGGCCGCGATGCTCCGCGCGGCCTTCGAGATCTGCGTGCGGGGGTTCTTCAATACCTGCGCCTCGTCGAATACCGCAGTGACCCAATGGTGGTCCTTCATGACGGGGCCGTGCTGGCGCAGCGTCGGATAACCCGTGAGCACCACCGTCCCGCCGTCCACCGTTTTCAGCGGATCACCCCGCCAGTTCACCGTCCGCAGCCCGGGTGCGAAGCGCGTGATTTCGTGTGCCCAGTTCCCGACCAGCGACGTAGGACAGACCACCAATTGCGGCCCCTCCTCGGCCCGCCCGGCGAGACAGCCGATGGCCTGGAGCGTCTTGCCGAGCCCCATTTCGTCGGCGAGTACCGCGCCGCCGTGGGTGTCGACGGTCTCGCGCAGCCAGCTCACACCGCGCACCTGATAGGGCCGCAGTGTGGCGGTCAGCGCTGTGCGCAGTTCGGCCGCGACGGCATCGGTGCGACGGAAGACGGCCGTGGCGTGCTCCGCCGACGTGACGGCGACACCGGTGGCATCGGGAATGGCGTGCGCTGCGATCGGCAG
The DNA here is from genome assembly GCF_044332485.1 of Streptomyces sp. NPDC017056. NCBI lineage: Bacteria > Bacillati > Actinomycetota > Actinomycetes > Kitasatosporales > Streptomycetaceae > Streptomyces > Streptomyces sp. NPDC017056. Next base: position 31,911 of record NZ_JBIRPD010000003.1, on the reverse strand, counting down.
GGCCGTATCGCCGCCCGCAATCCACGTCCGCCAGACGTCCACGGACCGGCCGGGGGATTCGAGGGGCGCGTCGGCGAGCCCGGCCGGCTCGATCAGCGCGCATTCGATGTCGGCCACCTCGAATCCGTCACGGTCCGGCGTCGGGACGACCAAGGGAACGGTCTCGGCGTCACCGACGGGCGGGGCGGCTCCCGCGGCGCGCCCGGACCAGGTCCACAGGGCGAACATATGGCGGTCGGGTAGATATGTGGCTTGACTGGCAAGCACGGTCTCAGCGAGTTTTTGCCCGGTTCCCATGGGTCAGTGGCTGCTCACGACATCGCCCTTACGGGCGGTTTGGCCATCGGTTTCGGGCCGGGCGGCCGCTCCGGTCACGGAGTTGCTGTTTTCCCGATCGGGTTCCGGTTCGTGCACCGACTCCGCGGGCTTCTCGGCAGGACGCAGGGAAAGCACCAGTACAGCCGCTCCGAAGAGCGCGATGAGCATGATGCAGGCCGCGCCGACGTGCATTGCGTGAATGAACGCGTCGTCGGCGGCGCGCGCAAGAGCAGGCCGGTCGATCTCGGTGGCGACGTGCCGGGCCTGTTCGGCGGAGATCCGCGCCCGCTCCTGCACCGACTCGGGGGCATCACCGAGCGAGGGTTCGATCGCGCGCCGGTACACGATCGACATGATCGTGCCGCCTACCGCGATACCGATGACGCTGCCGGTCTGCCGCACGGTGTTGGTCACGGCGGCCCCGGCGCCGGCCCGGTCCAGCGGCAGGGAGCTGATCAACGCCGCCGTGACCGGGCCGAGCACCATGCCGATGGAGAGGCCCTGGACCAGGAGCAGGATCTCGATCCAGACGAGCGGGGTCTGTAGTCCGAACAGCCCGTACGCGCCCATGGTCAGCGCCGCCACAATCAGCGCGGGTGCGGTGACCGGGCGCAGCGACCAGCGGCGCACCAGACGCGCGCCGAGGGGCGCCCCCAGGGTCGCGCCGAGCGCGGTCGGCAGACCGGCCAAGCCTGCCTCGATCGGCGAATAGCCGCGCGCACCCTGCAAATAGAACGCGTTGTAGAAGGTGACGGCGGCCACGGCGAAGAGGAGCAATCCGAGCGCCACGTTGCCGCCACCGAATATGCGTTGCGCGAGCAGCCGGGGATCGAAGCTGGGCATTTTGCTGCGCATCTCGACACGTACGAAAGCGGCCAGCAGGATCAGCCCGACAACGATCGGCGCCCAGACGTCGATACGGGTCCAGGCGGTCACCTGTCCCGCCCGGATCAGCCCGTAGGCCAAGGCCGCGAGCCCGGTGACCGACAGCAGCATTCCGGCCGGGTCCAGCGGCCGCGGTTCCGGGCTGCGGAAATTCGGGACCAGCACGGCGATACCGATCAATGCCAGCACCACGACCGGCACATTGACCAGAAAGACCGACCCCCACCAGAAATGGTCGAGAAGCAATCCGGCCAGCACCGGGCCCGCCGCCATTCCGACACCGGCGGACGTCGAGGAAATGGCGATCGCGGTCGACCGCGCGGGACCGGTGAAGGTCCACATGAGAATGGCCAGGTTGGCGGGCATGATCAGCGCGCTGCCCACGCCCATCGCGGCGCGCGCGGCGATCAGCTGGTCGGCGTCGCCCGCGTACGCCGCCCACACCGAGGACCCGGCGAAGACCACCAGTCCGATCGCGAGCACGGTCCGGTGACCGAAGCGGTCGCCCAGCGCGCCCGCGGTGAACATCAGGGTGGCGAAGGCCAGGGTGTACGAGCCGGTGGCCCACTGCAGCTCGGCCGGGGTGGCATCCAGTCCGCGGCCCGGGTCCGCGAGGGTTTCCAGGGTGGTGCTCAGGACGGTGTTGTCCAGCCAGATCAGCAGCGAGCACAACATGAGAACGGCAAGGATCAACTGTTGCCTGGACTTGGGCAGCGTTGGGGACGTCGTCATGAATACCTTCGGGAGCGAGCGGTAAAAACCTGACGAGCGGACGTTAGGTAATTGTCGCGCGGCTGTCAATGCTTAATTTCGAGGGGCTTCGGGGGCATATCTCCAGGGCGCTGTCAATTATCTTCCCGGGGCTCTTAGGGCATGCTGCCGCGCCACTGTCAATCCCCGATTTGCAGAAAGCCAGGGAACGCCAGGGCATATCCGCAAGCCCTCGTCAATTCTGATTCGGCGAGTCGTCGGGCATATCTTTACGCGCTCGTCAATTCCTCGGATCGATGTTCAACCCACGCCGCGAGACGCATGGGCCGGCACCCAGCGGCAGAGACCGCGCGCCAGGGCTTCTACAGGCCACCCGCGGCGGCCCCATGCCCCATACGGCCCAACCGGATTCGCCGCGTGCCCCGGTAGCGGAAAGCCTTGGGACGGCGACGGTGTTCGTACGGACGGGCGCGCGGGAGTGGGAGGCAGGCCGGTGCGGGTGCGTCGAGGCAGCAGGGGCCGTACGGGCGAACAGGAACGGTGGCTGCGCCGCTCCCGCATGTCGCCCTTCGGACAGCGGCTGGTCTGCTGGCTGCCGCTGATCCTGCTCGTGGCCGGCCTGCTCTTCGACATGGGCACGCCCGCCCGGTACACGGCCGCGCCGTTCTTCTCCGCCGCGCCGCTGGTGGCGGCACCCCTGTACTCGCTGCGCAGTACGGCCGTCACCGCGGTGGCCGCCGTCGCCGCCGAGACCTGGGTCGTGACGTACCACGGCGAACGCGACACCAACCAGTCGTTCACCGAGGGCCTGACCGTGCTGGTCGTCGCCGTCCTCGCGCTGGGCATCAACCGGGTCGTACGCATGAGCGACGCCCGGCTCGCGTCCGTACGGGACGTCGCGGAGGCGGCCCAGCGGGCGGTGCTGCCGACGCCCGCCGAGCGGATCGGCGGGCTGGCCGTCGCGGCGCGCTACGTGGCGGCGGAGGCGGACGCCCGCATCGGCGGCGACCTGTATGCGGTCCAGGACACCCCGCACGGCGTACGGCTGATCGTCGGCGACGTACGGGGCAAGGGCCTGGAGGCGGTGGAGGCCGCGGTGATCGTCATCGGGGCCTTCCGGGAGGCGGCGGAACAGGAAGCCACCCTGGAGGCGGTGGCGGGGCGGCTGGAGCGGGCCTTGCAACGGGAGGGCAGCCGCCGGGAGGGCCTCGACCAGTTCGAGGGTTTCACCACGGCCGTACTGGCGGAGCTGCCCGCGGACGAGCACGCCGCGCTGCGCGTCCTGAACCGCGGCCATCCCGCGCCGCTGCTGTTCGAGGCCGACGGCGAGCTGTGCGAGCTGGCTCCGAAGACGCCCGCCCTGCCGCTCGGCATGAGCGAGGTGGCCGGCTGGCCGGACCGGGCGGACGAGACGTCCTTCCCCGCGGGCTCGGTCCTGCTGCTCTTCACGGACGGGGTGACCGAGGCCCGGGACGGGAACGGCGACTTCTACGACCCGGTGCGGCGGCTGCGGGGCCGCGACTGGTCCTCCTCCGGGCCTGAGGAGCTGTTGGACGCGCTGGTGGCGGACGTGGCGGCGCACACGGGCGGGGAGACGGCGGACGACATGGCGCTGCTGGCGGTGCAGCGGCCGGCACGGGGGCGCGAGGCGTAAGGGAGGGGAGTGGAGGGAGGGGAGGGGCTCCGGGCGTGGTCCGAGGGGGCTCCGGGCGTGGTCCGAGGGGGCTCCGGGCGTGGTCCGAGGGGGCCTCGCTACAGCCACCGCACGGTCCGGCCGTCCCGGCCGGCCAGAGCGACCGGCCGTTCGTCGAGGGCCAGGGTCAGCAGCCGGTCAGCGTCCGGGAGGGCGTGCGCCGGCCGGGGCGCGGCGATCCACGGCAGTACGGAGCGGTGCTCGTGGGAGATCCAGTGCCCGGGACGGCCGCGCTCCTGGAGGAGGGACCGTACGAGCCGGGCGAACTCCTCGCGGCGTTCCAGGGGGAGATGCGTCAGCGTGGAGGTGTGGAAGACGACGAGCGTGGCCTCCGGCGGAGCCTCGGCGGCCAGCGCTGGCAGCGCGTCGATCAGGTCGCCGCGCACCATACGGGCGGGCGGAGCCGACCGTACGGCCTCTATGGCGGCCCGGCGGCTCCGCCCCCGTTCATCGGTGGCGGCCGGCCAGCCGAGGGCCTCCAGCCAGCGGACGTCGTCGGGGTCGGCCAGGTCGAGCGGGTCCGGGCCGACGCCCGCGCGCCAGGCGATCTCCGGTACGCGCTCGGGTACGGGTGTGCCGGGGCCCGTACGGCAGGCAAGGACCGCCGCACTGCCCGGCGCCCCGAATTCCGGTCGGTCGTCGTAGCGGTAGCGGTAGCGGTCCGGGTGCAGGCACAGGCCCGCCGACGCGCCGACTTCGAGGAGGGCGAGGGGCTGCGGGAACCGGGCGAAAAGGGGCAGCAGGGAAGCGCAGCGGGCCGGCTCGTCGGTCTGTGCGAAGCGCCGCGCCATGACGGCGCCGACCTCGTCCCAGTGGCGCAGCGTCCATTCGCGCCAACCGCGGTACGCCGGGCCGCCGCGCGGGCCGTGCTCCGCGTACGGGCCGTCGAGGTAGCGGACGGCGGCGAGCAGGAGGTCGGGCCGCTGCTTGTCGCCGGCGGGCAGGGAGCGCGCGAGGTGGTCGCAGAACTCGGGGTCGTGGCCGATCCGGGCGGTCAGCTCCTCGTGTGCGTCGGACTGCCCGCGCGCCTGGTACCAGGCGAAGTCCACGTACTGATCCGCCACTGCCTGCGCGCTGTTGACGACCATGACCAGACGTTACTGCCCTGACGGTAGGTAACCGCCGGGCGCCCCTGCGCATAACGACTCCTGCACAATCGAGCCTTCGGAGGTTTGAAGGCGATCCGGCAACTCGACCCGGTTGATGCCCTGATGGGGGTTTAAGTCCAGGCCAAAGCCACCACAAAAGGCCCTTTGTTTCGCAGGATCGCTTGGTGTCAGGCGGCGGAGTCTATTACAGTCCGATAACGCAGCGCGGTCGTCCCAGCCGTCGCAAGAGGCGGCACCGTGCGCCGACGCCGAATCCCGTCAGTGTGTTCACAACTGAATCACCGTTGGGGCATCGCTGGACCGGCCGCCGGGCCGGAGCCACACCAGCGCGTGCCCCGGGAACCGGGGAACCACCACCTTCGGGGTGCACCGGGCAGCCGCCGTCGGCCGGAGGCCGCCCGGAGGAGACCTTCCTGCTCCGCATCCTTCCCCTGTCCGCAACGGTCCGGGCCCCGCCCCGGCACCGGAACGGGCCGGGAGGTGCCCCCCACCAACCCGGTAGGCGAGAAGGAAGGAAAGGAGTGCGCCTCCGTGGCGTCCAACAGCCCTGCCGGCTCTGTCCCCGAGGTTCCTTTCGGCGCTGCCACCGGTGCCTCCGAGGCGTTCGTCGCCCCGGCCGCCTTCGAGGGGGGCGGTGCCTCAGCCGCCTCCGTGGCGTTCGGTTCTCCGGTCGGCCCAGCTGGCCCAGCCGCCTCCGCCATACCCGCGGGTGACGCCGCCCCCATAACCACCACCGCCCCCATGGCCACCACCATCCCCGCGATCCCCCCGGCCTCCGCCGATCCCGGCGCGTTCGATCCCGGCTCCTGGGAGGAGTGGGACCCCGCCGAGGACTCCACCCGGTCCGTACGCGGCAAGCACCGCGTGGTGGCCAGGCAGCGCGGCGGGCTGGCCCGCGGCGGAACGGTCCTGGGCGTCGGCGTGATCGCGGCGGTCGGCGCGAGCGGCATGGCCACCGCCGAGGACAAGCCGCCGGTGCCGATATCCGTGCCGGACGTGGGCGAGATGGCGGACGACCTCGCGGCGAAGCTGCCCGACGCGACATCCCTGCCGGGCATCGGCGGCTTGATATCCGACTCTTCCGGTCCCGCAGGCTCTTCCGGTCCCGCAGGCTCTCCGGGCGCCCCGGCCTCCGCCGCCGCATCCCTCACTCAGGCCGGGCTCACCGAGCAGGAGGCGGCGCAGGGCAGGGGCGCGGGCGACTCGCTGCGCGACCGTATCCTCCAGCAGGCCGAGCATCAGCAGGCCGAGCACCAGCAGAGCGCCGCCGAGGAGGAAGAGCACGCGGCAGCGGAACAGGTCGCCGCCAAGAAGGCCGCACAGGACGCGACAGCGGACCAGCGGGAGGCCGAGAAGTCCGCGGCCGCCGAGGCGACGGCGCAGCGGGCGGCCGAGCGCGAGGCGAAGGAGTCGGCCCGCCGTAAGGCGGAGGCCGCTCGCGGCGCCGAGTCGGTCCGCAGCTACGTTTCCCCCCTTTCCACGTACACCCTCTCCGCTGGCTTCGGGCAGGCGGGCGACCGTTGGGCGGCCCACCACACGGGCCTGGACTTCGCTGCACCGACCGCCACTCCGGTCAAGGCGATCCACGGGGGCACGATCACCCAGGCGGGCTGGGCCGGCGCGTACGGCTACCGGATCGTGCTGACCTTGGACGACGGTACGGAACTGTGGTTCTGCCACCTCTCCTCGCTGGTACGGGTCTCCGGCAAGGTCACCGCCGGCGACGTCATCGGCCGGGTGGGCGCCACGGGCAACGTCACCGGGCCCCACCTCCACCTGGAGGTACGGCCGGGCGGCGGCACCCCGGTCGACCCGAAGCCGTGGCTGCGCGATCACGGAATGCCCGTCTGACGCCGCCCCTCACCCTTCCCCGCGCCTTTTCCTCTGCTTTGCGCGCTGTCCGCCGGGCACTCGGATGGATGTGCCGCCGGGGTGACCGGCCCCGGCCCGGTCCAGGAGGGTGCGATGAGGCCGAACGAAGAGGCGGTGGCGGGGCAGGGTGGCGGAACCGCGACGTCCGGCGGTGGGCGGCCGACTGCCCGTTCGCACGCGTCGGCCTCCGGTTCCAACGCAGACACCTCCGCCACCACCCCCACCACCCCCATCACCACCGACGTCCCCGCCCGCCTCGACCGCCTCCCCTGGTCGCGCTGGCACTGGACGGTGGTCATCGGCCTCGGCACGGTGTGGATCCTCGACGGCCTGGAAGTCACCGTCGTCGGCAACATCGCCGGCCGTCTCTCCGAGCACGGCAGCGGGCTTCCCATCACATCGGCCCAGGTCACCGGCATCGCCGCGGCTCTGTACGTGGCCGGGGCCTGTCTCGGCGCGCTGTTCTTCGGCCGGCTCACCGACCTCTTCGGCCGCAAGAAGCTCTTCCTGATCACGCTGGCCCTCTACCTGGCCGCCACCGCCCTGACCGCGGTCTCCTTCTCCTCATGGTGGTTCTTCCTCTTCCGCTTCCTGACCGGTTTCGGCATCGGCGGTGAGTACGCGGCGATCAACTCCGCCATCGACGAGCTGATCCCGTCCGCCTACCGGGGCCGCGTCGACCTCGTCATCAACGGCAGCTTCTGGCTCGGCGCGATCGGCGGGTCCCTGCTGTCCATCGTGATGCTGAACACCGACCTCTTCCCCGCGAACGTCGGCTGGCGGCTGACCTTCGCGCTCGGTGTCGTCCTCGGCCTGGTCATCCTCCTCGTACGCCGCAACGTGCCCGAGAGCCCACGGTGGCTGTTCATCCACGGACGGGCCGACGAGGCGGACCGGCTCGTCGCCTCCATCGAGAAACAGATCACCGACGAGAAGGGCAAGCCCCTCCCGCAGCCCGAGGGCGAGATCACCATCCACCCCCGGAAGAGCATCGGCTTCATCGAAATCGCCCGTACCGTCTTCTCGCGCTACCGCCGCCGCTCCTTCCTCGGCCTCGCCCTCTTCCTCGGCCAGGCGTTCCTCTACAACGCCGTCACCTTCGGCTTCGGCGCGATCCTCACCTCGTTCTTCGACGTGTCGACATCCGGCACCGGATACTTCTTCGCCGTGATGGCGGCCGGCAACTTCCTCGGCCCGCTCGTCCTCGGCAAGCTCTTCGACACGGTCGGCCGCCGCATCATGATCTCCGGCACCTACCTGCTCTCCGGCGTGCTCCTCTTCGCCACCGCCTGGCTCTTCTCCGCCGGCCACCTGACGGCCACCACGCTCACCGCCTGCTGGTGCGTGGTCCTCTTCTTCGCCTCGGCCGGCGCCAGCAGCGCGTACCTGACGGTCTCGGAGATCTTCCCGATGGAGACCCGGGCCATGGCCATCGCCTTCTTCTACGCGGTCGGTACGGCAGCGGGCGGCATCAGCGGTCCCCTGATCTTCGCCGAACTGACCGGGTCCGGCGCGGTCGCCGACACGGCCCTCGCCTTCTGCATCGGCGCCTCCCTCATGTGCCTGGCCGGCCTGACCGCCGCCTTCCTGGCCGTACGAGCCGAACGCCGCTCCCTCGAATCCATCGCCAGCCCCCTGTCGACAGCCCCCGACACCAAACCCACCTAACCCCTTACATCTGCCTCCCCCTCCCTCCCCACCTCCCTCCCTCCCCGGAATACCCCCCATTCCCCACCAGGTTGGAAAGATCATGACCGCGACACAGCAGCCCCTCGGTTCCCTGTCCGTCTCCCCCCTCTCCCTCGGCGGCAACGTCTTCGGCTGGACCGCGGACGAGCCCCAGTCCTTCGCCGTCCTGGACGCATACGTCGCCTCCGGCGGCAACTTCATCGACACCGCGGACGTCTACTCGGCCTGGGTGCCGGGCAACAAGGGCGGCGAATCCGAAACAATCCTGGGCAACTGGCTCGCCTCCCGCGGCAACCGCGAGGACGTCGTCATCGCCACCAAGGTCGGCGCCCACCCCGAACACAAGGGCCTCGCCCCGGCCACCATCAAGGCCGCCGTCGACGAGTCCCTCACCCGCCTGCGCACCGACTACATCGACCTCTACTACACCCACTACGACGACGAATCCCTCGACGTCTCGGAGTTCCTCCCAGCCCTCGACGAGCTGGTGAAGGCCGGCAAGGTCCGCGAGATCGCCGCCTCCAACATCTCGGCCCAGCGCCTCGAAGCGGCCCTGACCTTCTCCGCCGACGAGAACCTGGCCCGCTACGTCGCGGTGCAGCCGCACTACAACTTGGTTTCCCGTGAAACATACGAAGGCGAGCTGGCCGACACCGCCGCCCGCCACGGCCTCGCCGCCGTCCCGTACTACGCCCTGGCTTCGGGCTTCCTCACCGGCAAGTACCGCCCGGACAGCACCGTGGAAAGCGCCCGCACCGAAAAGGCCGCCCAGTACCTGGCCACCGACCGCGGCCGCAAGGTGCTGGCCGCCCTCGACACGGTGGCCGCCGCCCACCAGGCCGAACACGCGACCGTAGCCCTCGCCTGGCTCGCCGCCCAGCCCACGGTCGTCGCCCCCATCGCCAGCGCCCGCACCGTAGAACAGCTCCCGGCCCTCATGGCCGCATCCGACCTCCACCTCACCAACGACGAACTGGCCCTCCTCAACCAGGCCTCAGCCTGACTACCGGCCCCCACGCCTGACTCCTGGGCCAACGCACAAAGGGCGGGCGCGCACCCCCAGGTACGCGCCCGCCCTTCATTTCCTCTCCCCGCCGACTACTTCCGACGATCGGCAACCGCCCAAGAAGCAGCCGCCACAACCCCCGCCACCGCGAACACCGACGGCCAGGCCCCCACCTTCTTCGCCAACGGATGCGACCCGGCAAACGCCGCCACATAAGCCCCACCCAGCGCCGCCGCAGCCTTCTTACCGGCCTTCCGCTCCCACTCCCGAGCCGCCACAGCCCCCGCCGCCGCCAAAGCCACCCCACCCAACGGCCGCTTCTTAGTCCACCGCGCTACGCCATAACCACCCACAAGCCCAGCAGCAGCAACCAACGAACCCGGCACCCGAGCCATGAGCATTACCTCCACGTTAGAGAAAACTCGATCAGCTCTTCGACCTTACGCCCAGGCTCGCTCAATCATCCGAAATGGGTTGCAGCGACCGGTGCAGGTCGCATCGCTGAACGGCTCGGACGAACTCCTGCCAGGCCGGCTGAGGGAAGCCAAGGACCGGCCCTTCGCAATTTTTTGAATCTCGTACCAGTATGGTGGCATCGGAATGCTTGGAGGCCTCCAAGCATTCTCCGCCTGTACCGTTGCTGTAACTGCTCTTCCGCCACCCGTGAGCGGTGGATATCGGGTAAGGATCGCTGCTCATGGAGAGTACTCCTCCAGTACTTCTTTGATCACGGCGGTTGATCGAGCAGGGCTGGAAGCGATGGCTTGAAGGTTGTCGAAGGCTCTCGTGTACTGGGCTACCTCGTCCGGCGATTCCAGGTAGACGCCATCCGTCAGGCCATCTCGATACACCACATCGGGGTCTTCCTGCTCAGAGAAACCGAGCACGGTGAATGCTCCAGTCGCCGGGTATGTACCCGCGGTGAACGGCAAGACTTGCAAGGTCACGTTCTTCAGCGCCCCTACGTCGAGCATATGACCAAGCTGTTCCCGCATCAGGGCACAGTCACCGACCACGTGCCGAAGTACGCTCTCGTGAACGATGACCCGCAGCTCAGGGGCCTCCGCACCGGTGAGAATCTGCTGCCGAGCCATCCGAACGTTCACTGCGCGACCAAGTGCCTCGGTGGTGTACTGGCTGGATGCCCGGTGTAGCTCAGCGGCATACGCGGCGGTCTGCATCAGTCCGGGCACGAACTCATTCTGGTACTGCCGAAGACTGCAAGCATCTTGCTCAAGGCCAACATATACGGAAAACCAAGGTGGCACGGCCGAGCCGTGGGCGTGCCACCAACCGCGCACCTTCGATTCCTTGGCCAAACGCTTGAGGAATTCGCGCAGTTCGTCGGTGGTCTCGTAGAAGCGACAGAGTGCATCCACGTCCGATGGCTGAACTCGGCCACTGCCAGTCTCCAGGCGGTTTACTTTTGAGCCACTCCAGTCCAGTTGTTGGCCCACCTGCTGGCAGGTGAGCTGATGCGACGCGCGAAGGTTCTTCAACTCGACGGCCAGTCGGCGGCGGCGCGCTGTAGGTGATCCGGGCACGGCAACTCCCCTGTAGTGACGATGGGTCGAGTCTTACGGGCGGGGCCGACGGAGCCAATCACTCGATGGAGCGAATCCCTCTGTGCACATTGCATGCCGGGATGGGCGCCTGTCACTCTCGCACGCAGAGCGACCAACCTCGCTCGGTTGTTGCTGATGGTGATCACTGAGTTGCGCGCTAACGCGAGGGAGCTGGATCTCATGCACTCCTACCACTGCCTGCCACAGCCTGTCTGGTCGAGCGACTTCATCGCGAAGCCTGAAGTGGTTCCTCACCTGAGACGGCTCACCCGTGCTCGCCTGGCAGCATGGGGGCTGGCTGATCTCGAAGACCGAGCTGAACTCTGTGTCAGTGAGCTGATCACCAACGTGATCGATCACGTCGGTTCAGAAACCCCGATCACCCTGACCGTCTCGCTGAGTGCTGCGCAGCTGCGCATTGAGGTGGGAGACTCCCTGAGCGCCGAACTCCCCGCTCTCCGCCCCTTCACGTCCCTCTCTGAAACGGGGCGAGGGCTCAGTCTCGTCGATGCCATGGCTGATCGATGGGGGGTCGTACCCATGTCCACGGGCAAGAGCACATGGTGTGAGCTGTCCGTACTCGCTGCTACGCCACGGCGATGCGCGTGCCGACCGCAGCTCCACAAGGCCGAAGCGCTACTGACTCTCTACGACTGCGTGCCGACAAGCGGTACCGAGTTGAGTGATCGTCTTCGCGTCACGACACGTGAAGAAGCAGCGACCGCACTGATTGCCGATCTTCTCTGGTGGCTCCGTGCCCAAGGCAGTGATCCAGAAAACGTTCTGGACCGGGCTCAAATGCACTGCGAAGCTCAGTTGGGAGGCGTTGCTCAGTGGAACTGACGGATGCGGTGGTCGCGAAGGTCGCCGTGGAGTACGGGTTGGACACCGAAGGGAGCTGTGACGCTCTTGACGTTGAGCTCCTCGTCATGGCGGGGCGATCAGCTGGGCTGTTGGCAGGCGTCGTTCTGCATCCGCTGGTGCCGGCCGATGCCCGGGACGACAGCTTCGTAGTCGCGGTGTGCATGGAACCGAAGGTGGCGGCAGTGTCGTTCCCCGTACACGTACGAGAGGTGATTCCGCCCCACCGCATCAGCGTCCCGAGAGCGCTTCGCTACACCCTCGGGAGGATCGGGCAGATCGCGGATCAGGTTGTGGCAGAACATGCTCGGTGGAGTGGTCGCGTCGCGGAGCCAAGGTAAGGCCGGCGCCGGGATGTGTGGGTGGACACACTGTCGCCCACTTGAGTGCCTTGAACCCTCCCAGTTGACATCATCTGTGGATGGCGAAGGCGAACCCTGCATACTTTGGTCACCCCCCGAACGTCGTTGAGGGACAGCGCTTCCAGCGGCATACGGAGCTGCATGCCGCTGGAGTGCACCGCCGTCCTGGGCTGGGGATCTCCGGCACGGCTAAGGGGGGCGTCGACTCCATCGTTCTCTCGGGTGGCTACATCGATGATGTGTATGGGGATGCAGAGATCATCTATACCGGCGAAGGCGGGCGCGACAGGGACACGGGGTGCCTCGTAGCCGACCAGACCATGGACTCATCTGGGAACGCAGGTCTACTGCTGAATGAGGCGCTCGGGTACCCGGTTCGAGTGGTTCGCGGGTTGGGGATCAAGGGGCGCAAGAGACGTCGCGCGACCGAGGGGTACGAATATCGCGGCCTCTACCGAGTGGCGGATCACTGGATGACCGTAGGGAAGGAAGGCTTCAGGATCTGCCAGTTCCAGTTGCTGAAACTTGGTCCTGGTGAAGAGGCACAGCCACGGCCCGTAGATCCCGTTGAAGGCCAGACAACGAGCCTTGAGGAACAGGTGCGTCGGTTGGTCGCGCGTGAAGAACGTATCCGTGACTCGAAGGTCGTCACAACCGTCAAGAAGATGTATGACAACACGTGTCAGGTCTGCGGGACCCGGTTGGTGGTGTCGCCTGGAGGCAACGCGTACAGCGAGGCCGCACACATCCATGCGCTAGGGAAGCCGCACAACGGTCCCGACCTGGTCGGGAACGTGCTGTGCCTGTGCCCTAACTGTCACGTTCTCTTCGATCGCGGTGCGCTTCAGCTTACTGATGATTTCGACATCATCGATGGCCTCACCCGGAAGTTCGTTCGTGCATTGCATCGGGAGCAGGAACACCAGCTCGGGGTGGAGTACGTGCGCCAGCACAGGGAGCGGTGGGCCAACCGGGAGAAGGAGGCGGAGGCCTTGGAGAGAGCTATGGCCGACGCCCCTGATGGGCAGGCCGAGCTTTCGCTCTGAAGTGCCTTTTACTGCGCCGTAAGGAAGCGAGGACACAGCGGGCATCAGCACCCGCTGGCGAGGCTAGGCGTTGGGTGGTTCGCCGTCCGACGGTCGGGGGCCACTGACACCGGTGTCGTAGTGGGGCGTGGACTGAGTGTGCACTCTTGAGCGCGCCATGCTGCGCGGTGTGTACGGAGGCGAGTACAGCGGTCGGTGCGTCGTGTGCGACGCCTGTAGGAGCGCGGGGTGGGCCACTGGCTTGTGGTGCCACAAGTGGTGGAGGAGGGCTCGTTCCTGGGTGGGGAAGTCGGGGGTGGGGCCGGTGCGGTGGGCTCGGCGGCGGAGGAAGGCCAGGGAGGTCGCTACGGCGGCGTACTCGGTGACGGCGCGGGCTGCGGCGGGGCCGTGGGTGCGGCGGGCGATGGCGCGGGCCACCGAGCGGGTCTTGAGGGAGGAGAGGGAGAGGGGCTCGGTGGGGGAGAGCCAGCCGGTGGTGACGTATGGGGGGAGGTAGGTGCGCAGGGCGAGGAGTTCGCGGTGGCGGGCCCAGACGGCGAGCCAGGTCAGGGCCGTGAAGACGGGGAGCATGAAGAGGCCGTAGACGATGAGGAAGCCGCGGTCGCCGAGGGTGGTGGCGGCGTTCCAGACGGAGTGCAGGAGGACGGCGGTGGCCAGGCCGAGGAAGGGGAGGGCCAGGCGCAGCGGCCGGCGGTGGGGGTAGCTGGTGGCGGCTATGCCGAAGGCGAGGCCGGTGAGCATCGTGAAGAGCGGATGCGCGAACGGCGACATGATGATGCGTACGAAGAAGGTGCCGGCGGTGAGGGAGTCGAGTCCGGAGTGGCCCAGGGACTGGTCCTGGCCGAAGGCGTCGCCGAGGTAGAGAACGTTCTCGGTGAAGGCGAAGCCGGTGGCGGTGATGCCGGCGAGGACGATGCCGTCCGTGATGCCGTCGAAGTTCTGGCGGCGGAAGAGGAAGAGGAGCAGGACGGCGGCGGCCTTGACGGTCTCTTCGATGATCGGGGCGAAGACGGTCGCGCCCCAGGTCTGGGCGTCTTCCGGCGAGAGGGTGGAGAGGTTGTTCTCCAGCCAGGCCGCGGTGTAGCCGTTGGCCAGGATCGCTACGAGGGTGGCGGCGCAGGCGCCCCAGGCGAAGGCGAAGACGAGGTTGCGCCGCGGTTCGGGGTCTATGCGGTCCAGCCAGCAGAAGCCGGCTATGAGGATGGGGACGGGGAAGACGGCGAGGCCGAGGCCGACGAGGAAGCCTTGGGTGCCGGTCTGCTGGCGGACCATGGCCAGGATGATCACGCCGGAGAGGGCGAGGAGGGAGAAGAGGGCGACGGCGCGCGCCGTCTTGCTGTGCCAGAGCGCCGGGCGGCGGCGCGGCGCGTAGTGCTGCCACTGCGCCGCCGCGGGCGACGCGGCGGTGGCGAAGCGCGGGTCGGGCGCGTACGCCGGTTTCGGCGGAAGCGGAGGCGGCTGTGGCGGATTCACCCATCGACCCTAACCACCGCGGGGCGCACTACGCCGGGCGCCGCCGGAAGAGGAGGTCGTGGACGACGTGGCCCTTGTCCAGGCCCTGGCCTTCGAACTTGGTGAAGGGGCGGAAGTCCGGGCGCGGTGCGTAGCCGGAATGCTCGTTTTCGAGCGTGGGCTCGGCGGAGAGGACTTCCAGCATCTGTTCCGCGTACGGCTCCCAGTCGGTCGCGCAGTGGACGAGGGCGCCCGGGGCGAGGCGGGTCGTGACCAGGGAGACGAACTCGGGCTGGATCAGGCGCCGCTTGTGGTGCCGCTTCTTGGGCCATGGGTCGGGGAAGTAGACGCGCAGGCCGGCCAGGGAGCCGGGGGCGAGCATCTCGCGGAGCAGGATGATCGCGTCGCCGTTGGCCACCCGGATGTTGGACAGGCCGTTGCGCTCCGCGAGGCCGAGCAGGTTGCCCTGGCCGGGGGTGTGGACGTCGCAGGCCAGGATGCCGGTGTCCGGGTCGTCCGCGGCCATCTGCGCCGTGGCCTCGCCCATGCCGAAGCCGATCTCCAGGACGACCGGGCGGCCCTCGAAGAGCTCGGCCAGGTCGATCTTGGAGAGGCCGTCGATGTCCAGGCCCCACTTGGGCCACAGGCGTCGCAGCGCGTCGGCCTGGCCGGGGGAGACCCGGCTGCGCCGGGGCTGGAAGGAACGGATCCGCCGCTCGTGGTGCGAACCGGCCGGGTCGGCCGCGGGGCCCGTGCCGTCGGGGAACATCGCCTTGGGGGCGGGGCGGGAGCGTCCCTCGCCGTCGTCAGCCGTGGTCTCGCCGTCGGCCTGCTGGTCGATGCGCTGGCCAGGGCGCTGGTCGATGCGCTGGCCGGGGCGCTGGTCGATGCGCTGGTCGAGAGGCTGCGCGGGGCCCTCGGCGGAACCCTCGGCGGGGTGCTGGGCACCGTCGGGGCCGGATGCGGGGCTGGACGCAGGGCTGGACGCGGGGCCGGGTGCGGGGGTGGCGGGGTTGTCAGACACAGTGGGTCGATTCTACGGGCGGGGGGCGGAGCCGGCGGAGGCGAAGAGGTCGCAGGCGAGGAGGCCGGAGGGAGGGGGCCGGGGGCCGGGGGGAGGCCGGTGGCGAGGAGGCGGGCGAGCCGGAGGTGGCGTCACCGGCGGTGGCCGCTCCGGCTCGGCCCGGTGCCTTCGGCGTCCTTTGCTGCCGCCCGGCTCGCCCCGGCCCGGTGCCTTTGGGGCGCTCTGCCGCCGCCCGGCTCGCCCCGGCGCCTTCGGCCTCCTCTGCCGCCGCCCGGCTCAGCTCGACGCCTCCAGCATCCGCAGTGCCCGCTCGGCTATCTCCCGGCCGATCGGCAGGGAGGCCGTGGCGGCGGGGGACGGGGCGTTGAGGACGTGGACGGCGGATGGGGTTTCGGTGATGAGGAAGTCGTCGGCGAGGGTGCCGTCGGGCAGGACGGCCTGGGCCCGTACGCCGGCGGGGGCGGGGCGCAGGTCCTCTTCGCGGACCGCCGGGAGCAGGCGGCGGACCGCTTCGGTGAAGGCGCGGCGGGAGAGGGAGCGGCGCAGTTCGCCGGTGCCGTAGCGCCAGTGGCGGCGGGCTATGTGCCAGGAGCCGGGGTACGCCAGGGTGGCGGCCAGTTCGGCGGGGCGGAGGGTGCGCCAGTCGTAGCCCTCGCGGGCGAGCGCGGGTACGGCGTTCGGGCCGATGTGGACGGAGCCGTCGATGCCGCGGGTGAGGTGGACGCCGAGGAACGGGAAGGCGGGGTCGGGGACGGGGTAGACCAGGCCGCGGACCAGGGAGGCGCGGGCCGGGGCGAGGGTGTAGTACTCGCCGCGGAACGGGACGATGCGCATGCCCGGCGCGTCACCCGCCAGGCGGGCTATGCGGTCGCAGTGCAGGCCGGCGCAGTTGACCAGGGTGCGGGCGCGGAAGACGGCACCGGAGGACGTACGCACCGCGACGCGGCCGGGGCGGCGGCCGATGGTGGTGACCTCGCTGCCGTACGCGATGCGGGCGCCCGCGTCCGTGGCGAGGGCGGCGTAGCGGCGGGCGACCGCGCCGAAGTCGCAGATCCCGGTCGTGCCGACGTGGATGGCGGCCAGGCCGCTGACCTCCGGCTCGTACGCCGCGAGCTGGGCGGGGCCGAGCTCGCGGACCGGGATGCCGTGCTCGCGGCCGCGCTGGATCAGGCCGTGCAGCCGGGGCAGCTCGGAGCGGTCGGTGGCGACGATCAGTTTGCCGGTGACCTCGTGCGGGATGTCGTGGTCGAGGCAGAACTTGACCATCTCCGCCGAGCCCTGGAGCGCGAAGCGGGCCTTGAGGGAACCGGGCGGGTAGTAGATGCCGCTGTGGATCACGCCGCTGTTGCGGCCGGTCTGATGGCGGGCGGGGCCTGGCTCCTTCTCCAGGACCACCACGCGTGTCCCGGGGGCGGCGCGCGTGATCGCGTACGCCGTCGAGAGCCCGACGATGCCGGCACCGATCACCAGCACATCGCAGTCGTACGCCACCACAGCACCTCCCCTGGAACCAGACGTATCCCATCATGACCGTGACCACTGACAACGGGCCGGGAGTGCGGTGGAAGGGCGATGGCAACAGCCACCGGGTCCCCACCCGTCACGCGCATCTCGCCCGTGCGCATCCCGCCCGTGCGCATCCCGCGCCCTACGCCGGCGCGACGAGCAGCGGGCGAGCGCGTTCGCGCAGCTCCACCACCCGGGGCTCGTCGCCGTACGGCTCCAGGCGGTGCAGGAGGTCGCGTACGTACTCGGTCGTACGGGCCGACGAGATGCGGCCGGCCACCTCGACCGCCCGCGTCCCGGCGGCGCAGGCCGCGTCCAGGTTGCCGGACTCCAGCTCCGCCACCGCCGACACGACCAGCCGCAGCCCGTGCGAGCGGACGAACTCCTCCGTCGGGCGGGACAGCGCCTGCTCCGTGAAGCGGCGCACCTGGCGCGGCAGCCGCAGGTCCCGGTAGCACTCGGCGGCGTCGGCCGCGAAGCGCTCGTAGGAGTAGAAGTCCAGCCAGGACGGGTCGGGGTCGCCCTCTCTGGAGCGCTCCAGCCAGCCTTCGGCGGCCTTGAGCGCCACCTCGCAGGCGCGCGACTCGTTGGCCTTGGCCTGGGCCCGCGCTTCCACCAGGCGGAAGAAGCTCATCGTCCGGGCCGTTGCCAGACCGCGGTTGCGCTCCAGCGCGGCCTGCGCCAGGTCGACGCCCTCGTCGGCGAAGCCGCGGTAGGTCGCCTGGAGGGACATCGAGGCCAGGACGTATCCCCCCAGGGGTACGTCGGCGGCGGCCCTGGCCAGGCGCAGCGCCTGGATGTAGTACCGCTGGGCCGCCTCCTGCTGTCCGGTGTCGAAGGCCATCCAGCCCGCGAGTCTGGTCAGCTCGGAGGTCGCCCCGAACAGTGCCCGGCCCACCTCGTCGCTGTACGAGGCGAGCAGCAGGGGCGCCGCGTCCACCCGCAGGCACTCGGGCACCATCGAGGAGCGCCAGTCACCGCCGCCGTACTTGGAGTCCCAGCGGCGCGCGTCCTCGGCGGCCTCGCGGAGCTTGGTGACGTCGCTGTGGCCCACGTGCAGCGGGACGGTGTCGGCCGCGCCGTCCTTGCCGGCCGCGCCGTTGCCGTCCCGTACGTCCCGCAGGTCAGGTGCTTCGCGCGCGACGGAACTGTCGGCCGGGGATATCAGCCACCGGGAAGCGGGCGTCGCGTACGCGCTCACCGAGAAGGATCCGGCCAGGCTCTGCCAGATGCCCCCGCCGCCGCGCCGTCCGGCCAGGTCGAGGCGGTACAGCTCGGTCGCGGACCGGACGGCGGCGCCGACGTCGCGCGGGAAGGCCAGGCCGACCTCCGGGGCCGGGTCGGCGTCGGCCAGCCCGATCTCGTGGAGCGGCACCGGACGGCCGAGCTTGCCGGCTATCGCGGCCGCGATCAGGTGGGGCGCGGCGCCCTGTGGCACCATGCCCTTCGACACCCACCGGGCGACCGACGTCTTGTCGTAGCGAAGCGTCAACCCGCGCTGCGCCCCGAGGTCGTTGACCCGGCGGGCGAGCCCGGCATTGCTGATCCCCGCGAGGGCGAGAACGGTGCCGAGCTTCTCGTTCGGCCCGCGTATATCTCTTGACATGCGCACCCCTCGACACAGCGACGGCCGCCCCGGTACCCCGGGGCATGCGTCCACCCAGAGTAGTTCGCCGAATCCCTACCGTTAAGGGCCGATGTCCCGGATGGCGGGTTTCCAGTCCAAGCGTCCGCGAGGGGTTTGGCATGTGCTCCGGGTACGTGTTGCCGTGCGCCCGTGTGTGCGCGCTGCCCGGGCCGCTGCGGGAGCGCTTCCATGAAATCTGCGTGGGTCGGCCCGCTGCACTGGATCCAGTGGGCTGGGGGACACCGCCGCCTCATTCCCCGCGGGTGGCGGTCCGGTCCGGGGGGCGAGTCCCGCCTCCCGGGCTGTCGCGTTGTGCCGGACGGGTCGGCCGGTGCGGTCCGGGGAGCGGACGGAGGCTTTCGCGCGGCGGCCCGGCGCTTTCGCGCGGCGGTCCTGCGGGTGATCGGACGTGCGGCCAGGCGGCCCTGGAGGCTGACCGGCCGGGCCCTGCCGCGGGCCGGCCGGTATCGGGCCAACCGGCGGAGGACGCACGGATTTTGGCCGAAAATAGCTGTAAGGCGGTTTGGATTCGGGCCGCCCGGACCCGAACGGCGCGTCGCCTTCACGCCGTCGCGGTGTGCCGCCGCCTCGACGCAGCGCGCATCGGCGCCGGTACGACTGCCCGCCCGTGGACGGCCCGTGGGCGAAGCGCCCTTCATACACCACCACGGCCTCCTTCCGGCAGTGCTCGCGCCGAACGCACCCCGAACTCGCCCTGAACCCGTTGCGGACGAGCGCCGCCCGCCGCGCCCCTACGATCGAACACCCCCGTATACAGGCCCTCTTCGGCGTCTCTTGAATGCCGCTGTCGTGGCAGCATGGTCCGCACAAAAGCTTGGCAATCCGCTGTGCGGGGCGGCGGTCCGGTCCACCCTGCCGACCCTCAGGGGCGCTCCCTGAGGTGGGCGGGCTTCCGCGTCGGCGGACGGACGGGAGTCGCCCGGCGGCGGCGAACAGGGTGGAGGCGGCGATGCGCTGGTTGGTGGGGTGGAGCAGTACCGGCACGGGACCGGCCCCCACCGAGGAGGCCCGCACGGTCCTCCCCGTAGGCGCCCAGCTCCTGTGGGGCGACCCCGACCCGCTGTGGGCGGTCGGCGACTGGCGCCCCGACGAGGTGCGCGTCGTTCAGGCCGACGCGCAGACCCGGCTCGCCGTCTTCGGCGTCTGCGGCGCCACCGACGACCAGTTGCGCGTCGGCCTGTTCGCGGCCCGCGGCGGCGCGCTGCGCCACCTCACGGCCTGGCCCGGCAGCTACACGGCCGTCGTACAGGTCGGCCGGCGGCTGACCGTCACCGGCGACCTGGCGGGCGCCCGGCCCGTCTTCCACACCCCGTGGGCGGGCGGCACGGCGTACGCGACGGCCGCCCTGCCGCTCGCCGACCTCATCGAGGCCAACCTCGACGTGGGGCACCTGGCCGCCCTGCTGGCCTGCCCGGACGCGCCCGAGGCGCTGGGCGCCGGCACGCCCTACGAGGGCGTACGGCGGGTGCCGCCCGGCCACGCGCTCGTCCTGCGCGGCGGCAGCAGCGACATCACCTCGTACGAGCCGGCGTCGTCGCTCGCCGTCGCGGCGCCCCAGCTGCCCCCGGAGCAGGCCGTGGACGGCGTGCGGGACGCGCTGGTGGAGGCCGTGCGGGCGCGGCTGTCCGGCCCCCGGCACGCGCCGGCCCCGGACGGGCTGGGCGGGCTGGACCCGGGCCCGGTGCCGGGTATGGGACCGGCCGAGCGGCGGGCCGCGCGCGGCGCGCCGGTCCCCGGGGTGGGCGCCGACCTCTCGGGGGGCAGCGCCTCCGCCACCCTGGCGCTGCTCGCGGCGGGGCTGCCCGGGGTGCCCGGCACGGTCAACGGGCGCGGCGAGCGCCTGCTGGCCGTCACGTTCAACGACCGTGCCACCCACGGAGGGCAGCCGTACCGCGAGGCCGAGTTGGAGCGGGCCCGCAGCATGGCCGCCAATCCGCGCCTCCGTCACGTGGTCGTGGCGGCGGGCGAGGAGGCCCTCCCGTACGCGGACCTGGAGGGCGGGCCGCTCACGGACGAGCCGGGCCCTTCGCTCGTCACGGCCGGCCGTCACCGCAGGCGCCTCCTGGCGGGCAGCGCCGACCACTTCGTCGGTGCCGGCGCGCGGCAGGTGCTGGACGCGCACCCGGCCCGCCTCGCCGACCTCCTCATGGACCGCCGCAGACGGCATCTGCTGCGGCCCGTCACGGCGTTGGCCAAGGCCGACGGGCCGCTGTCGCAGTCCGCCCTGGTGCCGTTCACGGTCTACCGCGCCGCCCGGAAGCTGGCCCGTACGTCCTACGGGGCAGGCATCTCCGACACGGCGACGCGCCTGAGGGAGCGGCGGTTCACCGACGAGCCGGTGGCGGGCGGCGGGGCGGTGGACGCCTCGCTGGCGGCGCTCTCCTGGTGCCGTCCCGGGCCTGCGGCGCGTTGGCTCACGGGGGAGGCGCTGGCCGAAGTATCGGTTCGTCTCAACGCCGCGGCCTCCCGGTCGCCCGCCGTCGGACGGCCGGGGGAGCGACGGGCGCGCGCCGCGCTGGCCCGCCACGCCGCCGACCACCGGATCTTCGAACAGGCCGTGGAGGTGCGCAACCAACGGCTGCACGCCCCCTTCCTGGACAACCAGGTGGTGCTGGCGTGCCGCGCGCTGCCGGACACGCTCCGCGTGCAACCGGGGGCGCGGGCGTCGGTACTGCGCGCCGTGCTGTCCGGCGCCGGCATCCGCGACCTGCCGCCCGGCTGGGGCGCCACCTCGCACCTCACCCACGCGGCAGCCGTACGGGCCGGCCTGCGCACCTCCATAGGGGACGTGGTCGGCCTCTTCGACACCCCGCTGCTCGCCGACGCGGGCCTGGTGGAGGCCAGGGTCGTACGGAAGGCCCTCAGGGCGGCGGCGGAGGGCGCCGCCCTGCCGCTGGACGGCCTCGCCGAGCTGGTCTCCACCGAACTGTGGCTGCGGCGCCTCCTCGCCCGGCGCGGCACCTGCTGGACGGGCACGGCCGCGCCGCGCCAGCGGGCGGTGGCGGGCGGAGTGGTGCCGCGGCCGAGGCTCTGAGAGGCGCGGGGACGGGAGCGCGCCGCTCAGCGGCAGGTGATCTGCGACTGCGCCCAGTCGCCCAGGAACATCACGGTGTTGGCCGACCCGGGCTCGACGACCAGCCGCAGCGTCTTGTGGCCCGACAGCGGCACGTGCACGGGGACGGCGGGCCGGCCACCGCGCAGCACCGCCGAGCGCCAGAGCCGCTGCCCGTCCGCGTAGACGGAGAAGCGCAGCGCGCCCAGGCCGAGCCCCATGTCGTCCACGCCGGCGAAGGCGTCGTACGCCGTGCACTGCCGGTTCAGGTCGATGGTCACGGACGACGGCGCGTGCACGGTCACCCCGTGCCCGTACCGCTTGCCGCCGATGCGCGGCCCCTGCCGCTGCCACATCCAGCTGCTCCGCGCCGCCCGCACCTCCGGCTTGCTGCCGTCCCCCATGAAGTCGAAGGCCAGTGCGCTGATGCGATACGGGGAAGGGGCGGGCGCCGGCGGGGTGGGCGTCGGCCGTGGGGTGGGCCGGGGCGGGACGGGCGGTCGGGGGGAGTGCGGCGGGCGCGGAGCGGGGCCGGGTGGTGCGGGGGACGACTGCGGTGGCGTCGGGGCCGGTGCGGGCTCCGGGGAGGCCGGTGGGGCGGGCGCCGAGGCCGAGGCCGAGGGCGTGGGCGTCGGGGGCGGCTGCGCGGGCGCGCGCTCCGGCGGATCCGTCGGGGACGGTTGCGGCGCGAACGAGGCCGCGCCGGGCTGCCGGGCCTGCGGCCGGGACTTCGGCTGCGGGTCGCCGGTCAGCGCCAGCGCGAGCGCGGCGCCCGCCACGATCGCCAGCCCGGCGGCGATGCCCACCTTCGCGGGCACCCCGAGTCCCTCGCCGACCGCGGCCCCCGCCCCGCCGGCCCCACTCGCACCCGCGGCAGCCCCGGCCCCACCGGCACCGGCAACCGAACCGGCCCCGCCCGCCGCGGCGGCCGCACCGGCACCCGCGGCAGCGCCGGCGCCGCCGAGCCCCACCACGGCCGCTGCCGCCTTGGCCGCGTACCCGGCGGCGAACCAGCCGACGACCGCGACCGGCAGGACGACGCGGATCCGCTCGTTGACGTCCGCGACCTCCAGGGCCGCCGTACGGCAACGGGCGCAGTCCTCCAGGTGCTTGCGCAGCCCCCGCTCGGCCCGCACCCGCAGTCCGCCGCGCGCGTACGCGCCGAGCCGGTCCGCGTACCGCGCGCAGTCGCCCCCGGCGGTCAGCGTGTGGTTGACGTGCGCCTGGAGGTAAGCCTGCTTGAGTCCCTCGCGGGCGCGGTGGGCCAGTACGGCCGTGGCGTTGGCCGACAGCCCGAGCAGCGGCGCGACCTGGCTCGGCGACTCGTCCTCGATCGTGGTGTGCCACAGCACGGTCTGGTAGCGCTCAGGAAGGCTCCGGAACGCCTGTACGGCCATGGACTGCTCGGCCTCGTGCATGGCGCGCACGTCCGCGCCGAGGTCGAGCGTGTCGTCGGCCGGCGAAGCGCCGGCAGCCGACACCGCGAACACCGCGAAGTCCTCGACCAGTTGTTCGCGCTTGGCGGTCCTGCCCCAGGCGGCGGCGACCCGGCGGACGGTGGTCAGCAGGTAGGCCCGTACGGCGGAGTCGGGCCCCGCCCCGCCGCGTACCGCCTGGAGGGTGCTCGCGAAGACCTCGCCGGTCAGGTCCTCGGCGGTGTGCGCGTCCCGGCAGCAGCTGCGCGCGTAGCGCCGTACGGAGGCGGCGTGCCGGCGGTACAGCTCCTCGTAGGCGCTGTCGTCGCCGCCCCGCATACGGGAGATCAACTCGCCGTCGGAGGGCGGGAGGGCCGGCTGCCCCGCCTCCGGGGCCGGTGTCACGGGTCCCTTGGAGCCCGCGGCCCAGGCGGGCGCTCCCTGCGCTTCGCGCGGCCGGTCGACGCGCTCGCGCTGCTGGGGCACGCTCCGCTCGCCCGCTTCCGGCCGGCAGCCGTCGTCGGCCCGGTCGTGCCGGTCCTGGGAACGGGGCGCGTCGGCACGCCCGAACGGACGTTTCTGCCCGGGTACCTGAGGGGCGTGCCGCTGTGCCGCGCCACTCGTGACGTCGCGCTGGTCGTCCTGCCCGTCAACACCCATCGCCGAGGCCCCCGAACACGCCGTCACTCCGGAACACGGCGCCAGCGTGACACATCACCGTCCCGCGCTTGCACGGTAAGCACACCAACCACTCGTCCGGTGCGAGTTGCCCGTGCGGAGCACTAGCGGTCACCCGTACGGGGAATGCTTCGCCGATGCGTGGCGGCAGGCGGGCACCACGGCAGAAGCGGGACACGGAACCCGGCCCGATGCCGGTCCCGCACCCCGCTCCGCCTCACTTCACCGCACCCTCACCGGGCAGGCCGCGACCGCAGCCCCTCCAGCAGGATTTCCAGCAACCGGGCCGAGGCGGCCTGCTGCTGGGCGGGGTCCGGCAGGGACGGCGCACCCGTGGCGATGACGAGCAGCACGTCGGCGACCGTCACGTCGGCGCGCAGTTCGCCCGCCGAGCGCGCACGCTCGACGAGCTGCCCGACGACCTCCAGCAGCGCCTGGGTGCCGCCGTCGACGGCGGGCTCACCCGTCGCCTCCAGCGGGCCGGCCGCGCGGGCGGGCGTCCCGTTCGGTATGCCGCTCGCGACGCCGTTCGGCACCGTCGGCAGCGCGTCCGAGGACTCCGCCTCGGGTGCGCCGCGCTGGGCCACTACGCGGAACTCCGCCGGCACGTCGGACGTCAGGCCGTCCGCGCCGTACGCCTGCCGCTGCTGCGGCACCCGCGCCTCGCCGGCCTCGGAGGCGCCGGACGCGCCGCCCGGGGCCCCCGGGACGCCGGACGTGTCGGCGCTGACCCGCAGGATGCTCGGCGGCAGCAGCCGCCCGGCGCCCGAGGCGACCGAGGTCCGCAGGAAGCGCGACAGCGCCGACCACGGGTCGTCCTCCTGGCCGAGCGCCGTACGCGCTTGATCGGTCAGCCTGGCGGTCTCCTCCTCGGCTATTCGCCTGACCAGCACGTCCTTGCTGGGAAAGCGCCGGTAGACCGTCCCTACGCCGACCCGCGCCCGCCGTGCCACGTCCTCCATGGGCGCGCCGTACCCCAGCTCGCCGAAGACCTCGCGCGCCGCGCGCAGCACGTGTTCGAGGTTGCGCTGCGCGTCCACCCGCAGCGGTGTGCTCCGGCCTGCGCCGGAATGAGTGTTGCCGTTCCCCCTGCCCTCTGCGCCAGGTGAAGCGGCGGCTACGGCAGTCGGCCAATGAGAGCCCTGAATGTGCATAGATATCCCCCGGTAATGACGTCTCCCCCCGGAGACTCCCCGCCCTGACTGCTGGGGTGTAACGACGTGTCGACGCGAGGCTGCACCCCAACGAGGTACGAACATAGTTGAGCCCAGGTCAAGAATGAAGAGGGCAGTTCCGCACAGTCCGTGCCCCGATCGGAGTACGGGCCCGATCCGCCCCGATTCCGTATCCGCCGGCCCTTGCGCGCCCGCCACCTGACCTGCGCTCCTGCGGCCCGCCACGCGGAGTCCCGGCGTCCGGACCGGCGTCCGGTACCGGTCGTACATTTCGCCGGGCCTGTGGACAAAGCCGTGTTGCCGGTGCGTCATGGAACGGAGCTGTGTCTTCCCGGGGGCGCAGTGCCGGGTGGTGCCGTGCCCGTCGCCGAGCGCCACCCGTACCGCGTTGCCGCGCGCCGTTTCGGCCGGCACCGTGTCGGACCGCGCCGCGCTGGGAAGGGTCGAACTGTTCGACGTCGCGAGGAGAACCTCTGTGAAGCAACGGGCGCGCATTCTCAT
Organism: Streptomyces sp. NPDC017056; assembly: GCF_044332485.1. NCBI lineage: Bacteria > Bacillati > Actinomycetota > Actinomycetes > Kitasatosporales > Streptomycetaceae > Streptomyces > Streptomyces sp. NPDC017056. Next base: position 6,343 of record NZ_JBIRPD010000003.1, on the reverse strand, counting down.
TGTCGGCGGTGGCTACGTGGGGATGTACACGGCCCTGCGCCTCCAGCGGGAGCTGAAACAGGAGCTGCGGCGGGCCGCCGTCGAAATCGTCGTGGTGGACCCCGAGCCGTACATGACCTACCAGCCGTTCCTCCCGGAGGCCGCGGCCGGCTCCATCTCGCCACGGCACGTCGTCGTACCGCTGCGCCGGGTGCTGCCGCACTGCAAGGTCGTCATCGGCGAGGTCACCGCGCTCGACCACGAGGGACGCACGGCCACGATCGAGACGCCGGCCACCAGGGAAGCCGGCACCGGCAGCCTCGAACTCCCCTACGACGAACTGGTGCTGGCGCCCGGCTCGGTCTCGCGGACCCTCCCGGTGCCCGGCCTCGCCGAGGCGGGCATCGGCTTCAAGACCGTCGAGGAAGCCATCGGCCTGCGCAACCACGTGCTGGAACAGCTCGACATCGCCTCCTCCACCCGCGACCCGGCGCTCCGCGACGCCGCCCTGACCTTCGTGTTCGTCGGCGGCGGCTACGCGGGCGTGGAAGCCCTCGCGGAACTGGAGGACATGGCGCGCTACGCCTCGCGCTACTACCACAACGTCGAGCCAGGGGACATGAAGTGGATCCTGGTCGAGGCGACCGGCCGCATCCTGCCCGAGGTGGGCGCGGAGATGGGCCAGTACGCGGTACGCGAGCTGCGCGCACGCAACATCGACGTTCGGCTGGACACGCGGCTGGAGTCGTGCGGGGAACGGGTCGCCGTCCTGAGTGACGGCTCGCGCTTCCCGGCCCGCACCCTGGTGTGGACCGCCGGCGTCAAGCCGCACCCCATCGTCGCGGCGTCCGGCCTGCCGCTCACCGCACGCGGCCGCCTCAAGTGCACGGCCGCCCTACAGGTCGACGGGGCCGGGCACGCCTGGTCGGCGGGGGACGCGGCCGCGGTGCCCGACCTGACGGCCGAGGAGCCGGCGAAGCCCGACGAGCCGCGCAAGGAGTGCGCGCCCAACGCCCAGCACGCGGTGCGCCAGGCCAGGGTGCTCGCCCGGAACGTCGCGGCGTCGCTGCGCGGCGGGCCCGTCGTGGACTACGCGCACAAGTACGCGGGGTCGGTGGCCTCGCTCGGGCTCCACAAGGGCGTCGCGCACGTGTACGGGCGCAAGGTGAAGGGCTACCCGGCGTGGCTCATGCACCGCGTGTACCACCTGAGCCGGGTGCCGACCTTCAACCGCAAGGCGCGGGTGCTCGCCGAGTGGACGCTCGCCGGTCTGTTCAAGCGCGAAATCGTTTCGCTCGGCTCGCTGGAGCACCCGCGCGCCGAGTTCGAGCTCGCCGCGGGCACCGGCCGCCACAACGAGACGAGCTGACGCCCCGTCGTACGCCGTCGGATCGTACGACTGCCGGGCCCCCGCTACCGGGGCCACCCGTAGGCGTACGTTCCGGCCGGCGGCGGCCCGCCCGTCAAGCCGGACGGTGGCCTGCCACAACGCCGTGCCGAAGGCCGTACCGCGGCCACGCGGGCACGCGCGTACCGGAGTCAGGAACTCCACCTCGCTGCTCCGGCGTCTGACGGATGTCAGTCCGGTCGGCCACACTGGACGTGTGACCATGGGTGGGCTCGTATCTGCAAAGAGTGACAATCACGAGGATTCTGGACGTTTGCTGCAATCCGCCAGAGGGCGCCGAGCGTGCCCCCAGCCGACACCGCTCCCCGCGTCCGCCACGCCGGGGCCCTCCCGGCGCGGCCGCGGACGCTCCCCCCGAACCGACGGCCCGATCCCGCGCGACGACGCGAAGTAAGAGGTACCCCTCCGTGAACTTCACGCGCTGGAGCGCCCGTCTCCCCGGCACACAGCGGCGGGGCGCCGCCAGGACCGACCCGGCCGCCGCGCCCGTGCCGGCCGTGTCGTCCTCCCAGCCTTCCGGCGGCCCGCCGGGCCCAGGCCCGGTCCCCGCCGCCCGCGCCGAACACCCCGAAGCGGGCGCCGCCGACGACCGCGCGGCCGCCGGCCCCGGCCGCACGCCCAGCGTCGACGCGCTCTCCGTCCACGACATCCTCGGCAAGGTCCCGGCGCTGGTGGCGGTCGTGTACGGACCCGAGCACCGCATCGCGTACGTCAACGGCGCGTACGCCACCGTCTTCGGCCCCCGCCCGCCCGGCGCCACCGCGCGCGAGGCGCTGCCCGAGCTGGACGCGCTCGGCCTGCTGCCGCTGATGGACCAGGTCCTGCGCAGCGGCCGGCCCCGTACGGTCAAGTCCCGCCGGGTGCCCGGCGGCGCCGGCGCCGACCAGTCCCGCGACGGGTACTACACGTTCACCTGCACCCCCATCGAGGTCGCCGCCAGCGGCCCGGCCCCCGACCCCGAAGTCGCCTGCGTGGCGCCGCACCGCGGCGTCCTCGTCTTCGGCGCCGACGTCACGGACCAGGTGGAATCGACCGAACGGCTGCGCGCCAGCGAGGCACGCCAGCGCGCCGCCGCCGTGACCCTCCAGCGGTCCCTGCTGCCGCAGGAGCTGGAACAGCCCGACGACCTGCGGGTCGCCGCGACGTACCAGCCGGGCGGCACGGACGCCGCGGTCGGCGGCGACTGGTACGACGTCATCACCCTCGGCGCCGGCCGCACGGCCCTGGTCATCGGCGACGTCATGGGCCGGGGCGTACGGGCCGCCGCCGTCATGGGACAGCTGCGGACCGCCGTCCGCGCCTACGCCCGGCTCGACCTGCCGCCCCACGAGGTGCTCCAACTGCTCGACGGACTGGCCGCCGAGATCGACGCCAGCCAGATCGCGACCTGCGTCTACGCGGTCCACGACCCCAACGAGGGCCGCCTGGTCTACGCCTCCGCCGGACACCTGCCCATCCTGGTGCGCGACGCCGACGGAACGGTCCACCGCGCCGCCGAGCCCACCGGCCCGCCGCTGGGCACCGGCGGCTGGCTGCACACCTCCGGCAGCGTCCCGCTGGGGCCGGGTTCGAGCGCCGTCCTCTATACGGACGGTCTGGTCGAGCGCCGCGACAAGGACATCGACCACGGCGTGGAGGCCCTGGAACGAGCCTTCGCCGGCGCGACCGGAGCCCCGGACATCATCTGCGACCGGCTGCTGCGCGCCCTCGGCATCTCCACCGACCACGACGACGACGTGGCCGTCCTGGTCCTCCAGCACCCGGCCCGCACGGGCCACGACGCCGAGCTGTTCCACAACGCCGCCCTCGAACTGCACGGCGGTACGGAAGCGGCGCCCCGCGCCCGCGCCTTCGCCTCCGGGGTGCTCGCCTCCTGGCGCTTCTCCCCCGAGCTGCACGACCTCGGCGTCCTGGCGGCCAGCGAACTGGTCGCCAACTCGCTCCAGCACGGCACGCCCCCGATGCGGCTGCGGCTGCGCCGTACGGACCGCCGGCTGATCGTCGAGGTGACGGACGGCGACGACCACCTGCCGCGGCGGCGCCGGGCCGAGCCCGGCGACGAGGCGGGCCGCGGCATCTCGATCATCGCGACGATCGCCTCGGCCTGGGGCTCCCGGCGGACACCGGGCGGCGGCAAGGCCGTCTGGTGCGAGTTCGCGCTGCCGCGCGAGTGATCCCGTGCCGTATATGAGACAGGCCGTATATGCCGTACTGAGGCCGGGCCGCACATGAGGACGAGGCCGCCGGATCGGCCCGGCGGCCTCGCTCACCTGTTTACGGGGACGTGTCCACGAGGGCGGACGTCACGCCACCGCCGTAACGGATTCCCGCCGCGGCACCGCGGACACGTCGGCGTCCGCCACAGCCGCCTCCGGGGCCGCCGGCGCGAACACCCGGACGTGCGGGTTGTCCTGCGCCGGGCTCAGCATCCGCCCCAGCCGCAGCGCCAGCACGCTGATGCCGACGGCACAGAGCACCAGCATCCCGATGTACGGGGCGGACAGCCCGAAGCCCACCATGAAGGCGCCCACCGGCGGGCCGACCGCCAGCGCGATCTGCTTCACCAGGGCGAAAACCGAGTTGTACAGACCGACCAGGGAAGCGGGTGCCAGGTCGGCCACCAGCGGTGCCATCGTCGGAGAGAGCATCGACTCCCCTATACCGAACAGGGCGTAGGTCGAGATCAGCAAAGTGGTGGCGATCGCGTGCGCACCGTGCACCAGGCCCGACAGCCCCGCCGCCAGCCACGCGACGGTCCAGATCAGCCCGACCACGGCCATCACCCGGCTGCGCCGCCGCCGCTCGACCAGTTTCAGCACCACGAACTGGGCCACCACGATCGCCGCCGTGTTGGCGGCCAGCGCGATACCGAGCGTGGACGGCGCGATGCGCGTCACCTCGGTGGCGTACGCCGCGAGCCCCGACTCGAACTGGCCGTAGCAGGCGAAGAACAGCACGAAGCCCAGCAGGCACAGCCACATCATGCGGCGGTCGGTGAACAGCGAGCCCAGCGCGCCCTTGGCGCGGGCCTCGCCCGGCACCGCGTCCTCGACCCGCGGCGCACGGGGCAGCCGTACGGTCGCGATGGCCGCGCCCAGCACCAGGAACATCACGGCCTCGATCGCGAAGAGCCGGACGAAGCTGCCGGCCGCCGTCTCGTCGACGAGCAGGCCGCCGATCAGCCCGCCGATGCCCAGGCCCAGGTTGTTCAGGAAGAACTGGGTGGCGAACGCCCGCGAGCGGGTGACCGCCGTCGAGCACCAGACGATCATCGTCGCCAGGGCCGGCTGGATCACCGCGATACCGGCGCCGAGCACCACGCCGGACAGGACGACCAGGGGACCGGTGGTGGACAGGCCCAGCCCGAGCGACCCGGCGGCAGCGGTGACGGCACCCACGACGGCGACCGGCAGCGGACCCCGCCGGTCGATCGCCCAGCCGGTGAACGGCAGCACGAGGAGCGCGGCGACGGCCAGCATCATCAGCACGAGACCGGCCGTGCCCGCGCCCAGATCCCGCACCTTCGCCACATAGACGTAGAGATACGGAACCGTGAAGCCGTTGCCGAACGCGCTCAGCGCGTTGCCCAGCTGGATCCGGCGCAGCGCGGCGCCCATCGCGGTGGTCACACTCACCTACCTAGGTCAGATCGAAGGGGACTAGACAGTCACACCCTGAAGAGTTCAACACTAAAGTTCGAAGCTAAAGAGTACATGCCGAAGGACTTCAGTGCCAATGAGTCTCGTGCCATACTTCCCGGCATGCCAGAGCCCTCAGATGCGGCCCACAGCTCCGCCGAGCCGAGCCTCGAGGAACAGATCGCGGCTTACCAGCGAGAGTTCCAAGACCTCGATCCGCAGGTGGAGCAGGTCGTCTCCGCACTGCAGCGCCTCAACCGCCGGATGAACGTCGCCTACGGGCGGCAGACCGCCACCCTGAACATGAGCAACGCGGAGTGGGAGGTGTTGAAGGCCCTGGTCGTCGCGGGCGCGCCCTATCAAATGGGCCCCGGCGAACTGGCCAAGCGCCTCGGCCTTACCCCCGCCGCCATGACCCACCGCATCGACCGGATGGCGAGCGAGGGCCTGGTGACGCGGGAGCGCGACGAGGCCAACCGCGTTCGCGTCATCGTGGAGCTGACCCAGGAGGGGCGCGAGAAGTGGGTCGAGGCGATGCGGATGGCCTCGGTCTTCGAGGAGGAGCTGCTCCAGGACCTCTCTCCCGAGGAGCGCGGTTCGCTCGGGGAGATGCTGACCCGCCTGCTGTGCCGGGTCGAGGACGCCCAGCCGGACGCGGACGGCCGGCTCACCGACCTCGACTGACGGGCCTCCGGGGTCTCGGCTGACGGGGCCTCCGGCGGGAGATAACCGCTTGACCGGCGGTGGTTGACATGGCTTCCGCCCGTACGTAGTGTTCTCCGAGTTGCCACGGAGCCGTAACGGTTCTGCGGCGGCCCCTCGCGCCGCACCGGCGGCACAACCACTACTGCACGACTCCCGAACGGGAAAATTTCGGCATGCCGGAATTCGAACCGCCGACTCGATTATGAGTCACCGGGCGAAAGCGCTAAAGTAGTGATCACGCCGGAAGGCGCGAACAACCCCCTCCGACGGGGAATCGGATTCGAATTCGAACCGACAGCTTCCTTCACCGGAAGCCCGGAACGAAAAACGGATATGATAGAGTCGGAAAGGCCGAAAAGCGAAAGCCGGACGGCCACCCCGCTCCAACAGGGAGCCGGAAACGGAAAGCAGAAACGCCGAACGGATCTGGTAAGGTTGGAACCGCGAAGAAGCCGAAAAGCCGAAACGCACCGGCGAAAATCAGGACCGCGAGGATCTGATAGAGTCGGAAACGCAAGACCGAAGGGAAGCGCCCGGAGAGCCTGGTGAAACAGGCACAAAGGAAGCGTCCGTTCCTTGAGAACTCAACAGCGTGCCAAAAGTCAACGCCAGA